>DAHUYQ010000031.1 GCA_027315115.1 Solirubrobacterales bacterium | reverse complement strand
TCCCGAAAACCATCCGGCTCCTCCAACCGATCTTCAAGTGCTGGGCCGGCCGCTGCTCCACCTGCCAGCAAACCATCAACCTCACCAATCTACCCCTCCACCGGCCACCACAACACGAGTAAAGACCTAACAGAGCACTAGTACGCGGGGCGGTCCGCGTTCGCTCGATATCCCCGCAGCTCCTGGGTGGCCCACTCGCGAAGCTCGTCATTCTGGAGCCGTGATGCGAGCACGAGGCACTGCCGGAGCAGAACCTCCACAGGCGCGCTCGTCCCTACGGCGCTGTCCTTGATGTCGCGCAGAAGACTCACGCGGTCGAGAGTAGCGCCGAAGTCTGGCTCAGGGCGTGCGTGTGCCGAGCTCCGCGAGAGCTTCGGCGCCGTCCTGCGTGCGCTCCGCGGCGCCGCTTCTGATCCGCTCGGCCGGGAGCGCTTCGGCCTCCTCGTCGGCTCCGCGGGCCTCCAGTGACTCGGCGATGGCGTCCAGACGCGCGTCGAGGTCGTCCTGCATCCTTCTCATCTGATCTTCGAGGCGAGCGAGCATCTCCGCCAGCTCGCTGGGCTTCGTTTCCAGTGCAGATGGCATGGCGTGAGGATATCTCCCGCAGAGGAGCGGGACGCGCGTCGGTAGGACCCTGCCACATCGCACCCGGCGGTTGTACATGCGCTCCTAGCGCGAGCGGCGACGAACATCAGTTCGTCTGAGCGGTCTGGTAGACATAGCGCATGTCGTTTGATCGGGCCGGCTACGAACGGGCAGTGCGCGAGGCTCAGCGTCGCGCAGAGGCCGAGGCTCGCCGGCGGATTGATGCGTACAACAGGCAGGTTGACCAGTTCAACCGTCAGGAACGGCAGCGCGTCGAACGCGAGGTCAACGAGCACAACCGCCGCGTGGATCAGCACAACCGGGCTGAAGAACAGCGCGTGAGGCGCGTACAGGAGCGGAACCGGCGCGCGATCTCCGCCTACAACCGCCACGTGGGCGAGGTCAACGCCCATAATGCAGCGGTTATCGGCAGTCTCCAGAACCGACTACGGGTCGCCGAATCGGGGCCTCGCTACACGGTTGCCGAGGAGGCGCTTGCTGACCGCGTCCAGCGGGCGGTCGCGCCACTCGACGGCCGCGAGTGGGACGTCTTCCTGAGCTACGCCCGGATCGACGGCGAACAAACAGGGAACCTCTTGCTCGGGGTGTGGGTCTGGTTCGACGCGTTCACGATTCAGCCCGGCAAGAGCCAGGCGCGGCAGATGGATCAGGGTCTTCAGAAGGCACGGGCTGGAGTCGTACTGCTCACGCCCGCTTTCGTCGCAGGCCGCTTCTGGACCGAGCGGGAGCTGGGTGCGCTTCTCAGCAAGGAAACGCTCATTCCCGTGCTCGACGGCGTGACCTTCGAGCAGGTGGCTGAGTTCAGCGGCATCCTGCCGGACCTCGCGGGCTTCGAGACTGCGCGAGACTCCATCGACACGATCGCACAGAAGATCGCCGCAGCTGTCCTGCCTGGTTGACCCACGATCAGTACGAGAAGTAGCGACTCGGAAGGTAGATCGTGGCACTCGGCTGAACTACTACACTTTCCTTCGAGGTCATCTTCATGCAGCCGATTCGCACCGATTTCACAGGCTATGAGGGCAAGTTCGTCGCGATCGACGCGCGGACTGGCGAGATCGTGCTCGCTGACGAGAATCCGCGGGTGGTGCTCGAACAGGCCAAGGGCCGCAACCACATCGTCGTGCATGGCCGCGTGCCGTACGCGGACGAGCCGATCTACGTCGGCCTTGGCTGAGGCGCAGCCTCAGCTGCCCTGGCTCTACCCCTACCGGGAGGATGCACAGTCCACGCGGCTCGGTGATCCCGTTTTCAGGCCGTTCGTACCGGTGTCGCTCGTCAATGGCGACCAGTGCACCTGGCCGCTCACCGGGCTTATCGACAGCGGCGCCGACGCGATCCTCGCCAGCGACCTGCTCACCGAGCAACTTGGCGTCGATCTCGACGACCACGAGGGCCACACCACCCATGCCGTGGGCGGGCGCGTCGCCGTCGCCCGTTACAAGACGATCGGCCTGCGCCTGCATCCCCCGACGCCGACGAGCGGCTCTACGTAGAGTGGCAGGCCCAAGTCGGCTTCATCGAGGGGTGGCACAGCGACGGCTTGGTGCTGCTCGGCAGCGTCGGCTTCCTCGACCGCTTCACGGTGACGATGAGCCGCTTCGCCCAAGCGCTCGCCGTGGAAGAGCGCACCGCCTTCGACGAGCGCTACGGCACCGTGCTCAGCCCATGATCGGAGAGCCGGATCTCCTGCGCACGCCACCAGGCGTCTTACGGACTCAGCGGCGTGTGTGTGCCGGGTTTCGCGAGAGCTTCCGCGCCGTACGGTCGGCGGCGCTTCCCACATCCTTCCCACAAACGCCGCGCAAACGATGATGAATTACGCGTCCGCGGGGTCCGTGAGCGGCCCGCAACCCCGCATGAACAGTGGGTGGCGCCGCATGGCCAAACGTAGCCCGCGCCCGAAAACGGATCGACAAGGCGGAGGTCACTGGTTCGAGCCCAGTATCGCCCATCACGAAAAACCCGCGCTATAGCGTGGGTTTGCTGCATTTGTGGTCCGATGAGCGGAGGTCAAAACGGTCTTGGACCCCGTAGGGGACCCCGTGCCACAGCGCGGCCACGTGGCGCCCGCGAAACAGGCGGGCAGTAGGTAGCCCAGGGTTAGGCCGTATCTGGGCCGTAGGCGTGGCGCGTGTGGCGCCCGCATGGGCGCGCGACGGCGCTGTGGCCGCCGCCCGGTGGGCCTACGGCTCCCGAGATGCTTCGGTGACGGTCTTCTCGGCGAACTCCTTGGGAGTTAGCCCAGATGCCATCACTTGCTTTCCTAGAGTTGCCAACGCAGCGTGATCCTGCCGGATGATCTCGAAGGCAGCGTTTCTCCACCTGAGCCAGTCGTCGCGGTCCAACGAGTTCATCCCGATCTCGCCGTGAGCAGCAGAGGCAAACTGCCGGCGCCAAACTCGGCCCTGGTCGAGAAAGGCGACCGTGCCCTCGTCCTCTGGATCGAGGGTGCTCGCAGCCTCAAGTTCGGACAAGAACTGGAGCGCTGTCTTGCCGTAGTTGTTGCCCACGCGTCCACGGAACCTGATGGTCCGCCCGCAGCCACAGAAGCACTTTGCCATGCGGCTGTGAGCCTACACGGTGGCTCAGAACGACGAAACCCCGGTCGCTTGTGGAGGGCTTCCGGGGCTGGCCTATCGTCGGGCGGCGTTCGTAGCTACTTCATCTTCGCGTCCCCCGTACCAGTCGCCATGGCCTTGGGGGGCTAGGCAAGTGGCATCGCGCCGGCCTGGTGCATCGCGTGGGCGACTTCGCATGGCCGACGCGGGCAGTGCTGAGAGCCGACGCGATCTCCATGTAGGCGCTCGGTTGCCCCGGCAGACGTCGATATCTGCCGGGGCGCTACGGTGTTAGCTGCTGGAGAGCGCCCGCACGTTGTCCGCTTCGGCGTGAGCGGCGTCGAGGCCGTCGATCAGGGTCGCGTCCAGGCCGTCGAACAGGTGGCCGTAGCGGTTCATCGTCGTCGTGATGGATGCGTGGCCTAGCTGCTCCTGAATGATCTTCGGGTGGGCACCCTGCGCAATCAGTAGGCTCGGCACGGCGATGGCTGGCACCGGCGTTCCCGTGCGGACCCTGCAGGAGTGGTTGGGGCATCGGCACATCGAGACAACCCAGCGCTACGCGGACTACTCGCCGAGCGCGCACGAGGCGGCGTTCGTCACAGCCGCCTTCGGGGCGCAGGACGCCGGTCAAGCACCTCGCGGGCGAGGCGGCGTGATCGGGCGCTGCGCCGCTCGTGCGGCAGTCGCTCAAGCCACCATCTCCATCAGATGATTGTCGTCCGCGATCCGCGCCACCTGTTCATCGACGAGTCCGGCGACTCCGAGCGCACGCTCCTGTTGTGCGCGCTGAGCTTGCCCGAATCGACGGTTGCGCTCGCAGAAGCAAGCACGGATCGGCTCGTGGGTCAGGGCGGCGCTGCTGCCGGGGTTTGCCCGAGAGCCAGAACTGAAGGCGAACCGGCTTGCGCGCCCGCTCCTGCCCAGCGAGATCGACGCCCTCGGTGACGCAGCGCCGTTCCGCACGCACGAGCGCGAGTTCGTCTATCAGCACGTCCTCCATCACCTCGCAGGTCTCGCCGGCGTGCAGGTGTACGCGGTGCTCTGGCATTGGAAGGGACCGGCGGCGCGCGGAGGGCGACGGTATCGGCTGCTGCTGGAACGCCTTCTGGAATGGGTGCTCGAAGACCCGGAGCCTGTATCGAGCATCGTGATCGACCGAGCCGGCCAGGAGCGTCACTACTGGCAGGCCATCGACACGATCAGCGCGGGCGCCGGGACGGATTGGACTGTGCGGATGTCGGCCTCGCATGAGGATCGTCTCGTGCAGCTCGCGGACCTGACGGCCTTCGCCGCCTGGCAGGCCGCCACGCCCGGCCAGAGCCATTCCAAGCCGCACATGCGCCACTGGTATCGGTTGGCCCTGGGGGACGTGTTTGCGCCGCAGGGGGACGAATATGGCCTACGGCACTTCGCTGACGAGGACGCTCGCGCGATGAGCAACTACCGCCGCCGACGCTGAGCCGCGGATACTGCCCGTAGAAACAAGCTGCCCCGGGTGTTACCCCGGGGCGTGGTCGAGACCGGAGCCGTCTAAGCGGGCCGACCTCGTGCTGCAATGATAGACGATCCCGGCGACAGCGCAAGCGCCTCGGTGCCCAGCTCAGAAAGCGGCTTGCCGGTGCTGATCTGATGCGCCGCGTCTTCCAGTTGCGCATCGCTCAGCTCCCCCCGCGCCCAGCGATGGAGTAGCGCCTCGGCGACACCCGGATCAAGACCCTCGGCGCGCACGGAGGCGAGGGCGTTCTCAGCCGCTTGGATGCGCGTCGTCACACTCTCAATCATAGTCGCCACGCTGAGCTGCCGGCTTCTTGGCGTCCGATGTGCAACGCGTGGTAGAGCGTTCGAGCGCGCACCCCGTCAAGTACACGGTCGTGCTCCTCGTATTGCGCGATTGTCGCTGGCGAACGATGTGCACGTCGACAATGCGCACGGCCCGAGCGAGCACCACGAGCACGCGTACATCGGCCTCGAGAAGCAGTCTCGGATCGATCGACAGGAGCTGTACACCCAGCTCGCCTCGCAGATATGGAGCCCGGATCGGATTGAAGGGGATGCCGGGCTCATCGCTGCCGTCGAACCCGCAACGGCAGGGCGGGAGACGACTTGAAGAATTGACCAGGCATGATTCTGCCGATGTGCGTACTTCATTGCCTACCTGTCTCTGGCCGCGACCCGGCATTTCCGGTGGCTGACGGTACGCTGACATCGGAGACCAACTGATGCAGGCTATTCGCACGGACTCCACAGGCTATGAGGGCAAGTTCGTCGCGATCGACGCGCGTACGGGCGAGATCGTGCTCGCTGACGAGGATCCGCGCGTGGTGCTCGAACAGGCAAATGGCCGCAACCACATCGTCGTGCACGGCCGCGTGCCGTACGCGGACGAGCCGATCTATGTCGGCCTCGGCTGAGGCGCCGTCTCGCCTGCTCTGGCTTTACCCCGCCCGGGAGGATGCGCAGTCCACGCGGCTCGGCGATCCCGTTTTCATGCCGTTCGTGTCGGTATCGGTGAGGGTCTCCGCGAGCGCTGTCCGCTGTCCGGGGTCGAAAAGCGGGCGTGGCCGCGGACGTGGCGCAATACGAATCCACCCTTGAAGCAGAGCTGACCGGGAAACTGATCAACGAGATGCGCCGCCACAGTCACCAACGCGAAGTCGCGCTCGATCAGCTCGATCGGCCGGTCTTGCGCTTCGGCAATCTCCTCGAGGTCGTATTCGTTGTGAATCAGGCGGCGAGGAAGGCTCATCCAACCGACCTGTGCGCGAGCAGAGCTTCCGGAAACACGTTGATCCGAAGGCCCCAGCGTGGGTCGCTCGGCCCGCGAGCCGGCGTGCCGGGCGAGAGCAGAACGCGGGCGTGGCTGCGGCCCCGCAGCGGCATCAGCTCCTCTGCGGCGGCAGGCCCATGCAGCAACTCGAGCAGATAGCCGAGCCGTCGCGTTGTCGCTGCGTTGCCGTAGCGCTCTGCCGCCTCCGCGAGATGCTTCGGAGTCGTGTGGTTGGGGACGGCGTGGTCGATCGCCTCGGCGGACTGCGTGACGCTCACGCCCCAGCGGGGGTTCGCCAGGGAATCGAGGATCGCCCGCTCGGGCGAGGCGACCTGAGGGCCGGCGGTCGCGTTCGCGCCCCAGATGCGCTCTGGCGCGAGCAGGGCGTAGCGAACGTCGTCGCCCTGCCAGCTCCAGTCGTTCAGACGGTGGGACGTCAAGACGACCACGCGGAAGAAGTGCTGGTCGGAGAGGCCGAGCTCCGTCAGAGCTCGCCCGGCGGTGATGAGATATGGCCTGGCAGTCACTGCGTCGATCAGCGGCAGCAGACGGGCGTCGGCTGACCCCGTGGGGGCCACCAGAAGATAGGTGCCGCGCCGCACATGCCGCAGGCGACCATCGCGCCGTAGCTGGCGTAGCGCATCCTGGCTGCGCCTCCGAGACCCCGTGGCCCTATCCAACGTTTGGATGTCGTCAGCCAGACAGACGACCGGATGGCGCGCCGCCTCCAAAGACCGGCGGTTGAGTGCGACGAACGCCCGCTCACTCAGCGGCCGCTCTACGATCGGTGTAGGTCGTGGAGCCATAGCGGATGGTCCTCTTTGCTTGAGCGATCCTACAATATTCTTGCGGTTTTGCTCAAGCGAACGGGCGCCATTGCGCGCTCCGTGGGCGACCGGCTGTCCATGAGGCGCCCGCCTGCCCGCCACCAGCCAGGACCTGCGCCGCCACCATCCGATCTGCCATCCTTGCCCGGGCGACATGAACACGCCAGGCGCTCTGATTTCCGTGATGCTGATCGTCCCCGACGGGGAGGCTGCTGTGGCCTGGTACAAGGAGGCGCTTGGCGCCGAGGAGCTCTGGAACCTGGGCGGCGTGGCGGGCCTTCACATCGACGGCTCTCCCTTCTTTCTCCATGAGGTCAACCCGGAGAACCCTGCCGAGACCGATCCTGGGCAGGCGGGGGTGACCAGTTGCCGGATCGAGGTGTTCGTCGATGATCCTGACAGCTTCATCGCGCGGGCGCTGGCGGCGGGGGCCACGGCACGCTCGGCGGTCGTGGAGCGTGAGACGCCCTGGGGCGTCCACCGGCAGGGCGGCTTCAGCGACCCGTTCGGTCACAACTGGTCCGTCGGGGACAAGTCGCCGCTGGGCGCGCTCGCGAGCTGAGATCGCCGCCGCCCGCTCGAACGCGGGTGGCCCGCCGCTCAGCCCCGCCGCATCAGCCGGCCGACCGCGGCCATCAGCTCGGCCGCGCGCTCCTCGCGGAGCTCCTCCTCGGCGCCCACCACGCAGGTGCGCGCGTGGCCGTCGAGCAGGCCGAGCGCGACCTTGTCCAGGGCGGCCTGGACGGCGCCGATCTGCGTGAGAACGTCGATGCAGTAGCGGTCCTCCTCGACCATCTTCTGGATGCCCCGGACCTGGCCCTCGATGCGGCGCAGGCGCTTGTTCAGTTGATCCTTGCTTGCGCTGTACCCGCGGGTGGGGGCCGGCTCTCGGTCGCTCATGACACCGATTATAGACACCCCAGGGGGGTATGCTAGGGTCAAAAGCATGTCGGCCGTTCTGGAAGTCATATGGCACGGACTCAGGGACTCTCTGCTGATGGCCTGGGCGGTGTGGTGGGCGCTGGTGATCGGGTTCGCGATCTCCGCGATCGTGCAGGCGTGGGTGCCGCGGGAGCGGATCGAGCGGTCGCTGTCCGGCTCCGGCGCCCGCTCCGTGGGGGTGGCCACCGGGCTGGGCGCCGCCTCCTCCTCGTGCTCCTACGCCGCCGTGGCGATCGCGAAGTCGCTGTTCCAGAAGGGCGCTTCGGCCGCGACGATGCTCGCTTTCCAATTCGCCTCCACGAATCTGGTCTGGGAGCTCGGGCTGGTGCTGTGGGTGCTGATCGGCTGGCAGTTCACCGTAGCCGAGTACCTCGGCGGCATCGTGATGATCCTGCTGATGGCGCTGATGCTGCGGCTGTTCGTCTCGCCGCGCCTGGAGCGGGAGGCGCGCGCGCACGCGCAGGCGGCGGACACCGGCCACCAGCACCACATGGCGGGCGAGCAGATGAGCTGGCGCAGGCGGCTGACATCGGTCTCCGCCTGGTCGGACGTCGCGCACAACTTCCGTGGCGACTGGCAGATGCTCTACAAGGAGATCGCGATCGGGTTCCTGCTGGCCGGCTTCATCGCCCAGATCGGCAACGACTTCTTCGCCAGCCTGTTCCTCACGCACACCGGCGGGCTCCTGGGGGCGCTGGAGAACGTGCTCGTCGGGCCGATCATCGCCGTGCTCTCATTCGTCTGCTCGGTGGGCAACGTGCCGCTCGCGGCGGTGCTCTGGTCGAGCGGGATGAGCTTCGCCGGGGTGCTGGCATTCCTGTTCGCCGACCTGATCGTGCTGCCGATCGTCGCGATCTACCGCAAGTACTACGGCGGCGCATACGCGGCGCGGATCGTGGCGCTGATGTACGTCACGATGGCGATCGCCGCGCTCGCGGTGGACGGGCTCTTCAGCGCGGCCGGCCTGATTCCGACCGGGCCGCGTCCGTCGCGAGCGGACATCTTCGGGGAAGTCACACTCAACTACAAGCTCGTCCTGAACCTCGTCGGCCTTCTCGTCTTCGCCTCGCTGTTCTGGCTGACGCGCCGTCGCGGCGCCACCGACCCGGTTTGCGGGATGACCGTCGACAGGGAGAAGGCGCTGCGCATGGAGCGCGGCGGCAAGAGCTACTTCTTCTGCAGCGAGCACTGCCTGCACAGGTTCGCCTCGGACGCGGAGAAGTAGCGGCGCTACGCGCCGGCGGGCGCCGGCCGTGAGCCTCCGCCGCCCGCGCGCGGTGTCCTGCCGGCACTCGCCGGCTTGCCGGGCGCCGACTTGGCACGCGCTGGCTTGCCGGGCGCCGTCTTGGCGTGCGCTGGTTTGACGGGCGCCGGCGCAGATCTCTGCGAGCGCTTGGCGCCGCGCGCCGTCTCTACAGGCGGGCTGTGTCGCAGCGCATCGATCTCCGCTTGTATCGCGCTAAGCCTGCGCAGCAGCGAGCTCTTGACCTCTTCGAGCTCGGTCGTGCTCGGCAGCCCCGGCTGCCTGCGCGCCGAGGCGCCGGGGTGCTGCCGGCGTGCGCTGCGCGCGAGCGCCGGATGCTCGGCTTCGAGCTCGCCGAGCGCCTGCTCCAGCGTCGTGATCTGTGCGCGCAGCGCGCTCCTCCGATCCGCCTGCGTGCCCACGCCACGCGCAGAGCCGGGCGCGGGCGTCTGCACGTAGAGGATGCTCGCGACGTCTCGCGGGTCGACCTCGGCGGCGACCGCTTCCCGCGCCGCCTTCGCCGCGATCCTGCTCGCCTTCTGCCGGCGGCCCTCGCCCGCGGCGACGAAGGTGCCGCTGCCCTGGCGGCTTTCGAGCAGCTCTTCGCGCTCGAGCTTCGCGTACACGGCCCGCACCGTGTTGGCGTTGACGCCCAGGGTGTCGGCCAGCTCGCGCAGACCCGGCAGCCGGTCGCCGCCGCTCAGCGACCCCTCCGCGATCCGGGTCTTCAGCGCCCAGGCGAGTTGCACGCCGAGCGGCACCTCGGCGTCGCGATCCAGCCAGAGATCCTCAAGCGCGGCGGTTGCCTGGTCTCCGGTCGGTCCGGCCTGTCTGGTGGGGGATGCCATCGAGCCAAGCTTAGTGCCGTCGGGGACGCCGCGCCTAGTGTGCTAGTTCGCTAGCACAAAATACGCTAGAGTCGTGTGCGTGGCGCGCGGGCTGCTGGAGGAAATCGGGGACATGATGATCCTGACTGGCAGGACGATCACCTCTGCTCTGCGTCCGCCCTACAGCTACGGGGGCGAGTTCGTGGCCCAGTTCCTCTTCGCGCTGCGACTGGTCTGGTTTCCGCTGATGATCACGATCGTGACGATCTGTTACGCGGTCCCCGGCCTGCAGGCCGCCAACTTCCTGACGCTGTTCGGAGCGCTGGACCGGATCGGCGGGATCTTCGTGCTGGCGGCGATCAGGGAAATCGGGCCGAACATCACGTTCGTGGTGGTTCTCGGCGCGGCGGGCACGGCGGTGACGGCCGACCTCGGCGCGCGCAAGATCAGGGAGGAGCTCGACGCCCTGCAGGTGCTGGGCGTGGACACCGTCAAGAGCCTGGTCGTGCCGCGCTTCCTGGCGCTGATGCTGCTGACCGCGCTCTTCGACATCTACGCGATCCTCTTTGGCCTCTTCGGTGGACTGCTGGCCGAGCTGAGTCAGGGACAGCCGCTCGGGCCGTTCTGGACGACGTTGTTCGCGAACTCCTCGACCACCGATCTCTGGGGCTCGGTGCTCAAGTGCACGATCTTCGGCGCGATCACGGCAATCGTCTGCTGCTACAAGGGGATGACCGCTTCCGGTGGCGCCGCGGGAGTCGGGCGCGCCGTCAACCAGGCGGTGGTGATGAGCATGCTCGCCAACGGCCTCTTCAACTATGCCTTCACCCAGATGCTGCTGGCCACACACCCGAGCCTGCTGGTGATCAAGTGAGTCCGGGAGCGCGCGGACTAGTCTTGGCGGGTGTCTGAGAAGCAGGTGGCGATTCGCGCTGCGGTCGGCGGCGCCGTTCAGGGCGTCGGGTTTCGCGAGGCGACGCGCAGGCGCGCGCTCGAGCTCGGCGTCAAGGGCTGGGTGCGCAACCAGCCGGACGGCACGGTCGCGGTGCACGCCGAGGGGCCGCAGGCCGCGGTGGAGGATCTGCTGGCGTTCCTGCGCCACGGGCCACGGCTTGCCGCGGTCGCGGATCTGCATACCGAGCGAGCGAAGGTGGAGGGACACGAGCAGTTCGCGATCAGGGGCGTGGCCGCCGGGGCATTCGTCGTCCAGGAGCACATGGCGAGCACGCACCACTTCGACCTGCGGCTGGAGGTGGACGGGGTCATGCGCTCGTGGGCGCTGCCCAAGGGGCCATCGCTGGATCCGGCGGTCAAGCGCCTGGCTCTCGCCGTGGATGACCACAGCCTCGAGTACAACTCATTCGAGGGAACGCAGAGCAAGGGCGGAACGATCGTGTGGGACCGCGGCGTCTACGAGCAGGGGGGACGGGTGGCGTGGCCGGAGGCGATCGAGCGGGGCCACGCGGTCTTCGTCCTGCACGGCCAGAAGCTCACGGGCGGCTTCGCGCTGCAGCGCACCGGCCGGGCCGCCGGCAGCCAGTGGCTGCTGATCAAGCGCCGCGACGAGCATGCGCGGCCCGGCTTCGACGTGCTGGCGCGGCGTCCCGAGTCGGTGATCAGCGGCCGCACGCTCGGCGAGCTGCTGAGCTGAGCCGAGCCGCGCTCGATCCGAGCCGAAGTCGAGCGCAGCGGCCGGCGTTCAGTGCTGCGAGAGCTGCCGGCGCATCTGCGCCGCGTCGTAATACAGCGTCTCGACCAGGATCTTGCCGTCCTGGCCGCGGGTCTGCACGGTCGCGCCCTGCATCCTGATCCGTTTGCCGGTGGCCGGGAGGCTGTAGTAGGGGCCGCTGTGCAGTCCCTCCAGCTCCCAGGTCGCGAGGATCTGGCTGCCCACGATCGAACGTGAGAGCAGGTTGAAGGAGAGGTCGCTGATGGCTGCCATCTCGGCCGTCTTGTGGACCGCGATAGCGGCCTGTCCGACGAGCGGGCCGCCGAAGAGCGGATCGTTGACCACCGCGCTCAAGCTGTAGTCGCTCATCATCTGGGCCACGGCGGCGGATCTGGCCTTCGCGTCCACGGCGCTGGTGCCGGCCGTTTGGTTGCTCAGATGTTCGTCATGCGCCGTTGCCATGTCGACGCCCGCGCTCGCGGCCGGCTGATGGTGGGAGCCGGCGCTCGTGCGCACCGGCTGGACAGGGCCTGCCAGCTCGGCGAGATTGACGAGCATCACCGCCGCGGCGGTCGAGGCTCCGGCGGCTGTGAGCACCGAGAGCAGACGCGCGCGGGGGATCTGCCGTGCGCGATAGCTGCCGATCAGGCCTTCAATCGAGTTGTCCGCCGTGGCGGCTGCCATGTCGCTCATCCTTCCTCCGATCCGATCGCTGTGCTGAAACCTAGTCGCAGCGGAGACGCAGGTCAACTTTGGCAGCGCATCTCGCGGGCGGCAGGGCCCGATCAGGGCTTGGGCGGCAGTGAGCGCGCGTAGGCGACGCCGCGCGAGACCCAGCGCTCGAGCTGGCGCTTGGTCGCGACGCCATCCGCCGCGACGCGCAGCCAGCCGTTCATCTCGCGGCCGCGCATCTCCATCGGCGTTGCGAAGGGCTTGGCCAGCAGCGCGTCCGTCTCCCGCGGGTCGCAGCGCAGCAGCAGCCCGCCCTGAGAGCTCACGGCGACCGAGAGGTTGCCGGCGATCAGGAACGCAAGCCCGCCGAACATCCGCTTCTCCGCCACGGCCGCCTCGGCGGAAATCAACTCTCTGACTCGATTTGCGAGGTCTTCGTCGTAGGCCATGCGCCGGATTATCCGCTGCGCGGCGGCGGGCGGAAGGGGCTGACCTCAAGAGCGAGGGTAAGTAGTTGCTTGTCGTGCGCGTGCGGACGCCTGCGGATGCGGCAAGCGCGCGTCCGCGGGAGCCTGGCTGCACGGGCGCCCGATGCGGCGCTGATCTGGAAACCTGAAAGGAGCCGACGGTGAACGCGATCGTTGTCTATGAGTCGGTGTACGGCAACACACGTGCGATAGCCGAGGCGGTGGCGCAGGGGCTGGGCGGCGCCAGGGCGCTGGCGGTGGCGGACGCTGGCGGCGCGAGCGACGGGGCCGACCTGATCGTCGTGGGCGGACCGACCCACATGCACGGGCTCTCCACCAAGAGCAGCCGTCACATGGCGGTCAACGCCGCGCAGGAGGACGGCAAGACTCACGTCGAGGAGGGCGCCGATCAGGAGCCGGGGCTGCGCGGGTGGCTGCACGGCCTGCCCGACGCGAACGGGGTCCGCGCGGCCGCGTTCGACACCCGACTCGACAAATCCCCGTGGCTGACCGGCGTCGCCGCGCACGGGATCGCTCGCCGGCTGCGCCACCACGGCTACGAGGTGGTCGGCTCTGAGAGCTTCCTGGTGCAGGACTCCGAGGGGCCGCTGGAGGACGGCGAGATAGAGCGGGCACGCGCGTGGGGCGCAAAGCTGGCCGACGAGGTCGGGCTGGGCGAGTCGGGCTCGCAGCAGGCGGGCGCCGCATAGGACGCGGCAGCGCCGGCAGCGTCGCGCCACAGCGCCGCGCGGCGGAGCGAGAGATGGACGCTGGTGGTGCCCGTGCTCGCGGTTGCGGGCGGCGTGGGCATCAAGCTGCTGCTGGGCGCCCTGCTCGGGCTCTACCCGGCCGCGCGCGCGGCGCGGCTGGCGCCGGCGACGGCGCTGCGCAGCGTGTAGCCGGAGAGCCTGCAGATCACTCGACGGCGGCCGTCTCGACCGCGGCGGCCGGCGTTGCCCGCGCGCTCTCCGGCGCCGCCGTGCTCGGCCGCCCGGGCGCGGGCGCGGGAACGACCGCCGCGCTCGGCCGCGGCGCGCCACCGAGCGTCCTGGCAGCAACGAGCGCGCCGGCCAGGCAGATCGCCGCGGAGATCACGAACGCGAGCCGGTAGCCGCTGGTCAGAGCGGCGTGCTGGGATGCGCCGTGCGCGATCGCATGCGCGGTGTGCGAGTCGGCGATCGTGCTGAGCACGGCCAGCCCCACCGCCCCGCCGGCCAGGCGCGCGGTGTTCAGCAGCCCAGACGCCAGGCCCGCCTGATGGGCGGGGACGCCCTGCACCGCCGCGATCGTGGAGGGCACGAGCGCCAGCCCGAAGCCGACGGCGCTGATCAGCCCGCCGGGCAGCACCCAGACGAAGTAGCTGCCGTGGCTCGGCAGCATGCTCAGCAGCGCCAGGCCCGCGGTGCAGCCGAGCATCCCGAGGGTGATCACCGGCCGCGCGCCGAGCGCGCCGACCAGCCGCGGGGCGATCGTCGAGAACAGCGCGATGCTGAGCGTCAGCGGGATGAACGCGAAGCCCGCCTGCAGCGCGCTGAAGCCGAGCACCTCCTGCAGGTAGAGGGTGAGGAAGAACCACATCCCGAACATGCCGCCGTAGAGCAGCGCCACGACCAGGTTGGCGCCGCGCAGGCGGCGCATCCTCAGCACGCCGAGCGGCAGCAGCGGCGCCGCCGCGAGCTTGGCCTCGACCAGCACGAAGCCGCCGATCAGCGCCGCCGCCAGCGCCAGCGGGCCGAGCACGCCGGCCGAAAGCCATCCCAGCGACTCGCTCTGCACCACGCCGTAGACGGCGACCATCAGCCCGGCGGTGACGAGGATCGCGCCGGCCACGTCGAAGTGGCGCGTCGCGTCCTCGCGGCGGCTTTCGGGGATCAGGTTGCGTCCGACCAGGATCACCGCCACGCCGACCGGCACGTTGATCAGGAAGATCGCGGGCCAGCCGAGCCCCTGGGTGAGAAGCCCGCCCAGCAGCGCGCCGGAGGCGCCGCCGAGGCCGCCCAGCGCTCCCCAGATGCCCAGGGCGCGGTTGCGCTCCCGGCCCTCCGCGAAGGAGGTGGTGACGATCGCAAGGCTCGCCGGAGAGAGCACCGCCCCCCCGAGGCCCTGCAGGGCGCGGGCGCCGATCAGCATCCCCTGCGAGCTCGACAGCGCGCACACCAGTGAGGCCAGGGCGAAGAGCGCCATCCCCGCGAGGAAGGTGCGACGGCGACCGAGCAGATCCGCCGCGCGACCCCCCAGCAGCAGGAAGCCGCCGAAGGTGATCGTGTAGACGTTGACGATCCACTGCAGCCCGCTGGTGCTGAAGTGCAGCCCGCTCCTGATCGAGGGCAGCGCGATGTTGACGATCGAGACGTCCAGGATCACCATGAACTGCGCCGCGCAGATCAGGATCAAGAGCAGCGTCGAGCCGCCGCGCGCGGCTGCCGGCCGCTTGGCTGCCGGGGCATAGCTCACCGGCCGGCGAGCTCCAGCAGATAGGCGGCCTCCACCACGGCGGAGAGACGGGCGCTGGTCCAGTTGCTGGGGAGAGGGAGGGGCGTCATGGGTGGCGTGCTCGTTGTTTGCTGGTACGACGATCACCGTAGCACATAGGACGTCGATCGTCGTACAATTGCGTCATGGGCCTACATCACCCCGACAGAGACGAGATCCAGATCGCCGACGTGCTGCACGCGCTGAGCGACCCGCAGCGCCTGAGCATCGTCTCCCAGCTCGCGTGCGAGAGCGCGCCACGCCGCTGCGGCGCCTTCGACATCGACGTGACCAAGTCGACGCTCACCCACCACTTTCGCGTATTGCGGGAGGCAGGCGTGATCCATCAGCAGGAGGAGGGCACCGCGCGCATGAACAGCCTGCGCCGCGAGGACCTCGACGCCCGCTTCCCGGGCCTGCTCGACGCTGTGCTGGCGGCGGCGGGGGAGCACGCGGGGGCGGGCGATCACCAGTATGCGTGAGCCCTTCCCGCACGGCCCGGGCCGGTGTTCGTAAGGTCCCTACGTACATGCGCACCACGATCTCCACGTCGTACCCCGCGCGCGGCGGATCGCTGCCTATGTGTGTGGTCGCTGCTTGAGCACGGTCGCCATGTCGGGGTGAGCGCGCCGCCGGCGACCCAGCGCTGGCCGTCGACCTCTACCCCTCTGGCACGCTCGCATCTCGGGCGCCAGCCTGACCACGCTGCACCACGGCTCCCTACCGCCCGCGCCGCTTTGCCTTCCCGTGCCCTTTCTTGGCCTTGCCGTGCATGTGCCGATGCAGCACCACGATCTTCACGTGCTTGCTCTTGGCGGCACGAAGCCGGGCGTGCGCCGTGGGGCCTGGCAGCAGGTCCGCGCCCGCCAGCGCCCTGACGCTCGCCGTGTAGGCGTCCCATGGATAGGCCTCGCGCAGCGTGAGGGTGTGGCGGCCGGCGGGCAGGAGCGCCGTGACCAGCCGTCCGTCGCTGCCGCGCAGCTTGACCCGGTAGCCGCGGGCGCCGCGCGTGGGCGCCCAGCTCAGCACCGCCGTGCCGTTGCCGCGGCGCACGAGGCGCAGGTGGGTCAGACGGCCGCCGCGTAGCGCTGTCGGCGCCCGGTAGGCGGCCACGGCGACCGTGCGCTTGGGCGTGCCGTCGGCGCCGGTGAAGCTCGCGTAGATCTTGCGCTTGCGCGAGAGCGCTTCCCTGGGGGTGAAGTGGATCGTGCCTGCCGCCTTGTGGACGGTGGCGATCACATGGCCGCTGTCGCGGCCGCGTTCGAAGAGCTGCACGCTGCTGCCCTTCACGTAGTTGGAGATGCGGTAGGCGAGCCTCCAGCGGCCGCGGTGCTCGCGCACGCGCACGTGGACCTTCGGGGGTGGCACGTCCTGAGCCGCCATCACCCGCGCGATCGGCGGCGCGCCTTCGGCGGGCGCGAGCGTCCAGACGCCGCCCTGCGGGTGCAGCAGCAGCACGATCACTTCGCGCTGGTCGGGGGCGACGGCCGCGATGAACTGCCCTTCCACGCCGGTCGGGACGTTGGGGTCCACAGGGGTGGTGTAGGTCTTGCCGGAGGGCGAGGTGAGGCTGACGACCGGGGTGCCGGAGCTCGCGCCGATCCGCAGCTCCTCGCCGAACTGCCCGGAGGCGACGTCGATCGTCCCGCCGCCGCCGGACGCGGTCGTGATCGTCCCGCCGCCGGATGCCGCCATCGTCACAAGCGGCCCGCCCGCGCCCAGCGGCGAGCGCAGACGCACCAGCGATTCGCTTTTGACGAAGCCGCCGCTGTGCTGGGTGAGCGGCACTTCTTTGTACTGCTTGAGTTCGTCGCCGCAGCTTTTGAACCCGAAGATCCCGCCGGAGATGTTGCCGTCGGAGAAGCGGTAGCGACCCTGGATGCCGCCGCCGAAGGCCGAGAGGCAGCCCGCGGCGTATGTGTTGTTGACGAGCCCGGCGACTTCGGCGTTGATGATCCACAGTTTGAGGTGAACTTCGCCGTTGGCTTCCCAGCGGCCGCTGGTCGGTTCGTCCCAGAAGCCGATGCCGCCCTGCACTTCGATCACCGGTTCTTTGGAGCTGAAGGGGAAGTGCAGGTCGATCTTGAGCTGCGCGTCGGTGTAGCCGTCGGAGTACACGTCGGCGGCGAGTTTGGCTATTTCATCGCCCCTGAACGAGAGTTTGCCTTCCCCGCCGAAGAAGCCGAGCTCTTCGGCGCTCGCTTCCCGGTAGAGGAAGGAGAGGCTGAGCTGGAGCTGGGTGGCGATGCTCGCGCCGATCGTGCCGCCGAACTTCAGCGGTTCCACCCCAACGGTGCCGCCGAGTTCGTTGACCAGCACGCCCGGGTAGATCGGCACACCGGTGCCGCTTGGGGCGGTGAACGTCATCGAGGCTTCGTGGAACTGGCCCTTCTTGAAGGAGAGCGAGCCCTTCATCTTCGGTTCGCCGAGCGGGCCGAAGACGATCGTGCCCTTCGCCTGCCAGGTGTCGCGCTTGGATTCTTCGGGGTCGTCGGGGAAGTAGTAGGTGAAGGAGGCCTTTTCCACTTTGAAGACTTCGGCCAGGCCGGCTTCGGGGATTTCGAACTTCAGCGACGCGAGGTTGATGCCGCTGGTCGCGCTGGCGATGATTTCCAGTCCGCCACTCGCTTCGAAGCCCACGGAGGAGAGGTCGAGCGCGACCTGCACGCTGAGCAGAAGCTGGCCCTTGCCGTCGATGTAGGCGTTGACCTGGCCGCCGAGCGGGAAGCCGCCGGGCAGCGTGGCGCACGCGGTGTTGTTGCGTTTGGGGCAGCAGGTGGCGCTTTTCTGGCTGCCCGAGCATTCGTGGCCCACGGCGAAGCTGACGATCAGCGACTTCGAGGCGCCTGCGGCGTGAGCCGACTGCCCGCCGGCGTCGGCAGGGGCGATCAGCGAGTGGCCCAGGAACTGGATGTGCTGCTGAACATAGGCTTTGAAGGAGAGGAAGATCGGTTCGGCTTCCAGGTTGCGGCCGCCCATCACCATGTCGCCGATCGGGGTGTTCAGCAGCTCGAAGCTGACCGCAGGCCCGGTCAGGTGCACGCCTTCGCCGACGCCGAGCTCCTTGAAGTGCTGGACCTTGAAGACCCCATAGCCGCCGCCCTGCGGCGCGAGCACCATGCCGTTGAGCTCCAGCAGCCGGGTCTGGATCACGTAGCCGCCTTCCTTGGAGGGCTGGATGCATTCGGCCAGGATCTGGACTTCGCCTTCTTCGTAGGAGCCTTCGCACTGCCCTTCGCCGCCGTCGGCGGGTGGCGGCAGCGAGACCGGCGGCGGCACGCTGATCGTGATGCCGGTGCTGGACTTCCTGCCTTCGCTGTTGGTGACGGTCAGACCGACGTGGTGGGTGCCGGGAGTGAAGATGAAGCGCGCGTCCGGGTTGGTCCCGGTGCTCGTGTCGATCCTGCCGTCGCCGTTGAAGTCCCAGTCGTAGGAGATGATCTTGCTCGACCCGCCGCTGGAGCCGGCGCCGCTGAGCGTCGAGGCGCCGCCCGCGAGCGCCTGGCCGGAGAGCGTGAGCACGGCCGTCGGTGGGGAGGCGCCGCCGGGGGAGCCCGAGCCGGATTCGCCGCCTCCTCCCGCGCTGCCGCCTCCGCCTCCCGTGCCGCCGCCGCCGGCTTCGCCGGATCCTCCGCCCCCGGAGGATTCTTCGATCGCTTCGAAGCTGAGGTCATCGATCGCGATCGAGCTCGAGCTGCTCTTCGGCGTGCGGATCATGAAGTGGCTGATCTTGGTGGCGCCGCTGGGCGTGGCGGAGATCGTCTGCCAGGAGCCTGCCAGCGCTTCGCCCGTGCCTTCGGCCACCTGCTTGCCTTCGCTGCTGTAGCCGATGATCTGGACTTCCACGCCGCCCGCGCCGACGGTGGTGCTGTTGCGCACCTTCACAGACAGCGAGCCGCGGGGCGCTCCCAGCAGCGCGCCATAGGTGCCGCTGAAGGGCGGGCCTGCGCCCGCGCAGAACGGCAGGACGGCGTAGTTGGGCGGCGAGGCGGCGGTGAAGCCGGTGGCGGGGGCTTCGGCCTGGACGCTCGGCGATCCGCAGTCGCCAACGCCCGGCGAGCTCTGGCCGAAGCTGGAGGCCGAGCCGAGCTCCAGCCCCTGGGCCTTGTACTGGCTTGTCACCAGCGTGCCGGCGGCGAGGTCGTCGAAACCGATGGTGGTCTGTGAGGCGGCACGTGCCACCTGCGGCGTGATCGCCAACAGCAGAAGTGCTGCGGCGGGGAACGCGAGCCGTCTTTGCATCGCGTCAGCTTCCCAAGTGTGCGGCGGGCTGTCACCATACTGACGGTAGGGTTTTTTGTCGGATGCGATCGCCGGGGGGATCGCTTTGCACAGGTCTACGTCGCGTTGAACCACATCGGAGTCGCGGGTGCAAGAGACTCAGGACGGGCCGCCGAGGCCCGATCATGTTCCACTGCTGCTGGATCGGGCCGAGCAGCTAGGGCAGATCGAAGGACTGATCGAGGCCGCCGTCGGCGGGCGCGGAGCGCTCGCGAGCATCCTCGGCGCTCCGGGCGAGGGTAAGACCAGTCTGCTGGCGGCAGCCAGCGAGATCGCCTCCGCGCGCGGGATGCGGGTGCTGAGCGCGCGCGGCAGTCACCTGGAGGCCACCCATGCGCTGGGGGCGGTTCGCCAGATGCTGGAGCCGCCGCTTCGGGAGGGCACGGCGACCGCGCCGGCGGCTGTGATGGTGGGCCCCGCGGGCATTGGCGCGGCCGCGCTGACGGGCGGGGGAGATCTGGACGCCGCCGAGAGGAACGGCTTGGGCATGTCGGCGGCTCACGTGCTGCACGGCCTCTACTGGCTGCTGGCCGCGCTGGCCGATCAGGGGCCGCTGCTGTTGTGTGTCGACGACGCCCATTGGGTCGACGAGCTCTCCCTGCAATGGCTGGCCTACCTGCGCCGCCGCCTCGACGGCCTGGCGGTGCTCGTGCTCGCCGCCTCCCGCCCGGTGTGCGAAAGCAGCCCCGGTGTGCTCACCGCGCTGCTTGGCGACACGAACGCGGTGACCGTCACGGTCGGGCCGCTGCAGCGCGAGGCCGTCGAGGCGCTGGTGGCTCAGAGGCTCGGTCGCGAGGCCGCCGATCCGGTGCTCGCAGAGCGCTGCCATGAGCTCACCTGCGGCAATCCCTTTGCGCTGAGCGTGCTGCTCGCTGAGGTCGCGCGCCGTGGGCTCGATGCGGACGGGATCGCGCTCGCGGAGATCGGCCGCGTCGCTCCTGAGTCGCTGACCCGCAACGTGCTCGCGCGGCTCGGCCGTCTGGGGCCGCGGGCCTTGGCCGCGGCCCGGTCGCTGGCGGTGCTCGACGATTCGGCGCCAGTGCGCCAGGTGGCCGCGCTCGGCGAACTGGAGCCGGCGCAAGCGGCGCTGGCGGTGCAGGATCTGGCCGGCGAGGGCGTGGCCCGGGTCGAGAGGACGGGAGCGGTCGCGTTTGCGCATCCGCTGTTGCGCAGCGCGGTCTACGACTCGATGCCCGCGTCCGCACGCGCGCACCTGCACGAGCGCGCCGCCGAGGCGCTCTCCAGCGAGCGCGCCGACCTGGAGACCATCGCCGCGCACCTGATGCTGTGCGAGCCCGCGGGAAGGAGCGGCACCGTGGATGCGCTGCGTGCGGCTGCGCATGCGGCGGTCCGCCGCGGCGCCGCGGCCGGCGCCGTCTCGTATCTGCGCCGGGCGCTGATCGAGCCGCCCGAGCCGGATGCGCGTGGCGCGCTGCTGGCCGAGCTTGCCGGCGCCGAGCTCCTGATACGCAGCCCGGAGGCGGTGGGACGTCTGCGCGAGGCGCTCGTAGAGCGCTTCGATCCAGCGCAGCAGGCCCGCCTGCGATGGACTCTCGCCGATGCGCTGCTCTTCCAGGGAGGCTGGGACGAGGCGCTGGGCTCGCTGGGGCAGGCGGTGCTCGACGCGCAGGCGGGGCAGGAGCCCGACCTCGGCCTGCGTCTGGAGGGACGACTGATCGCGCTGCGCACGCTGGACGCGCGCGGCGCCGGCGTGGGAGTCGAGGAGCTCACGCGACTGCTGCAGCTTGCGGACGACTCCGATTTGGACGGCGCGCGGCCGCTGCGCCTGAACCTCGCCCTGCTGCTGGCCGTCCGCGGCGGCCCGCCGGAGCGGTCGCTGGGGCTGATCGAGCGGGGCCTGGACGGTGGCGCCTTCCTGGCCGCCGAGACGGCCGACGCGATCGAGGCGGTCCATGCGGCGTTCGCGCTGGTGCTGCTCGACCGGCTGCCGGACGCCCTCTCTCTCACGGCCGCGATGCTGCGTGACGCCGCCCGGCGCGGATCGGTGCTCGGCTTCCTGGCCGGCTCGTCATTTCAGGCGCTGGCCCACGTCAGAGCCGGACGTCCCGCCGACGCCGAGGCCGATCTCGCCGGTGCGCTGGAGCTCGCCGGCGAGCACGGTCTGCACTTCACGATCCCGTTCACCGCCAGCTACCTGGCGCTGGCGCTGGCCGAGCAGGGACGCGAGAGCGAGGCGCTTGCGCTGCTGGAGAGCGTGCAGCTCCCGGGGCCGCTGGCGGGCACGCCCGCGGGGGTCACGCTGCTTGGCGTTCGAGGCAGGATGCGACGGGCCTGCGGGCAACGGGACGCCGCGATCCAGGACCTGCGAGCGTGCGGGCGCGCCTGCGAGACGATCGGAGTGCTCAACCCCAACGTCGTGCCGTGGCGCTCGGAGCTCGCGCTCGCGATCGCGGCGGACTCGCCGGCGGAGGCGGAGCGGCTGGCCGCCGAGGAGCTGGCGCTGGCACGCCAGGCGCACAGCCCGCGCGCGGTCGGCGTCGCGCTCACGGCTCAGGCCGCGGTCGCGGCCGCGGATCGCAGAGCGCGCCTGCTGGAGACGGCGATCGCGACACTCCAGGACGTGCCGGCGCCGCTGGAGCTCGCACGCGCGTTGATCGACCTCGGCGCGCACCTGCGCCGCGGCGGGGCGCGCACGGCCGCGAGGGACCCGCTGCGGCGGGGCCTGGAGATCGCGGAGCGCTGCGGCGCTCAGCCGCTTGGCGGCCGCGCCCGCGAGGAGCTGCTGGCCGCAGGCGGACGCCCGCGCCGCCCCTGGCTCAGCGGCGTGCGCTCTCTCACGCCCAGCGAGCTGCGGGTGGCGCGGATGGCGGCATCCGGGATGAGCAACGGCGAGATCGCCCAGACGCTGTTCATCACCACCCAGACCGTCAAGGGGCATCTCTCGGCCGCCTATCGGAAGCTGCAGATCGCCGGCCGCGACCAGGTCGGCGCCGCGCTGCGGGAGCCCGACTGATCCCGGGCCGCGGCGGATGCGCGGAAGGCCGTGTCTGGCCCCGCCGCCGCGCCATTTCCGGCGTCTCGCCGCCCGCGCCATGTCTGCGTCCCGCCGCCGCGCCATTTCCGGCGTCTCGCCGCACCGTCGTGTCCGGCCCCGCCGCCGCGGGCAATACGCTCAGGAGATGGCATCTGCTCGGCGCCTGGCCGTCATCGATCTGGGATCCAACTCCTTCAGGCTCGTCGTGTTCACCGCGACCGAAGGCTGGTGGCAGCGCACGGACGAGATCTACGAGGCGGTGCGGATCGGCGAGGGGCTGGCCGCCAGTGGGGTGCTCGGGCAGCAGCCGATCGTCAGGGCGCTGGCCACGCTCGACGTGTTCGCCCACTTCTGCAGAGCAGCCGGGCTGGCCAAGGAGGAGATCGACGCGGTGGCCACCAGCGCGATCAGGGACGCCGGGAACTCGGAGCAGGTGCTGGTGCCGGCGCGCGAGAAGATCGGCCTGCCGGTGCGGGTGCTCTCGCGCGAGCAGGAGGCTCGCTACGGCTACCTGGCGGCGGTGAGCTCCACCACGCTGACCGACGGCGCGGTGCTGGACCTCGGCGGCGGCTCGCTGCAGCTCGTCCACGTGCGGGAGCGGCTCGAGCGCGAGATCGGCTCCTGGCCGCTCGGTGCGGTGCGGATGAGCGAGCGCTTCCTGGCTGAGCCCGACCCCGGCCGTCCGGCGGATCCAGATCAGATCCAGGCGCTGCGCGAGCACGTGCGGGAGCGGCTTCGCACCTCATCCTGGCTGCAGGGGCTTGGCGGCAGGCTCGTCGGCATGGGCGGCACCGCGCGCAACCTCGCGGCGGCGGCGCAGCGCGCGGCGGGTCTGCCGACCAACGGGGTGCAGGGCTTCTTACTGGACCTGCCGGCGCTGGAGAGCCTGATCGAGCGGCTGGCGGCGCTGCCGGCGGCCGAGCGCGCCAAGGTGCCCGGCATCAAGCCGGCGCGCGCCGACCTGATCCTGGCCGGCGCGATCGTGATCGAGGGGGTGCTGCTGGCCGGCGGCTTCGAGGGCCTGGAGGTGACGGAGGCGGGCCTGCGCGAGGGCGTCTTCTTCGAGCGCCACCTCGGCGGCGGAGAGGGTCCGCCGTTGCTGGGCGACGTGCGCAGGGAGGGGGTGCTGAACCTCGCCAGGCGCTACGGCATGGATGCCGCCCACAGCCGGCATGTCGCGGAGCTCGCGCTCGGCATGTTCGACGAGCTGGCGGGGCTCGGCGTGCACGAGGGCGACCCGCACGAGCGGGAGCTGCTGTGGGCGGCGTGCATGCTGCACGACATCGGGATGTCCGTGGACTACGACGACCACCACAAGCACTCGCGCTACCTGATCCTCAACGCGGGCCTGCCGGGGTTCTCACCCAGAGAGGTCGCGATCATCGCGCAGGCCGCCCGCTACCACCGCAAGGGCATGCCCGAGCCGGGCGAGCTGGCGCCGCTGTTCCAGGCCGGCGACAGGGAGCGGCTGGACCGCTGCGCGGTGCTGCTGCGGCTGGCCGAGGACCTCGAGCGCTCCCGCGACCAGCTCGTCAGGGACACGACCCTGGCTGCCTGCAACGGCACCGTCAGGCTGACGCTGCAGGCGCAGGGGGAGACGGCTGTGCCGCGCTGGGCGGCAGGGCGCGAGCGCGATCTCTTCGAGCGCGCCTTCAGGCGCAACCTCGACATCGCCGCCTGAGCGGCGTCGCCGGCCCCGCGATCGCCCACGGCGTGCGCCCGCGGCCGCGACCTCACCCGGCGGGCGCCGCCGCCGCGACCCGCGCTCAGCGGCCGCCCTGCACGGCCCAGAGCCGCGGCGCCCGGCCGCCGCAGTCGTAGAGGACCAGGGCTTCCTTGGAGTCGCGGATTCCGCCCCAGGCGCGCGAGGGGATCTGCCGGCATGCCTGGATGGTCGCCTTCGTGGCGCCGTTTCCGCCGCGGCTGGAGTAGGGGCCGCCCAGCAGCACGTAGCGCGCCTGGCGCTCTTGCACCAGGTGCGCCAGGCCACCCGCGGACAGCGCCGGGTCGGTGCCGCTGTAGCCGGCCAGCGACGCGGCATCGCTGCCCCAGAGGATCAGGGGCGCCGCGGTGACCGAGGAGACCGTCAGCACGGTGAAGCGCCGCGTGGGATCGTGGCGCTGCAGATAGCGAAACAGATGCCGGAAGACGGGCAGTTCCCTCGCCGGCACGCCCACGCCCCCGTTGCCGGGCGCGCCCCACGGGCCGGCGACCGGGAAGGTGCCCTGCACCGGCGCGCCCCAGGTGGCGGCGGCGAAGCCGGTCGGCGCCACCACCAGCACGCCCACCAGCCCGATCAGCGCCCACTGCGTCCAGGCGCGGGCGCGCAGCGCGATCGCGATGCTCGCCAGACCGCACACGATCAGGATCGGCAGCAGCCACTGCATGTATTCGCTGCGGTCCAGCAGCACGATCTGCGTGGCGACGCTCGCCACGACGGTCGCGGCGAGCAGCGCCGCCCAGCGCGCGTCGCGGCGAAGCAGCGCGACGAGGGCGAGCGCGCCCGCGCCGACCATCGCGGAGGCTCCGGGCCCCAGCGCGGAGGTGTAGTAGGGGTGCACGATGCCGCCGGCGAGGCTCAGCACCACCGCCTCCACCGCGAACCATCCGCCCAGCACGAGCAGCCCCGCCAGACGCGGGTCGCGGCGGCCGCGAGCGCCGTCGGTGGCGCGGCTCGCGGAGCCGCCCCAGCCGCCGGCGACCAGCGCCAGCAGCGCGATCGCGCCGCCCAGCGAGAGAGGAAGCAGCCATCCCGCCTGGGCGCCCAGCGCTTTTTCGAGCAGCCGCAGCGGGCCGGGTGGCTCTGCGAACGCCGTCGGTTTGCTCGCGCGTCCGTTGGGCAGGTACTCGGGTGGCGGCGCGGTGGCGGGGTTGCCTTCGGCGGCCACGATGCCCTGCACGGTCAGCTTCGCGAACGGCAGGCGCCCGCCGGCGGGCAGCGGGCCGAACATGTGCCTGGCGAGCGCTTCGGTGTGCAAGTGTTCTTCGCCGGCTTCCTGGAAGACGGTCCCGGGGGGGACGGGTGCGTAGGCGCCCGGAGCGTTGGGGATCGAGCCGGGGCCGCCCGTCTGCCCGTCGATGCGTCCAAAGCCGTTGTAGGCGAAGGTGAGGCCGAGCTCCGAGTTGTCGGTGGAGCTGCCGACATAGGGCCGATGGCCGGCGGGGGTGAGGTCCACGAAGCTCATCCATGCGACCGAGACGAGCGCCATCGTGGCGCCCGCGACCAGCAGCTTCAGCATCCTGGCGCGCAGCGTGCCGGGGGCGCACACCAGGTATGCGGCGGCGATCCCCGGCACGACCAGGTAGGCCGCCAGCGACTTGGTGTTGAACGCCAGCGCGACGACCAGGCCGCACAGCACGATGCTGCGCAGCCGTCCGCTCTGGATCGCCTTCAACGCGACCCAGCAGGAGACGGTCATCAGCAGGATCAGCAGCGCGTCTGGGTTGTTGTCGCGGTTGACCGCCACGAACGCGGGAAACACCGCGAGGCAGAGCGCGCCCAGCAGGGCCGCCAGGCGGCCGAAGGGGCCCACCATCGCCATGTAGAGGACCCACACGCACAGCACTCCCGCGATCGCCTCCGGCAGCAGCAGGCTCATCGGGGTGAAGCCGAAGATCTTGGCGCTGATCGCCATCACCCAAACCGCCAGCGGCGGCTTGTCGAGGCTGATCAGGCCACCGGGGTCGAAGGAGATGAACAGGAAGTTGTGCAGCGAGAGCAGCATCGACTTCACGCCCGCCGAATAGAAGTTGTTCGCCCAGCCGTTGCGGGAGAGGTCGTAGACGTTCAGCGCCGCCGCGAGGCCCAGGACGGCGGCCAGGCCGAGGCGGTAGAGAGCGACCGGGCCTTCGCCCGCGCCCGCCGACTCCGCGGCGCGCCGCGCGCGCGAGGCAGCGAGCGCGCTTGCGGGCCGAGGGCCGGTCGTCTGTGATGTCGCGTTCATGTGTGGCGATACCCGAGTACGCCGCGGCTCTCTGTCTGACGCGGGGCGCAGACGGCGTTCACCGAGACGATAAGACAAGGCCGCCCGGGCCGACGCAGCCTCAGCGCAGCGCGTCCAGCAGCCGCTGCAGGTCGTGCTCGTCGTTCCAGGCGCCGACAGAGGCTCGCAGCCACGGCCGGCCGGGAATGTCGCGCAGCACCACGCCGTGCTCCGCGAGGCTCGCGCGCTCCGCTTCGGGGTCTGGGCTCTCGAAGGAGAGCAGCGTCCCGGCCGAGCCGGCGACGACCTGCCGGCCGGCGGCGACGAGCATCAGCGCGAGCTCGGAGCAGAGGTCGCGCGCGCGACCGTGCACCCGCGCCCAGCCCTCCCGCTCCAACGTCTGCATGGCGGCAAGCGCGCAGGCGAGGGTCTCGGCGGAGAGCGCCAGCGTGTCCAGGCGGCGCCCGTCCTCGTGCAGGCGCGCGTGAAGCCCCTGGTCGGGGTCGGCGAGGTTGCCGTACCCGCGGCGCTTGACGGCGAGGCGGCCGCGCAGCTCCGGGGTGGTGTACAGCATCCCCGTGCCGTCCGGCCCGCAGAGCCACTTCTGGCCGGCGCCGGCGTAGGCATCGCAGCGCAGGTGAGAGACGTTCACCGGCACGGCGCCGGCGCCCTGGGCGCCGTCGAGCGCCAGCGGCACATCGACCTCGGCCAGGCCCGCCGGACATTCCCGGCCGGTCATCCAGCTCACGTGAGAGCAGGCGATCAAGCGCGTGTCGGGGCCGACGTGCTCGTGGATCTCCAGGAAGGGGGCGATCCGCACGCTCACGCCCGCCTGCTGCGCCGCCGCGAGCGCGCCCAGCAGCCCTGGATGCTCCTCGTCGCTGGTGAGGATCTCCTCGCCCGCGCGCAGGCCGAGGCCGTCGATCACGATCGCAAGGCCCTCGCTGGTGCAGGTGGTCAGGGAGACCTCGCTCGGATCGCAGCCGAGCATTCCGGCGTAGGAGGCCCGCAGCGCTTCGCCGAGCTCGCCGCGGCGTTCGAAGTGCTCCTTGGCGCGGCCCTTGCGCGCCTCCACGTCGAGCTCCTGTTGGGCGGCCTGAGCCGCCGCGCGGGGCAGCGGGCCGTCGGTTCCCGCGTTCAGGTAGGCCAGGCTGTCCAGCACCGGGAACTGCGATCGAAACTCGGCGTGCTCCACGGCGGCGGAGGATATCCGCCGCGCCGCCGGGGGCGCCACACCGCTCGCGGAGAGCCTGCACGAACGCTTGCGTAGGCCCGCCGTGAACGCCTGGAAGAGGAGAGCGTGCCCATGGCGTCGAACAAGAGCGCCGATGAAGCGCGCTGCCACAACCACCCCACAGACGCCGCTCGACGGGATCGACGGCCACCTCACCCTCTCCACCTACATCCAGTCCCGATTCGAGCAGTGCTCGCGCTCGCAGAGGGACGTGGCCCAGTACATCGTCGACCATCTCGATGAGGCCGCCTTCCAAACCGCCGAGGAGCTCGCACGCCGTGCCAACACCTCAAGCTCCACCGTCGTGCGCTTCTCGCAGGCGCTCGGCTTCGAGGGCTTCCCGGAGCTGCAGGCCGCCGCGCGCGAGGAGTACAGGCGCGAGCACACCGGCGCGCCGGTCAACGGCGTGAGCAACGGAAACGGGCACGGAGGACCGCTCTTCTCCCTCGACCAGAACGAGTTCGAGGCGGCGATCGTCGCCGACCATCTGAACATCGAGCAGACCGCGCGCAAGGTCACGCGCAAGACGGTCGACCAGCTCGTGGAGGCGATCGCCTCCAGCAACCGCGTGCTGGTTGCCGGCACCGACCAGATGGCGTTCTTCGCAAGCTATCTGCGGCACCTGCTGATGCTGCTCGACCTGCGCGTGGAGATCGCCGCGAGCCCCTCGCAGGAGGTGCTCTCCCGTCTTGGCAGGATCGACGAGCAGACGCTCGTGATCGCGCTTTCGGCGGGCAGGCCGCATCCGCTCGTGGTGCGGGCTCTGAAGCTCGCGCGCCACCGCAAAGCGCAGACCGCGGCGCTCACCGACGCGACGCTCTCAGAGGTCGCGAAGCTCGCGCAAATAAAGCTTTACTACTCGTCCTCTACGCCCGCCTATGTGCGCTCGCACACGGCGCTGCTCAGCCTCATCCAGGCGATCGCCTTCGCGGTCTACTCGCGCGACAGCGACTCCTATGAGGACCGCATCAAGGCCTTCCGGCTGAAGTAGCCAGGGCCGCATGCGGCCCTGGCCGGACCCTTGCATGCAAGGGTCCGCGGGCCGGCGCATGCGCCGGCCCGGATAGACTCCCTCTCATATGAGAGACGAGGCAACCTTCCGCGTAAAGAGCGGCCTGGCAGAGATGCTCAAGGGCGGCGTGATCATGGACGTGGTCACCGCAGAGCAGGCCAAGATCGCCGAGGATGCCGGCGCGTGCGCGGTGATGGCGCTCGAACGCGTCCCCGCCGACATCCGCCGCGACGGCGGGGTGGCGCGCATGTCCGACCCGCAGATGATCGCCGAGATCCAGGAGGCCGTCACCATCCCGGTGATGGCCAAGGCACGGATCGGCCACTTCGTGGAGGCCCGGGTGCTCGAAGCGATCGAGGTCGACTACATCGACGAGTCGGAGGTGCTGACGCCCGCCGACGAAGCCAACCACATCGACAAGTGGGAGTTCAAGGTGCCCTTCGTCTGCGGCGCGACGAACATCGGCGAGGCGCTGCGGCGGATCGGCGAGGGCGCCGCGATGATTCGCTCCAAGGGCGAGGCGGGCACCGGCGACATCGTGGAGGCCGTGCGCCACATGCGGCGCATCACCGGCGAGATCAAGGCCCTGGCCGCCCTGAGCGAGGCGGAGCTGCCGACCGCCGCCAAGGAGCACGGCGCGCCGCTGGAGATCGTGCGCGAGGTCGCCGTCAACGCCAAGCTTCCGGTCGTCCTCTTCTGCGCCGGCGGGATCGCCACCCCGGCCGACGCCGCGCTGATGATGGCGCTCGGCGCCGAAGGCGTGTTCGTCGGCTCCGGCATCTTCAAGTCGGAGGACCCTGCCACGCGCGCGAAGGCGATCGTGGAGGCCACCACGCACTGGCAGGACCCGGCGCGCGTGGCCGCCGCCTCGCGAGGGCTGGGCGGCGCGATGGTGAGTTTGGAGAACTCGAAGCTGAGGCCAGAGGAGCAGTTGGCCAGCCGCGGTTGGTAGGGGCGCCCCTGATCGGCGTCCTCGCCATCCAGGGGGACTTCGAGGCGCACGGGAAGGTGCTGCGGCGCCTGGGCGCGGAGGTTCGCGAGGTTCGCACCGTCGCCGACCTGGAGGGCCTTGACGGTCTGGTCATTCCGGGCGGCGAGTCGACCGCGATCACGCTCGGCATCGAGCGGGAGGGGCTGGTGGAGCCGCTGCGGCGAGCGATAGGCGACGGGCTGCCGGTGCTCGGCTCCTGCGCCGGGCTGATCATGCTCGACCGCGAGCACCTGGGCGTGATGGACATCCTCGCCGACCGCAACGCCTTCGGCCGCCAGATCCGCAGCTTCGAGGCCGACCTGCGCGTGTCGGGCGTCGAGGGGCCGCCTGTGCGCGCCGTGTTCATCCGGGCGCCGTGGATAGCGGAGCACGGCGAGGCGGTCGAGGTTCTGGCCGAGGTGGACGGCCACGCGGTCGCCGCGCGCCAGGGCGACATGATCGCGGTCGCCTTCCACAACGAGCTGACCGGAGACGACCGCGTGCACGGGCTGCTGCTGGAGGCGGTGGGCAGACGTATCGAGGGTTATGCGCCGGTATCTGATTTTTCCGATAACACCCGATAACGCCTGATAGCGCCCGGTACGGCTGCTTCCTCACAAGGCGATCTCCTTGGAGACCTATAAGGCTTGATAAGCTGTCTCGCATGAGGGTTGCGGTCTCCGCAGACGAGATGACCGGCGTTGCGGGCCGCTTGGCGCAGGAGGTTCGGCAACGCGGCCACGAGCCGATTCTGCACGGGGCGCTGGCCGAGGGCGAGCGCGCCGACTGGGCGTGGGCCAGCGAGGCGGCGGCGCGGGATGTGGCCGACGGGCGCGCCGATCAGGCGATCGTGTGCTGCTGGACGGGCACGGGCGCTTCGATCGCCGCGAACAAGGTGCGCGGGGTGAGGGCCGCGCTGTGCGGGGACGCGATGACCGCCGCGGGCGCGCGACGCTGGAACGACGCCAACGTGCTCGCGCTCAGCCTGCGGACGACGTCGGCCGCCTTGCTCGGCGAGATCCTCGATGCGTGGTTTGCGGGCAAGCCGAGCGCCGAGCCGGACGATCTTGCCAACGTCGAGCACCTGGGCGAGATCGAGGGCGACGGGTCTTGAGCGGCTGGCGTTCTCTTTGCGATGAACGAGTCACGCCAAAGCACGCCCGGCCTTCCCCGCGCCCCGAGGATCGCCGCCCGAGCTGTTTGATTTGAACTTCGCTTGGCTCGAGCTAAACAGAGCTAAACAGCCTCGAACCGCACGACCCCGTCCCGCTCGGCTTCGACCACCTCGTTGCCGCCGAGCAGCACGTCGAGATGGCCGAGCACCTCGGAGAGCGTGAGGTAGGCCTGCGTGACCGCGACGTTGCCCCACAGGTCCTGGGCGATCTCGTGCGCGGTGCGGGGGCGCTCGCCGAGCGCTCGCAGGATTCGCTCCGCGCGGCGGGCGTGCATGCGCAGGCGTTCGTCTATCACCGCGGCGTGGTCGTCGAAGGGCACGCCGTGGCCCGGCAGCACCACCCCGACGTCGAGCGTTTGTGTCGCCCGCATCGATTCGATGTAGGTCAACAGGGACTGCGGCCGCGGGCCCGCGAAATCCGCGGGGGCGCCGAGCGGCCTGGTGATCACCGCGTTGGAGGAGATGTGCTTGATCAGGTGATCGCCGGCGAGCAGCATCCGACGCTGGGGGTCCAGGAAGACGGTGTCGGAGGGGCTGTGTCCCGGCCGGTGCAGCACTTCCAGGCAGCGGTCGCGGAGCTGTAGCTGCTCGCCGTCGCGCAGAGGGCGGTCGATGTGCACTTTGGAGCCCCAGCCCCTGAAGCTCGCGGAGACTTCTCGCAGCGCGGCCACGACTTCCCGTGGGATGCCGTGGCGGATCATCATCTGCTCGGCGTAGACATCGTCGCGTTCGGCTTCCTGCCCGAAGGCATCCAGATAGGGGGCGAGTTCGTCCAGCGCGGCCACCTGCGCGCCGGAGCGGCGGGCGAGGATGGCCGCCAGGCCGAAGTGGTCGAGGTGCTGGTGGGTGATCACCAGCAGGCCGATGTCCTCGATGCGGTGGCCGAGTCGCGCGAGCGCCTGTTCGAGCTCGTCGAGCGCCTTGGCCGAGTTGGGGCCGGAGTCGACGAGGGTCAGCGGGTCGTCGTCGATCAGGTAGGCGTTGACGCGGCCGACCCGGAATGGGGTGGGGATCGCAAACCGGTGGATGCCGGCATCCACAGTCGCCTGCTCACACTCTCGTTCGCGCTCCAGCTCAGGATCCAGCCCGTCGGCTCCGGCGCTCGGCGGGGGGTCTACGCTCAAGAGCGGATCAGCTCCAGCACCTCGTCGCGGCGCCGTTCCATGTCCTGCGCGGAGACCAGCGACTCCAGGCACAGCCGCAGCAGCGGCTCGGTGTTCGAGGGCCGCACGTTGAAGTGCCAGTCCTCGTAGTCGATCGAGATGCCGTCCAGGCGGCTCTGCCGGGCGTCGGAGTAACGCTCCGCGATCTCCTGCATCTTGGCCTGCTGATCTCCGACCTCCGAGTTGATCTCCCCGGAGATGAAGTAGCGGCGGCGCAGCGGCGCCAGGAGCTGAGACATCGTCTGGCCCGACTTGGAGAGATGCTCCAGAATCAGCAGCGCCGGCAGCGTGCCGGAGTCCGCGCAGTAGAAGTCCCGGAAGTAGTAGTGGCCGGAGACCTCGCCGCCGAACAGCGAGCCCTCCTGCTTCATGCGCGTCTTGAAGAACGCGTGGCCGACGCGGTTGACCTCCGGCGTGCCGCCCGCGGCGCGCACGGTGTCGGGCACCGCCCAGGAGGCGCGCACGTCGTAGAGGATCGTCTCGGGGTGGGCGGGATCGTCATACTTGGCCAGCAGCGCCTGCGCCAGCAGCGCGGTCAGGAAGTCGCCGTCGACGAACTCGCCGTTCTCGTCGATGAAGAAGCAGCGGTCGGCGTCGCCGTCCCATGCGATGCCGAGGTCGGCTTTCGTCTCGCGGACCTTCTCGATGATGAAGGTCCGGTTCTCCGGCAGCAGCGGGTTTGGCTCATGGTCAGGGAAGTTGCCGTCCGGCGTCCAGTAGGTCCGCGTGAGCTCCAGCGGGAGCTGCTCCAGCAGCGGGCCGACCATCGGGCCCGCCATCCCGTTGCCGCCGTCGACCACGACCTTCATGGGCTTGATCGCGGAGCGGTCGATGAATCTCAGCGCGGCCTGCTGGAACTCCGCGTAGACGTCCACGTCCTGCGCGGAGCCGCGCGGGCCGGCGGGCGCCGGCAGGCCCGCTTCGATCTCGCGGCGCATGTCCTGGATGCCGGTGTCGCCGGAGAGCGCCAGCGCGCCCTCGCGCACGAGCTTGGCGCCCGTGTACGCCTTCGGGTTGTGCGAGGCGGTGCACATCAGCCCGCCGTCCAGGCCGCGCGAGCCGACCAGCCAGTAGAGCATCTCGGTGCCCACCTGGCCGGCATCGACCACGCTCGCGCCCTCCGACAGGATGCCCTCCCGGTAGCGGCCCGCCAGCTCGGGGGCCGAGAGTCGCATGTCGCGACCGATCCCGATGCTCAGGCTCTGCACGGGCTTGCCCGACAGGCTTGCGAGCACGCGCGCGAACGCCCGCCCGATCTGCTCGGCGAGATCTCCGTCGAACTGCTCTCCGTAGATGCCCCGGACGTCGTACGCCTTGAAGATGCCCGGGTCGAGCGCGACTGCCATCGGCTGCATCCTATGCGCAGGCGGAGTGGAACGGTCGCCCGGCCGCCCGGATGCCGCACGGCGGCACCCCTAGAATCAAGGGCATGTCAGGACATTCCAAGTGGGCGAGCATCAAGCACAAGAAGGCGATCGTCGACTCGCGGCGCGGCGCGCAGTTCACCAAGCTGGCGCGCGCGATCACGGTCGCGGCGCGCGACGGTGGGGGAGACCCGTCTGGCAACGCGGCACTGGAGAACGCGATCGCCAAGGCCAAGGCCGCCTCGATGCCGAAGGACAACATCGAGCGCGCGATCCAGAAAGGCACGGGGGAGGGCGGCGATGCCAGCGCCTTCGAGTCCGTGCTCTACGAGGGGTACGGCCCGGCGGGCGTGGCGCTGCTGGTGGAGGCGCTGACCGACAACCGCAACCGCAGCGGCGCGGACATCAGGCACCTGTTCACGAAGTTCGGCGGCAGCCTCGGCGAGCCCGGCTCGGTCGGCTACCTCTTCGACAAGAAGGGCGTGATCGCGATCGACTCGGCGGATGCGAGCGAGGACGACCTGATGGTCGCGGTGGAGGCTGGCGCCGAGGACGTGGCCACCGACGAGGACGTCTACGAGGTCGTGACCGAGCTGGCGGACTTCGCGGCGGTCAAGAAGGCGCTCCAGGACGCCGGCATCGAGATGCAGAGCGCCGAGCTGGTCTACCGCCCCAAGAGCCTCGTTCCGATCCCGCATGAGGGACAGGTCGTCAAGCTGATGAAGCTGATCGACGCGCTGGAAGAGAACGACGACGTGGAGGCGGTGCACGCGAACTTCGACGTGCCCGCGGAGATGCTCGAAAAGGTCGCGGGCTGAGCATGAGCGCGACCGCGACCGGGCTGCCCGGCGAGCAGCTCATCGTCATCTACGAGTACGTGCCGGACATACTGGAGCGACGCGGCGAGCACCGCGACGCGCATCTGGCCTGGCTGCGAGAGTGGCAGGCGGACGGGCGCCTGCTGGCCGCCGGCGCCTTCGGCGACCCGCCGAGCGGGGCGCTGTTCCTGCTGGCGGCCGAGGCCGACGCGCGGGCGATGATCGACGGCGACCCATACGTGGCGGCCGGCCTGGTGGTCTCCTGGCGGATCGAGCCCTGGACCGCCGCGGTGCGTTAGCGCGCCGCCCCGCGGGTCGGCACGCGCCGGCGGGCGCTGCGGGCTGCCGCAAGCGCCGGCGGCCCTGCTGGTCGCCGCAAGCGCCGGCGGGTGCCCGGCGCTCAGCTCTCCGGATCGGCGTAGCGGGCGACCGTGAACGCGACGATCAGCGGCGTGTTGACGCCGAACACTACGAGCATCCCGCACAGCACGGCCAGCGTGCCGCCGCGCACCCCGTCGTAGATGAACACGTAGGCGAGCATGCCTGCGATCACCACGTAGGCGAGCAGCAGCCAGCGGGCGACCTGGAAGAAGCGGGCACGCGCGAAGGGGCGGATGCGGAGCACCATCGCGATGTTGGCGATCAGCAGCAGCACGGCGAGTCCCAGCAGCACGATCGCGGGCGCCAGCGTCACGCCGCCCGGCATTTTGGCGGCCAGGTAGATGCCGCCCGCGACGATCAGCGCAAGCGTCGCGATGGCGACCTCGGTGACCGGCGGAAACTGGCGCTGCTCGGCGGCCGCCGCGCCAGCACGCTCGCCGCCCTGCGTCCGGGCCGAGGAGATCGCGCCCATCAGGAGCTCGCGATCTTGGTCATGATGATCAGCGTCGCGACCTGCATGATGCCGGTGATCCCCGCCGTGTAGATGAAGCGTTTCATCAGCTTCGCGATCACCTCGCCGTCGGGCTGCGGCTTGCGCAGCTCGAAGAGCACCGCGATGTTCGCCGGCTCCAGCAGGCCCAGCGCGATGACCGTCATCACGCCCACGACCACGTAGGAGGCCACGAGCCATCCGTGCTGGGCATAGCCGGCTTCGAGGTTGCCGAGGTGGCGCGCGAGCTGCCAGCCGGCGCCGAGGGTCATCGTCACGAGCGTCGGCATCAGCAGCGCCATCTTCGGCATGAAGCGGGAGGAGAACTCGATCCGCGCCGGGACCGACATGGAGCCCATGATCGGGCCGACTATCAGCCCGACGAACAGGTCGATGGCGGTCCACAGCGCGCCCCCGACCACGTGGTAGAAGTCGAGCGCCCAGAGCTGGTTGGAGGCGATCGCGGCGATCATGCCGGCGATCACCACGCCCACGATCGGCAGCCCCCACAGCGGCACGATGCTCTTGGGCACCGCCGGCCGGGGCATCGCCATCGCTCCCGCGCGGGGAGCAGGCAGATCCTGCACAGCCTGGGCCATCCTCGAGCCTCCTGTTCTCTGTTCGCGCCCGGCGCTCCCGCCGGGACACTCCGCCTCCAGGCGATCGTAACGCCTGTTGCATGCGATTGCCAGGGGCGCCGCCGCGCAATCCGAGGTGAGGCTCGCCGATAATGCCTGCTATGAGCGATCAGGACAGACCACCCGTCGCGATCCTCTGCGGCGGACGCGGGACGCGGCTGCAGGAGCACACGCGGGAGATCCCCAAGCCGCTGGTGGAGATCGGCGGGATGCCGATCCTCTGGCACGTGATCGAGCTCTACGCCGCGCAGGGGTTCACGCGCTTCCTGCTGGCCACCGGCTACAAGGGCGCGCTGATCGAGGAGCTCGTCGCCCGCTGCGAGTGGCCGGACGGGGTGGAGGTGCTCTGCGTCGACACGGGCCTGGACACTCCCACCGGCGGCCGGCTGAAGCTACTGGAGCGGCACATCGGCGGCGTGCGGTTCTGCGCGACCTACGCGGACGGGCTCGCCGACATCGACCTTGGGGGTCTGCTGCGCTTCCACGAGGAGCACGGAGTGCCGGCCACGATGACCGTCGTACGTCCGGAGCTGCAGTTCGGCGTGGCCGACCTGGCGCAGGACGGTGAGACGGTGCTCGGGTTCACCGAGAAGCCGCGCAGCGAGCACTGGATCAACGGGGGCTTCTTCTGCTTCGAGCCGCAGGCGCTGACCTACATGCCCCTCGACTCGGTCCTGGAGCGGGAGCCGCTGCGGCGCCTGGCCGCCGATGGCCGGCTGCGGGCGTACAAGCACGGAGGCTTCTGGGAGTGCATGGACACCTACAAGGACGCCGTGCTGCTGAACGACCTCTGGGCCGGCGGCGCCGCGCCCTGGCGTGGCGGCGATCAGGTGGGGGTGGCCGCCGTGGCTAGCGAGCGTTCTTGCAAATAAGCTGTACTTTCTGCAAGCACGTGTTAAGGTGGAGTGGCTATGCGCGCCGCGACTCAACCCCGCGCAGCCCCACCTGAGGCCGCCGCCGAGCAGATTCTCCGTGCCTTCGGGCGCATGCGCAGCGCCGCGATCGACCTGCGACGGCGCGGCGACCGTGAATCGGCCGCTGAGGTCGAGCAGATCGCCTGGGAGTTGGTGGAAGGCTCGGCGCCCGTGAAGGCGAGCTACGCGCGCGCACGCCTCGGCATATCCGACCCGACCCTGCGCACGTGGGTGGCGCGCGGCATCCTGGAGCGAACAGCCGGGCAGCCGCTCAGAGTGACGCTCGCCAGCCTCGCGCGGGCTGAGATCCAGGCGGAGCGCGTGCACATGGGCAGGGGCATGACCGAGACGGTCGAGAAGCACCTGCGATGGGAGCGGCTGGCTGCAACGGAGAGCTTCCAACGCGCCCTGAGCAACCTCAGCGCCGCGACGACGAGCCCCCCCAACGCCCACCGCAGCGCCGAGCGGAGGAGCCTTGCGTTGCATCGCGCAATCGCCGAACGACTTGACGAGCGGTCGCTGACGGCGGCGCGTGCGCGGGTGCGGCGCTGGCTGAAGCAGGGAGGCCCGGTTGACACGGCGACCGCGGGACGCTGGGACACGATCCTGGGAGCTTCGCTGGCGGAGGTGCGCAAGGCGATCGTGCAGGACAGCGAAGCGATGCGCGACCTGCGGCAGGACAGCCCGTTCGCTGGTGTGCTGACCGAACCCGAGCGTCACCGAATATTGCGCGAATCGGCGTAGACGTCATGGCGGCCGTGGCATGAGGCGCGTCGAGCTCGAGCACATCATCCGGGCCGCCGGGCGCATAGTTGACCAGGACATCGTCGTCGTGGGCAGCCAGGCGCCGCTCGCCCTCGTCGACGGGCTGCCGGGCTCCGACGCGCTACGAAAGCAGGTTCGGGCGGGCATCCAGGCGCTTGCCCTGTAGCCGGCGCCTGGTTTTCTCATGGTTGGTCGAGACCTGTGGGCAGGTGGCGATGCACGTGGCTACGAGTCAGGAGCCGGCGCTCAGCCGCCTGGCGCGGTAGAGGGCGACCGGCTCGCGCACGCCGCGTAGCCGCTTCTCGCCCGCGTAGGAGAAGCGGTAGTCCTCGCCCACGTTGCGGCGCACGGCCCGTTCGGTGAGCAGGCTTCCGGGACGCGCCACCTGGGTCACGCGGCTGGCGAGGTTCACGGGCTGCCCGAACCAGTCGCCGGCGCGGCTGAGCGCCGGGCCCATCGTCACCCCGGCTCGAAGCTGCGGGAACTGCTCGCCCTCCGCGTCGGCGGCCTCGATCAGACGCAGCGCGGCGTCGATCAGCGGCGCCGGCTCCGGTGAGGTGAGCATCGCCGCGTCGCCGATCGTCTTGACCAGTCGCACGGGCTGCCGGGCGGCCTCCACAGCCATCTCCTCCAGGCGGATCGCAAGGCGCGAGAGCTCGTCTGCGGGCACCTCCTCGCCCAGTCGCGTGAAGCCCACGAGATCGGCGAAGCAGACCGTGATCTCCCGCGAGCCGGGCAGGCGCCCTCTGATCCGCTCGGCCGCGTCGATCGCCTCGGTGTCGGCCATCTGGCGCAGGTGCAGCGTGAGCAGGTTGGTGATCAGCGGGCCGAGCATCGGCGTGAGCTGCGCCGCGGTGCCCGCGAAGCGCCGCGCGAGCTCGTCCTCGCTGACGCCGGGCTCCAGCACCAGCCGCATGCCGAGCGTCCGGATCGCCTCGGCCGACTGGGAGAGGCCGCGCCCGAGGATGCGCAGCACTTCCAGGCTGTCCTGCTCGGAGACCCCGGCGGCCTTGAACACCGCGGCCATGCGCGTCGCCTCGAGGTCCGCGTCGATGTAGACGCGCTCCTGCGACCCCGGCAGGGGCAGCCCCATCGCGCGGCGGGCCGCGAGCAGGAACTCCACGCTCTCGCCGCTGAGCTCCGCGATCTCATCCGCGGTGTAGCGGTGCGGGCCGCCGATCACGCGCTCGGCCAGCAGGAACATGATCGTGCCCTCGTCGGTGTGGCGGCGGAGCTCCTCCAGCGGCACGCCTTCGCCGGCGAGCTCGCGCAGCAGCGCAAGGCGCTCCCCGCGCTCGGCTCCGTCAAGCCCGTCGAGCAGCCCGTCGCGCTCGAAGTCGATGCCCTCCTCGCTCACGAGCGCAGCCTACGGCAGGCGCGGCGGGGAGGCGAGGCGGGGCGCGCCGCGGAGGCGCCGCGGGCAGGCGTCCGGAGCGCCACGGAGAATCCCAAGGTCATGATCGTGCTCGGCATAGACCCCGGCCTGGCCAGCACCGGCTACGGCGTCGTACAGCGCCGAGGCGGGCGCCTGCTCGCGCTCGACGGCGGGACGATCGAGACCGCGCCGGCGCTGCCGCTGGAGCGGCGGCTGACGCTGCTGCACGCACGGCTGCTGGAGCTGATCCAGACCCACCGCTGCGAGTCGGTGGCGCTGGAGTCGCTCTACTTCGGGCGCAACGCGCACAGCGCGTTCGCCGTCGGCCAGGCGCGCGGCGTCTGCATGCTCGCGGCCGGCCAGCACGGGCTGAGCTGCGCCTCCTACACCCCGCAGCAGATCAAGTCGGCCGTCTGCGGGCAGGGACGGGCGCCCAAGGACCAGGTCGCCAGGATGGTGAGCGCGCTGCTGCGCCTGCCCAGCGTGCCCGCCAGCGACCACGCCACGGATGCGCTGGCGGTCGCGGTCTGCCACATCAACGCCGCCCCGCTGGCCGGGGCGATCGCGGCGGCGGCCCACGCCGGGAGCGATGCGGCCGCTCACGCCGGGAGCATTGCTGCGGCGGCTCGCGCGGGAGGCGGCCGGTGATCGCGCTATTGCGGGGAGAGGTGGCGGTGCGCCGCGGCGACCACGTCGTGATCCTGTGCGGGGGCGTGGGCTACCGCGCCTCCGTCTCGGCCGAGACGCTGCGTCACGTGCCCGCGGTGGGCGGAAAGGTGAGCCTGCACACGCACCTGATCGTCAGGGACGACGCGATCTCGATCTACGGCTTTCACTCCGAGCAGGAGCGCGACCTGTTCCTGATGCTGCTCGCCGTGCAGGCGGTCGGGCCGAAGATGGCGATGGCGGTGCTCTCCGGCGGCGGCCCGCGCGAGCTGATGGCCGCGATCGCCGCGGGCGACTCGGCGCGCTTCCAGGCGGTGCCCGGCATCGGCAGGCGCACGGCGGAGCGGATCATCGTGGAGCTGCGCGAGAAGGTGAGCCTGGAGGCGACCGGGGCGGGCCTGCCCGCGCACGCGGCGTCCGACACGCCGCTCGGGCTGGCGCGCGAGGGGCTGCTGGAGCTCGGCTACAGCGCCGCGGAGGCCGAGCGGCTGCTCTCCGGCGCGCGGGGGGAGACCGCCGAGGAGCTGATCGCGGAGGCGCTGCGCGCCGCCAGGGCGACATGAGCGCGTCGGAACGCATCCAGACCCCCTACGAGCTCGTGGCCGAGGAGGATCTCGACCGCTCGCTGCGGCCGCGGCGGCTGGAGGAGTTCGTGGGGCAGAGCACGCTGCGCGAGCAGCTCCAGGTCGCGATCGAGGCCGCCGCGGCGCGGGGGGAGCCGCTTGATCACATGCTGCTGGCCGGGCCGCCCGGACTGGGCAAGACCTCGCTTGCGCAGATCGTCGCGACCGAGCTCGACGTGCCCTTCGTGCAGACCGCCGGGCCGGCCTTGGAGAGAAAGGGAGACATTGCGGCGTTTCTGAGCGCGCTGGAGCCCAGGAGCGTGTTCTTCGTGGATGAGATCCACCGGCTGCCGCGTACGCTCGAGGAGGCGTTCTATCCCGCGATGGAGGACCGCAAGCTGCCGATCACCGTCGGCCAGGGCGCCGGCGCGCGGGTGGTCACGCTCGACCTGCCGCCCTTCACGCTGGTGGGCGCGACGACGCGCACGGGCCTTTTGACCACGCCGCTGCGGGACCGCTTCGGCATCCAGGTGCGGATGCAGCCCTACGCCGTGGAAGAGCTCGCGAGCATCGTGAGGCGCTCGGCCGAGATCCTGGACGTGCGCCTGCACGAGGACGGAGCGCTTGCGATCGCGGCGCGCAGCCGGGGCACGCCGCGGATCGCCAACCGGCTGCTCAAGCGCGTGCGCGACTACGCCGAAGTGCGCCTGGACGGGGTGGTCGGCGCGCGGGCCGCGCATGAGGCGCTCACGCTGCTGGAGGTGGACGAACGCGGCCTGGACCGGCTGGACCGCGAGATCCTGAGCGCGATCTGCGAGCGCTTCGGCGGCGGTCCGGTCGGGCTCTCCACGCTCGCCGTCGCGGTCGGAGAGGAGCAGGACACGATCGAGGACGTCTACGAGCCCTACCTGCTGCAGGAGGGCATGATCAAGCGAACTCCGCGCGGCCGCGTGGCCACGGCGGCGGCCTATGGGCACCTCGGGCTGCCGGCGCCGGCTCCGGCCGAAGGCACCGCGCCCGGCGCCCTGTTCTAAACGGCAGCTAATACCTGCGACAGGCGACGACTTCCACCGATCCGCTTCCCTACTCTGTCTGTCGATGACCCGTCCCTACATCTGCCCCAACTGCGGGCACCGGACAAGCGACCACGACCGAAACGCGGGCTTCTCCAGGCGGCCAAAGGGCTGCGAGAAGTGCGGCTTCGCGTTCCTGTTCGAGCTCCTGGACGACTACTACCCGGCGCCCGACGCCGCGTTCTTCGTCTGCGACGCCAAGGGCCGCCTGATCGGCTGCGGGCGCAACTCCTTCGCCTTCACCGGCCTGGAGGAGGAGGCGGTGATCGGCCAGGACGTCGGACAGGCGCTGGGGCTGCAGTTCTCCAACGGCGACGACCCCGTCAAGAAGGTGCTGGAGTGGGGCGTGCGGGCGCTGGAGGTGCCCGTGCAGGTCAGCGGCGAGCGCGACCAGGCGGCCGCCGCGAAGGCCGACATCTTTCCCGCCTATGACGAGGACGAGGGAGGCTTGTTGCTCGTCCTGACCCCCGAGAAGTAGTCTGCACTGGGATGAGAGACCGTCGTCGAAACACGCTTGTGCTGCTGATCGTCGTGGGGCTGCTCGCAGCCTCCGCGGCTGTGATCGCTCTGAAGCCGACCCTGCTCGGCCTAGACCTGAAAGGCGGCGTGTCGCTGGTCTACAAGGCTCAGCCCACCGCGCAGGCGCAGATCACCTCGGAATCGATGAGCCGGACGATCGAAATCATGCGCAAACGCGTCGATCAGCTCGGCGTCGCGCAGCCGGAAATCCTGCGCACGGGCAACAACGAGATCAACGTCAACCTCCCCGCCGTCACCGATGCCAAGCGCGCCGAAGAAGAGGTCGGCAAAACCGCGCAGATGCACTTCTACGACTGGGAGACCAACGTCATCGGCCCCAACGGCAAGCCGGCGGGCCCCTCGGAACCGGGCGTGACGGGCGGCTCCAACGCGGCCGTGGCGGTGACCGGGATCTCCGAGTACGAAGCGGTGGAACGGGCCGCCAAGCGCCCAGTCGAACTACGGAAGAACGACACCACGTGGGCATGGCGGGAAGACTGCACCCCAGAGCTCAACGCCGCCAAGGCCGGGACGGTCCCGCACGCCGAATGCATCTACGGACAGTGGTACCTGCTCAACCCGAGCACCAAAACGGCGGTCGTCGGACCCACCGCGACCGAATCCGAGCTCGAAGCCGCAAGCCACGAAGCGAAGCTGCACACCAAGCTCAAGCCCGTGCTCGTCCCGCCCGGCACGATCGTGGTCCGCGCGCGCCCGGAAGAAAACAGGGAAGGCAAGGTCATCAAGGCCGAACCCAGCAGCTACTACGTGCTCCGGGACGATCCGGTTCTCAGCGGCACCGACATCACCAATCCGCGCGAGGAAGCCGAAAACGGCTCGGGGCAGCCGGTGGTCGCCTTCAACTTCAACGGCTCCGGCGCCTCGACCTTCGAAAACGTCACCCGCGAAATCGCCAAACGCGGCGAAGAAGCGGCGCTCCCCGGCGTCTCGCACGAAAGCGCCCTGCAGCACTTCGCGATCGTGCTGGACGAACAGGTCATCACGGCGCCGTCGATCGACTACAAGCTCTACCCGGAAGGCATCGACGCGACCAACGGCTCGCAGATCACGGGCGGCTTCACCGCCACCACCGCGCAGAACCTCGCCAACGAGCTTCAGTCCGGCGCGCTGCCGATCAAGCTCGAACTGCAGTCCAGCTCGCAGATCTCAGCGACGCTCGGCAAAGAAGCGCTCAGCGAAGCGGTCAAGGCGGGTCTGATCGGCTTCATCGTCGTCTGCGCGTTCCTGCTGCTTTTCTACCGGATGCTCGGCCTGATCGCGATCGGCGGCCTGGTCATCTACGGCGCCTACTTCTTCGCGCTGATCAAGCTGATCCCGATCACGATGACGCTGCCGGGCATAGCCGGCCTGGTCCTCACGATCGGCGTCGCCGCGGACGCGAACATCGTGATCTTCGAGCGCGTCAAGGAGGAGATACGCGCCGGACGCTCGGTCGTGGCCGGCATCGCCGCCGGCTACAAGCGCGGCTTCGCGGCGATCGTGGATGCCAACGTCGTCACGTTCATGACCGCGTTCATCCTGTTCGCGCTGGCGACCGCCGAAGTGCAGGGCTTCGCGTTCATGCTGGGCATCGGCACGCTGGTCTCTCTGTTCACCGCGGTTCTGGCCACGCAGGCCGCGCTGACCTCGATGAGCCATTCGCGCCTGATCACGCACCCCTCCGCGCTCGGCGCCGGCGGCAAGAGGCGCGAGTGGAAATTCGACTTCATGGGCGCCTCGCGGTGGTTCTTCTCGCTGTCGGGCGTGATCCTGCTGATCGGCGCGATTGCGATCGGCACGAAGGGGATCAACTTCGGCTTCGACTTCACCGGCGGCACCCGCATCGAGACCGCGCTGGTCTCGCACCCGAGCCCTCAGCAGGTGGCCTCCACGCTAGAAGCCGCCAAATTCCAAGGCGTCCAGGTCCAGGCGATCAAAGAAAAGGGCGTCGGCGGCAGCGGCTACCAGATCTCGGTCAAGGAGCTTCACCCCAAGCAGCTCCAGACCGTCAAATCGCTGCTGGAAGCCAAGTACGGGATCAAGCACGACGGCTTCAACTCCAGCTCGATTGGGCCGTCCTTCGGCCAGGAAATCGCCAACTCGGCGGTGATCGCGATCATCGCCTCGCTGCTGGTGATCTCCGCCTACATCGCGCTGCGGTTCGAGTGGAAGTACGCGGTGCCTGTGCTGATCGCGCTGATGCACGACCTGCTGATCACCTCGGGCGTCTACGCCCTGACCGGCAGGGAAGTGACGAGCGCCACCGTTGCCGCGCTCCTGACGATCCTCGGATACTCGATGTACGACACGATCATCGTCTTCGACCGAATACGCGAGAACGTGCCGCGCATGCCGCGCGCCGCCTTCTCCCAGATCGTCAACCGCTCCATGTCCGAGGTGCTGACCAGGTCGCTGGCCACGAGCTTCTGCACGCTGCTGCCCGTCGTCTCGCTGCTGATCTTCGGCGGCGCCACGCTCAAAGACTTCGCCTTCGCGCTGATCGTCGGGATCGCCTCCGGCGCCTACTCCTCGATCTTCATCGCCTCGCCGGTGCTGACCCACTGGAAGGAGCGCGAACCGGTGTACCGCAACCGTCGCGTGCGGCTGGTGCGTGAATTCGGCGCCGTGCCGGCCTACGCGGTCGCGGGCAGCGCCGCCGGCGCCGAAGTGGAGCCAGAGCGGCAGCGCAAGCGCCGCAGGCAGGGGATGCTGGGCGTCGAGGAGCCCGGCGAGCAGCTCTCCAAGGAGGAGTTCGACGAGCTCGTGCGCGACCTCGACATCGAGGAGGAGCCGACGCCGGCGCGCGGCCGGCGCTCTCGCGCCGCGCTCGCCTCGCGCGAGGCTCCGCGCGGCCAGCGCAACGGCGTTCCGCCGCAGCAACCCGAGCAGCAGGCGCAGGGCGAGCAGCAGCCCGGCGGCGAGCCGGCCGCGCCGGCGGCCGACGCGGCCCCCGAGGACGTCGTGCTCAAGGACTCCAAGTCCGCTCGCCGGCAGCGCAACCGCAAACACGGGAGGAGCCGCTGATGGGCATGCTCGGCTGGGTGATGATGGGCCTTGCGATCTGGCACTTCACGATCTGGCTGCCCGACCGCTTCTGGGGCGGCATCGTCGGCGCCCTGATCGCCGCTCTGCTGGGCGCGATCATCGTCGGCATGATCATCTACGCGGTCAAGTCCTCGACACTGGCGATCCCCGGCAACAAAGCCACCGATTTGGCGGTCGTGCTCTACGCGGTGCCGGGCGCGCTGATCGGCATAGGCCTCAGCTACCTGCTCGGCGTGCGGCGCGAAGAGCCGGGCGCCGGCGAGACCGCCGGCGCCTGAGCGCCCTCGACCCGCTCGCGGCGGCAAGCGCCGTGCGCAGGCGGGGCGCGAGCTCCGGCTCTCACGCGGCGGCGGGCGCCGTTCCGTCTCAGGCGACCCGTAGGGTGCCTGGAGGTGCAGGGCGTCCGCTTCGACATACCCGAGTGTCCACCGGCCGAGGTGGCCGCGCTGAGGCTGGCGCTCGGCGTCGGCGACACGCTCGCGCAGGTGCTGGTGCGACGCGGGCTCGGCGACCCGCGAGCGGCGGCGAGCTTCCTCGCCGCTGAGGAGCAGCACCCGCCGGATGCCTTTGCGGGTATCGAGCAGGCGGTGGAGAGGATTCTGGCCGAGATCGCGCGAGGCGGCCAGATCACCGTCCACGGCGACTACGACGTGGACGGGGTCTGCTCGACGGCGCTGATGGTCGGCGCGCTGCGCCGGCTGGGCGGGCGGGTCGACTGGCACATCCCGCCTCGCGCGGCCGGCTACGGGCTGCGGGCGGCGGCGGTGCAGGAGATCGCCGGGCGCGGCACGCGGCTGCTGATCACGGTCGACTGCGGGATCGCCTCGGTGGAGGAGGTGGCGCTCGCGCGCAGCCTCGGCGTCGAGACGATCGTCACCGACCATCACACCCCGCGCGCCGACGGGCGCCTGCCGGACGCTCCGATCGTGCACCCGCGCCTGTGCGGCTACCCATGTCCCGACCTCTGCGGCGCGGCGGTCGCGCACAAGCTCACGCGGGCGCTGTGGAGCGCGGCCGGCCGCGAGCCCGCCGAGCTCGACCCCGACCTGGACCTGGTCGCGCTCGCGAGCATCGCCGACGTGGTCGACTTGCTCGGCGAGAACCGGACGCTGGCCGCCGCCGGGCTGAAGGCGCTGGCCTCGACCGCCCGGCCGGGCCTGCGCGCGCTGATGGAGGTGGCGCGGATCGACCCGGCGCGCCTGGACGCGCGGATGGTCGCCTTCGGCCTGGCCCCCCGCATCAACGCGCCCGGCCGCCTCTTCACAGCGGCCGCGCCGCTGGAGCTGCTGATGACCCAGAGCAGGCAGCGCGCGGCGGAGCTCGCCCAGGAGCTGGACCGCTGCAACCGCGAACGCCGCCAGATCGAGCAGCGCATCCTGTTCGAGGCGCAGGCGCAGGTGCGGGAGCTGGGGCCGACGGCCGGCTACGTGCTGGCCGGCGAGGGATGGCACGCGGGCGTCGTGGGGATCGTCGCCTCGCGGATCGTCGAGGCCACGGGCCGGCCGGCGGTGCTGGTCGGCCTCGACGGTGCCGGCGGCCGCGGATCGGGGCGCAGCATTCCCTGCTTCGATCTGCTCGGCGGCCTCGCCGCCTGCGGCGACCATCTGCTGGCCTACGGCGGGCATCGCGCCGCCTGCGGCCTGGAGATCGAGCGGGAGCGCCTTGAGGTCTTCAGGGAGGCGTTCGCCCGCCACGCCGAGCAGGAGATCGACGCCGAGGCCCTCATCGCCGCGGAGCGCGTCGACGCGGTGGTCTCGGTCGCCGACATCGGCCTGCCGCTGGCCGAGGAGCTTGCGCGCCTGGCGCCGTTCGGGCGCGGCAACCCGACGGTCTGCCTGATGGTCGCCGGCGCGGAGGTCGCGCAGGTGCAGGGGATGGGGGAAGGCAAGCACGCGCGCTTTCGCCTCCTGGGAGACGGCGCGCACGCCACGGCGGTCCGCTTCGGAAGCGGCGCCACGCTGCCGGTGGCCGAGGGCGAGCCGGTCGACGCGACCTTCACGCTGGAGATCAACGAATGGCGCGGCGCCTGCGAGCCACGGCTCGTATCGCGGCAGATCGCGCCGGCCGCGCGAGGCGCAACAGGCGCGCCCGCCGCGCGAGGCGCAGCGAGCGCGGAGGCGCCCCGCGGGCAGGCCGCCACGGACGTGCAGCCGCTTCAGTTGGCGCTCGCGTTGCCGTAACCTAGAAGGATGGCGAGCACCGGCGATCCGACACACGCATCGCGGCCCGCCGGTGCGAGCGGCTCCGTGCCGGCGCCGGCGTCCGCGCCGGCCGCGCGCGCCCATCTGACGGAGCTGGAGCGCAGGCTGCTCGACGACCTGTTCGCGATCGTCTCCGAGCACGCGCCCGACTCCTCGGTGGAGATCGACCGGCCGCTCGTGGAAGACGCCTTCGTGTTCGCCTGCGAGCACCACGCCGACCAGCGGCGGCGCTCCGGCGAGGACTTCATCGTGCACCCCGTCGGGGTGGCGCGGATCTGCGCCGGCATGCGCCTGGATACCGAGACGCTGTGCGCCGCGCTGCTGCACGACACCGTCGAGGACACCTCCGCCTCGATCGAGGAGGTGCGCGAGCGCTTCGGCGAGACGATCGCCAAGATCGTCGACGGAGTCACCAAGCTGACCGGCATCACCTTCACCTCCCGCGACGAGGCGCAGGCGGAGAACTACCGCAAGATGGTCGTGGCGATGGCCACCGACGAACGGGTGATCCTGATCAAGCTGGCCGACCGTATGCACAACATGCGCACGATCGACGCGCTGCCGAAGCAGAAGCAGATCGAGAAGGCCAAGGAGACTCTGGAGATCTACTCGCCGATTGCCCATCGCCTCGGCATCCACGCGATGAAGTGGGAGCTCGAGGATCTCGCCTTCGCCACGCTGCATCCACGCAAGTACCAGGAGATCAAGTCGCTGGTGGCCCAGCAGCGCGCCGGTCGCGAACGCTACGTCGCCGAGGCCGGCGAGTACCTGGCGCGCGAGCTGCAGGCGCTCGGCATCCACGCCGAGATCTCAGGTCGCGCCAAGCACTTCTATTCGATCTACTCGAAGATGACCCACAAGGGCAAGGAGTTCAACGAGATCTACGACCTCACCGCGATGCGCGTGATCGTGGACTCGGTGAAGGACTGCTACGCCGCGGTGGGCGCCATCCACTCGCTCTGGAAGCCGCTGCCCGGGCGCTTCAAGGACTTCATCGCGATGCCGAAGTTCAACATGTACCAGTCGCTGCACACGACGATCATCGGGCCGGAGGGACGGCCGCTGGAGATCCAGATCCGCACCCACGAGATGCACGAGCTGGCCGAGTACGGGGTCGCCGCGCACTGGATGTACAAGGAGCGGGGAGGCGTCGCCGGCAAGCGCGCCACCGGGCCCGACGAGCAGGCAAGGCACCGCTGGCTGCGCTCGATGCTGGACTGGCAGAAGGATCTCTCCGATCCAAGCGAGTTCATGAAGACGTTCAAGAACGACCTCTTCGAGGACGAGGTCTACGTCTTCACGCCCAAGGGCGAGGTCAAGGCGCTGGCAGCCGGCGCCACGCCGCTGGACTTCGCCTACGAGGTGCACACCGAGATCGGGCACCGCTGCGTGGGCGCGCGCGTGAACGGCAAGATCGTTCCGCTGCACTACGAGATGCGCTCCGGCGACATCGTCGAGATCATCACCTCCAAGCGCGAGCGCGGGCCCTCGCGCGACTGGCTGGCGCTGGTCAAGACCACGCGCGCCCGCAACAAGATCAAGCAGTGGTTCAAGGCCGAGTCGCGGGTGGACACCGAGCACCTCGGCCGCGAGGCGCTGCAGGAACACCTCAAGAAGGCGGGCCTGCCCGCGCAGAAGATCACCGGCTCCACGCTGCTGGCGGACGTGATCCGCGATCTCGGCTACCGCAAAGCGGACGACTTCTACATGGCGCTCGGCGCCGCGAAGGTCTCGCCGAAGGCCGTGGTGGACAAGGTGCTGCAGCGGCTGAAGCGCGGCGAGGCGGCCGACGGCGGCCCCGCCGCCGAGATGATGCGCGTCGGCGGCCGCCGGCGGCGCGCCACCAGGTCATCGGGGCAGTACGGGATCAAGGTCCAGGGCGTCGAGGACGTGATGCTGCGCCTGGCCAAGTGCTGCCGGCCGGTGCCGGGCGACCCGATCGTCGGCTACATATCGCTCGGTCGCGGGATCACCATCCACCGCGAGGACTGTCCCAACACCGCGCTGCTGAGACGCAGCCCCGAGCGCTTCACGCAGGTCGCCTGGGAGGGTGGCCCGCAGGAGAGCTCCTTCGTCGTCGAACTGCAGATCGACGCCTGGGATCGCCACCACCTGTTGGCCGATCTCTCCCGCGTCTTCTCGGAGTCGGGCACCAACATCCTGGAAGCGCGCTGCCTGTCCAACCCGCCGATGGTCAAGAACCGCTTCGTGATCGAGGTGCCGGACACGCACACGCTCAAGAGCGCCATCACCAAGCTGCGCAACATCGAGTCGGTGTTCGACGCCTACCGCGTCACGCCTGGCGGCGCCGCGGTCTAGTGCCCCGCGCCACGAATTCGTTGGCATTCCTCGGCGCCTGCTCGCGCCTGACGCCCGCCGGCGACGCTTACGTACGCTAGGAGACCACCCGCAGCGCGCGCGGCCTGATCGAGTAGCGCGCCTCCTGCACCTCGCCGACGAAGTCCCCGTCGACCTGCAGCGGCAGCGCCCGCCCGTCGCTGCTCTTCACGGTCATCTCTCTGAGCTCGTCGATCCCCGTGATCTGGCGGTGGTCCACCGCCTCGGCTCGGCTGGAGAGCGCGCGCCAGGCGACCAGCGGCATCGCCGCCGGGGTGACGCGATGCAGGACGGCGCCCGCCAGCGTGCCGGAGTCGAGCGTGGTGGGGCGCGTCAGCTCGATCGGGCGGTTCTGGAAGTAGGTGAAGGGGGAGCCGTTCTGGACGACCGCCGTGACCCCGTCCAGCCGCTGGCCGGCAGCCTCGACGGTGAGGCGCGGCGGGTTGACCAGGTAGCGGCGGATGAGGCTGGAGATCGCCGCCCAGGTGAAGAACCAGGGCCCGTAACGGGCCTTCAGACGCGGGTTGGAGTCCACCCGCCGCACGACGCTCGCGTCCAGTCCGAGACCTGAGGCGAACGTGAAGCAGCGGCCGTTGACCACGCCGAGGTCCACGCTGCGGGGCCGCCAGTCGTCTGCCATCGCCAGCAGATGCTCGGTGGCCTCCACGAGCTCGCCTGGGATGCCGAGCATCTTGCCGAAGACGTTCGCCGAGCCGCCCGGCAGGCAGGAGAGCGGGGTGGAGGAGCCGGCCAGGCCGTTGGCGGCTTCGTTGACGGTGCCATCCCCGCCGAAGGCGACCACGACGTCATAGCCCTCGTGCGCGGCCTCCTTGCAGATCTCGATCGCGTGCCCGCGCGCCTGCGTGTCGACCGCGTCGAGCTCGTAGCGGCCCTGCAGGGCGTAGACGACCAGGTGCCGCAGCCGGTCGGAGACGGTGGTCGCATACGGGTTGACGATGATCAGCATCCGCTTCTTCGGCGAGGAGGAGAGCGCGTCGAAGTCGTCGGGCAGCTCCTGTGGCGGCTGCAGCTCTCGCTGAGATGCGATCATCGCCTCTGCCTACACCGGGCCGGCCGCGCCGTTACCCGCCAGTCGGGACCGGGGCCGATCCTGGGCTCGAAATGCGCTTGCGTGCCGCCGATCCTGCGGTATACTTCGCGGCCAACATAGCTGGACACATCCAGAGGGGTGGAGGGACTGGCCCTTTGAAGCCCCGGCAACCACCGTTCCGCAGCGGGAAGGTGCCAATTCCAGATAGATGTGTGGCGGGCTTCGCTTTTGCCACACGGTCAGCGGGCAAAGGCAACCAAAGGAGCTCCAATGGCTGTGACCCATCTGCAATGCAAGGCTTGTAAGGCCGAGTACCCGCTCGAGGCCAAGTACGTCTGCGAGCGTTGCTTCGGCCCGCTGGAGGCCGCCTACGACTACTCGCGGCTCGGCGAGGACGTCGCCGGCCTGCGCCGCCGCATCCAGGGCGGCCCGCAGAACATCTGGCGCTACGCGGACTTCCTGCCCACCGTCGGCGGCCAGCCCGGACCCTCCGGGCGGCTGGCATCGCGTGCCGGCCTGCCCGCCGGCTGCACGCCGCTGATCAGGGCCGACCGGCTGGCCAGGCACCTCGGGCTGCGCGAGGTGTGGGTCAAGAACGACGCCGCCAACCCCACGCACTCCTTCAAGGACAGGGTCGTCTCCGTCGCCTCGGTGCGGGCGCGCGAGCTCGGCTTCGAGGTGCTCGCCTGCGCCTCGACCGGCAACCTCGCCAACTCGGTCGCCGCGCACGCGGCCGCGCTGGGCCTGGAGTCCTACGTTCTGATCCCCGCCGACCTGGAGGAGCAGAAGATCCTCGCGACCGGCATCTACGGCACCAAAGTGGTCGCGGTCGACGGCGACTACGACGACGTCAACCGGCTCTGCACGGAGATCTCCGCCGAAAGGGACTGGGCGTTCGTCAACATCAACCTGCGTCCCTACTACGCCGAGGGCTCCAAGACGCTCGCCTACGAGATCGCCGAGCAGCTCGGCTGGGAGCTCCCCGACCGCTGCGTCGTGCCGATCGCGTCCGGGTCGCTCTACACCAAGCTGGCCAAGGGCTTCGAGGAGTGGCGTGAGCTTGGGCTCGTAGGGGATCCCGCTCGCCCGCTGCCGCGCATGAACGGCGCCCAGGCCGAGGGCTGCGCCCCGGTCGCCAACGCCTACGCCGCCGGCGCAGAGGTCTGCCAGCCGGTGAAGGCGAAAACGATCGCCAAGTCGCTTGCGATCGGAAGCCCCGCGGACGGCCCCTACGCGCTGGACCTGGCGCGCGAGAGCGGCGGCGGCATCGACTCGGTCACCGACGAGGAGATCAGGCAGGGCATCGCGCTGCTCGCCCAGACGACCGGCATCTTCACCGAGACAGCCGGCGGCGTGACCACCGCGGTGCTCGCCAAGCTCGCGCAGCGTGGCGACATCGACCCGGACGAGCGGGTCGTGCTGGTGATCACCGGCGAGGGCCTAAAGACGCTGGACGCGGTGCAGGGCACGTTTCAGACCACCCAGATCACCCCGAGCTACGAGCAGTTCGAGGCCGTGTTCCCGGAGGCCGGCGGCGACCGCGCCGCCACCGACGCGCCGACATCCGCGCTGGCACTGCGCTAGCGCGAACTCCCGCGGATCTCAGACCTGGGCGTCCATCGCCAGCGCGCTCGCGCCGGCCGCCTGTGCCGCTTCGGCGGACCCGTGGGCTGGAACATGAGCCGCGCCTCGGGTGCGGCTGGCGATCCACAGCAGCAGGCAGATCGCGATCAGCGCCATCTCGCCGAGCATGACCGCCCCCGCGATGCCCTGGTCGGCCAGCGGGGAGGTGGAGGAGGCGCTGTCGCCGCGCAGGTAGTAGGGGTAGTAGACGTCCGGCGACCAGATGCCCACGCACGCCACGCCGATGGCGATCAGGCGGCCGATCAGCACGTGGGCGACCGCGCCGGCCTCGCTCATGCGCGGACCCGGAGCAAGGACGCCGCGCAGCAGCGCCACCCACATGTTCACGCCCAGCGCGATCAGGAGCATCTGCTGCACGAACGTGAGGTAGTCGTGGCGCAGCGTCGCGTCCAAGATCCCGGGGATCTGCCACACCAGCAGATTGGCGATCCACAGCGCCAGCGCCGGCGCCGGCGCGTTGAGCGGCCGCAGATGCCGCAGCGGCGTGCGCGCCAGCGGAGCCAGCATCGTATCGGTGAGGCCGAGCGCGATCAGCAGGCACGCGAGATCGCCGACCAGCAGATGTTCGACGGTGCGCCAGTAGAGCAGTTCCCTGCCCGGCGCCGCCAGCGCCAGCATGCTCGCCAGCAGCACGATCAGCCCCACGGAGGCCCAGAGCAGCTTCGCCCTGCGCGCCGGCTCGCCGGCGCGCGCGAGATGATGCGCTCGCAAGCCGTAGGCGAGCGCCAGGATCGCCACGAGCACGATCTGGGCGGCGCTCAACATGCGCGCATCCTCTGTGCTCTCGGTGCCGGGCTCATCACCGCTCAGCCTACGCGCTGCAGGGCTCAAACGGCGCCACAGGTCGGTCCGGGACACCCATGGCCGCCTGCCCGTTCGGTATCGTCTGTGCTCACCGAGCCCTGCTCACAAAACAGGAGGTCCGCATCGTGAAGGTGATCGGCGCGGGATTTGGCCGAACTGGCACGATGTCGTTGAAGGTGGCGCTTGAGGAGCTCGGCGCCGGCCCATGCCTGCATTCGATGGAGTCCCTGCATGGCGCGCAGACGCCCGACGGGCCCTCCCTCTGGGACCAGGTAATAGCCGGGCAGCCGATCGACTGGCGCGGCACCTTCGCCGGCTGGGGCTCTACCGTCGACTGGCTGGGCGCGCGCTTCTACCCGGAGATGCTGCGGGCATGGCCCGAGGCGAAGGTGATCCTCAGCGTCAGGGACCCGGAGGCCTGGTATGAGAGCTGCCACGCCAGCCTGCACGCCACGAGCAGGCTAAAGGGCCGTGGCGCCGCCGCCTCTCCGGTGATGAAGGCCGTCGACTCTGCGATCTGGCAGGACATCTTCGACGGCAGGTTCGGCGAGCGGGACTACGCGCTGGAGGTCTTCGAACGTCATCGCCTCCAGGTGGCCGGCACGGTGCCGCCAGAGCGGCTGCTGATCTACGACATCCGCGACGGCTGGGAGCCGCTGTGCGAGCTCCTGGGCGTGCCGGTTCCAAAGACGCCGTTCCCGCACCTCAACGGCAGGGATGCCTTCTGGACGCGCTTTGGTGTCAAGCCGGCCGCGGCCGCGGGCGTCGAGGTGGCGTCGATGTCCTCCGCGACGCGCCGGCCCGGCGCGGAGCTGGCGCGGAGCCTTGGCTCCCGGCAGGCGCCGCTGCCCTCGCACATCGCGGGCCTTGCGACCGCCGAGGCGGGGGCCGCCACGCTCGACCAGCAGCAGATGCTCGACCTGCTGGGGCTGGCGGAGGACCCGTTCGCGCAGCGCATATTCGCCTCCTGCGGGGTCAAGACGCGGCGCGTCCACCTCGACCCGCAGTCGCTGGCAAAGCCACTGCAGGGAAGGACCGGCGAGGTCGAGGAGTACCTGCTGAGCTCCGCGGCGGAAGCGGTGCGCAAGCTGGACGTGGACCTGGACCGGATCGGCACCGTGATCTCGGCGAGCCTCTACTCGCTCGGATGTCCTCCGCTCGCGCACCGACTGATCGAGCATTTCGAGCTCGACCCGGCGATCGACAAGTACCACCTGGTCGGCGTCGGCTGCTCCAGCGCGGTGCCGCTCGTGCGGCTGGCGCAGCGCGTGCTCCCCGAGCACCCAGACAAGCTCTGCCTGGTCGTGGGCGCCGAGAGCATGTCCGGGATGTTGATGGGAGCGATGGAGAGCGACACCCGCAGCAAGACGGTCGGCTCGGCGATCTTCGGCGACGGCTGCGCGGCGATGCTGGTCGGTGCCCAGGCGCCCGGCGAACGCTCGGCGGCCGGCCCCACCATCCTCGCCTCCAGCGTCCACCAGATCCCCGACAGCCTGGGCGCGGTCTGCATGAGCCTGGATGTCAACGACAGCCACCTGCACCTGATCAGAGAGCTGCCCGACGTCGCCGCGGCCCACCTCGGCGGGCTGGTCGAACGCTTCCTGGTCTCCGCCGGCATGACCGGCCACATGATCGACCACTGGATGCTGCATCCCGGCGGCAAGCGCATCATCGACTGTGCCAGGGAGGCCCTCAACCTGCCCTACGAGACGGTCGAGATCAGCTACAGGCTGCTCGCCGAGCATGGCAACGTCGGCACCCCCTCGATCTTCTACGTGATCGATCGCACGATCGCCGAGCGCGCGCCCGGCCCTGGCGAGCATGGCCTTGTGATCACGATCGGGCCCGGTGTCAGCGTGGGATTGATGCTGCTGAGCTGGTGAAGCCCGGCAGCGGCGGCGGAGCCTGCGGTTCGCTTTCGGCGGGCTTTTCCGTGGAGCCTTCGGAGCCTTCAGAGCTTTCGCGCGCCAGTTCGCCCCAGGTCACCGTGAAAGCGTTGCCCGACGCTGAGAGCGGCGAGGCGGTCCCGCTCGTGGGCGTCGCCGAGCTGGTGAACCGCCGTCCTGGGCCGCTGGAGTAGTCGCGCAGTTCGAGCCGCGTCACTTTCAGCGAGCCCGCGTCGATCGCGGTGCGATTCGACTGGGCGTTGCTGACGGAGGCGCCCGAGAAGGAGACTGTGCCGAAGTTGGTCAGCGGCAGGGGGCTGCAGTTGGTGCTCGTGAAGCAGAGCGAGGGCGCCTCCACGATCCACTCAGCCGAGGAGAGATCGGGTGCGGAGATGGTCCGCACGGCAGTCCTGGCCACGCCTGTGGTCTGGTCGCGCACCTGCAGGATCGTCTTGCCCGCCTTCTGCGCGACCGACGCCGTGATCTGATCGCCGGGGCGCACCTTCATCCTCATCGTCACCGGGGCCGCGGGCACCAGCTCGAACCACGCGGAGTAGGCCGCCCGGCCGGAGCGGTTGCAGTCGACGGCGGTGCCGTCCTGCTCCAGCGCTCTGGCGCCCTGCTTGAAGCCGCCGAGGCCGACCCAGGTCACCGCATAGGTTTCCTGGCCCTTGGTGCAGGTGCCGACCGGCTGCACCCAGGCACCGGCGACACGGTTGAAGCGAGCCGCCTTGACGGCGCCGGTGACCGCATAGCCGGCCCAGTTGGCGCTGACCGCGGAGCTCTCGGCGGCAGCGGCGGCGACCCCGGGCGCGAGCGCGACGGCGCCCAGGCACACGCCGCCCGCCACCAGAGCGGAGGCGAGGATGCGCTTGGCGATCATCGTTGCGTTCATGCGGGCAGGAATCTGTTCGACGGTCTCTCCGGGAAGCCTCGCGTCTCGATCTAAAAGAGCGGTGAACGGGGGCTTAGAGCAGGATATGAGCGCGGTATCGGCAGAGACCCGGGCTTATCCGAGGGGTTGGTTGCGAGAAAGCCGCAAATATGAGGGCGGGGTGGGGGCGGATCGCGGCCGACGCCGTCTCGGGATGTGCGTATCGTTAGTGGGCACCGGATGAGAGCGATCAGCGAGAAAGCCGACTGCGGGCGGACGACGCGCCGGTCAGCGCGGTCCGCCGCGCGCACGGCCGGATGGCGGCCCTGTGCGAGCAGGCCGAGCGAAGGCAGGCAGGGATGAGCCGCCTTGCACGTGTGCTACTCGTCGTCCTCGCGGGACTCATCGTCGGCGGCGGCATCGCCTACGCGACATCGACGCGCTCTCGCGACCGGCCGTCGAAGTCCGATGCCGCCTCGGCCCGCCTGTGGCCGGTGGCACCCGGCCTGCGCCACCGCTTCTCGGCGTTTTCGCGGCTCAAGACTCGTGTCGATCGCCGTGGCCACACAGCGACCGCAAGCTCGGGAGCGGCCACGACGGAGCTGCCGGCTTCGGTCGCCGCGTCATTTGAAGCGCCGGATCAGGCAGCTGGGAACTACTACCCAAACGCGGCGGAAGCGGTGTACGAGCAGCCGAACAGATCCGCCGCCGGCTTCTGGATCGTCCCCGGCAAGAGCGGCGCCTGCATCGTGTGGAAGACGACCACCGGCTGGCCGATGCCCGAGGCGAACTGCTCGCCGCTGGCGCAGGTCGAAGAACACGGCATGATCGCCATGAGCACCAGCAATGGGCCGGCGGAGCTGCTGTTCGGCTTCGTGCCCGACGGGACGGAATCGGTGACGGTCGCCAACGCCGACGGCGGCAGGGTGTCCGCTCCCGTGGTCGAGAATGCGTTCATGGTCGTGGACCCGAGCAACGACGCACGCTCGCTCCAGGCGGCGATTGTCTCGGCGAGCGGCGCCGCGACGCACGTCTGGAAGATTCCCAAGGGGTAGGTAGGGCGCGACGCTTGCGGATCTGCCGTCGGAGAACCAGGGGCCATAAGGCACTTCGCGACGCCGGAGGTCCAGGATGTCGAGGCGAAGGCGAGAATCGGGACCGCCGCGACGTGTAGCGTGTTGTCTCATGTCGCGGTTTCCGTCGCTGAAGGCCAGGCAACTCCTGAAGGTGCTGCAAGGCGAGCAGCTTGGATATCGGGTCGTGCGCCAAAAGGGCTCGCACCGCAAGCTGGAAGCGCCCGAGCACCCTCCGATCACCTTCGCTTTCCACGACGGGCAGACCATCCGCCCAGGCACGGTCAAGGACATCCTGTGCAACCAGGTCGGGCTTGCCGAAGACGACGCTCTCGCGCTACTCTGAGCTTGCGATGACTGTGCATGTGCTCTATCGCCAGGACGAGGACACTTGGGTTGCGACCTCTCCCGAGATCGCGAGGTGGACCGTGGTGGCGGACACCTATGCGGAGGCCCATCGCCTCGCCGAGGAGGGCGTGCGCTTCGCCCTTGACCGCGAGGACGTTACGGTCGAGCACTACGTGCCCGCCGGCACAGCCGTGGCGGCCTGAGGCGACCGTCAATGCGCGAGCTCTCGCTCGCGTAGGGGATTCGGGCCTACGCGCGGTCACGGCACGCGCCGGGCCGTGACTCGAAGGTGAGTCGTGATGGATCTGCCCCTCCTGGCGCGATATGGCGCCGGATGACCGCCTGAGCGAGATGTCGACACGACTTCGCCGCGGCGCTTCAGGCAGTACGCGGGCGAGCCGCCGCGAGTGGTTTCAGTTACGCACATAGACCGTCGATAACGCCGACATGGCATTCAGTCACCGTCGACGGCGGGCGGTAGGGCGCGAGCTACGTGACATGGTGTTGCGGCTCGGATCGGGCGGTGGGGCCTTCGTTGGCCTGATGTGGGCCCTCAGGCACACGAACACCCAGACGCGAGCGCATGCCGCCTGCCGGCCTCGCGTCCAGCCCAATGGGCACCTGGTCACGCATGCGTTCGCAGGTTGCCTGGGAAGCAGTCTTGCCTCCGAGATCCTCGCGTGGATCACCCCGGTGCTGGTTGGCGCAACGGTCGGAGCCCTCGTCGGCGCGTTGCTCGCATCCACGATCCGCCTGGGGCGCGCTCCGTAGCCGGCCGATCGCCGGCGGGGCTTGGGGTCTCTCGGGCGAGATGGTCAAGCGATGGTCCCCAGATCCGAGAGGATGCGTTGCGCGTCTCGACGTCGCAGCAGCCCGGTGCGAGCAGCTTCCTTGGCCGCTTTGATCAGGCGCTCGTCCATGATCACGCCGCGACAGTCCAGCAGTGCGCGCGCGATCGTCGTTGCGGGGATCCCCTCGTAGAGGGTGAGCTCGTCGGCGGAGAGGCTGCGTCGCTCGACCGTCAGGAAGTCTGGGAGCTTGCGGCGGTTGCGCCGCGGTGTGGCAACACGGATCCGGCGTGGGTTCGCGAGCGCCAGGTGGTGGAGAGCGAGTACAGCGTCGGCCTGCAGGTAGGCGTCTGGTCCGGCGAGCAGGACGGCCTCCATGAACTGGTCGCGGCCGGTGCGCGGGATGTCCTCGAAGCGATAGAGCCCATACCCAACGTGCTCAAGGCCGCCCCGTTGGCTCAGCTTGCGAAGCTCGCCGGGCGGCACGCCGATCTCATCGGCGTCCGTGGTCGTGACATACCCGTATTGATCGAGCGCGCGCTCGTGGAGTCGGCGTCGGTATGTCGGCGCCAGTGTCATTGTCCGCCCCAGCCTACCATAACCGTACTGAAAACGGTACGCTATTGGCTCACCCGCACCGAGCGATGACGGCTGTAGAGTGCGCCACGTATGGGTCACAATGCAGCGGTCAACGGCGGACCATGACGCTGTCTCAAGCGCCAGGAGCGACCGGGTACCGCTCGTCGCCGAACACCGCGGCGATCTCAAGATGGCCGCCGAGTGCCTGCACGTAGGAGCGCAGCGTCGACAGATAGACATCGCCGCGACTCTCCAGGCGCGAGACGTTGCCCTGTGAGATGCCAAGCTCCGCGGCCAACTGCACCTGCGTGAGATGGCGTGAGCGACGCAGATCCGCGAGTGCCAATGCGTCCTCCATCGCCCGCTGGCGCTCGGCGACCTGCTCATCCCAACCCGGATCGCTGTGCCGTGCCTGTTCGCGCAGGTCGTTGAAGTTTCGTGTCTTGGTGGTCATCTTCGCTGCTCCTTCTCAACTTCTGTCAGGTGTTCGTCGAACGCCGGTCTGCCAGCGGAATCATCTCCATACAGATATCGCGAAGCGCATATGCTGTCAAGCGCATATCGTGTCGGCCGAACAAGGTTCCCCCGAGCAGCACGCTCCCGGTCGAGCACGCGATTACGCTGATCGTTCAGCGAGACGGCGCGTGGCACGCGGTGCGTGTCTTCGACAACGCTCATGACCACGACCCCGTTATTTTGAGCGCATGGAAAGCGAGCCGATGAGCGCATCTGAGAAGCTGCTCGGCCCGGGCGCGGACGGCCGCGTCGAGATCCTTGGTCGCCCGAGCCTGCTGGCCGATCAGAAGCTCGACGGCGACGCCGCCCTTGACGGCAAAGATAGGCTCGCCGTTCTCGCCGCGGGCGTTGGCGCCGAGCGCGGCGATCACGGCGATGTAGCCGATCTGGCGGCGGGCGCGCAGTTGCAGCGCGTCGTCGCCGATGAGGTTGCGCAGGCGCTGCTCCAGAGAGGCCTTGTTCTTGGGCGGCGTGTAGTAGCCGCGCTCGCTCATGAGGTGCCCCGAGACCGCGCTGCGCGCAGGTCGGCCTCCTGCTCGGCGGTGATGAGCGCCTGGCGGGCGGCGGTGTCGATGGCCTGATCGATGAGCGTGGGTCGTAGCTCGAGCTCGATGGCGTCGGCGATCGCGCGCGCCGGGGTGACGATCGGGACGTCTCGCAGCCGGGTCACCTCGTCGCCCGCGAGGTCGCGCCGATGCAGCCGGTACCGCACAGGCACCTGTCGGTGGGTGCGGTAGCCGCGTGGGACGGTGATGTCGATGTGAGCCGGGCTTGCGTCGCAGAGCTCGTGGAGATCGAGCGCCGTCTCTCCGCTCAGCGTGCCGCGCCCGTCCGGCCACTGGGCGGCCCGCGCGAACTCGTCGAAGTCGCCGTGCGGCACAAGCTCGATGCGGTACAAGCCCCGGCCGACGTGCTCGGCCAAGCCGCGCCGGGCGTAGTCGTTCAGGCGGCGTGGGTCGATGCCCAGATCGCGCGCCTCGCGGGTGCGCGCGAAGCCGTTCTGCTCGGCGGCGAGCGCGAGGATCTCGGTGAACACTCGGCCTGGCATGGCGGTACATAGCACCGTTTTTTGCGGATGTTCATACGCCGTGCTGGCGGATGGGTGTACGGACTACGCGATTGTGCGGATGCCCATACTGGATGCGAAGCTGGATGAGGAGCTCGGCGGCGACGCGTCGCGGCTGGCGCGCCAGTCCACTAGAAACTCCTGCAGCTCCTGTTCGGAGGACCAGACGTCGAGGCGCAGCTCCTGCACGTCGGTGACGGGACGCGCATGCTGGTCGCGCGCCAGCGCCTCCAGTGTTGGCAATGCGAGAACGTCGTGGTTTTCGACGATGGCCCGCTGGCCGGCCTCATCGCCGACGGCCTTCGCGAGCGGCGCGTCGGCGGCATCGTGCTCGTCACGCGTCGACAAGCACGCGGCCCTCGGAAAGCGCGGTGTGAAGGACCGTGCCGCGCGCCTGCCCCCATTCCTCGACGTCCGCCTCGCTGAAGACCAAGACATCGATCGGCCGGCGCAGGTCGTGCAGCGCACGGCGCAAACGGACCATCTCAGCATGGCGGTCGGCCACCTCTGGCTCGATCACGAGGAAGTCGAGATCGCTCCCGGCACGTGCATCGCCGCGTGCGTGCGAGCCGAACAAGATCACTCGGACTGGCGAGCCTGCCGTCTCGGCCAAGGTATGCGCGGCACGTTCGATGTCCGTGTCGATGGCGGTCATGCCAGCGGATGATGCCGAGGCACGAGCGATGTGCCGAGGGGCCGGCTGGCAAGCCAGTCGCGCTCGTCGCGAATCAGTTGCGCTGCCTCGGTAGAGACGCTCAACCGCCGACTGATGCCTGCCGGCGCCTGGAGCGCCGCTTCGAAGTCGTCGCCGGCGCCTGACCGAACGGCAGCCTGCCGCAGGTGGGCGTGGGCGGCCTCCAGCTCCGGCTCGGACATGCCCTTGATGATCTCGATGTCCATCTCACGGGATGTCATCAGACCGATGTTACTCGGTCGGTGCCAATGTAGGGGGTGCTGGCCAAACGTCGGCCAAAACGCGACCCCTACCTCGAGCAATGTTCTTGTAGCGGCGGATCAGCCCGCCAGCACGTTTCCGGCCATATGCGGCGGAACTCGATACGGTCCCATACGTCGCCATGTCGAAGCTCGAGGATCTTCAGCCGGGTCTGCATCTTGCGGGGGTCATTCCGGGGCAGAGCGTGTCCGTCATCGCTGTGCGTCCGCATGGCTCCGACGCGGTCGAGCTGACCTATAAGGCGGCGGGCGGCGAGCTTGGCCAGCGAGTGCTCGGCCGCGACGCCGAGCAGAAGCTCTCGGTTGCCGACGTCGAGGCGCGACCGCTCGACGCCGACGCTGCCGACTTCAAGCTCGCGGCAGAGTGCCAGCGAATCAAGCTCGCAGGGTTGTTCGATCCGATGCTCGCGGTGACGACATCGGACATTCAGCCGCTGCCCCACCAGCTACGCGCCGTCTACGACGAGCTGCTGCCGAGGACCCCGTTGCGCTTCCTGCTCGCCGACGACCCAGGAGCCGGCAAGACGATCATGGCGGGCCTGTATATCAAGGAGCTGATCCTTCGCGACGACGTGAAGCGCTGTCTCGTGGTTGCTCCCGGTGGCCTTGTCGAGCAGTGGCAGGACGAGCTCTATCTGAAGTTCGGTCTGGCCTTCGAGATTCTCACGCCACAGCTCGGTGAGAGCGTGTTCGGCGCATCGGCCTTTGAGCAGCATCCGCTGCTCATAGCCCGCATGGATCAGCTTGCGCGCAACGAGGAGCTGCTCGCATCGCTGGAAAAGTCCGACTGGGATCTCGTCGTCGTCGACGAGGCCCATCGCATGGGCGCGCACTACTTCGGTGGCAAGCTGGAGAAGACCAAGCGATTCCTCTTGGGTGAGCTGCTCGGTGAGATCAGCCGCCATCTCCTCTTGATGACCGCGACCCCGCACAGCGGCAAGGAGGAAGACTTCCAGCTATTCCTGACTCTCCTGGACCGCGACCGTTTCGAGGGTCGCTATCAGGCGAAGGATCACAGCGCCGACACCTCCGGGCTGATGCGCCGCATGGTCAAGGAGGAGCTGCTGACCTTCGAGGGGAAGCCGCTGTTCCCCGAACGCATCGCTGAGACGGTCCCGTATGCGCTCACCGATCTCGAGCAGGATCTCTACGAGCAGGTGAGCACCTACGTGCGTGAGGGGATGAACCGGGCCGCGAAGCTCGACGGCAAGCGCCGCAACACCGTCGGATTCGCGCTCACCGTCCTGCAGCGGCGGCTCGCCTCGAGCCCGGAGGCGATATGCCGGTCGCTGGAACGCAGGGCCGACCGTCTCGAGCGTCGCAAGCAAGAGCTGCTCGTGGGCAGGGCGCCCGCGGAGCCCGCCGCCGATGCGATCCGCAGTCACGACGAGTTCGACGAGGAAGAGCTCTCGGCCCAGGAACTGGAGGACGTCGAAGAGGAGCTCGTCGACGCGGCGACGGCAGCGCGCACGATCGAGGAGCTCGACGCCGAGCTGCTGGAGCTTGGTGACCTGATCGACGCCGCGGAGCGCGTCCGCTCCTCGGAGACCGACCGCAAGTGGTCGGAGCTGCGCACGATCCTCGAGGACAACACTCTCGCTTCTCCCGGGCCCGGCGAGGAGCGGCGCAAGCTGATCGTCTTCACCGAGCACCGCGACACACTCGAGTACCTGCTGCGCCGGATCGGCTCGCTGCTTGGCCGTCCCGAGGCGGTCGTGGCGATTCACGGGGGCGTGCGGCGGCCAGAGCGACGCCGAATCACGGCCGAGTTCACGCACAACCCCGCCTGCCACGTGCTGCTTGCGACCGACGCCGCCGGGGAGGGCTTGAACCTGCAGGCGGCGCACCTGATGGTCAACTATGACCTGCCTTGGAACCCGAACCGCATCGAGCAGCGCTTCGGACGCATCCACCGGATTGGCCAGCGTGAGGTCTGCAGGCTGTGGAACCTCGTCGCCGAAGGCACGCGCGAGGGAGAAGTCTTCGCCCAGTTGCTCACGAAGATCGAGGAGCAGCGCAAGGCCTACGGCGGCAAGGTTTTCGATGTGCTTGGCAACGCGTTCGGTGAGACGCCGCTGCGCAAGCTGCTGATCGAGGCCATCCGCTACGGCGAGCTCCCCGAGACGCGCGCCAAGATGGAGAAGGTGATTGACGCGAGCGTGGCACACGGGATCGAGGAGCTGCTCGCCGAGCGTGCGCTGGTGTCCGAGACGCTGCAGCGCGCCGACGTCGCCGAGCTTCGCGCGCGGATGGACGAGGCGAGAGCGCGGCGGTTGCAGCCGCACTACATCGAGGGAGCATTCAGGACCGCGTTCATGCGCCTGGGCGGCCGGATCAGGCGGCGCGAGCGGGGCCGCTTCGAGATCACTCACGTTCCCGCGCCGGTGCGCTTGACTGGTCGCGGGCCGATCGCGACGCGCTACGAGCGCGTGACTTTCGAGATCGAGCGCACGTTGGACGCATCGGGCGTGCGCGCTGAGCTGCTTTCTCCCGGCCATCCGTTGCACGACGCTGTGATCGGAGAGGCGGTCGCGCGCTGGCAGCGATCGCTCGAGCGTGGCACCGTGCTTGTCTCTCCCGCCGTGCAGGAGCCGCGCCTGCTGGTCGCCGTGATCGAGGAGATCGCCGACGCGACCGAGACCTCGGTGGCTCGCCGCTTTGGATACGCCTACATCGACGAGCGCGGTGATGTGCAGGACGCCGGGCCCGCGCCATATCTCGACTGTGTCGCAGCGCCCATGACGTCTGAGGCGCTCGCCGCTCGATCTCTCGCATGGTTGGTTGAGGCCGAGGAGCGGGCGGCTAGCTGGATCATCGCCGAGGAGCTGCCGAAGTTCCTGGACGAGGTCAAGCTGCGCCGCGAGGTCGAGCTGCGGCGCGCGCGCAAGCAGGTGGACCAGCGCTTGGAGCGCGAGCGTGAGCGCCTCATTCTCGAGGCGATGGTCGCGCAAGAGAAGGAGCAGGCGGGGGAGGGGTCACGCGAGTCGCACGCGAGCCTGATGTTCAAGGCGGCCGAGATGGAGGGTCGGCGCACCGCCCGCCTCGCTCAGATCGATCGTCAGCTTGAGATGCACGCCAGGCCGCCGCGTGTCGTGACCGCTGCCCTGGTGCTGCCATTGGCTGCCGTGCAGTCCGAGATCTCCACCGACGCGCCGATGCGCGCCTTGGAGACGAAGGAGATCGAGCGCCGTGGGATCGACCGCGTGCTCGCTGCGGAGACCGCTCTCGGCCGCGAACCCGTCGAGCAGGCCTTCAACAATCCCGGCTTCGATGTCCTTACCCACCGCGACGGCGAGGATCCGATCCGGATCGAGGTGAAGGCACGCCTCGACGGCGCCGAGGACTTCTTCGTCACCCACAACGAGGTGCTCACGGCGCTAAACAGCGAGCCGCGCTATCGGCTCGCGCTCGTTCGTGTCGATCCGCGCGGACCGGAGCACGACGAAGTTCGCTACATCGAGAGCCCCTTTGCCCGCTTCGACGCCGGCGACTTCGACGCGACCGGCCACCGGGGCAACTGGAAGACTACGTGGACACGTGGAAGAGCGCCGTTCTGAGATGGTCGCCCGCCCTCGAATCGGAATGAGCGTTATCAGCCTCCATATGGGCCGCCACGCCGCCGCCACGAACTGGCGTATCTGCTGGTATTCGCGGGCGTTATGAGCGCCGTGGCGACAGATATGAGCGACCGCCGATGACGCCGGGGGGGCCGATGACGAGCACGCCGAAGCGCAAGCTGATCGAGGTCGCGTTGCCGCTCGAGGCGATCAACAGGGAGTCCGCGCGCGAGAAGTCGATTCGCCACGGGCATCCCTCGACGTTGCACCTGTGGTGGGCGCGGCGCCCGCTCGCCGCCGCCCGAGCCGTGCTGTTCGCCCAACTCGTCGACGACCCGTCGTCGCATCCCGACCGCTTCCCGACTGAGGAGGCGCAGCGCGCCGAGCGTGAGCGCCTGCATGGCATCATCGAACGGCTCGTCGTCTGGGAGAACACGCGCGACAAGGCGCTGTTCGCCGAAGCGCACGCCGAGATTCTCGCCTCCACAAACGGCAAACCGCCACCGATCCTCGATCCGTTCGCCGGTGGCGGCACGATCCCGCTGGAGGCGCAGCGCCTCGGGCTCGAGGCACACGCCTCCGACCTCAACCCGGTCGCGGTGCTCATCAACAAGGCGCTGATCGAGATCCCGCCGAAGTTCGCCGGCCGCCCGCCCGTGTTCCCCGGCCTCGCCGAGAGTCGGCTCGGCGATTGGGAGGGCGCGACAGGTCTTGCTGCCGATGTCCGCGCCTACGGTGAGTGGATGCGCGATGAGGCACAGAAGCGCATCGGCCACCACTACCCGCAGGCGACGCTCGAGGACGGAAGCAAGGCGAACGTAATCGCCTGGATCTGGGCACGGACGGTGACCTGCCCGAACCCAGCGTGCGGGATCGAGATGCCGCTCGTCCGCTCTTGGTGGCTGGGCAAGAAGAAGGGCAAGGAGGCGTGGGTCCGGCCGATCGTTGTGGCGGACCCGGAGCATCCGAGCGGGAAGCGGGTGGAGTTCGAGATTGGGCACGGGGTGACGGGTCCGTCGATCGAGCCGACCAAGGCTCGGCAAGGTGCCATCTGTGTGGCGTGTGGCGCTGCGGTTGCCATTGACGAGATCAAGGGTCAGGGTCAGACAGCGGGTCTGGGAAGCGTCCTAATGGCCGTCGTTGCCGAAGGCAACGGACGGCGCGCGTACCTTCCGCCGGTTGCCGAACACTTCGATACTGCTCAGGTCGAGCGACCGGACAAGGGCCCTGATCAGGAACTCGGATATGACCCGAGGAATCTCTGGACTCCACCTTACGGCCTCGCACGCTTCTCGGACCTCTTTACGAACCGTCAGCTTCTGGCGCTGACCACGTTCAGTGACCTCGTCATGGAGGCGCGCGAGCGCGTGCTTGGTGATGCGCGCGCAGCTGGCGTGCCTTCTGGTGAGCGCCTCGAGGCTAGCGGCACCGGTGCAGAGGCCCGTGCCGACGCCGTGGCGACATATCTCGGCCTCGCGGTTAGCCGATCTGCCGACTATTTCTCAGCCATCAACACGTGGGCGTCCCAAGGCGAGTTCGTACGCAACGTCTTTGCCCGCCAAGCCGTGCCAATGGCATGGGATTTCGTGGAGACGAATCCGTTCTCCGCGTCGACAGGCAACTACTTGGGTCAAGTCGAGTGGATCTCATCTGCGCTTGAGCGCGTCCCCGCGACTGGTTGTTCTGTTGTCACTCAATCTGACGCCGCTGCGCCATTCGTTGATGGCGCGCTGATTAGCACCGATCCGCCCTACTATGACAATGTCGGGTACTCAGACCTCTCCGACTTTTTCTACGTCTGGCTCCGCCGCTCGCTGCGTGACGTTCATCCGGCTCTGCTGAGCACGATGCTGGTCCCGAAGGCGGAGGAGCTCGTCGCCAACCCGTATCGCCACAACGGCAAGGGGGGCGCGAGGTCGTTCTTCGAGGACGGTTTCCTGCGCGTGTTCGCTCGCGCTCGCGAATCCGCGCTTCCAGATTTCCCGACCACCGTCTATTACGCGTTCAAGCAGGCAGAAGCTGACAATGACGGTACGGCGTCTACTGGTTGGGAGACACTGCTCGACGGCATGACTCGCTCTGGCTGGGCGATCACGGCAACCTGGCCTATGCGCAGCGAGCGCAACGGACGTATGATTGCCGTCGGGACGAACGCCCTTGCGTCCTCTATCGTCCTCGCCCTGCGCCCGCGCCCCGACGACGCACCGACTACAGATCGCCGCGGCCTGATGGCTGCTCTGCGCGACGAGCTGCCCGACGCGTTGCGCAAGCTGCAGCAGGGCGCCATCGCGCCTGTGGACCTGCCGCAGGCCGCGATCGGTCCCGGCATGGCGGTCTTCTCGCGCTACGCGAAGGTGATCGAGAACGACGGCACGCCGATGACGGTGCGATCGGCGCTTGCGCGGATCAACGAGATCCTCGATCAGGTGCTCAACGAGCAGGAGGGCGACTTCGACGCCGCGACCCGCTTCGCGATCGCCTGGTATCGCCAGCATGGATATGCGACCGGCAAGTTCGGTGTAGCCGACGATCTTGCGCGCGCCCGCAACACCGCAGTTGAGGCGATGGTCCGCGACGGCATCCTCACGAGCGCTGCCGGCAAGGTCACACTGCTGGCGCCGGCTGCCATGCCGGAGAGTTACAACGTCCTCGCCGACGACCGCGTTGGCATATGGGAGATCCTTCATCATCTGATCGTATGCCTGCAGCGTGACGGATTGCCGGCCGCCGGCTCACTGGTCGCGAGCGCTCAGGAACGCACCGACGGCGCGATCGACGTCGAGCTCGTCAAGGAGCTAGCGTTCCTGCTCTTCTCGATTGCCGAAAAGAACGGCTGGACGCAGGACGCGCTGGCCTTCAACACCGTCGCAACGGCTTGGCCTGACATCGTGCAGGCGGCTCGCTCCGCGCAGAATGGCGTGGGAGAGCAGGCTAGGCTCGACTTCGAGGGGGAGTGACGATGGCGATCTCCAACCGCGACCGCATTGGCAAGACGTTCGAGCTGCTCGCGCCCGCGCTCGACGACTTCATCACGCGCTCAGTCGGACCAAAGCTGCCCGAGGGCGCCTCGTGGACGGCGCTCGTGGCGATGAAGGACAAGAAGAAGGGGGGACAGGAAAAGGAGTACCACGCGCTCGACCCGCAGGTGCAGCTACGGATGTTGACCGAGAACATCCCGCACAATCTCGAGGCGGGCTGGTATCCGTTTGACGGCACGATCGGCCACGTCGGGCAGGGCTACTGCAAGGAGCTGCGCGAGGCGCGCAACGACTGGGCTCACAACAAGCCGTTCAGCGATGACGACGCCTACCGTTGCCTCGACACCGCGGAGCGATTGCTCGTCGCCATCGGAGCGCCGTCGGTTGCCGACGAGATCAAGTCGATCCGCCTCGGGCTGCGTCGTCTCACCGCCGACAAGGACGATCGCAAGGCGCTGAGGTCCGCGGCGGTCACGCCTGGGTCGGAAGGGCTGCGTCCTTGGCGCGAAGTCCTGGCGCCGCACGATGACGTCTGCACCGGCAACTTCCAGGCCGCCGAGTTCGCGGCGGACCTCTACAAGGTGGCCGCGACGGACGAGGCGGGCAAAGACTATGCCGAGCCGGTTCAGTTCTTCGCGCGCACCTACCTCACCGAGGGCCTGCGCGATCTCATCGAGCGCGCGGTGCGACGTCTGGCAGGCGACCAGAACGCCTCGCCGGTGATCAACCTGCAGACGAACTTTGGTGGCGGCAAGACGCACTCGATGCTCGCGCTCTGGCATCTCGCGTCGGACACTCCGCTTGGCGACTATCCGCAGGAGATCCAGGACATGCTCTCCAGGACGCCTTTCGGCGAGCTGTCTGGAGGCGTCCGGCGCGTGGCGCTCGTCGGCAATCACATCTCACCTTCCGGCGAGGTGAAGCCCGATGGCACTCAGGTCAACACGATGTGGGGAGAGCTTGCCTGGCAGCTCGGTGGCAAAGAGGCGTTTGCGAAGGTGGCGACCGCGGATGCGAACCGCACTCCGCCCGGCAAGGCGCTCCACGATCTGCTGAGCGCCTACGCGCCGGCGGTGATCCTGATCGACGAGTGGGTTGCCTATGCGCGCAGCCTGCTCTCGCGTGACGACCTCGCCGGCGGGACGTTCGACGACCAATTCACCTTCGCGCAGTCGCTCACCGAGGCCGTCAAGGGCACCCCGGGAGTGCTGCTTGCCATCTCGATCCCCGCCTCGGAGAGCGGCGATGACAGCCGGCCGGCAGCCGGCAACGCCGAGGAGGTCGGCGGCGCTCACGGCCTCGAGGCGCTGCGGCGACTGCAGAACGTCGTGCGGCGCGTCGCCGACCAGTGGCGGCCGGCGTCTCCGAACGAGGCGTATCACATCGTGCGTCAGCGGCTGTTCGCCGCGCCGGACGCCGACGCGCTTGCGTCGATCAACGCGACGGCGCGCAGCTTCGTAGAGATGTACCACCGCTACGCCGACGAGTTCCCGCGCGAGGCGCGCGACGGCGGCTACGAGGATCGGATCAAGCAGACTTACCCGATTCACCCGGAGCTGTTCGACCGGCTGTACGAGGACTGGTCGAGCCTCGAGCGCTTTCAGCGCACGCGCGGCGTTCTGCGCCTGATGAACACGGTCATCCACGCGCTGTGGGTCGGAGAGGATCAGTCGCCGCTGATCATGCCTGGGTCGATCCCGATCGGCACGGCGGCGGTGAACTCAGAGCTGACGCAGTACCTGCAGGACTCCTGGAAGGCCGTGATCGACGCGGACGTCGATGGCCCGAACGCAGAGCCCGTGAAGATCGACGAGGGCAAGCCGCTCTTCGGGCAGCGCTCCCTGACCAGGCGCCTCGCGCGCACCGTGTTCTTCGGCGCCGCGCCGACGATCGGCTCGGCACACAAGGGCCTTGAGACCCAGCGCGTGTTCCTCGGGACCGCGATACCTGGCGACGTGCCGGGCAACTTCCACTCCGCGCTTGCTGCGCTTGCCGATCGCGCGACGTACTTCTACAGCGCCGGCGGCAGGTACTGGTATGACCTGCAGGCCAACATCTCGCGGCGTGCGAAGGATCAGGCCGAGCGTCTGCCCGCTGAGGAGGTGTTCCACGAGATCGCCAAGCGCCTGAAGGCGCAGGCCGCCACCCGTGGAGCGTTCGCGGGCGTCCACATCTGCATCGACGACGCGGCAGACATCCCAGACGTCGACGAAGCGCGCCTGGTGATCCTGCACCCCAAGCTCACGCACAAGCGCGGCGTCGCCGACTCCGAGGCGATGGTGTTCGCCAAGACCGCGACCGAGCACCGCGGCGCGGCGAACCGGTCCTACCGCAACATGCTCGTCTATCTCGCCGGTGATCGCGACCGCATCGAGGAGCTTGAGCGCTCGGTGCGGGAGTATCTTGGCTGGTCGGGGATCCTCGCCAGGGAGGACGACCTCAACCTCACCGCGAGCCAGCGCAACCAGGCGAGCGAGCGACAAGCGAAGGCGAGCGAGACCGCCAACGCACGGCTGCTCGGCGCCTACCAGTGGGCGCTCGTTCCGAGCGGACAGCCGATCGATCTTCTGGAGAGCAAGGTCGAGGGCCAAGCGCCCTCGCTTGCCGAGCGAGTCAGTCGCCGCCTTGGCAACGACGGAGCGCTCGCCGTCCAGCACGCCGCCCCGGCGATCCGCCACCAGCTCGAGACAGCAGCCGCCAAGCTCTGGGAGAGCGGGCACATGACCGTGGGGGCGCTATGGCGGCTGTACGCCGAGTACCCGTACATGCCGCGGCTGCGCGATCGCGCGGTGCTCGACGCGGGCCTCACCGGCCCGCAACTGCTGTGGGAGCAGGAGGGCTTCGCGCTGGCCGACGGCTACGACGAGGCGACGGGCAAGTACCGCGGGCTCGTCCTGCCAACCGACGGCTTGAGCGTAGCCGTGACCGATGCGACGGTGATCGTCGCGCCCGAGCGCGCGAAGGCACAGCGCGCGAGCGAGCTGCCGGCAGACGTGGCGGCCGTCCCACCAGCTTCCAACGCGGATCATGTCCGGCCATCGGAGCAGGACGACGGCTCGCGCCGGCCAGGCAGGACGCGGTTCTTCGCCAGCAAGCGCTTGCAGCCCGATCGTTATGCATCTGACTTCAAGAAGATCGCCGACGAGGTGCTCGGTCCGCTCGGGACGACGCCCGGCGTGCAACTCGCTGTCACGATCGAGATCGAGGCCACTGCGCCTGACGGATTCGACGATGCGAAGGCCCGGACGGTCTCGGAGAACGCGGCGACGCTGAAGTTCGAGCAGAGCGGGTTCGAGGAGGGATAGCCGATCGATCCGTCTATGACTCCCGAGGAAGAGCACGACTTCTATGGCCAGCCCGAGAACCAGGAGCCGCAAGGGGCTCCACGACGGCGAACGGCTCAACGGACCAACTTCTCGCGCGACCCCAGTGACCCATTCGCCGCAAACCGTGCTCACGTGCGGAAGAAGTTCGCCGCCAAGTTGGGCTACTTGGAGCGCATGATCGACTGCGTGGCTGATGAGATCAACCCGTGGGCCGGCAAGCCGCTCGAATCAAAAGCGGACCGGATTATCGCGCTCGTTCTGTCGCGAAGCCTGACGACAGCGCGCGCAGTCGTCTGTCTCGCGGAAGCTGGCTTCGGTACCCACGGTGCGATGCTCAACAGGGCGCTCTTTGAGGATCTTATCGATGCTGGCTGGACAGTCTGCAACCCCGACGCCGCTGCGAAGATGCACAGCGCTCACGAGCGTCGTGAGCAGCTTGCGCTCCGCGTCAGCCTTGAAAAGCTGCCTGCCACGTCAGACGCTTCGTTTGAACCGCTCACAGCGGAGGAGGTGGCAGAGCTAGCAGACGAGACACGCTTTGGAAGGTATGGCGAGAGGCACTGGACGGGCGTGTCGCTCCATGCAAGGATCGACGCGGCCAAAGGCGCATGGGAGGAACATGAGTTGGTCAAGCTGCGGACGATGTACGAGCTTGCCCATCACCGAAACAACCTGCTGCTGCACTCCTCGCCCCTGGCTCACAATCAGCATCTGGCGGAGGATGCGCCCGGCTACCTGAAGACATTTGCGGGGCCGAGCACGGTCGAGATGGATCGCACGCTCTTTGGAGCCGCCTGGACTATCGGCGCGGTTGGGCTGCTCGTCATGCAGCACTTTGACTTTCCCCGGGCGGGTGAGTTTGCGGACTGGCGGGAGCGTCAGGAACGCCGGGCGCTCTCACCAGAGATCTTCGATCTCGGCGAAGTCGACCGCAACGACCCATGCCCGTGCGGCAGTGGTGACAAGTGCAAGCGCTGTCATGGCGTGCGGGAGTAGCGGCAGAGCGGCGACATGCCCCGCGCGATTCGAACGCGCGACCTTCCGCTCCGGAGACGTCTAGGCCTCTCCGACGATCGTCGCCTGTGCTGCCGCTTCAGCCCTTGCCAACAGAGGAAGAGTGTGCTTATGGGGCAGAAGATGGATCGGCGTCTCGTCGGCTTCGGGAAGCTCAGCCTCCCGGACAACCTCTGCGTCGATCCAGACGACCACCATTGGCTTAGATCCTTCTCGCCCACGGAAGACTCGGCGATGGAGCGCCCACGTCGTAAGGACTGTGAGGACCGTGTCGATCAGGTGGCGCTCGGCCTCGTCGAGGACGACGCTGAGCATGTCAACGATGATGTGCTCGACGCCCTTTTGCAACCGTACTCGATGAGGCTCATCGGCGCCGGTGATCTCGACAGAGCAACCGGAAGCTCGTAGCCCCTCGGCGAGCGCGTCAAGGTCGGCGCGAGCTTCCTCTGCGTGGTCGTAGTCGAGCGATACCAGGCGCACAGGTGGATCAGACCACAGAGCGCAGACGGATCGCATCGTTCGGTGCCCAGCTTCGTCAGCCGTCCTATCGGTGCGGCCTCGTGCGCGGACAGGATCGGCTATCCTTGGGTCATTGCTCCCCGCCGTCCGGCTTCGGCCGCACTGGCGGGGAATCTTTTTATGGCCGGCTCGCCGACACGGATCGCGGTCTTTATCGACTGGCAGAACGCCTACAAGGCCGCGCGCGAGGCGTTTGGGTTGCGCTCGCTGCCGAATGAGCGCGGCAACTTCAGCCCGTTCAAGCTCGCGCGCATTCTCGTGGCCGGGCACGGACGCGGTGAGAGTGCGGCGCTTGTGCGCGTCGAGGTCCATCGTGGGTTGCCGAGCTCCGCGCGTGACCCGGTGGGCTATGGAGCCAACCGGCGCCAGGCGGCGGCGTGGATCACGGAGGGTGGCTCGATCGTCGTGCCGCGTCTGCGACCGCTGCGCTACCCGCCATCACGCGTGGTAGATCAGACACCGGTCGAGAAGGGCATCGACGTTCAGCTCGCGCTCGCGGTGGCCGAGACGATCCTCACCGACACGGCTGACGTGGCGATCCTCTTCACGCACGACACCGACCTGCTGCCGGCGGTCGAGATGGTCGTTCGCCTGAAGGGAGCACGCCGGATCGAGACGGCCTCTTGGAGCAGCCGCAGCTTCGCTCAACGGCTGCGCGAAGTGCCGGGTGTACACCATCACCGTATCAGCGGCAAGGTATTCGAGTTGGTCGAGACGCCCGTCAACTACGCGCACCGCTCGGCCTGAGAGATAGGCGGCCGGAGCGAAAACACCGAGCCAGCGGAGGTTGAGAGCCAGGCCGCTTAACAACCCAATCCCGCACAGTTACACGGGATCCCCCCACGCGCCCGGCGCGATTCGAACGCGCGACCTTCCGCTCCGGAGGCGGACGCTCTATCCACTGAGCTACGGGCGCTGGCGGCGCCGCACAGGCGCCTGAGAACGCAGCTTAGCGCCGCGCCGGCCCGCACAGCGCGCGCCCGCGTCGCTACCGTTGCGGCCATGGACATGTCGCTGGTCTTCATCGGCACGGGCGCCTCGACCCCGAGCGCGCGGCGGGGGCTGCCTTCGCTGCTGATCCGCCGGGGCGGCGAGCACCTGCTCTTCGACTGCGGGGAGGGCACGCAGCGCCAGCTCGTGCGCTCGGTTGGGCTGCCCGATCTCGACGCGATCTTCATCACGCACTTCCACGCCGACCACTGGCTGGGACTGCCGGGGATGCTGAAGTCCTTCGCGCTACGCGACCGCGAGGCGCCGCTGCGGATCTACGGCCCGCCGGGGCTCAAGGAGATCATGGCCCAGGTGAAGTTCGTCTATGGACGGCTGCCTTACGAGCTGAGCATCGAGGAGCTCGGTCCGATGGAGGCGGTCGCGCGCGGCGGGTACACGATCGGCAGCGTGCCGGTGCGCCACCGCGTGAAGGTCGCCTACGGCTACGTGCTGGTGGAGGACTCGCGGCCGGGGCATCTCGACGCCGAGCTGGCGGCGAGCCTCGGGGTGACTCCCGGACCGGACTTCGGGCGCCTGCAGCGCGGCGAGACGGTCGCCGGCGTGCGCCCCGAGCAGGTGATGGGGCCCACGCGCGATGGCCGCAAGGTCGCGATCACCGGCGACACCGCGCCATGCGAGGCGATGCAGGTGGCGGCGCACAGGGCCGACCTGCTCGTGCACGAGGCGACCTTCGCCGACGACGAGGTCGAGCGCGCCAGGGAGACCCAGCACTCGACCGCCCGGCAGGCCGCCGAAGTCGCGCGCGCGGCGGAGGTGCGGATGCTCGCGCTCACGCACATCTCCACCAGGTACGCCGGCAAAGAGCTGCGCGATCAGGCGCGCGAGGTCTTCCCGGACACCGAGGCGCCGCGCGACTTCGACGCGATCGAGCTGCCGTTCACCGAGCGCGGCGCGCCGAAGCTGATCCGCTGGCGCGCGGATGCCGGCAGGCCGCCACAGGCGCAGGGCGCCGGAGAGCCGACCGAGCCGCCGGCCGCTGGAGAGCAGACGCAGCGGCAGGCCGCCGCAGCGCAGACCAACCCGTCGCCCACCACCGATCGCGTCGGGGCCGCTTGATACAGTCGGAGACGTCCTTTAACCCGGTCCAGAGAGGCCAGGAAGGAAGTCGATGCAAGACGAGAAGGTGGTCCTCCAAGAGGAGGACATGAGGCGGTCGCTGGCGCGCATCGCCCACGAGATAGCGGAGCGCAACCCGGAGCCAACAGCGCTCGCCGTCGTCGGCATCCATACGCGCGGAGCGGTCCTGGCGGGCCGGCTCAAGGAGCTGCTCGACGACCTGCTGCCGGTAGAGGTGGCGCTCGGGGATCTCGACATCGGCTTCTACCGCGACGACGTCGCCCAGCGGCTGCAGAGCCCGGTGCTGCACTCCTCGCACATCGAGTTCGACGTCACCGGCCGCACCGTCGTGATCGTGGACGACGTGCTCTACACCGGCCGCACGGTGCGCTCGGCGATCGAGGCGCTCTTCGACTACGGCCGCCCCGAGCGGGTGCAGCTCGCGGTGCTGGCCGACCGCGGCCACCGCGAGCTTCCGATCAGGCCCGACTACGTGGGCAAGAACCTGCCCACCTCGCGCGCCGAGCACGTGCGCGTGCGCGTGCGGGAGCTCGACGGGGTCGACGAGGTCGCGATCGAGCACGCGAGCGCGAACGTAAGGGTGGGCGCGTGAACCACCTGCTCTCCATCGAGGAACTGGATCGCGCCGCGATCGAGCGGATCGTCGATCGGGCCGAACGCTTCGCGGAGGTCGCCGACCGCGAGATCAAGAAGGTGCCGACGCTGCGCGGGCGGATGGTGCTGAACCTCTTCTACGAGTCCTCGACCCGCACCCGCTCCTCCTTCGAGCTGGCGGCCAAGCGGCTCTCCGCCGATGTGGTGAACTTCTCCGCCGGCGGCTCGAGCGTCGAGAAGGGCGAGTCGCTGAAGGACACCGTGCTCACCCTCTCCGCCCACAAGCCGGACGTGATCGTGATCCGCACGCCCTGGGTGGGCGCGGCGGAGCTCGTCTCGCGCTGGTGCAGCGCCGCGATCGTCAACGCCGGCGACGGCAAGCACGAGCACCCCACCCAGGCGCTGCTGGACGTCTACACGCTGCGGCGACGGATCGGCTCGCTCGACGGCCTGAGCGTCTGGATCGTCGGCGACGTCACCCACTCGCGGGTGGCGCGCTCGAACATCATCGCGCTGCGGAAGATGGGGGCGAAGGTGACCGTCGCGGGTCCGCCGACGCTGATCCCGCGCCAGATCGAGGCGCTCGGCTGCGAGGTGCGCTACACGCTGGACGATCTCCACACCGCCGACGTCGTCTACGCGCTGCGGATGCAGAACGAGCGCATGACGGAGGCGTGGGTGCCCTCGCTGCGCGAGTACGCCGCCTGGTACCAGGTCAACGGGCGGCGGCTGCGCCCGCGCCAGCTCCTGATGCACCCGGGCCCGGTCAACCGCGGCGTCGAGCTCTCCGGCGAGGTGGTCGACTCGCCGCAGTCGCTGATCTCCGCGCAGGTGGAGGCCGGGGTCGTCGTCAGGATGGCCGTCCTCTACGAGCTGCTCAGCGGCGCGCGCGGCGAGACGCCGAGCCCCCTGCATCCCACCCGATCCCCGCAGCCCGCCTGATGAGCGCTCCGACACTCGTGCGGCGCCAGGCGCCGCCCGCAGACCTGCTGATCGGCGACGTGCGCGTCTTCGACCCGCGCGAGCGCATCGACACGCGCCTGGACGTGAGGGTGCGCGACGGGAAGATCGCCGAGCTGGCGCAGCCCGGGACGCTCGATCGCGAGGGGGAGGAGGCGAGTGAGCGGATCGACGGCGGCAGGGCGAGCCTGCTGCCGGGCCTCTTCGACCCGCACGTGCACTTCCGCACGCCGGGCCAGGAGCACAAGGAGGACCTTGAGACCGGCACGCGCGCGGCGGCCGCCGGCGGCTTCTGCGGCGTGATCGCGATGCCCAACACCGACCCGGTGATCGACTCGGCGCCGCTGCTGCGCTCGCTGCGCGACGCGGCGCTGCGCGACGCGCGGGTGCCGGTCGGCTTCACCGCCGCGATCACACGCGGGCTGGCGGGGCAGGAGCTCAGCGAGATGGCCTCGCTGCGGCAGGAGGGGGCGATCGGCTTCACCGACGACGGCCGCCCGGTCGCCAGCGCCGGGATGCTGCGCAAGGCATTGCAGTACCAGCGTCTGTGCGGCGGCGTGCTCGCGCTGCACGAGGAGGACCCCTCGCTCTCGGCGGGCGGCAGCATGCGCGAGGGGCCGGTCTCCGCGGCGCTCGGCCTGACCGGAATCCCGAGCGTGAGCGAGTCCACGATGGTGGCCCGCGACGCGGAGCTCGCCCTCTACGAGCAGGGCCGGGTCCACTTCCAGCACCTCAGCGCGAAGGCGTCGGTGGAAGCGGTCGCGGCCGCCAAGCAGCGCGGCGCGCAGGTCAGCGCCGAGGCCAGCCCTCATCATCTTCTTCTCACAGAAGAGGAGCTGCACGGCCTCGACACCCGGCTGAAGATGAACCCGCCGCTCGGCGACGAGCAGGACAGGCAGGCGATCATCGAGGGGCTTCGCAGTGGCGTGATCGACTGCGTGGCCACCGACCATGCGCCCCACTCGCGCGAAGAGAAGGAAGTGCCCTTCGAGCAGGCGCCGATGGGCACGACCGGCCTGGAGACCGCGTTCCCCGCGCTCTACACGATGCTCGTCAAGCCGGGCGTACTGGATCTCGGCACGCTCGTGGAACGGATGACCCTCGGCGCGCAGCTCTTCGACCTGCCGCTCCCGCGGATCGCCGTCGGCGAGCCGGCGAACCTGGCGCTGATCGACCTGAAGACCGGCTGGGTGCCCGGCGAGCACGGCTGGGAGAGCCGCTCGGCGAACTGCTGCTTCGCCGGCCGGCGGCTGCAGGGCCGGGTGATCATGACGATCGCCGACGGCGTGATCGCATACCGTCAGCGCGCGTTCACGGTGGTGGCATGAGCACGAAGGCCGTGGCGAGCACAGAGGAGAGACGATGACGAGCATGCTCACGCGCGAGGGCGCGGCGCTGGTGGTGATAGACGTGCAACAGGGCTTCTCGGCCTACGAGACCTTCGACCAGGTGGCCGAGTCCTGCGGCAAGCTGCTTGCCGCCGCCCGCATCCTGCAGATGCCGCGGATCGTGACCGAGCAGTACCCGAAGGGCCTGGGCGTAACCGTGCCCGGCGTCGGCTTGGAGGAGGAGCAGCCGATAGAGAAGACCGTCTTCTCCGCGGCGCGAGCGGAGGGCTTTGACCTGCAGGGCCGCGACCAGGCGATCGTCTGCGGCATCGAGGCCCACGTCTGCGTCTCCCAGACGGTGCTCGACCTGCTGGCGGCAGGCGTGCAGGTGCACATCCCGGCGGACGCGGTCGGCTCGCGGCACCACGTCGACTACGAGCGGGGCCTAGCGCGGCTAGAGCGTTCTGGCGCGACCGTCAGCACCGTGGAGACCGTGCTCTTCGAGCTGCTGGAGCGCGCCGGCACCCCCGAGTTCAAGGCGATCCAGAAGCTGGTCATCTGATGGCGGGCGAGAGCGCATACGTGCTGCTGGAGGACGGCTCCCGCTTCGACGGGCTGGCCTGCGGAGCGGCGGGCCACGCGGTGGGGGAGGTCGTCTTCACGACCGGGATGTCCGGCTACCAGGAGTCGGTGACCGACCCCTCCTTCGCCGGCCAGCTCATCACCTTCACCTATCCGCACATCGGCAACTACGGCGTCAGCGGGCAGGCGATGGAGTCGCAGCGCATCTGGGCCAAGGCCGTGATCATGCGGGCCGCCTGCGACTTCGAGGACGCGCCCGGCGCCGAGCGCGGATGGCTCTCCTGGCTGGCGGACTGCGGGGTGCCGGGGATCAGCGATCTCGACACGCGCGCGCTGGTGCGCCACATCCGCAGCGAGGGCTCGATGCGCGGCGGGCTGTTCCCCGGCGGGATGGACGGCGCGCAGGCGATGGCGCTGATCGCGGCCGAGCCGCCGATGAAGGGCCGCGATCTGGCGCGGGTCGTCAGCCCCGGCGAGGTCAGCGAGCTGAGCCCCACCGCCAACGGGCACGGCTCCGCGCAGGGGCCGCTGATCGCGGTCCTCGACACCGGCGTGAAGTCCTCGATCGTGCGCAAGCTGACCGAGCGCGGGGCGCGGGTGCGGCTGCATCCGTGCACGAGCTCGGCGGCGGAGCTGCTGGACGGCGACCCCGACGCGGTGCTGCTGGGCAACGGTCCGGGCGACCCCGCCGCGCTGGACTACGTCGTGGAGACCGTGCGGGGGGTGATCGGCGTGAAGCCGGTCTGGGGAATATGCCTCGGCCACCAGATGCTCTGCCGGGCGCTCGGCCTTTCGACCTTCAAGCTGCCGTTCGGCCATCGCGGCGCCAACCACCCTGTCAAGGACCTCGCCACCGGGCGCGTGGAGATCACCTCGCAGAACCACGGCTTCGCGGTGCTGGCCCCCGGCGATCGGGAGCTGATCGAGTCCGACGAGCCGGTGCGCTGGGAGACCGACTTCGGCGCGGCCCTGCTCTCGCACGTGAACCTCTACGACCGCACGGTCGAGGGCCTGACGCTGGTGGACGTCCCCGGCGCCAGCGTCCAGTATCACCCGGAGGCCGGACCCGGCCCGCACGACAGCGTTCACTTCTTCGACAGGATGCTCGCAAGCCTTGCCTAAGAGAACCGACATAAAGAAGATCCTGATCCTCGGCTCCGGGCCGATCGTGATCGGGCAGGCTGCCGAGTTCGACTACTCCGGCGTGCAGGCGTGCAGGGTGCTGCGCGACGAGGGGTATGAGATCGTGCTCGTCAACTCCAACCCGGCGACGATCATGACCGACCCGGACGTCGCCGACGCGACCTATGTGGAGCCGCTGCTGCCCGGTCCGGTCGCCCAGGTGATCGAGCGCGAGCGGCCCGACGCGCTGCTGCCGACGCTCGGCGGGCAGACCGCCCTGAACCTCGCCAAGGCGCTCAAGGACGACGGCACCCTCGCGCGCTACGAGGTCGAGCTGATCGGCGCCGACTACGATGCGATCACCTGCGCGGAGGACCGCGAGCTGTTCCGCGTGGCGATGGAGAAGGCCGGGCTGCGGATGCCCGCCAGCGCGATCGCGACCAACCTCGACCAGGCGCTCGACGCGCTGGAGCACCTCGGTCTGCCGTGCATCGTGCGCCCCGCCTTCACGCTCGGCGGCCGCGGCGGCGGCATCGCGCGCACCGCCGAGCAGTTCAGGGAGATCGTCGCCCGCGGCCTGGATGCCTCGCCGATCGGACAGGTGCTGCTCGACCAGTCGGTCCTGGGCTGGGGCGAGTTCGAGCTGGAGGTGATGCGCGACAAGGCCGACAACGTCGTGATCGTGTGCTCGATCGAGAACATCGACCCGATGGGCGTTCACACCGGCGACTCGGTCACCGTCGCGCCGCAGCAGACGCTCACCGACAGCCTCTACCAGCGCATCCGTGACCAGGCGATCGCGGTGATCCGCGCGGTGGGCGTGGAGACCGGCGGCTCAAACGTGCAGTTCGCGGTCAATCCCGACACCGAGGAGATCCTCGTGATCGAGATGAACCCGCGCGTCTCGCGCTCATCGGCGCTGGCCAGCAAGGCGACCGGCTTCCCGATCGCCAAGATCGCCGCGCGGCTGGCGGTCGGCTATCTGCTGGAGGAGATCGACAACGACATCACCGGCGTGACCCCCGCCGCGTTCGAGCCGGCCCTCGACTACGTGGTCGTCAAGTGGCCGCGCTTCGCCTTCGAGAAGTTCCCGGGCGCCAACGCCTCGCTCTCCACGCACATGAAGTCGGTGGGAGAGGCGATGGCCATCGGGCGCACCTTCGCGCAGGCGTTCGCGAAGGCGATGCGCTCACGCGAGCTCGACAAGCCGCCTTGCCTCGGCGAGATCTCCGACCATGAGCTGCTGAGCAGCCTGCAGACGCCGGCCTCCGATCGCTACGAGGCGATCTTCGAGCTGTTGCGACGCGGGCGCGGCGTCGAGGAGATCCAGCGCGAAAGCGCGATAGACCCGTGGTTCCTGCGCGAGATGAAGGCGCTCGCGCTCGACCCGCAGGGGTCGTTCGTCGGGCAGCGGACCTTCAAGTCGGTTGACACCTGCGCCGCCGAGTTCCCGGCGCGCACGCCGTATCACTATTCGAGCTTCGAGCGGCCAATGGCGGGCGGCGGCGCCGCCGAGAGCGAGGTGCAGCGCGGCGAGCGGCCCTCGGTCGTGATCCTCGGCGCCGGCCCCAACCGCATCGGCCAGGGCATCGAGTTCGACTACTGCTGCGTGCACGCCGCGATGACCGTGCGTGAGATGGAGATGGACGCGGTGATGATCAACTGCAACCCCGAGACCGTCTCCACCGACTACGACACCTCCGACCGGCTCTACTTCGAGCCGCTGACCCTGGAGGACGTGCTGGGAGTCGTGGAGGTGGAGAGGCCGCACGGCGTGATCGTCCAGTTCGGCGGCCAGACGCCGCTGAAGCTCGCCGCCGGGCTCGCGCAGGCCGGCGTGCCGCTGCTCGGCACCAGCGTAGAGGCGATCGACTTGGCCGAGGACCGCAGCCGCTTCGGGGACCTGCTGGCGCGCCTTGGCTACAAGGCGCCGCCGTTTGCGACAGCGTGCGGCGCCGCCGAGGCGCTCGATGCGGCGGAGCGGGTTGGCTACCCGCTGCTGGTGCGCCCCTCCTACGTACTGGGCGGCCGCGCGATGGAGATCGTCTACTCCCGCGAGGGACTGGCCGACTACCTGCGCCGCGAGGTCGACGCGCAGAGCCGCGACACGATCTACCTGGACAGGTTCCTGGAGGACGCCGTCGAGGTCGACGTGGACGCGCTCTGCGACGGCAGCGAGGTCTGGATCGGCGGGATCATGCAGCACGTCGAGGAGGCCGGCGTCCACTCCGGCGACTCGGCCTGCGTCCTGCCTCCCCACTCGCTCGGGGAGGAGATGCTGCGGCAGATCCGCGAGGCCACCCGCGGGATCGCGCTGGAGATCGGCGTGGTGGGCCTGATGAACGTCCAGTACGCCGTGCACCACGGCGAGCTGTACGTGATCGAGGCCAACCCGCGCGCCTCGCGCACCGTGCCCTTCGTCTCCAAGGCGGTCGGGGTGCCGCTGGCCAAGCTCGCCTGCCAGATCATGCTCGGCAAGCGGATCGCCGACCTCGGCCTGCCGCGCGAGCGCGAAGGGCTCGGCTTCGGCGATCACGTCTCGGTCAAGGAGGCGGTGATGCCCTTCGACCGCTTCGACGGCGCCGACGCGGTGCTCGGGCCCGAGATGCGCTCCACCGGAGAGGTGATGGGCATCGCGCGCGACTTCCCGACCGCGTTCGCCAAGGCTCAGGCGGCCGCCGGCGTGCCGCTGCCGGCCTCGGGGACCGCGTTCATCTCGGTCACCGACTCCGACAAGTCGGGCGCATTCTCGATCGCCCAGCTCCTGCACGACGCGGGCTTCTCGATTCTGGCCACGCGCGGAACCGCTGAGGCGATCGCGCGCATGGGGGTGCCCGTCACGCCGCTGAACAAGATCGGCGAGGGCTCCCCGCACGTCGTGGACTGGATCGAGCGCGGCGACGTCGACCTGGTCGTCAACACCCCCACCGGCTCCGGCGCCCGCAGCGACGGCTGGGAGATCCGCCACGCCGCCGTGCGCCGCGGAATCCCGTGCCTGACCACGCTGGCGGCCGGAATCTCCGCCGCCCGCGCGATCGCCAGAGCGGGCAAGGCGGGGGAGCCGGAGGTGCTCTGCCTGCAGGAGCTGCACGACCAGCGGGGCCACCGCGCCGGAGTCGCGTGAGCTTCCAGCAGGCCGGCGAGCACACGCCGGCGCCTTTCTGTCGCAGGCTGCTGCAGGTCACCGCCAACGAGAAGGTCGGGGCCTACCGGCTGCTGTGGGCGCTCGACCGCGACGCGCCCGCGCCGCTGCCCGGCCAGTTCGCGATGATCGCCGCCGCGCAGGGGTGGGGGGCAGGCGTGGACGAGCGGCCCTTCCTGCCGCGCGCCTTCTCGATCGCGCGCCGGCGAGAGGACGGGCAGTGTGCCTTCCTGATCGAGGACGTCGGTCCGGGCACCGCGCGCCTGTGCGCGCTTTCGCCCGGTGAGGGGCTGTGGGTGCTCGGGCCGCTGGGACGCGGCTTCACGCCAGCGCCCGCCGGGCGGCGCACGATCCTCGTCGGCGGCGGGATCGGGATCGCGCCGCTGATGATCCTGCAGGACGCGATCCTGGGCGCCGGGGCGGCGGTCGGCAGCGGCACGGCCGCCGGCGTCGGCGTCAGGTTCGGCGCCGACGCGACCCCGGGCGAGAGCGCGAGCTGCGTGGCGCTGCTCGGGTTCCGCGGGCGCGAGCACGCGCACGGCGCCTCGCTGCTGCACGAGCCGCAGGTCGCCACCGACGATGGCTCCGTCGGCCATCGCGGGCTGGTCACCGACCTGTTGGAGCGGCATCTCGGCGACGAGTCCCCCGCGGTGGTGCGCGCCTGCGGCCCGCCCGCGATGCTGGAGAGCGTGCGGGCGATCTGCGAGCGCCGCGACATCGCGGCGGAGCTGGCGCTGGAGGCGGGCATGGCCTGCGGCTACGGCGCCTGCTACGGCTGCGCGGTGCCGCGACGCGGCGGCGGGTATCTGCGCGTGTGCGTGGACGGGCCCGTGGTGGACGCCGCCGAGCTGGAGCGCGTCTCTTGATCGACTTCTGCGGGATCGAGCTCGCCCACCCGGTGATAAACGGCTCGGGCACCTTCGACGCGATCGCCGCGCGGCGCGTCTTCGGAGAGCAGCTCGTCGAGCGGTTCCCGTTCTCGGCGTTCGTCTCCAAGACGATCACGCTGAGCCCCCGTCCGGGCAACCCGGCGCCGCGCCTGTGGGAGGCGCCGGCGGGCCTGATCAACTCGATCGGGCTGCCCAACAAGGGGCTTTCCGGCTATCTCGCGGAGGACCTGCCGCAGCTCGCGCAGCTTCCCGTGCCGCTGATCACCAATGTGATGGGCTCCACCGCGCAGGAGTTCTGCGAGCTGGTGGCGGCCTGCGAGCGCCGGCCGGAGATCGCCGCGATCGAGCTCAACGTGTCCTGCCCGAACGTCAAGACCGGCCTGGACATCGGCTCCGATCCGCGGCAGCTCGAAGCGGTCACGCAGGCGGTGCGGGGCCAGACCGGCAAGCCGCTGATCATCAAGCTCACGCCCAACACCGCCGACGTGGCGGCCTGCGCGGCCGCCGCCGAGCGCGGCGGCGCCGACGCCGTCTCGCTGATCAACACGCTGCGCGCGATGGCGCTGGCCCCCGGCTCCGACCGTCCCTGGCTGGGCGGGCGCACGGGCGGGCTCTCCGGCCCGGCGATCCGCGCCGTCGCGCTGGCGCAGGTCGCCGCCGTCAGGGGCGCGGTGGCGCTGCCGATCATCGGTATGGGGGGTGTGCAGAGCCCGGCGCACGCCCGAGATCTGCTGCGGGCCGGCGCAGATCTGGTGGCTGTCGGGACCGAGAGCTTCCGCGACCCGGCCGCGGCCGCCCGCATCGCTGCGGAGATCTACTGAGAGCAGGCCGGAGCCGACGAAACCCCTGCAAACGCGCAATGTCACCGTACAGCTACCTCGACGTGCGTGAACCTCAAGTACAGCTTCAGGTGAATTGCGAGATTAGCCGTCAAACGGCGTCCCGGTCCGTGTACACTCGCTCGTCGATGGCGATCGCGACACACACGGCGCCGGGCGAGCACGACGTTGACTTGGACCCGGCGATCGCAGCCCGTGAGCGGCTGAGCAGATCCCACATCCAGCGGATGGATGCGCTGGCTCGGGCCAATCACATCCGCACGCAGCGCGCCCAGGTCAAGCGGGACCTCAAGGCCGGCAGAACCTCGATCGACATGCTGCTGACGGACCCGCCGGTCTGCGTGGAGACCGCCAAGGTCTTCGACCTGCTGCTGGCCGTTCCGCGCTACGGGCGCGTGAAGGTCAACAAGGTCCTGGCGGGCTGCCGCATCTCCCCGAGCAAGACCATCGGCGGGCTCTCCGAGCGTCAGCGCACCGAGCTCGTGGCCCTTCTCCGCCGTTAGCCTTGAGCGGCGTCGCGGGTCTGCAAGGCGTTTCGGCCGGGCAGGCCAATAAGGTCTTGCGCATGGCGCGCGTCTTCGTGATCACCGGCCCCTCCGGCGTGGGGAAGGGGACCCTCATCTCCGGTCTGATGCGGCAGCTCCCGCAGCTCGAGCTCTCCGTGTCCGCGACCACGCGCGCGCCACGCACCGGCGAGCGGGACGGCGTGCAGTACCACTTTCTGAGCAACGAGGAGTTCGATCGCCTGGAAGCGCAGGGCGGCTTCGTCGAGCACGCCAACTACGCCGGCCGCCGCTATGGCACGCTGCGCAGCGAGCTGGAGCGGCGCGTGCAGGAGGGCGTCCCGATCGTGCTGGAGATAGAGGTCCAGGGGGCGCGGCAGGTGCGCGCCAGCATGCCCGACGCGCTGCAGGTCTTCATCGCGCCGCCGTCTCTGGCGGTGCTCAGAGAGCGCCTTGTCGGCCGCGGCACCGACGATCCCGCGGAGGTCGCGCGGCGCCTGGAGGTGGCGCAGGACGAGCTCGCCGCGCAGAGCGAGTTCTCCCATGTGATCGTCAACGACGAGCTGGAGCAGGCACAGCGCGAGCTGGTGGCGCTCGTGCAGCAGGCGCTTCAGGGCGGCGAGCCTCTAGACTGAGGCTCCAATAACGAAAGGTGACCGCTCGATGATCTCCCCCCGAGTCGATCGCTTGCTCGAGAACGTCGACTCGAACTACGCAGGCGTCCTGGTCGCAGCCAAGCGCGCGCGCCAGATCAACAGCTACTACCACAACCTTGGCGAGGGCACTTTCGACGAGTTCCCGCCGCCGATGATCGAGACGAAGTCCAAGAACTACCTGACGATCGCTCTCGAAGAAGTGGCGGCAGGCAAGATCAAGTACCACTACCGCTGAGAGGACGCATGAGCGACGCATTGCGGCGTCCTCGCTCGCTCGCGTACGGAGTACGCCACGCTGGCTGCGTCCTTGCGCTGCTTGCCCATCCGTCCTCTCAGAAGCGTCACATAAGTCGATAGCGTCATGTCCAGGATCCTGCTCGGCGTCAGCGGCGGCATCGCCGCCTACAAGGCGTTGGAGCTCGTGCGCCTGGCCACCGGCGCCGGGCACTCGGTGCGTGTCATCCAGACGCCCTCCAGCCGCAGATTCGTAGGGCAGGCGTCCTTCGAGGCGCTCACCGGCGCGCCGGTGCTCACCGGCGAGTTCGACCATGACCCGTTCCGTGGCGCCTTCCCGGGCGAGCAGCCGCCGGCGCACGAGCCGATCGGGCACCTGGAGATCGTCGCCAAAGCCGAGCTGCTGCTGATCGCGCCCGCCTCGGCGAACACGATCGCCAAGCTCGCGCACGGCCACGCCGAGAGCATGCTGAGCACGGCCGCGCTGGCGGCCCGGTGCCCGCTGCTGCTCGCGCCCGCGATGAACGCCGCCATGTACGAGCACCCCGCGACGCAGGCCAACCTCGACCTGCTGCGCGCGCGGGGGGCGCACGTGATCGAGCCGGAGTCCGGCCGGCTTGCCTCCAAGGGGGAGGAGGGAGTCGGGCGCCTGCCCGAGCCCGCGGCGCTGCTCGCCGCCTGCGAGGCGATCCTCGCCGGGGCCGCCGGGGCCGGGGCCGCCGGTGCTGGCGGAGCAGCCGGGGCCCGGGCCGCCAGTGCCGGCGGAGCAGATGGGTCAGGGGCCGCCGCGGGCGCCGAGGCCACCGCCGGGTCCGCGCGGCAAAGCTGGGCCGGCATGAAGGTGCTGGTCACCGCCGGCGGCACGCGCGAGCCGATCGACGGCGTGCGCTTCGTCGGCAACACCTCCACCGGCAGGATGGGGCTCGCGCTCGCCGAAGCCGCACAGGCCCGCGGCGCCCAGGTGAGCGTGATCGCGGCCAACGTCTCGCTGCCCAAGCCGGCCGGCGTGCGCTGGATAGATGCGCCCACCGCCGCGCAGATGAAGAGCGCCTGCGAGCGGGAGATCCAGGACGCAGACGTGCTGCTGATGGCCGCCGCGATCGCCGACTTCCGGCCCGCGAGCCCCGTCGACGGCAAGATCAAGAAGCGGCAGACGGAGTCGCTGACGCTGCAGCTCGAGCCGACCGCCGACGTGCTGGCCGGCCTGGGCGCCGCGCGCCGGCCGGGACAGACGCTCGTCGGATTCGCGGCCGAGCACGGCGAGCAGGGCCTCGCGCACGCGCGCGCCAAGCTGTCCGAGAAGCATCTCGACGCGATCGTGCTCAACGACATATCGCGCTCGGACATCGGCTTCGCCGCGGCCGAGAACGAGGTGACCGTGATCGCCGCCGACGGCGAGCGCACGATCGCCAAGGCAAGCAAGCGCGCGGTCGCCGAGGGCATCCTCGACGCGGTGCAGCGGCTGCGCGCGGCAACGTAGGGGAGCCGCGCGGCTCCGCCGCGCGGGGCGGCGCAGGGCAGTCGCGACAGGCGCGGCTACAGTGAATCGCGCATGGACAGCCTCTATGACCTGTACATACGTGGCTGCGAGCTGCTGCGCCACGGCGACTATCAGGCCGCGATCGTGCCGCTGACAAGGGCGCGGAACATCGCGCCCGAGAAGACCTCGATCCGGGAGACCCTCGGGCGCGCGCTCTTCCATGCCCACCGCTTCGAGCACGCCGCGCAGGAGTTCGAGGCCGTCGCAAGCGCGGCGCCGACCAACGACTACGCGCTCTTCTGCCTCGGACGCTCCATGCAGCTAATGGGCCGCCACCGCGAGGCGTGCAAGCCGCTTGCGCTGGCATGTTCGTTGCAGCCAGAACGCGCCGACTACAGGCTCTATCGCGACCGGGCACGCAAGGCTGCGCACGGCTCCTGAGCGTCGAGCAGAGCGGTGCTATTCTCGACGCACGGCTTTCTCGCCGGCGCCCGTGCCGGCAGTCGTGATTGAAAGTGGGCGCCCGCCCGCTTTTTTTTCGTCGTCAGGAGGTCCAATGACAGCACTTCAACAAGAGATCGAGCAGCGGCTGGCGGATGCCGAGCCGCAGGTCGAGGTGCTGCTCGCCGAGGTCCTCTCGGGACCCGCCCACCCAACGCTGCGGGTCTTCATCGACCATCCAGACGGCGTGACGCTCTCGCTGTGCGAAAGCGTCAGCGGACACCTGTCCGACATGCGGGATCGCTACACGCTTGAGATCTCATCCCCCGGAAGCGAGCGGCCGCTGAGCAAGCCGGACCACTTCCGGCGCTACATCGGCCGTCGCGCGCGCGTGCGGATGCGGTCGCCGGAGCCGGTCGCCATCCAGCGGCGCCGCAGCTACACGGGGGAGCTCGTGGGCGCCTCCGACAGCGAGATCACACTGGCCGCCGAGGGAGGGATCCTCGCGATCCCCTACTCGGACATTCGTCGTTGCAACCTCGTCGAGGAGTAGACCATGTCACGCGAGATCCTGGAGGCCATGCACGCGCTGGCGCGCGAGAAGGGCATCGAGCCTGAGAAGCTGATGATCGCGCTGGAGGACGCGCTGCTCTCCGCCTACAAGAAGCAGCCGGGCTCGGCGAAGTACGCGCGCGTGGAAATCGACCGCGAGACGGCGGACTTCAGGGTGATCGAACTGATCATCCCCGAGCGCCTGGAGGCCCATCTGATCGTCGAGACGATCGACGAGGAAACCGTCGTGGACCCGGAGACCGGCGAGCTGCGCGAACCGCAGGAACCGGTGATCGACCCCAAGAAGCTCGAGGAGTACCGCGACCAGATCGACGAGCGCGACGTCACCCCCGAGGACTTCGGCCGGATCGCCGCGCAGACCGCCAAGCAGGTGATCCTGCAGCGCATCCGCGAGGCCGAGCGGGACATGATGTACGAGGAATACCGCGACCGCGTGGGCGAGCTGGTGACCGGCATCGTCCAGCAGTCCGACTCCCGTTACACCCTCGTGCAGCTACGCGAGCGCGTGGAGGCGCTGCTGCCCAAGTCGGAGCAGGTCGACGGCGAGCGCTACGACCACTCCCAGCGCATCAAGGCAGTGATCAAGGAGGTCTCGCCCTCCACCAAGGGCCCCTCGATCATCGTCTCCCGCCGCGACCCGGAGCTGATCAAGCAGCTCTTCGAGCTGGAGGTGCCGGAGATCGCCGACAACCTGGTCGAGATCGTTGGCGTGGCGCGCGAGCCCGGCTACCGCTCCAAGATCGCGGTCGTCTCGCACACCGACGGCGTCGATCCGGTCGGCGCCTGTGTGGGCCCGCGCGGCTCGCGCGTGCGGATGGTCGTCTCCGAGCTGCGCGGCGAGAAGATCGACATCATCCCCTTCAACGAAGAGCCGGCCCGCTTCGTGGCCAAGGCGCTCTCGCCCGCGCGTGTGCGCGAGGTGCTGGTCGACGACGAGAACAAGCAGGCGACCGTGATCGTGCCGGACGACCAGCTCTCGCTGGCGATCGGCCGCGAAGGCCAGAACGCGCGCCTTGCCGCGCGGCTGACCGGCTGGCGCGTGGACATCCGCTCGGAGACCGAGTTCGCGGCCGAGGAGGCCGAGCAGGGATACGGCGAGGAGGAGGAGGTCTCCGGCCGCTGCGCCGCGATCCTCTCCAACGGGCGCCGCTGCCCGAACGCCTCGCTGCCCGGCTCGCGTTACTGCGGCCTGGATGCGCATCAGGCGCTTGCGAACATCGACAGCGACCGGGTCGCGGACCTGGCCGGCGGCGGTGAGGCGGAGGAGCGCAGCGAGCAGGCGCCAGCGGCGGCCGAGAACGGCGCTCTCGCGGAGAGCGAAGCTGTGCAGGGCCAGGAGGAGCTCGCCGGCAACGGCGCGACCGGGGGAGACCAGGACGAGACCGCGGAGACCGGCGAGCAGCAGCCGGTGGCCGAGGTCACCAAGGAGCAGACGTCATAGCGGGGCGGGGGCCGCAACGCCGGTGCACCGGCTGTGGGCGGATCACAAGCAAGGGAGATCTCGTGCGTCTGGCGCTCGCGCGCAAGCCGGGACAAGAGCGCCCCGCGGCGATAGTCGTCGACGAGCACGCGCGGCTCGGTGGCCGCGGCGCCTACGTTTGCGCGCGTGAGGCGGGCATCCCGGAGCGCGAGTGCCTGGAGCGCGCCGTCCGGCGCGGCGGGATCGTGCGGACGCTTCGCTGCAGCCCGAAGACCGACTCCTCCGACCTCCTAGAATCGGGTTCCCGATGAGCAAGAAGCGCGTGCACGAGATCGCCAAGGAGCAGAAAGTCTCCAGCAAGGAGCTGCTCGACCGCCTGCACGCCGCGGGCATCGAGGCGAAGGCCGCCGCGTCCTCTGTGGACGAGGCCAGCGCGCTGCAGGCGCTGCGCGGCAACGGCGCCGCCAAGAGCGCGGCCGCGGGCACATCCACACCCGGCAACGGCGCCGGCACGGGCAAGCCGGCCGCCTCCCAGCAGCCCTCCAAGCCGGCCGCGGCGCAGGCCGACCCGCCCCGGACCGATGCTCCGCGCGCCGAGTCCTCGCAGGCCGCACCCCAACGGGCCGAGGCTCCACGCGCGGCGGCGGAGCCGCGCAAGCCGGGCGCGAAGCCGCAGGCGGGCGCCGGCAAGCAGCAGCAGGCGCAGAAGCCGGCTGGCCAAGCGCAGCCCGGTGGCGCTCCCGCTCAAGCGCGGCCCGCGGCTTCGCAGCAGCAGACCGGCAAGGCCGCCGGCGGCGCAGGCGCCGAGGCCACCGCGTCGGGATCTGGAGAGGGGCAACAGCCCAACAAGCCGGCGGGCGCCCAGCAGGGCGGCGATGGCAAGCAGGCCGCCCACGCCCGACCCACGCGCGACTCGCGCACCGGCGAGCGCACCCCAGGCGGCCCGGGCCGGGCCGGGCGCAGGCGCGTTGTGATCGACTCGCAGGCCTCGCGGCGTCCCGCCGGCGGCCCCGCCACCCAGGCTCCGCGGCGACCGCCGCGCAGAGGCAGGCGCCGTCGCGGCGTCTACGACGAAACCATCGCTCCGCTCGACGCGAGCAGCGTCGAAGCCATCGACCTGATCCGCGTCAACTCAGGCTCCACCGTCAAGGACGTCGCCGAGTACCTCGGCGTGCCGGTCCCTGAGGTGATCAAGAAGCTGATGAGCCTGGGCGAGATGGCGACCCTTACGCAGACGCTCGCCGACGACGCGATCCAGGTGCTCGCCGACGAGTTCGACAAGAAGATCGAGCTCGTCCACGCCGCCGACGAGGTCGAGATGGAGCCCGAGTACGAGGACGACGAGCAGCAGCTTCTCGACCGCCCGCCGGTGGTCACGATCATGGGACACGTCGACCACGGCAAGACCTCGCTGCTCGACGCGATCCGCAAGACCGAGGTCGCCGCTGGCGAGGCCGGCGGCATCACCCAGCACATCGGCGCCTACCAGGTCGGCCATGCCGGCAAGGAGATCACCTTCCTCGACACGCCAGGTCACGAGGCATTCACCGCGATGCGCGCCCGTGGCGCCAGCGTGACCGACGTGGCCGTGATCGTCGTGGCGGCGGACGACGGCGTCAAGCCGCAGACCGAAGAGGCGATCGACCACGCCAAGGCCGCCGAGGTGCCGATCGTCGTGGCCGTCAACAAGATCGACAAGGAGGGCGCGCAGCCCGAGCGCGTGCGCAGCGAGATGGCCCAGCACGGCCTGCAACCCTCTGACTGGGGCGGGGAAACGGAGTTCGTGGACGTCTCGGCCAAGACCGGCCAGGGTCTCTCCGACCTGCTGGACACGATCCAGGTCGTCGCCGACCTGGAGGAGCTGAAGGCCAACCCGGACACCGACGCGTCGGGCACCGTGATCGAGTCCAAGCTCGACCCCGGGCGCGGGCCGGTCGTGTCGATCCTGATCCAGCGCGGGACGCTGCACGTCGGCGACGCGCTCGTGGCCGGCGCGCACCACGGCCGCGTGCGCGCCATGAACGACTTCACCGGCTCGCGCATCAAGCGCGCCACGCCGGGCCAGCCGGTCGAGGTGCTCGGCTTCGACGGCGTGCCCGAGGCTGGAGAGCACGTGCGCGTCGTGGAGAACGAGCGCCGCGCGCGCCAGCTTGCCACCGAACGTGCCACCCGCCTGAAGACCGAGGCGCTCGCGCGCCGCTCCGGTCGCAAGATCTCCCTCGAGGACGTCTTCAAGCTCGCCAAGGAAGGCGCGGTCAAGGAGCTCAGCCTCGTGATCAAGGCCGACGTCGCCGGCTCGCTGGAGGCGATAGAGGACGAGATCGCCAAGCTGCCGCAGGACGAGGTGAGCGTCAACGTCGTGCACCGCGGCGTCGGCGGCATCAACGAGTCCGACGTGATGCTGGCAGTGGCCTCAGGCGGCGTGATCCTGGCCTTCAACGTGCGGCCCGTCGGCGACGCGCGGAAGCTGGCCGAGCGAGAGGGCGTCGAGATCCGCTCCTACTCTGTGATCTACCGGGCCATCGAAGAGCTGCGCGCCGCGATGCAGGGCATGCTCGAGCCCGAGGAGGTCGAGACCTCCGTCGGCCAGGTGGAGGTGCGCCAGCTCTTCCGCGCCTCCAAGATCGGCGTGATCGCCGGCTCCTACGTGACCGACGGCAAGGTCACGCGCGGCGCCCGCGTGCGCATCGTGCGCGAGGGCACCGTGATCTACGACACCACGATCGCGAGCCTGCGCCGCTTCAACGAGGACGTGCGCGAGGTCGCAAGCGGCTACGAGTGCGGTGTCGTGCTCACCAACTTCCAGGACCTGCGGGAGGGAGATGTGCTCGAGGTCTACGAGACGCGGCTACGCGAGCGCGAGCTGGCGTAGTCGTGCAGTAGTCCGTCTGCGGGCAGAGTAGGATGAGCTCCGACCGGCTTGCACGTGTGGAGGAGGCGATCCGTGAGGTGATCGCAGATGCGCTCGCAGGCGATATCAAGGACCCCCGCGTGGGATTCGTCACCGTGACCGATGTGAGGACCAGCCCAGACCTCCGACACGCACACGTGCACGTGAGCGTGCTGGGCGACGAGCGCGAGCGCGAGGACTGCCTGCAGGGGCTGCGCAGCGCGCACGGCTTCCTTCAACGCCAGATCGCCGCGCAGCTTCGGCTCAAGCGCACGCCGGAGCTCGAGTTTCACTACGACAACACCACCGACAACGCGATGCGCATCGAAGCGCTGCTGCGTGAGGAGCGCAGATGAGCGGCAACGGCGCCGAGGCCAAGGCAGCGGTGCTGGAGCGCCTGCAAGCCGACACGTCCTTCGTGCTGGCCACGCACGAGGCGCCCGACGGCGACGCGCTCGGGTCGTTGCTGGCGATGCACGGCCTGTTGAGCGCGCTCGGCAAGCAGGCGGACATGTTCGTCGCCTCATCCGACCTGCCGCTGCCCTACGAGTACAGCTTCTTCACGACCGAGCGCACGATCCAGGAGCCTCCGGCGGACATCGCCACCCGCACCGTGATCTTCCTGGACTGCGGCAACATCGACCGCAACTCGGCGGACGTGCTGCGCGACGGCGCCCACCTGGTCAACATCGACCACCACCACGACAACACCGAGTTCGGGACCATCAACTACGTCGTCCCGACCGCCTCCTGCACGGCCGAGATCATCTGGAGCCTGATGCACGACCTCGGGATCGTCGCGCGCGATCTGGTCGCCGAAGCGCTCTACGTGGCGCTGATCACCGACACCGGACGCTTCATGTACGAGAACACCGGCCCGCTCGCCCACCAGATGGCCGGCGAGCTGATCCAAGCCGGAGTCGACGTCCAGGGCATCTACCGCAGGCTCTACGAGGAGATGCCGCTGGCCAAGCTGCAGCTTCTCGCGCGCGCTCTCTCCAGCGTGCGCTCCTGCGACTCCGGCAGGCTCACGCTGGCCTCGATCACGCTGCAGGACCTGCGCGCCACCGGGGCGGAGGAGAGCCACCACGAGGGCATCGTCGACCACCTGCGCGCCGTGCGCGGCACGAAGGTCGCGGCGCTGGTGCGCGAGGTCGAGACGAGCGAAGGGCCACCGCGGCGCAAGGTCTCGCTGCGCGCCACCGGCGAGGACGTCGACGTCTCCGCGATCGCGCGCACCGAAGGCGGTGGCGGGCACCGCCGGGCGGCCGGCTTCACCACCGACCTCGACGTGGAGGAGATCGCCGCGCTGCTGCTGCGCGAGATCGCGCTGCGGCTCGACGGTGAGCGCGCCGCCGCGGTCTCCTCCTAGAGGAGCGCGCCATGTCCGCACCGCCGGAGGGCGTCCTCCTGATCGACAAGCCCGCCGGCATGACCTCCCATGACGTGGTCGCCGCGATCAGGCGTCACCTGGGAGGCGTCAAGACCGGGCATGCCGGCACGCTCGACCCCTTCGCGACCGGCCTGCTCCTCGTCCTGCTCGGCAGAGCGACCAAGCTCCAGAGCCGGCTGATGGGCCTGCCAAAGGCGTACGAGACCCTGGCGGCGCTCGGCTCGCGATCGAGCACCGGCGACCCCGAGGGCGAGATCGAGCAGACAGGGCGCGTTCCGCCCGACCCGCCTCCGCTGCCGACCGGCGAGGTGCTGCAGCGCCCGCCGATCTACTCGGCCGTGAAGATCGGTGGGGAGCGCGCCTACAAGCGCGCCCGCCGCGGCGAGAGCTTCCAGATGCCGCCGCGCCTGGTCACCGTCTACCGCTTCGAGCAGACCTGGCGGCAGGGAGACCGCGCACGGTTCGAGATCGAGTGCTCGGCGGGCACCTACGTGCGCTCGCTGATCGCCGACCTCGGCGACGCCTACTGCCTGGAGCTGCGCCGCACCCGCATCGGCTCCTTCGACGTGGCGCATGCAGGCCGGCCACCGCGTCGCGGGGAGCCCTGGCGCTCGCCGGAGCCGCTCGCGATCGAGCGCGTGCTCGCGCTGCTCCAAGAAGGTCATCCAATAGGCTTTGCGCCGTGAGGATCGTCTCTCTGCCCGACGTGAGCAGGACTCAGCGCAGGGTGGCGGTAGGCACCTTCGACGGAGTCCATCTCGGCCATCGCGAGGTGATCGCCGGCTGCGACAGCGTGCTGACCTTCGACCCGCACCCCGTCACGGTCGTGGCGCCCGCGCACGCGCCCAAGCTGCTGACCGACCTGCGCCGCAAGGCGGCGCTGATCGAGGCGCTGGGGGTGCGGGAGATGATCGTGATCCCGTTCGACCGTGAGCTCGCCGGCCTGGAGGCCGATCGGTTCGTCAACCAGGTGCTCGTGGAGGCGCTCGGCGCCGTGCACGTGTCCGTCGGCGAGAACTTCAGGTTCGGTCACCGCGCCCAGGGCAACGCGGCGCTGCTGCAGGCCGACCCGCGCTTCAGCACAACGGTGCACCCGCTGCTGGAAATCGACGGCGAGATCGTCTCCTCCAGCCACATCCGCGGTCTGGTCGCGGCCGGGGAGGTCGAACACGCCGCCCGCTACCTGGGCGCTCCCTTCGCGCTCGCCGGCGAGGTCGTCCACGGCGATGCGCGCGGCAGGGAGCTTGGCTTTCCGACCGCCAACCTGATCCCCGACGAGCGCCTGGCCTGCCCGGGCCACGGCGTCTACGCCTGTCGCGCCGGCGAGCACCTGGCCGCGGTCAGCATCGGCGTGCGCCCGACCTTCCAGACCGGCAGGGCGGAGCTGATCGAGGCATACCTGCTGGACTTTGACGGCGACCTGTACGGCAGTGCCCTGGAGCTGAGCTTTCTCGAGCGCCTGCGCGGCGAGCGCCGCTTCGAGAGCGCCGAGGCGCTGATCGAGCAGATGCATCTGGACGTGCAGCGCACGCGCGAGATCGCCGCCGCGCGAGAGGCCGAGTGAGCAAGCGCGGCCCAAGGGCCCGCCCCGGCGCCGGGACAGGCCCAAGCCTGCTACCCTGTGCGACCGCATGCCGCTGACGAGTGAAAGAAAGCGCGAGCTCGCCGCCAAGTACGGCGCCCACGAGGGCGACGTCGGCGGCACCAAGGTTCAGATCGCGATGCTGACAGAGCGCATCAACCACCTGAACGACAGCCACCTGCGCTTCCAGCGCAAGGACCATCACTCCCGCCGCGGGCTGCTGAAGCTCGTCGGCCGCCGCCGGCGCCTGCTCGACTACCTGCAGCGCGACGACCTCGAGGGGTATCGCGCGCTGATCAAGGACCTCGGTCTCCGCAAGTAAGCCGGTCCGAGCGCCCGCACGCCGCGCCGATCCGGGCGGCGGTGCCACACATGCGCGGTCCGCTAAGCTGCTGCAATTCGGACTGAGAGATAAAAGAGAAGACAGGCCCGCCGACCGAAGGGCGGGCAGGAAAGCAGAGGACATATGAGCAGTGACTCCGTCACCCGGGTATCCGTGGAGATCGCCGGCAGCGAGATCTCCTTCGAGACGGGCAGGATGGCCAAGCAGGCCTCCGGAGCAGTCGTCGTCCGGCAGGGCGACACGATGGTGCTGGCGACCGCCACCGCCGGCGGCAAGCGCGACATCGACTTCATGCCGCTGACCGTCGACGTCGAGGAGCGGATGTACGCCGCGGGCAAGATCCCCGGCTCCTTCTTCAAGCGCGAGGGCCGCTCCGGCGAGAAGGCCACGCTGACCGCGCGCATGATCGATCGGCCGCTGAGGCCGCTGTTCGACAAATCCTGGCGCTATGACACTCACCTGGTCGCCATTCCGCTGTCGGTGGACCACGTCCACCCCTACGACATCCTGGCGATGAACGGCGCCTCCGCCGCGCTGATGATCTCCAGCGTGCCCTTCGAGGGCCCGGTCGGCGCGGTGCGGATCGGCAAGATCGACGGCGACTTCGTCGTCAACCCGCCGGAGCCCGCGCTTGGCGCCGAAGGCGCCGAGGCGGAGGGCGCAGCGGTCTCCGACCTCGACCTGATCGTGGCCGGCACCGAAGACGCGATCCTGATGGTCGAGGCGGGCGCCAACGAGATCTCCGAGGCCGAGATCCTCGACGCTCTGGACATCGCCCACAGCGAGATCAAGAAGATCTGCCAGATCCAGCGCGAGCTGGCGGCCAAGATCGCGCCGCAGAAGACGCCGGTGGAAGCGCCGCAGATCGACCAGGCGCTGCTCGCGGAGATCAAGTCCTCCCACGGCGCCGCGCTGGACGCCGCCACCCAGGTGGTCGAGAAGCTCGAGCGCCAGGACGCGATCGAGGCGGTCGGCGAGGCGATCCTGACGCAGTACGCGCCGAGCGCCCCCGAGGGCGCGGGCGAGGAGCAGGTCAAGGCCGCGGCGCAGCGCAAGGCTGCCGCCAAGCAGATCTTCGACTACCTGGAGAAGACGATCATCCGCGAGCGGATCGCGGTCGAGAAGAAGCGCCCCGACGGCCGCTCCGCCGAGGAGATCCGCGACATCTCAATCGAGGTCGGCGTCACGCCGCGTACGCACGGCTCCGCGCTGTTCACGCGCGGGCAGACGCAGGCGCTCTCGGTCGCCGCGCTGGGCACCCTCAAGGAGGAGATGCGCCTGGACACGCTCGGCCTGCAGACCAAGAAGTACTACTTCCACCATTACAACTTCCCGCCCTTCTCGGTCGGGGAGACCGGCCGGCTTGGCCCCAAGCGGCGTGACATCGGTCACGGCGCGCTGGCCGAGCGGGCGCTGGTGGCAGTCGTGCCGAGCATCGAGGAGTTCCCCTACACGGTGCGGGTGGTCTCCGACATCCTGGAGTCCAACGGCTCCTCCTCGATGGCCTCGGTCTGCGGCTCCTCGCTCTCGCTGATGGACGCGGGCGTGCCGATCAAGCGGCCGGTGGCCGGCATCGCGATGGGCCTGATCAAGGAGGGCGACGACTACATCGTCCTGACCGACATCGCCGGCGTGGAGGACCACCTCGGCGACATGGACTTCAAGGTCGCCGGCACCGAGCAGGGCATCACCGCGCTGCAGATGGACATCAAGATCTCGGGCGTCACGTTCGAGATCCTGCGCGACGCGCTGGCACAGGCCAAGCGCGCACGGACCCACATCCTCGGCCTGATGGCAGAGGCGATCGGCGGGCCGCGCGAGCAGCTCTCCCAGTGGGCGCCGCGCATCCAGACGATCCAGATCGACCCCAGCCAGATCGGCCTGCTGATCGGCAAGGGCGGCGAAACGATTCGCGGCCTCTCCGAGGAGTTCGACTCCCAGATCGACGTCAACGACGACGGCCAGGTGCTGATCTACTCCGCAAACGGCGAGCTGGCGGACGCGCTGCTGGAGCGCATCAGGATGATGATGAAGGAGGTCGAGGTCGGCGACGAGTACACGGGCAAGGTCGTCAAGACCACGACCTTCGGCGCGTTCGTGGAGCTGGCCAAGGGCACCGACGGCCTGCTGCACATCTCAAACGTCGCGCCCGGACGGCGCGTCGACACGGTCGAGGAGGTCCTGGCCCGCGGCGACGAGATCCAGGTGCGGGTGGTCGAGGTCGACCGCGAGCGCGGCCGCATCGGCCTGCGTCTGGCCGAGGACCCCGAGGTCGCCGGCAAGAGCGTCGAGGAGCTCGCGGCGGTCGGCACAGGTGGCGCCGCAGGCGGCGGTGGCGGCGGACGGGGCGGACGCGAGGGCGGCGAGCGCCGCTCCTCCGGCAACGGCCGTCCCGATGGTGGGCGTCGCAGCGAGCGCGGCTCCGGCCGTCCTCGGCACGGCGCCGGCCGCGATCGCTGAGCAGGCAGAGATCGCCGAGCAGGATCACAGGCTGAGCACGCTGCCGGGCGGCGTGCGCGTGGTCACCGAACGCGTGAGCAGCGTGCGTTCGGTGGCCATCGGCTGCCTGGTCCATGCGGGGTCGAGCTTCGAGCCGGCCCCGCAGGCGGGCATCTCGCACCTGCTGGAGCACATGCTCTTCCGGGGCACCGAGCGCTACGCATCCGAGGAGGTCGACCAGATCTTCGATGCGATGGGCTCAGAGCTCGACGCCCAGACCGACCGGGAGACCACCGCGCTCTCCACGCGCGTGCTGGACCGCCACCTCGAGCGCGCCTTCGACGTGATGGGGCAGATGCTCTGGCACCCACGGCTGCAGGATCTCGACGCCGAGCGCGAGGTGGTGCTCGAGGAGATCGCGATGTATGAGGACGATCCGCAGGAGCGGATCTTCGACGTGCTCGGCGAAGCGATCTTCGGCGAGCACCCGCTGGGACGCCCGGTGATCGGCAACGCGCAGACCGTCAGCGCGTTCGACGAGCAGGACCTGCGCGACTACCACAGCCGGCGCTACGTGCCGGGCAACGTCGTGATCGCCGCGGCCGGGTCGATCGACCACGACCAGCTCGTGGAGCTGGTGCGCGGGCTCGCGCCCTCCGAGAAGGGGCAGCCGGAAGCCGATCAAGGCGCCGGTGGCGCCGCGGCGCCGCGGGCCGGCCGCCGCGTGCGCTTCATCGCCAAGGACACTGAGCAGTACCACTTCTGCATCGGCGGTCCCGGGATCGCGCGCGCCGACGAGCGGCGCTTCGCGCTGCGCGTCATGGACGTGATCCTGGGAGCCGGGCCGTCCTCGCGCATGTTCCAGGAGGTGCGCGAGCGCCGCGGCCTTGCCTACGCGGTCTTCTCCTTCTCAGGGCTCTACGAGCAGACCGGCGAGATCGGCATCTACGTCGGCACGCGGCCGGAGAATCTCGCCGAGACGCTCGCCACGATCGCCACCGAGCTGCGGCGCTTCGTCGAGAGCCCCGCGGATGCCGCCGAGCTGGACCGCGCGCGCGCGAGCGTGAAGGGCAGGATGGCGCTGGCGATGGAGTCGACCGGCGTGCGGATGGCGCGTCTGGGAGGCTCGATCCTGCACGACATGCCGCTGCTGAGCCTGGAGGAGTCGATGGAGAGGGTGGACGCGGTCGGCATGGAGGACCTGCGTGAGCTGGCCCAGGAGCTGCTGCACCTGCCAGGGCTCTCGGTCGCGGCGATCGGGCCCGACGAGGGCGAGCTGCAGCGCGCGCTGCAGAGCCTGGAGGCAGTGGTCGCATGAGCGCGCAGGCTCCGATCCGCGTCGCGGTCGCGGGCGCCGCCGGACGCATGGGCCAGGCGACCTGCGAGGCCGTGCAGGGCGCCGATGACATGGAGCTGGTCGCCAGAGCCGACCCGGCGCTCGGCGCCTCCCTGCAGCAGGCGCTGGAGAGCAGGCCCGACGTGCTCGTGGACTTCACGCGACCCGACACCGCCCTGCCCAACGCGCTGGCCTGCCTGGAGGCAGGGGTGCACGTCGTGATCGGGACCACCGGCTTCGACATGGAGTCGCTGCGCCAAGCGTGCCGGCGCGTCAAGGCAAACGCCTTCACGGCGCCGAACTTCGCGATCGGCGCCGTGCTGATGATGCGCTTCGCCGCGGAGGCCGCCAAGCACATGGACGCCGCCGAGATCGTCGAGCTCCACCATGACGCCAAGCTCGACGCGCCGAGCGGCACGGCCGCGCGCACCGCGCAGCTCATGGCGAGCGCCACCGGCGGCGCGCCGCCGCCGATCCACTCGGTGCGGCTGCCGGGGCTCGTGGCCCACCAGGAGGTGATCCTCGGCGCGCTCGGACAGACGCTCACGATCCGCCATGACTCGATCGACAGGCGCTCGTTCATGCCCGGTGTGCTGCTCGCGATCAGGAAGGTCGGCCAGCTCCGCCAATCGCCCGTGATCGGCCTGGAGCACCTGCTGTTCGAGGACACGCGGGAGGGAATGGGATAATGGCGAGCATGTTGGGACTTGGCACCGTGCTGACCGCGATCGTCACGCCCTTCGACGCGGAGGGGAAGATCGACGCTGACAGCTTCGTGGCGCTCATGCACCACCTGGCGGCGCACGGCACCGAAGGCTTCGTGGTCTGCGGCACGACCGGCGAGGCCGCGACGCTGGACGACGAGGAGCACCTCGGACTGATCGAGCTGGCCGTCAAGGAGCGGCCCGCGGGCGTGAGCATCATCGGCGGCGCCGGCTCCAACGACACCGTCCACGCGGTGAAGCTGACAAGGCGCGCGACCGAGATCGGCGTCGATGCGACGCTGTCGGTGACGCCCTACTACAACCGGCCGAGCCCGCTGGGCATCAGACGCCATTTCGAAGAGGTCGCCAAGGCCACAGACCGGCCGATCATCCTCTACAACATCCCCATCCGCACCGGCGTCAACATGCCGCCGGCGCTGCTGGAAGAGCTGGCGCAGATCGACCACGTCGAAGGGCTCAAGCAGTCCAACCCCGCCGAGCTGCGGCTCATCGACGGTCTCGACCTCTACGCGGGTGACAACGAGACCTTCGCCCAGACGCTGGACATGGGCGGCGCCGGCGGCATCCTGGTCGCCACGCACGTCGTGGGGGACCAGATGAGCGAGATGGCGCGCGACCCGCGGCGCAGGCACGAGATCGACGCCTCGCTGCAGGACGTCTACAAGACCCTCTTCATGACCGCCAGCCCGACCTGCACCAAGGCGGCGCTCAACCTGCTCGGCCACAAAGTCGGCGGGCTGCGCCTGCCGCTGGTGGAGGCCACCGAGGAGGAGCTCGCCGCGGTGCGTGCGATGCTGGAACGTCACGGGCTGCTGCCGGCGGGCGCAACAGCATGAGCGCGGGGGTGAAGGTCCTCCCGCTCGGCGGCCTCGGCGAGATCGGCAAGAACATGACCGTCGTCGAGCACGACGGCCGGATCGTCGTGGTGGACGTCGGGCTGCGCTTCCCGACGCCCGAGATGGTCGGGATCGACCTCGTGCTGCCCGACTTCTCCTACCTGCGCGAGCGGGCACGCGACATCGAGGCGATCGTGATCACGCACGGTCACGAGGATCACATCGGCGCGCTTCCGTGGGTGATCAGGGAGCTCGCCGAGCAGCACGAGCCGCCCCCCGTCTACGGCGGCCCGCTGACGGTCGCGATGGCCGAGTCCAAGCTGGACGAGCACCGCCTGAAGAACGTCGAGCTGATCGAGCTCGACCCGGGGGAAGCGGTCGATCTGGGGCCATTCCAGATGGAGATGGTGCACATGACCCACTCGATCCCCGACTCCTGCGCGGTGGCGCTCGGGACCGAGCTTGGCACCGTGCTGCTCACGGGCGACTACAAGTTCGACCAGACCCCCGTCGACGGGTCGCCAGCGGACGTCTCGCGGCTGGCCGAGCTCGGCAGGGAGGGGGTGCTGCTGCTCTGTGGCGACTCGACCAACGTCGACCGCGGCGGCTTCTCCTCCTCGGAGTCGCAGGTCGGCAGGCACCTGCAGGAGACCTTCTCGCGCTGCGAGGGACGCATCGTCGTGACCAGCTTCGCCTCGAACATCCACCGCGTCCAGCAGGTGGTAGATGCCGCCGAGGCGCTGGACCGCAAGGTCGTGCTGGTCGGCCGCTCGATGCGCAAGAACGTCTCGATCGGCAGGCGCCTCGGGCACATCGACATCCCGGAGGGCATGCTCGTCGGACCGCGCGAGCTGACCGACTTCCCCGACGACCGGATGGTGATCATCTCCACCGGCTCACAGGGCGAGCCGCTCTCGGCGCTGCGACGCATGGCCTACCGCGACCACCCGCAGGTGCAGCTCAAGGACGGCGACACCGTCGTGTTCTCCGCCACGCCGGTGCCCGGCAACGAGCGGGCGGTCAACGAGACGATCGACAGGCTCTACCACATCGGCTGCGACGTGATCACGGCTCGGGACGCGCCCGTGCACGCCTCCGGCCACGGCCACGCCGAGGAGGTCAAGCTGATGCTCAACCTCGTCAAGCCCCGCTACGTGATGCCGGTGCACGGCGACTTCAAGCGCCTGCGGCTGCACGCCGAGCTGGCGGAGTCGGTGGGCGTCGACCCGGACGCGATCTTCCAGGCCGACAACGGCCTGCCGCTGCTGATCGACGAGCGCGGCGCGCGCCTGGGCCAGCGCGAGCGCAGCGGCATGATCTTCGTGGACGGGGTCGAGATCGGCGATGTCGCCGACGTGGCGCTGCGCGACCGCCGCATGCTCTCCGCCGACGGCATCTTCGTCGTGGTGGTCACGATCGCCGAGCAGGACGGCAGCTCGGTCGCCGACCCGGAGGTGATCTTCCGGGGCGTGCCGTTCCTCGATCAGGCCGGAGAGCTGGTCGAGGAGATCAGGCGGGCCGCGCGCGAGACGCTCGAACGAGCCGCCGCCGAGGAGGGCATCCGCGAGATCGACCTGCTCCAGCAGATGCTGCACGACGACCTGGCCAAGCTAGTCTACGACCGCCTCCGTCGCCGCCCGATGGTGCTCCCCGTGATCATCGAGATCTGAGGCGCGCGGCAGCTCCACCACGAAGCGCGCGCCGCGCCCTTCGCCGACGGGGGACTCGGGGTGCACGTCCTCGACGCGCACGCTGCCGCCGTGCGACTCGGCGACGGCCTTGACGATCGCAAGGCCGAGGCCGAAGGAGCCGCCGCGGTCGCCGGCGCCGCGCACGAAGCGTTCGAAGAGGCTGGCGCGCAGAGGCTCGGGCACCCCAGGCCCGTCGTCTTCGACCACCAGGCGCACCCGGCCGTGCTCCCCGGCGCCGCTGCGCACCCGGATCTCGGTGCCCGGCGGCGTGTGGCGGACCGCGTTCTCGATCAGGTTGATCACGACCCGCAGGATCTCGTCCCGCGCGGCCTGCACCGCCGCGGGCTTGACGTCGAGCGAGATTTCGTGCATGGCGCTCATCGGCCCGAGCTCCGCGGCCGCCTCGATCGCGACCTGCGCCAGATCGACCCGCTCGCGCCTGACCACGCGACCCACGTCCGCGCGCGCCAGCAGCAGCAGGTCGGCGACCAGCCGCCGCATGCGCTGAGAGGAGCGCAGCGCCGAGCGCGCGGCGTCTGCCTCTTCGCCATGCAGCGATTCGGCCAGCAGCTCAAGGTTGGCCAGCACGCTGGTCAGCGGCGTGCGCAGCTCGTGGGAGGCGTCGGCTACGAACCGCCGCTGACGGTCCAGCATCGCCTCGGTTTCCGCGTGCGCGGAGTCGAGCTCGTGGAGCATGCTCTGCAGCGTGTGCGCGAGCTTGCCGACCTCGTCTTCGGCGTGAGGCTCGGGCAGGCTCAGCGACGGGTCTCGCGTGCGCGCGATCTCGGCGGCGGTGCTGGTGAGCTGCGCGATCGGATGCATCGCCCTGCGCGCGATCATGATCCCGGCAAGCAGCGCGAGCCCCGACCCGGCGAGCACTCCGAGCACGAGCAGCAGCTCGACGCGGGCGATGGTCGAGTTCACCGCCGAGAGCGGGCGGGCGTACTGGAGAATGACCCTGCCGGCGGAGACGCCGTTGCTGTAGAAGAGCGGCACTTCGCGGCTGACGACGAAGTAGCCGTGAACCGCCACCGGCCCTCCGACGTTGGGCTCGCCGAGCCACGGAGCGTTCGACGGCGCCTGTTCGAGCTGGCCGCTCACGCCGAAGAGTTTCACGACCGCGGACTGCTGGCTGGCGACCTTCTGCAGCGACGGTTCCACCTTGAGCTCCAGCGGGCCGGTGGAGCTCTGGGTCACGCGAAAGGTGAGCTCTCGCGGCAGCCGCTCGCCGGCCCGTTCGACCTCGCTGTAGAAGTCCGACCTGATCCGGTGGATCGTCAGCGAGCCGACGACCAGCGCGAAGGAGAACAGGATGATGAACGTCAGCAGCGCCGAGACGCCCGCCAGGCGCGTCGTGATCGGCAGCCTGTCGAAGGCCGCCTGCACGCGCTCGCCGGCGCCGCGCATCCTACGCGCGAAGGACGTAGCCCGCTCCTCGGATCGTGTGCAGCAGCCGCGGCTCGCCCTCGGCCTCCAGCTTGCGACGCAGGTTGGAGACGAACACCTCGATCGTGTTGGTCGTGGAGAAAGGGTCGTAGCCCCACACCTCGTCGAGCAGCCGCTGGCGCGAGATCACGATCCGCTCGTTGCGCATCAGGTATTCCAGAAGTTCGAACTCGCGCTGGGTGAGCTCGATCATGCGCTCGCTGCGCAGCACTTCGTGGGTGTCGACGTTGAGCGAGAGATCGCTGACCTTCAACGGCGCCGACCCGCGCGGCGGACGCCGGCGCAGCAGCGCCCTCATCCGCGCCAGCAGCTCCTGGCGCTCGAACGGCTTCACGAGGTAGTCGTCGGCGCCGGTGCTGAGGCTGCGCACCTTATCGTCGGTGCCGCCCTTGGCGGTCAGCATCAAAATCGGCGCCTGGGTGATTTCACGCAGCATCGGCAGCAGCGTGAGGCCATCGATCTT
>DAHUYQ010000025.1 GCA_027315115.1 Solirubrobacterales bacterium | reverse complement strand
CCACAGAAAAGCAGTTTACGATCCGAAAACCTTCTTCCTGCACGCGGCGTTGCTCGGTCAGGGTTGCCCCCATTGCCGAAGATTCCTCACTGCTGCCCCCCGTAGGAGTCTGGGCCGTTCTCAATCCCAGTGTGGCTGATCGTCCTCTCAGACCAGCTACCCATCGTTGCCTTGGTGGGCCATTACCCCACCAACAAGCTAATGGGCCGCGGGCCCATCCCGATGCGGAGGCCGAAGCTTCCTTTGCCCTTGCGGGCACATCCGGTATTAGCCCGAGTTTCCTCGGGTTGTCCCGGTCATCGGGGCAGGTGACCCACGTGTTACTCACCCGTTCGCGGCTTGGCCCCAGGGCAAGCCCTGGTTCGTCGCTCCACTTGCATGTGTTAGGCACGCCGCCAGCGTTCGTCCTGAGCCAGGATCAAACTCTCCGTGAAGAACTTCACGAAAAGCTGTCATGGAGTGCGCCTTTGCAGACGCCGCGGAACCGCATACACGTCGGTCCCGCACCATGACGGGGTTTCCCTACTTGACTCTTGTGCCGTCATCGCAGGCGCGCGTTAGCGCCCCCGCATGACGGGTCGAACCTGGACGCACACCGCGATCCATAGAAGATCGCAGGTGCGCATGCTGTTGAGTTTTCAAAGACCGCCAAGCCTTCTCCGGAGGTGCTCTCCGAGGAGGACCGACAAGAGGCCCTGCGCCCTAAGGCGGCTGTGGGCCGACAAGGGAGTATAGCGCTCAGGCGGCACTCGTGGACATTCGCGTCCCAGATGCTGTCTGACGCCAGCAAGCGCTCCGAGGAGCGCCTGCGGCACGCATGATACGCGATCGGCGGACGGAAGGCGTGCTCACGCTGCGCGCAGCCGGCAGAAGCGCCGCTTGCCGACCTTCAGCACCTGCCCGTCGAGCGCCTCCGCGGGCAGATCCTGCTCCTGCCCGTCCAGGCGCTGCTCCCCGATCTGGACCGCGCCGGCAACCAGCAGCCGGCGCGCCTCCGAGCGCGAGAGCCCGAAAGCCGAGGCGATCAGGGCCGGCAGGTGCACCGGGGCTCCGTCCACCCCAAAGCGGTGCTCGGGCATGTCTTCCGGCTCCCTGCCTTCGACGAAGAGGCGGTCGAAGGCGGCCTGCGCCTCCCGCGCCTGATCAGGCCCGTGCAGCCAGGTGACGAGCTCTCGCCCCAGCAGGCGCTTGGCGTCGCGCGGGCCCAGGTCGGTCGGCATCTCCCGGCCAAGCAGCAGCCTGAAGTACTCCTCCATCGCCTCGTCCGGGATCGACATCGTCTTGCCGAACATCTCCGCCGGCTGCTCGGTGATGCCGATGTGGTTGCCCAGCGACTTGGACATCTTGCGCCTGCCGTCGATTCCGACCAGGATCGGCATCGTCACGATCGCCTGGCTGGGCTGTCCGTAGGCGCGCTGGATGTCGCGGCCCAGCAGCAGGTTGAACTTCTGGTCGGTTCCGCCGAGCTCCACGTCGGCGCGCACGGCCACCGAGTCGTAGCCCTGCAGCAGCGGGTACATCATCTCCAGCACCGAGACCGGCTGGCCCGCGGCCAGCCGCTTTGCGAAGTCGTCGCGCTCGAGGATCTGGGCGACGGTCGTGGTGCGCATCAGCGCAAGCAGCTCGGCCAGCGCCATCTGCAGCCACTCGCCGTTGTGTCTGATCTCCAGGCTCTGCGGCGAGTCGTCGAGGATCTTCATCGCCTGCTGCTGGAAGGTGGCCGCGTTGCGCTCGATCTCCTCCGCGGAGAGGATCGGCCGCAGCGTCGAGCGGCCGGAGGGGTCGCCGACCTGAGCCGTCGTGTCGCCGATGATCAGCACGACGCGATGCCCGAGGTCCTGGAACTCCCGCAGCTTGCGCAGCACCACGGCGTGGCCGAGGTGGATGTCGGGCGCGGTCGGGTCGATTCCGAGCTTCACCCGCAGCGGGCGGCCCTCGGCGCGCGCGCTGCTCAGGCGCTCCTGCAGCGCGCCGTCGGGCAGGCTGTCGACGACGTTGTGCAGCAGGCTCATCGCCTGCTCTGCTGACTCTTGGACATCGCTCTGCATGGGGGCGCCAATGCTAGACTCTCGCGATCCCGTTGGCAGGCGCCGCAAGAGGTGGGCGGCGTCGCACGGTTGCCGTTTGCGGCGCGAAAGGCGCGCTGAGCGGTGGAGAGGCACTTGGATCACGGCCGGGGCTGGACGCCCGGCCATCAGATCACCAAGGACGACATGACCATTCGGGCATGACTCGCTCAACTTCCCGTTACCTGGCGCATCGCGACGATCGTGCGCAGACCGTGAGCCCCTGCCGGTGAGCTCGACGGTTCGGCCACCCGGTAGACAGGGCGCGCGGCCACGGCGCAGGCAGTCGAGCGGGACCTTGCCGGTCGGCTCCTTCGTCGACCGGCTGCTGGCCTCGGCGCGCCTGAGCTGGCGGGTCCGCGGCCATGCCTGGCAGGCGCGCAGACGCTCGCGGCCGCGGATGAAGTGGGTGCGGCTGGTGGCGATCCTGATCGCGATGCTCGTGCTCGGCGGGATCTCGTTCGTGTTCGGGATGTTCATGGCCGTGACCTCCGACCTGCCCGCGCTCGAAGACCAGGTGCAGTACCGCGACGCGCAGAACTCGGTGCTGGTGGACGACCACGGGCACGTCCTGTCGGTGCTGAGCAAGCGCAACCAGATCCTGCTCAGTCCAAAGCAGATCCCCCGGCTCGTCAAGGACGCGGTGATCTCGATCGAGGACAAGCGCTTCTACAGCAACGAAGGCGTCGACATACGCTCGCTCGGCCGCGCCGTGCTGCACGACGTGCTGGGCAGCAGCGGAGTGCAGGGCGCCTCCACGATCGAGGAGCAGTTCGTCAAGAACGCGCTCGAAGCGCAGGGGCAGCGGACGGTCTTCGAGAAGCTCAAGGAGGCCGCCCTGGCGTTCCATCTGGATCACCGCTGGAGCAAGGAAAAGATCATCACGGAGTATCTGAACACGATCTACTACGGCAACGGCGCGTACGGCATCGAGGCGGCCGCGCACACCTACTTCGGCAGCGAACCGGAAAACCGCGGATGCGGAGTGCCGCAGCACCTCTGCGTGACCGACATCAAGCCCTGGCAGGCGGCGCTGCTGGCGGGCATGGTTCAGGCGCCGACCGCCTACAACCCGATCGAACATCCGCTCGCGGCGCGCGAACGCCGCAACCTGGTGCTCGAACAGATGCTCAAGCAGGGCTACATAGACAAAGAGGTCTACAACGAGAGCATCAGCCAGCCCGTGCCGACCAGGCAGCAGATCACGCCCCCGCGCGAACAGCTCGCCGAAGGCGTCGACAGCGGCTACTTCACGAGCTGGGTCGATCAGCAGGTGATCGAACGCTACGGCGCCACCCTGGCCTTCGACGGCGGCCTGCACATCAAGACCACGCTCGACCTCGGGCTCCAGCGCGCCGCCGAACATGCCGTCTCCTCCTACCTGGAAGGCCCGGGCGACCCCTCGGCCTCGCTGGTGGCGATCGAAAACTCCACCGGAGACGTGCGCGCGATGGTCGGCGGACGCAACTACGAATCCGACCCGTTCAACCTCGCCACGGACGGAGAGCGACAGCCGGGCTCCTCCTTCAAGGCCTTCGACCTGGCCGCCGCGCTGGAGGACGGCATCTCCCCCTATTCGGTCTGGCCCTCCAAGATGAAGGTCTTCCACGTTCCGCACTCCAAAGAACTCTTCGTGGTGCACAACGACGAAGGCGCCTACACCGGCACCAACACCCTGGTCGGCGCCACCGAGGTCTCCGACAACTCGATCTACGCCGAAGTCGGGATCAAGGTCGGCACCCGGAAGATCGCCAGGATCGCCCACGAGATGGGCATCACGACGCCGATCTCCACCAACTACGCGATGACGATCGGCGGTCTCAAGATCGGCGTGACGGCACTGGACATGGCGCACGCCTACGAGACGATCGCCCACGGCGGCCAGCGGGTCAGCGGCACCCTGTCCGGCGCCCGCGGCCTGCCGGTCGGCATCCAGGAAGTCAGCGATCCCAAGCAAGCGCTGCCAAATGGACGCCATCGCGAAGTCAACCACACCGTCCTGCAGCGGATCCTGCCTGCCGGGATCGCCGCGACCGAGACGCAGATGCTTGAGACGGTGATCGCCCACGGCACCGGCACCGGGGCCGCGATCGGCCAGTTCGCGGCCGGCAAGACCGGCACCACCACCAACTACGTGGACGCCTGGTTCGTGGGCTTCGACAGCAAGTACACGGTCGCCGTGTGGGTCGGCTACCCCGAAAGCGCCAAGCCGATGACCACCGCCTACTACGGCCAGCCCGTCTACGGCGGCACGTTCCCGGCCCTGATCTGGAAAGACTTCATGCTCTCGGCGATCGGCATCGAACGCGAAGAGGCCGCCAAGGCCGCCGGCCACAGCGGCGCCTCCGGCGCCACAGTCCAAGCGACCGCGGGCGCGCTGCCTCAGACGGGCCAGAGCACGAGCAGCTCCTCGACCAGTCGCCCTCAGGGCCACGGCGAATCGGGGAGCGCCGGCCAGGAAGCCGGCGGCGCTGGCGAAGGAGCGCAGGGCCAGGGCACCACCAAGGAATCCACGACGACCGAAGCGCCGGTCGCGCCGACCACCGGGACTCCGAGCGCCCCGCCGCCCTCCACGACGCCGACGGCGCCGGCCGAATCGGCGCCGTCGACCCCGGCCGGGGGCGGGGCGACCGGCGGCGCGACCGGGGGCGCGAGCGCCCCGACGGGCGGCGCCAGCGCCGGCGGCGGCTAGCGAGGCCGGGCTGCGCTTGGCGTCAGGGACCGCGGGCGCCGCCGGAGACCGCGCCTGAGGCGCCGGTGCGCGGCGCCGACGCGCGCAGGGCCTCAGGCCAAGCGCGGCCGCGAGACGTAAGGGCTGCCCGCAAGGCAGAAGCGCCAGGGCAGCTCGACAGCCTTGCTGATCCCGATCCGCGGGCCGCTGCGCACCTCGACGGGCCCGGTGCCCGGCCCAGGGACCGACTCCGCGCCTGACCCGGCCCCCGACCCGCCGCCGGTCGCGAAGATCGCGACCGGGCCGTCGAGCAGGCTGGAGCCGTTCTCACCGAGCTCCACCCCAAGCGCCTGCGTCAGCTTCCCGGGGCCGGAGCAGAGCTCGAGATCATCCTCGGTGCCGCGCCGGGAGCGCATCTGCTCCAGCCCGGCGATCGGCCGCAGCGCCCTGATCAGGACGGCGGCGCCGACCCCGGCCGGCTCACAGACGGCGTTCAGAAGCGCGTGTATGCCGTAGGAACGGTAGACGTAGGCCTGACCGGGCGGCCCGAACAGCGTCGTCGTGCGAGGGGTGAGTCCCACAAAGGCGTGGCAGGCCGGCTCGCTGTAGTGATAGGCCTCCGTCTCGACGATCACTCCAGCCGTCTCTCCATGCGCGACGGTGCAGCCGACCAGGTCTCGTGCGACCTCGAGCACCGGCCGCGCGTAGAAGGACAGCGGCAGGCGCCGCGCGAGATCGGGCGCGCCGGTCTCCGGCAGGCTGCGCTCAGCGGCCCGGGGCCTCATCCAGGACGCTCCTTGCCAGAGCGAGCTGCTCGCGCAGCCTCGGCAGCGAGGTCCCGCCCTGCGACACCTTCGACTCCAGCCACGAGCTCTGCGAGAGCACCTCGTAGTACGCCCTGGCGCCCTCCGGCCCCGCAAAGGCGTCGCTGTGCTGCGCAAGCTCCTGCGGCGTGAGCTGCGAGAGCACGCGGCCGCTCTCCACCGCGGCGCGCACCAGGCCGGCGACCACGCCGTGCGCCTGGCGAAACGGCATGCCGTGCTTGACCAGCAGGTCGGCGATGTCGGTCGCGGCGATCATCTCGTCGCCCGCCGCCTCCCGCAGCCGCTCCGCGTCGAAGCGCACTCCGGCAAGCATCCCCGCGGCCGCCGCCAGGCAGAGCCGCAGCGTGTCGTCGGCGTCGAAGAGGTGCTCCTTGTCCTCCTGCATGTCCTTGTTGTAGGTGAGCGGGAGCGCGTGCATCACCCCGTGCATGGCGCTCAGGTGCGCAACGATCCGCGGCGCCTTGGCGCGCAGCAGCTCGGCCGCGTCGGGGTTCTTCTTCTGCGGCATGATCGATGAGCCGGAGCTCCACGCGTCGGGCAGCTCGCAGAAGCGGAACTCCTCGCTGGACCACAGCACAAGCTCGGCACCCAGGCGCGAAAGGTGCGTGGCGCAGGTCGCCGCGGCGCCCAGGTAGTCGAGCAGGAAGTCCCGGCCCGAGACGGCGTCAAGCGAGTTGGGCGCGATCTCCTGGAAGCCGAGCTCGGCGGCGACCATGCGCCGATCGGTGTCGAAGCTCACGCCGGCCAGCGCCCCGGCGCCCAGCGGCATCCGGCCCGCCTCCCTGGCCGCGAAGCCGAACCTCGCCCGGTCGCGACTGAGCATCCAGAAGTAGGCGAGCAGATGGTGGCCCAGATAGACGGGCTGGGCGCGCTGCAGATGCGTGTAGCCCGGCATCGGCCAGTCCAGGTGCTCCTCGGCGCGGGCCAGCAGCACCTCCATCACCCGCTCCACCGCCTGCTGCGCGCCCTCGGCGGCCTGGCGCGTGTACATCGCGACGTCCGTGGCGACCTGATCGTTGCGCGAGCGCGCGGTGTGCAGCCTGCCGCCGACGGGGCCCACGATCTCGGTCAGCCGCCGCTCGATCGCCATGTGGATGTCCTCGTCGTCGTCCCTGAATGGAAAACGCCCCTGATCGAGCTCACGCGCGACGGCGTCCAGCCCCTCCACCAGCACCTGCGCGTCGCCTGCGGGGATGATCCCCTGGGCGGCGAGCATCCTGGCGTGGGCCTTGGACTGCGCGACGTCGAAGGGCCAGAGCCGGCGATCGAAGTCGATCGAGGCGTTCAGGCGCTGGAAGTCTGGATGCTGGGGCTCGCTGAAACGGGACATCGCGGCGACAATCTATCGGCCTTCCGGCGTGCACCCCGTACCCGCGTTTCATACAGCCCCGCAGTTGACTTCAGTAGTTACCCACGGAGTCCTTGTGTGTTCCCCTTAGTGAGCCGGGCACGCGTTGCCTGGTAGCATCGCAATCCTTGAGAGGCGTGGACGTACTTGTCGTGCTGGGTCTGCTCCGACACCGTGCCGGAGAGTGGACCGTGCGCATGCTGGCGCGGGAGCTGCACATGCCGCTGGCGACCGTTCAGCGCTCGCTCGGCCGGCTTGGCGCCACACCGGCCTTCGATCCCGAGCGCCGGCACGTGAACGTCGCCGGCTGCGAAGAGCTCTTCGAGCACGCGCTCGCGTTCGTGGCGCCGGCGAGCACCGGCGACCGGGCGCGCGGAATGCCGACGGCCTGGGCCGTTCCGGCGCTGGCGAAGCGCCTGCGCGTTTCTGCGGACGCGCCCCAGCCGGTCTGGCCGCAGCCCCGCGGACGCGGTCGCGGAGTGGCGGTCAAGCCCTTGCACGCCGGCGTGCCGGCGCTGGCGGTCGCCGACCCGGAAATGCACGAGCTGCTCGCGCTCACCGACGCGGCGCGGCTGGGCGACCCGAAGGTCGCAAAGCGCGCGCTCGGCCTGCTGCTGGCCTGGATCGCCTCTTCACCGGCGGCGAAGGGCACATGAGCGGGGCCGGCGGCGCAGCCGGCGAGCACTGGCGGTCAGCGACCTCCGCAAGACCGCCGCGGGCGTGGATGGGAGCCCGGCACGGATGCTGAGCGTGCGCGAGCAGTTCGCGACGAACCTGCGTGCGCGGCGTGAGGAGCTCGGCCTCACCCAGGATGGCCTGGCGCGTGCCTGCGGGCTGCACCGCACGGAGATCAGCCTGCTCGAGCGCTCCCGCCGCTCTCCGCAGCTCGAGACGATCGTGCTGCTCGCCCACGGGCTGCAGATGCGGCCGCGGGATCTCTTGCAGGACATCGCCTGAGAGCCGCTGAGAGCCGTCGCCCTCAGGTCGCGGCGGCGCCACCCTCAGGTCGCGGCGGCGGCCTCCTGGCCGAGGATGCTCGCGAGCTGCTGCGCCACCCGCGCGACCTGCCCCTCGCTCATCTGCGGGAAGAATGGCAGCGCCAGCGACCGCGCCGCGACGTCCTCACAGACCGGGAACTGACCCTCGCGGTGGCCGAACCGCTCGCGGTAGTAGCTCATCAGATGGATCGCGGGCAGATAGGGCTTGCTCTGGATCGCGCGGGCGGCCAGAGCCCGGACGGCATCGTCGCGGTTCACCCCGCGCGGGAGCTGCACCACGAACACGAACCATCCGCGCTGTGCCCCATCCCGGTCGGAGCAGGGCAGCGTCAGGCCCTCGATCCCGCTAAGCGCCTGCCGGTAGAGCTCCGCCACGTGCGCTCGCTGGGCAAGCGTCTGCTCGATCTTGGAAAGCTGCGCGATACCGACGGCGCAGGCGATGTCGGAGAGCCTGTAGTTGAAGCCCAGCCGGTCGTGGTCGAGCCAGTCCATGTTCGGCGCGCGTCCCTGGTTGCGCTCCGAGTCGATCATCTGCTTCAGCGCCGGGTCGGACAGGGTGATCATCCCGCCCTCGCCGGTCGTGAGCTGCTTGTTGGCGTAGAAGCCGAACACGGCCGGATGACCGCGGCCGCCGACCGGCACGCCGTCCGCGTGCCTTGCGCCGAGCGCCTCGCATGCGTCCTCGACGATCGCCAGGCCGTGCCGCCGCGCGATCGCCTCGAACGCCGCCATGTCGGCCGGGTAGCCGAAGATGTGAACGGGAAGCAGCGTGCTCGTGTGCGACCCGATCGCAGCCTCGGCGGCATCGGGATCGAGGTTGAGCGTGACCGGGTCGATGTCGGCGAAGACAGGGCGCGCGCGCTCGTAGAGCACCGCGTTGGCGGAGGCCACGAAGGAGAACGGGCTGGTCACCACCTCCTCGCCCTCCTGCGCCCCGACGGCCCGCAGCGCCAGGTGCAGACCGGCGGTTCCGCTGGAGATCGCGCTCGCCAGCGGCGCCCGCACCAGCGTTGCGAACGCACGCTCGAACTCCCGCAGGCGCGGGCCGAGGGAGAGCTGGCCGGAGCGCAGCACCTCCAGCACAGCCCGCTCCTCCTCGGGGCCGAGGGCCGGCCTTGCCAGCGGGATCGGGTCGCTCACGTAGGCAGCTCGGTGGAGCCCTTCAGCGCGGCCGGGAGCTGCGCCTGCGCGCGGAGCCGGCCCGGCTGCATGCCGTACTCCAGCGCGTCCACGAGAGCATCCCAGGAGGCCTCGATCACGTTCTCCGAGACGCCGATGGCGCCCCAGGTGAGCTCACCGTCGCTGCTGTCCAGCAGCACGCGGGTGATCGCGCCGGTGCCCTTCTCCTCGTCCAGGATCCTGACCTTGAAGTTGACGAGGTCGATGTCGCGAAGTTGCGGATGGATCTCCCCGATCGCCTCGCGCAACGCCTTGTCCAGCGCGTTCACCGGGCCGTTGCCCTCGGCGGTGCGGACCAGGCGCCGCCCGGTCTTGCGGTCCGGCACCCACACCTTGATCGTTGCCTCGGTGGCCACGCCGCCCTGCGCGCGCTTCTCCACGATCACCCGCCAGGACTCCAGCTCGAAGAGCCGCTCGTAATGTCCTGATTCGCGTCGCATCAGCAGCTCGAAGGAGCCGTCCGCCGCCTCGAACTGATAGCCGCGGTGCTCGAGCTCCTTGACCTTCGCGGCGGTGCGCTGGGCGGAGAGCTCGTCCAACTCCACCCCGGCCTCCCGCGCCTTCTCCAGGATCGTCGCCCGGCCGGAGAGCTCGGAGACCAGCAGATCCCTGTCGTTGCCGATCAGCCCCGGATCGATGTGCTCGAAGGTGCGCGCGTCGCTGCGCACACCGGCGGCGTGCAGCCCGGCCTTGTGGGCGAAGGCGTGCTTGCCGACGAACGGCTGAGATGTGGCGGGGGTGCGGTTGAGCACCTCGTCCATGAAGTGCGCGGTCTCGGTGAGGCTCGCCAGACGCTCGGGATCCAGCAACTGGAAGCCCATCTTGAGCTGCAGGTCGGCGATCAGGGTCACGAGGTTGGCGTTGCCGGTGCGCTCTCCGATCCCGTTCATCGTGCCCTGCACCTGCGTGGCGCCGGCGTGCACCGCCACCAGCGAGTTGGCCACCGCGCAGCCGGAGTCGTTGTGGGTGTGGATGCCCAGCCGCACATGCGGCAGGCTCTCGCGCACGGTTCCCACGACCGCCTGCACCTGCATCGGCAGCGAGCCGCCATTGGTGTCGCAGAGCACGACGCGCTCGGCGCCCGCCTCCGCGGCGGCGCGCACGCATTCCAGCGCGAACGACGGGTCTTCGGCGTAGCCGTCGAAGAAGTGCTCGGCGTCGAGGATCACGCGCTTGCCCTCGCCGACCAGGAACGCCACCGACTCGGCGATCATCGCGAGGTTCTCCTCGCGGGAGACGCGCACCACCACCTCGACGTGCAGCGGCGAGCTCTTGCCCACGATCGTGCAGATCGGCGCGAAGCAGCCGGCGATCTCGGCCAGCCCGGGGTCGGCGTCGGCGCTCGCGTCGCGGCGCCTGGTCATCCCGAACGCGGCGATCTCGGCGTGCTGGAGCCGCTCTTCGGCCAGCAGCGCGAAGAGCTCGCTCTCCTTCGGGTTGGACGCCGGGAAGCCGGCCTCGACGATGTCGATGCCGAGCGCGTCGAGGCGGCGGACCACCTGGAGCTTCTCGGCGACGGTGAGATCCAGGCCCCCGCCACCCATGCCGTCGCGCAGGGTGGCGTCGTAAAGCTCGATCTCACCCATCCGCTATGCCGTCCTTGCCGGCGGCGCCGGCGCAGGCGCCGACGCGGCGACCGGGTCGAGCCACTCGCGGTAGCGCTCGCTGCGCCCGTGGATCGCGTCGTCGAATGCCTCCTGGAGCACCTTGGTGATCTCGCCCGGCTTGCCGTCGGCGACCGCGTGGTCGTCCACCTCGCGCACCGGCACGATCTCCGCGGCGGTGCCGGAGAGGAACACCTCGTCGGCGAGGTAGAGCTCGGCGCGCGCGATGTTGCGCTCGCAGACCGGGTAGCCGAGATCGCTCGCGATCTGGATGATCGACCTGCGGGTGATGCCGTCGAGGATCGAGTTGTGGTGGCCCGGCGTGATGATCTGCCCGTCGCGCACGATGTATACGTTCTCGCCGGTGCCCTCGCAGACGTGGCCGTGGTCGTCCAGCAGGATCGACTCCTCGTAGCCGGCCTTGGTGGCCTCGACCTTGGCGAGCACGTTGTTGAGGTACTGCCCCGAGGCCTTGGCGTAGGGGATCAGCGAGTCGGGGCTGATGCGCCGCCAGGAGGAGACCTTCGCGCGCACGCCGTTGAGCGTCCCCTCCTCGCCGAGGTAGGTGCCCCATTCCCATGCCGCGATGATCACCTCGACCGGCGCCTCGAGCGGGTTGAGGCCCATGGATCCGTATCCGCGGTAGACCAGCGGACGGATGTAGCAGGAGCGCAGCTCGTTGCGCGCGACAAGCTCGCGCGTGGCCGCCCTGAGCTGCTCGGCGCTGAAGGGCACCGGCATGTAGTAGAGCTCGGCGGAGCGCAGCAGCCGCTCGGCGTGCTCGGCGTTGCGGAACACCGCCGGGCCAAGCTCGGTGTCGTAGCAGCGGACGCCCTCGAAGACCCCTGTGCCGTAGTGCAGGCCATGCGTGAGGACGTGGACCTTCGCGTCCTCCCATGCGACGAAGTCTCCGTTCATCCATATGAGGTCGGTGGGCTCCACGGCTCTGCGGCTCCTTGGTTTCTGTGCTTGAGTGCTTTTGGTCTCGATCGCCCGGGCGATTTCGGCCTGCTCGCCCCCAGCCGCCCCGGACTACTCGAGATGCGCGAACACCGTCTGGGCCGCCTGCGCCGTGCCGGCCTCTCCGCCCAGGTCCGGGGTGCGCAGACCCGCGGCGAGCGCGCGGTCAACTGCGGATTCTACCGCCGCGGCCTCGCTTTCCAAGCCCAGGCCGTGGCGCAGCATCAGCGCCACCGAGAGGAACATCGCCAGCGGATTGGCGATCCCCTGCCCGGCGATGTCGGGGGCGGAGCCATGCACGGGCTCGAAGAGGCCCGGACCGTCGCCTCCAAGCGAGGCGCTCGGCAGCATCCCGATCGAGCCGGTGATCATCGCGGCCTCGTCGGAGAGGATGTCTCCGAACATGTTCTCGGTCACGATCACGTCGAAGTGTCGCGGCGAGGAGACGAGCTGCATCGCTGCGTTGTCCACAAGCACGTGTTCCAGCTCGACGTGCGGAAACTCGCGCGCGTGCAGGTTGGTCACCACCTCGCGCCATAGGCGCGAGGTCTCCAGCACGTTGGCCTTGTCGACGCTGCACACCTTCGAGCGCGCAGCCTGGAAGGCGGTGCGCGCGATCCGCTCGATCTCCTCCACGGTGTATTCGCAGAGGTCGCTGGCGGCGTCGGCGGTGCGGGTCTTCTCGCCGAAGTAGATCCCGCCGGTGAGCTCGCGGACCACCAGCAGGTCGGTCCCCTCGATGCGCTCGCGGCGCAGCGGCGAGGCGTCGTAGAGGGCGGGCAGGGGACGAACGGGACGGAGGTTGGCGTAGAGGCCCAACCCCTTGCGCAGCCCGAGCAGACCCTGCTCGGGGCGCGGCTTGGCGGGATCGGTGGTGTCCCACTTGGGGCCGCCCACGGCCGCCAGCAGAACCGCGTCGGCGGCCTTGCACGCCTGCAGCGTCTCGTCGGTCAGCGCCGTGCCGTGCATGTCTATCGAGGCGCCACCGAACGGGTGCTCCTCGAGCTCGAAGTCACCGAGCTTCGCGAGCAGCTCCACGGCCGGCGCCATGATCTCGGGGCCGATCCCGTCGCCGGGCAGGGTGACGATGTGATGTGCCATCGAGGATGCCTTTCAGGTTGGGGCGCGATCAGAGCGCCGTGGTCACGGGCGTCGGCGTCAGGCTGCCATCGCGCTGCGCTTCAAAGGCGGCGATCGCGTCCTGCTCGCTGAGCGTCACGCCGATGTCGTCCAGGCCCTCCAGCAGCCGCCGGCGGGTCGCCTGGTCGATCTCGAAGGGCACGCGCACCAGCTCGCCCTCGGCGCTCTGATACCGGACCTCCTGGGCGCGCAGGTCGACCTGCCCCTCCCCGGCGGCCGCCAGCGCGCGGCAGTGCTCTTCTTCGATCGCGACCGGCAACAGGCCGATCTTGGTGCAGTTGGAGTAGAAGATGTCGGCGAAGCTGGGCGCCACGATCGTCTGGAAGCCGTAGTCCTGCAGGCCCCAGGGCGCGTGCTCGCGGGAGGATCCGCAGCCGAAGTTATCGCCGGTGACGAGGATCGGGTTGACGGGCAGGTCCCAGTCGGGCTCCTTGGCCCAGTCGTAGAAGAGGAACTGCCCGAAGCCGGTGCGCTCCACCCGCTTCAGGAACTGCTTGGGCATGATCTGGTCGGTGTCGACATCGGCGCGGTCGAGGAAGCTGACGCTGCCGGAGATCGTCTCGATCGGGTCCATTGCTAAGCCTCCTCAGCTCCAGTTGCGGATGTCGGTGAAGTGCCCCTCGATCGCGGCCGCGGCCGCCATCTGCGGGGAGACCAGGTGCGTGCGCCCGCCGCGCCCCTGGCGGCCCTCGAAGTTGCGGTTGGAGGTGGAGGCGCAGCGCTCCCCTTCGGAGAGGGTGTCCGGGTTCATGCCCAGGCACATCGAGCAGCCCGCCACTCGCCATTCGAAGCCCGCGTCGGTGAACACCTTGTCCAGGCCCTCGGCCTCGGCGGCCGCCTTGACCTGCTGGGAGCCCGGCACGACCATCGCGCGCACGCCGTCGGCGACGTTGCGGCCCTCGATCACCTGCGCGGCGGCCCGCAGGTCGCCGATCCGCGAGTTGGTGCAGGAGCCGATGAAGACGCGGTCGATCCCGATCTCCTCTATCGGGGTGCCGGCCGTGAGGCCCATGTAGTGCAGCGCGCGCTCGGTCGACTCGCGCTCGGCCTCGGTGGCGAAGTCGTCCGGGGAGGGCACCCTCGCGGTGACCGGCGCCACCATGCCAGGGTTGGTGCCCCAGGTGACCTGCGGGGAGAGCGCGGAGGCGTCCACGACCATCTCGCGGTCGAAGCTCGCTCCCTCATCGCTCTTCAGCTCGCTCCAGCGCGTAAACGCGCGCTCCAGGTCGGCGCCCTTGGGCGCGCCGGGCCGATCCTGATCTGCGAACCAGGAGAAGGTCGTCTGGTCGGGCGCGATCATGCCGGCGCGCCCGCCGCCCTCGATCGTCATGTTGCAGACGGTCAGGCGGCCTTCCATCGAGAGCGCCTCGATCGCCGGGCCGGCGTACTCGACCACGTGCCCGGTCGCCCCGCCGACGCCCATCTGGCCGATCGTGCCGAGGATCAGATCCTTGGCGGTCACGCCGAAGGGCAGATCGCCCTCGTAGCGGATCAGCATCGACTTGGGCTTGTGCTGGACCAGGCACTGCGTGGCCAGCACGTGCTCGACCTCGCTGGTGCCGATCCCGAAGGCCAGCGCGCCGAAGGCGCCGTGGGTGGCGGTGTGGGAGTCGCCGCAGACGATCGTCATGCCGGGCTGGGTGACGCCCAGCTCGGGGCCGATCACGTGCACGATGCCCTGGCGGTCGGAGCCCAGCGAGTAGACGGGCACACCGAACTGCTCGCAGTTGCGCTCCAGGGTTTCGACCTGCACGCGCGAGAGCTGATCGGCGATCAGCCGCGCGGCCATAGTGCCGTCGGTGGGCGTGTTGTGGTCGGCGGTGGCCAGCGTGCGATCGGGGCGGCGCACCTTGCGGCCGGCCATCCGCAGGCCGTCGAAGGCCTGGGGGCTCGTGACCTCGTGGACGAGGTGCAGGTCGATGTAGATCAGGCCGGAGCCGGCTCCGCCGACCTCGTGGGCCTCCCAGATCTTCTCGAACAGGCTCTTTGGCATCAGGGCTCCTAACTGGCTAGCTGCGTCTCAGGCCGGCGCTGACGACCGAAAGGAAGGTCGCCCCCGCGGCGGTTTGATTCTCGAAGTGGTGCGGCAGGTCGGCGTCGAAGGTCACGCAGTCCCCGGTGTCAAGCTCGTAGCGCTCGCCGTCGCAGACGAGCGTCACCGACCCGCTCTCCACGAGCGCCACCTCCCTGCTGCCCGGCTCGTGCATCGGCGGGTCGTCCGCCGCGCCGGTCGCGCCGCCGGGCGCGAGCGTGTGGCGCGAGAGCTCCGCCCGCTGCCCCGGCTGTTCGGAGGTCATCACCTCGAAGCTGTGCCCGCGGCTGCCGGCGCCGCCCCGGCGCCGCTGCCCCGCCCGCACGATCGTGACCGCGCCGGCCTCGTCCAGGCGCAGGAGCTGGGAGAGCCGCAGGTCCAGGCCCGCGGCGATCTTGGCCGCCACCACGAGCGTGGGGCTGGTCTCGCCCCGCTCCACCTGGGAGAGCATCGGCGCGCTCACCCCGCAGCGCAAGGCCAGCTCCCGCAGCGACAGCGACGACGCCTCCCGCAGCGCGCGCAGGCGCGCGCCGATCACCGCGGGGTCGAGCGCCTCATCGGTTGATCTGCGCTCCGGCGCAGGCTGCTCGGCTTGTGGTGCGCTTGCCATACAAACGTACGCTATCACAGACGCCTCCGGGCGCGCCCCGGCCGCTGGCTCCGCTGCCCGGCCGGCAGGCAGGCAGGCTCAGCGAGGCAGGTCGAGGTCAGGACGACGTGATCGCCGCGCCGGCGCCGCTTTGCTGCTGCTCGACATCCTCGTAGCTGAGCAGGATCGCGCCCTCGCCGTCCGTGTATGCCTGCTCGCCGTGCTCCACGACATCCATGCCCATCGACTGTTCCAGCGCGGGGGCACGCAAAGGCATCAGGAGGCCGAGCACCTTCAGGATCACGAATGTGGCGGCGAAGGCGTAGAGCGGCCCCGCGAGCGCCGCGAGCGCCTGCCAGAGAAGCTGGCCAGGGTGGCCGTAGAGCAGGCCGTTGCCGTGGCCGTTCCAAACGCGCTGCGCGAAGAAGCCGATGAACAGGATGCCCGTCATCCCGGCCAGGCCGTGGGCGCCGAGCACGTCCAGGCTCTCGTCCAGGCGCGTGCGCGGCCGCCACATGATCAGCGCGTAGCTCGGCAGCGCCGCCAGCGCGCCCAGCGCCATCGCCCAGTGCGGGCTGATGTAGCCGGCGGCCGGCGTGATGCCCACGCAGCCCACGATGATCGCGGTCGCGGCGCCGATCGCCGTCACCTTGCCGCCGCGCAGCAGGTCGAGCACGAACCACACCACCAGCGTGCAGGCCGGCGCCAGCAGCGTGTTGGTGAACGCCAGCACGCCGGGGTGCCCCACCGTGAAGCCGCTGCCGCCGTTGAAGCCGAACCAGCCAAACCACAGCAGGCCGGCGCCCAAGAGGACGTAGACGGCGTTGTGCGGCAGCAGCGCCTGGCGGCCGTAGTCCCGGCGCGCGCCGACGACCGTCGCGGCGGCGAACGCGGAGAAGCCCGAGGCCATCTCGACGGGCACGCCGCCGGCGAAGTCGAGCGTCCCGTGGCTCTGCAGCCAGCCGCCGCCCCAGACCCAGTGGGCCAGCACGGGATAGACCAGGATCGACCACAGCGCCATGAAGATCAGGAACGCGCCGAAGCGCATCCGCTCCACCACGGCGCCCGAGACCAGGGCCGCGGTGATGATGCAGAACGCCGCCTCGAAGGCGAAAAAGACCAGTTGCGGGATTTCCGTGCCGGCGCGCGGCGCAAACCCGACGTGCGAGAGAAACGTGAGCGAGAGACCGCCGACGAAGCCGTTGCCGGGCGCGAATGCCAGCGAGTAGCCCACGACCGCGAAGGTGATCGTCGCCACCCCCAGCGCGCCGGTGCTCATCATAAAGGTGTTCAGCGCGTTCTTGGAGCGGACCAGGCCCGCGTAGAAGAGGCCGAGCGCGGGGGTCATCATCAGGACCAGCGCCGTGGCCACCAGCATCCAGGCGGTGTCGCCCGCGTTGACGCGGGCGACCGCCGCGATCGTCGTACCCGCCATTCAGCCGCCCACCGGCGTCACGGCGTCCTGGTCCCTGTCGCCGGTGCGGATGCGCACCGCCTGCTCCAGGTCGAGCACGAACACCTTGCCGTCACCGACCTCGCCGGTGCGCGCCCCTTCGCAGAGCGCGTCCACGGTCCGCTGCACGAACGCGTCGGAGACCGCGATCTCGAAGCGGACCTTCTCCGCCAGCTCCATCTTGACCCGCGTGCCACGGTATGTCTGCACGCGGTCCAGCTCGCCGCCGTGGCCCTGGACACGGGTCATCGAGACGCCACGCACGTCCGCCTTGTACAACGCCTCGAGCACATCGTTGGCCTTCTCGGGCCGCACGATGCCGATGATCAGCTTCAAGTGGGTCTCCCTCCACTCGCCTTCTCGATGGCGCCGCACTCTAGTGAGGTCTCCCGCAAGGCGCGCCGCGGCGGCAGCGGCCTGCGATGATCCACGGTGCCGGCAGCCGTCTCTTGGTCAACCGCTGAAACCCAAAGGAGGCCATCAGCATGCCAAGCATCACCCCCTTCCTCTGGTTCGACGACCAGGCTGAGCAGGCAGCGCAGTTCTACGCGTCCGTGTTCCCGAACTCGCGCGTCCTGGAGGTCACGCGGTATGGCGAGGGCGCTCCCGGACCGGCCGGATCGGTCATGACCGTGCGCTTCAGCCTCGACGGCAACGAGCTTCTCGCGCTCAACGGCGGACCGGCCCACTACGGGTTCGACGAGTCGATCTCCTTCGTCGTCAACTGCGCGACCGAAGAGGAGGTCGACCACTACTGGTCTGCGCTCACCGAGGGCGGCGCGGAGATCGCCTGCGGCTGGCTGAAGGACCGCTACGGCCTGCGCTGGCAGATCGTGCCCGAGGGCCTGCCGGCGCTGCTCGGCGACCCCGACCCGCAGCGCGCCCAACGCGCGATGCAGGCCATGCTGCAGATGAAGAAGCTCGACCTGGCCGCGATGCGGCGGGCAGCGGGCGACGCGACCTCGCCCACCCGCTGACGCGCGATTTCTGGCTGTGCCCCGCCGGCTGGAGCCATACCGGCGAATCGCGCTCTGCCGCGCGCCTCACGCGCCCGGCTTGACCGCCGTCACGCACGCCCACACCTGAGCGAGCCACAGCTCGCCCTCGCGCTGCACCGGTCGCAGCCCCGTCGGCGCGCCGCCGGCGATCTCGGCTCGCAGTTCGCCTCGCACCGAGTCCGCGATCTCGGTCGGTGCGCCGGCGCGCTTTAGCCACGGGTCGGCGGCGTGTTGCACCGCGCGCGACTCCACCGTGACGGCTTCGAGCCCGAGCGACTGCATCTCGGCCACGATCTCGGAGATCGGCAGCGTGCGGGTGTGTGACGGGTCGCGCATGCGCTCCAGGCGATCCTGGGTGCGTGCGACCGCCGGGTCCTCGTCGGCGACCACGTCGGCGAGCCCCAGCCGGCCGCCGGGCCGAAGCACGCGCGCCATCTCCGCGATCTGCACGTCGGGACGCTCGATGTGGTGGCTGGCGAAGCGTGAGATCACCACGTCGAAGCTCTCGTCCAGAAACGGCAGGCGGAGCGCGTCGCCCCGCTGGAAGAGCACGTTGGACAGCCCCTGCTGCTCGGCGGCCTGCTTGCCGGCCTGCAGCATCTGCTCCGTCAGGTCCACCGCGACGGCGACGCGCACCCTGCCCGCCAGCGCGCGCGCCGCGTGCCCGGTCCCGGCGGCCACGTCGAGCAGCAGATCCTGCGGCTCGACTCGCAGCGACTGGAAGAGCCACTGCGAATCGTGCGTCAGCGCATGGTTGTGGCGGTGGTCCTCGAAGGCCGCGGCCTGGCGCGCGAAGACCTCCTGCACGCGCCGCGCGTGCGTCTGATCGTCTGGCATCGCGCTGCCCCTACGGCGTGGGGACGGCGACCGCAGACTCGGCCTGCTGCGCACGCTGCACCGCAACCGAGAGCGCCCGCACGTAGGCCTTCGCGGCCGCCTCGACGATGTCGGTGGAGACCGCCTGCCCGGAGCCGGAGCTGCCGTCGACGACCACCACGATCGAGACCTCGCCGAGCGCGTCCTGCCCTTCGGTGACCGCCCCGATCTTGAAGTCGCGGAGCTGCGCATGCAGCCCGGTGGCCGCGTTGATCGCCGCCATCACCGCGTCGATCGGGCCATCGCCGGTGAAGGAGCCCTCGGAGACCTCGCCGTCGGGACCGCGCACGCCCACGCGCGCGTTCGGCGGCCGCCGCGAGGAGGCCTCGACCTCGAAGAACTCCATGCTGTAGCCGCTGATCTCGCTGCGCAGCTCGTCGGTGACCAGCGCCTCCAGGTCCATCGCGGTCAGGACCTTCTTCTTGTCCGCGATTTCCTTGAAGCGCTTGAACGCGGTGTTCAGCGCCTGCCCCTCCACCGCGTAGCCCATCTCCTCCAGCGCCGCTCGCAGCGCGTGGCGGCCGGAGTGCTTGCCCAGCACGATCGAGTTGGTCGCCAGCCCGACGGTGGTGGCGTCCATGATCTCGTAGGTGGAGCGCTCCTTCAGGACGCCGTCCTGGTGGATGCCCGACTCGTGGGCGAAGGCGTTCGCGCCCACGATCGCCTTGTTGGGCTGCACCGGATAGCCGGTCAGACGCGAGACCAGGCGGCTGGTGCGAGCGATCTCCCTGGTGTTGATGCCCGTGTCCAGGCCGATGTCGGCGTGGCGGGTGCGCAGCAGCATCACGATCTCCTCCAGGGAGGCGTTGCCGGCACGCTCGCCGATGCCGTTGATCGCGCACTCCACCTGGCGCGCTCCGGCCAGCACGCCCGCGAAGGAGTTGGCGACGGCCAGGCCCAGGTCGTCGTGGCAGTGCACGGAGAGCACAACGCCGTGCAGGCCGGGCACCATCGCGTAGAGCCGTTCCAGGAACGCCTGGTACTCGTGCGGCATCGTGTACCCGACGGTGTCGGGGATGTTGATCGTGGTGGCGCCCTCGTCGATCGCGATCTGCACCACTTCGGCGGTGAACTCGACGTCGGCCCGCGTGGCGTCCATCGGCGAGAACTCGACGTCGTCCAGATACTGCTTGGCGTGGGCGACGGCGGCGCGCGCCTGGCCCTTGACGTCCTCGCGCGTGCTCTGGAGCTGGTGCTCGATGTGGATGTCGGAGGTGGAGATGAAGGTGTGGATGCGCGGGCGCTCCGCGTCGCGCACCGCTCCCCAGGCCGCGTCGATGTCGGCAACGTGCGTGCGCGCCAGACCCGCGACGATCGGCGGCGCGGGATCGACGACCTCGCGGGCGATGCTCTGCACCGCCTCGAAGTCGCCCGGCGATGTGATCGGGAAGCCCGCCTCGATCACGTCGACGCCCAGGCGCGCGAGCTGCTGGGCGATCTCCAGCTTCTCCGCGGTGTTCAGCGATATGCCGGGCGACTGCTCGCCGTCTCGCAGCGTGGTGTCGAAGATCACCACGCGGTCGGGATCGTCTCCGACCGTGTCTGAGGAGGCGCCGTTTCGGCTGCCGTCCTGCTCGTTCTCAGTGCTCATGTCGATCGTGCTCCTTTACTAGGTCTCTTGGCAACTTCCTCCAGGTGAGTTCGCGGCACGCGGCCGCCACGCGCTATTCCCCCCGAGGGGGGAGGAGGAGAAGTGCAAGAGACAGCGCGAACGACATTTCCAGGCAGGGTAGCAGCCGTCACCGGAGGCGGCAACCGGCTGGACGGCCGAGGGTCAAGCGAGGCAAGGACTCAAGCGAGGTGGCGTGCTTCCGCACGCGAGCGAGTGAGGACGCAGCATCGCGCCGGCTATCGGTCGTCCAGCACGATCGACCAGCCGCCCACGAACCCCTCCGAGGCGACGATCTCCTGCACCACGTCGGCCGGCACGGCCACGTCGGTGGTGACGACCATCGCCGCCAGCCGGCGGGAGCCCTCATCGCCGCCCTCGGCGGCGCCATCCGGCGCGTGCCCCACGGCCGCCGAGGAGATGTTGATGCCGTGGCCGCCGAAGATCGTGCCGACCCGGCCAATCATGCCCGGCAGGTCGGCGTACCGGAAGACGGTCACGAACGGGGCCAGCTCGACGGTCAGCCGCCGACCCTGCACCTCGACCAGGTGCGGGACCTGGCTGGGGCCGATGCCGGTCCCGGCGACCGCGACGCGCTGGTCTCCGGCGAGGACGGTTACGCGGATCAGCTCGTTGAAGTCCTGGGCCTCGCTGACGGTCTTCTCCTCCACGACGATCCCGCGCTGCTGGGCGATGGTCGGCGCGTTGACGAGGTTGACCTCCTGCTCGCTGCGTCCCTGCAGCGCGCCGCGGATCACGGCGAGCGTCAGCAGGCGCGTGTCGAACTCGGCGATCTTGCCCATGAACGCGGCCTCGATGCGCTCGATGGAGCTTCCCTCGGCCAGGCCCATGGCAAGCCGCCCGAGCTGGGTGGCAAGCGGCAGGAAGGGGCCGAGCACCTCCATGTCCTCGGCTCCGACCGAGGGGATGTTCACGGCGGTGGAGACCACGCCGCCGGTGAGCGCCGCCACCACCTGCTCGGCGCTCTGATAGCCGGCGCGGTCTGTCGCCTCGGCGGTGGATGCGCCCAGGTGGGGCGTGACCACGACGTTGCCGTAGCCGAACAGCGGATGCTCGGTCACCGGCTCCGAGGGGAAGACGTCGATCGCGGCGCCGGCGACCTTGCCGGAGTCCAGCGCGTCCTTCAGCGCGGCTTCGTCGATCAGGCCGCCGCGTGCCACGTTGAGCACGCGCACGCCGTCACGCATCTTCGAGAAGGCGTCCGCGTTCAGGAAGTTGGCGGTCTCCGGGGTCTTGGGCAGGTGGATCGTGATGAAGTCCGCCTGCGCGTAGATGTCATCGGGCCCGTCGGCCTTCTCGATGCCAAGCTCGCGGTAGCGCTCGGCGGAGACGAACGGGTCGAAGGCGAGCACCTTCATGCCGAAGCCCTTGGCGCGGTGTGCCACGAGCTGGCCGATGCGCCCGAAGCCGATGATCCCGAGGGTCTTGTCGTAGACCTCCACGCCGGAGAACTTCGAGCGCTCCCACTTGCCCGCGGTCAGCGAGGCGTGCGCCTGCGGGATATTGCGCGCCAGCGCCAGCAGCAGCGCCATCGTGTGCTCGGCGGCCGTGACGACGTTGCTTTCCGGCGCGTTGGCGACGATGATCCCCCGCTCGGTGGCGGCGGGCACGTCCACGTTGTCCACGCCCACCCCGGCGCGGCCGATCACGCGCAGGCGGCCGGCCTTCTCGATTAGGTCGGCTGTCATCTTGGTCGCCGAGCGAATCAGGATGCCGTCGTACTCGCCGATGCGATCGGCCAGCTCCTGATCGTCCCAGTCGGTGCCAAGGTCGACGTCGAAATGCCGGCGCAGCAGCTCCACGCCGGACTCCCCGATCTTCTCCTTGACGAGGACCTTCACATCTCCGTTTGCGCTCATCTCAGATTCTCTCCACCACGTAGTCGATGCAGGCGGTCAACGCCTTGACGTCCTCGGGCTCCACCGCGGGGAACATGCCGACGCGAAGCTGGTTGCGTCCGAGCTTGCGGTATGGCTCCACGTCCACGATCCCGTTGGCGCGCAGCACCTTGGCCACGGCAGCCGCGTCCACGCTCTCCCGGAAGTCGATCGTGCCGACGACCAGCGAGCGCTTGGCGGGATCGGCCACGAACGGGCTCGTGTAGGAGGTGCGCTGCGCCCAGTCGTAGAGCTGGCCGGAGGATTCGGTGCTGCGGCGCACGCAGCCCTCCAGGCCGCCGCCGTCGAGCATCCAGCGGATCTGATCCGCGAGCAGGAACAGCGTCGCGACCGCGGGCGTGTTGTAGGTCTGGTCCTTCACCGAGTTCTCAAGCGCAGTCTGCAGGGAGAGGAACGCGGGGATGTGACGATCCGAGGAGTCCAGCCTGCCGATCCGCTCCTGCGCGGCCGGGCTCAGCATCGCCACCCACAGCCCGCCGTCGGCGGCGAAGCTCTTCTGCGGGGCGAAGTAGTAGGCGTCGACCTGTGAGAGGTCGACAGGCAGCCCGCCGGCGCCGGAGGTGGCGTCGATCAGGACCAGCGCCTGATCCGCGTCCGCGGGCCGCTGCACCGGCACCATCACGCCGGTCGAGGTCTCGTTGTGGGCCCAGGCGACCACGTCGACCGGTTGGGCCGGGTCCGCAGCGGCAAGCGCCGCCTGCAGTTCGTTCTGCGCCGGCGCGTCGCCGGGCTCGGCGCTGATGACCACCGGGTCCTCCAGGAACGGCGCATCCTTGCTTACCGAGGCGAACTTCGCAGAGAACTCGCCGTATGCCAGGTGCAGCGACCGGGAGTCGATCAGCCCGAAGGCGGCGGCGTCCCAGAACGCGGTGGCGCCGCCGTTTCCAAGCGCGACCTCATAGCCCTCCGGCGCGGAGAACAGATCGCTCAGACCGCTCCTGATCTGCGCGACCAGGCCCTTCACCGGCGCCTGACGGTGGGAGGTGCCCATCAGCCTGGCGCCCTCGCTCACCAGGCGCTGCAGCGCCTCGGGGCGAACCTTGGAGGGCCCGCAGCCGAACCGGCCGTCCGCGGGCTTGATCTGATCTGGGATCGTGAGTTGCTGGCTTGTCGTGCTCGACGTCATGGGCTTCCTCGCTGTCGGACCTCAGGGGTGTGCGGGATCTGAGGGGTGCCCAGGCGCGCGGCGGTGATCTTGCGTCGCTCCCCGGTGGTTTACCCCACCTTCAGCCTCTCCCTGGATTGCGGGAGCGGGCTCCGAGCGCCAGTCGCGACGACAAGCGCGAGTGTAGCGAAGCGGCGCTCAGCCGCAACCCGCAACACGGGACGGCGGGCCGAGGCACGCGAGGCGCATCGATTCAGCCACCGAAGATCACCTCGCCTCGCACCGTGCTCGCCCGCCAGCCCTCGGGCAGCCGCGCCGGCGAGACGCCGGCCGGGAGCTCTCCGCTCAGCAGCCAGTACTCGGGCGCCGGGCCGAGCACCATCTGGCGTCGCCACAGACCCGCGTGCTGCGGGTCCATGCCGTCGCCGAGCATGTCGCCGAGCCCTGGCGCCAGCGCGCCCGGCGGGCGACTCACCCACACCGACAGCGGGTGCGCGACGGTCTCGCGGCGACCCTCGATCAGCCGGTAGAGGCCGCCTGCCGAGCCGCCGTGGCGGCGCGCGACCTGATCGTGCGCGCTCTGGTGCGCTGCCGCGAGCGCCGCCTCATTGAGGACGCCCAGCGCGCAGAAGTCCTCAACCAGATAACGGTCCTCATACCACTCGCCGTCCGGCATCCACGGCAGCGCGCCCACGCGGGTCAGGCTCGAGCCGTGGAAGCCGGCGGGCGGCGCATGGCGCAGCGAGCGGTGGAACCGCTCCGCTGCGCGCTCGTATGCGTCGGGACCGACCTCCTGCCTGCGACGGTGCCAGAGCAGGTAGGCCAGCACGGCTTCTAGAAGCTGGGCTTGAGCCAGTCCATGTGCGACCGCAACTCGGCTCCGACGTGTTCGATCTGCGTGTCGGCCTGTTCGGCGCGCATCCGCTTGAAGCTCTCCTGGCCGGCGCGGTTCTCGGCGATCCACTCGCGCGCGAAGTCGCCGGACTGGATCTCGCCGAGGATCTTGCGCATCGCCTCGCGCGTCTCCTGGGTGATCACGCGCTTGCCGCGCGTGTAGTCGCCGTACTCGGCGGTGTTGGAGATCGAGTAGCGCATCCCGGCAAGGCCCTTCTCGTACATCAGGTCGACGATCAGCTTGACCTCGTGCAGGCACTCGAAGTAGGCCATCTGCGGGTCGTAGCCGGCGTTCACCAGCGTCTCGAAGCCGGCCTGCACCAGCTCGGAGACCCCGCCGCAGAGCACGGCCTGCTCACCGAAGAGGTCTGTCTCCGTCTCGTCCTTGAAGGTCGTCTCGATCACGCCTCCGCGGGTGCAGCCGATGCCCTTGGCGTAGGCGAGCGCCAGATCGCGCGCCTGCCCGGTCGCGTCCTGCTCCACGGCGATCAGGCCCGGCACGCCGGAGCCCTCCAGGAACTGCCTGCGCACGAGATGTCCAGGCCCCTTGGGCGCGACCATCGTCACGTCCACGCCCGGCGGCGGCTCGATCTCCTTGTAGTGAATCGAGAAGCCGTGGCCGAACATCAGCATGTTGCCCTCGGCGATGCCGTCCGCGATCTCGCTCTCGTAGACCTGCCTGTGAAGCTCGTCGGGCAGCAGGATCATCACGATGTCGCCCCTGCTGGCCGCTTCGGTCACCGACAGGACCTCCAGGCCCTGCTGCCTGGCCTGCTCGACGGAGGGTGAATCGGCTCGCAGCCCGACGACGACTTTCACCCCCGAGTCCTTCAGGTTGAGGGCGTGGGCGTGGCCTTGAGAGCCGTAGCCGATGATCGCGACGGTCTTGCCGTCGAGGAGATTGAGGTCCGCGTTGTCGTCGTAGAGCATGCGCGCAGGCTATCTCACCGCGCGCGATGTCATGCCTCAGCGCTTGCCACCAGCGCCGACGCCGGAATCTCCAGCGACCCCTCGGCGGTTGTGAACGGGGTGAGCGCCGCCGCCACCGCCTCCCTGATCTGCTCGATCTCGGTCGACGGGCATGACATCACAGCGTCGTGGAAGCCCGGTGACATGTCCAGGCTCGTCTCCCAGAAGTCCTCGAAGTCCTCGTGCACGCGCGCGAGGCTCACCGGCTGCACCGCGACTTCGGTGAAGCCCGCGTCCCGCAGCCGCTCGGCCAGCCCGTCGGCGTCGGCGAGCGCGAACATGCCGGGGCGAAAGCCACCGGGCTCCGGCGCCGGAATCTCCATCAGCCCGCGCTCCGCCAGCACCATCGCGGGTGCCGAGGCCCATGGGTTGCGCGCCGGCGTGTCCCAGACCGCCAGCGCGACCCGGCCGCCGGAACGCAGCACGCGCCGGCACTCGGCCAGCGCAGCCGCGGGGTCAGCCATCAGCATCAGCCCGAAGCGACAGGCGATCGCGTCGACGCTGCCGAGCGGGAGATCGATCCACTCCGCGTCCACGCGCTTGAGCTCGACGTTCTGCACGCCCAGCCGCTCGGCGCGCTCGCGGGCGCCCCGCAGCATCCCCTCGGCCTGATCAGCGATCACGACGCTGCCGCCCGGAGCGACGCGCCGTGCCGCCTCCAGCCCGATGTCTCCGGTCCCGGCGGCGAGATCGAGCACCCGCTGTCCGGGTGTCAGCGCCAGCGCGCCCAGCAGCGCCTCTGCGACGGGCCCCGCGAAGCGCTGCATCTGCTCCGCGCGGCGGGCCCAGCCGGCGGAGGCCGCCTCCCACTGCTCGACGCTCTCCTGCCGGTATTGCTGTGGATCGAAGTCGCTCATCGCGTGTGCCTGTCCCTCTCATCGATGCTCATTTCCACCTCTCTGCGCAGCAGCTTGCCAGAGCGCGTGCGCGGCAGCGGTCCCGGGATCAAGACCACCTGCTTTGGCACCTTGTAGGGCGCCAGGCTGGCCGCGCAGTGCGCCCGCAGCGCCTCCGGGTCGATGCTCGCGCCCTCGCGCGGCACGACGATCGCCGTCACCGCCTCGCCCCAGCGCGGGTCGCTGCGGCCGACCACGGCCGCCTCGGCGACCTGCGCGTGCGCTTCGAGCGCCGCCTCGACCTCGGCCGGGGCGACGTTCTCGCCGCCGCTGATGATCGTGTCCGCCTTGCGCCCGCTCACGTGCAGGTTGCCCTGCGCGTCCAGCGACCCCAGGTCGCCGGTGTGTAGCCATCCGTCGGGCGAGAGCGCGCCCGGCGCCACAGTCGGGCCGGCGACCAGGATCTCGCCGTCGGCGTCGATCCGCACGCGCGTGCAGAAGAGCGGGCGGCCGGCGCCTTGCGACGCGGTGCCCTGCGCCCTAGCCCCCTGCGGCGTAGCCCCCTGCGACGCGGTGCCCTGCGCCGTAGCCCCCTGCGCCGCGCCGCTGTCCGGCGCCGTGCCGCCGGGCCCGGCGCTCCGCAGCGCAGCGAGCGGCACGGTGCTGACCTGCGAGCAGCTCTCTGTCAGCCCGTAGGTCTGACAGACCGGCACTCCCGCCGCCGCCGCGCGCTCCAGCAGGGCGGCCGGCACCGGACCGCCGCCAGCGAGCGCCACACGCAGAGCGGGCGGGTGCGCCAGGCCGGCGTCCAGCAGCCGCGTCAGCGTCGTGGCCACGACGCTGACGAGGGTGATGTCCTCGTTCATCAGCGCATGTAGCGCGCGCTGGGTGTCGAAGCGCTCGTGCAGCACCGCGGTGGTCGCGAAGATCGTGCTGCGCACGAGGATCGAGAGCCCGCCGACGTGACAGACCGGCAGCGTGCACAGCCACCGCTCGCGCGGATCGGCGCCGAGCGCCACAGCGGAGCCCTGCGCGCTCCAGAGCAGGTTGCCGAAGGTCAGCTCCACCGGCTTTGGCTGCGAGGTGGTGCCGGAGGTGTGGATCACGGCGGCGATCGCGTCCAGGTCGTGCGTCGCCGGCGTCGCCCCCGCGTGCGGCTCACCACCCGCCGGGCCGTCGGGCGGCCCATCGCCCGCCGCTCCGGCGGACAGCGGCTCCTCGATCACCATCGCCGCCCCGGCGCAGATCGCGTCCCGCTCGGCGGCCGAGAGCCGGACGTCCACCGGCACCACGCTCGCACCGGCCAGCCAGCAGGCGTGCAGCGCCACCGCGAACGGGATTCCCGGGCCCAGCGCGACCGCCACGCGCTCGCCGGCGCGGATCCCGCCCTCCGCGAGCGCGGCGGCGCCAGCCCGCGCATGGCTAAGCAGCTTCGCGTAGGTGAGCGCCCGCGCCCCGTCCTGCACGGCGATCCTGTCGGGAGCGCCGGCAGCGGCGCGCGCCAGCCAGGATTCGACGATCATCGCGCACAGGCTAGCCTTCGCTGGCCCACACCCAGACAGTCGAGCAGGAGGCGATCGCAGACTTGTCCCCCATCACCTGGAGCACCGCCGGCGAGTTCACAGACATCCGGTACGAGAAGGCAGCGGCCAAGGGAGGCTCGATCGCCAAGATCACGATCGACCGGCCCGAGGTCCGCAACGCCTTCCGCCCGCAGACGATCGTGGAGATCTCACGTGCGCTGGATGACGCGCGCGAGGACACTGGCGTCGGCGCGATCATCCTCACCGGCGAGGGGCCGCTGGCCTTCTGCTCCGGCGGCGACCAGCGCGTGCGCGGCGACTCCGGCTACCTGGCCGAGGATGCGGCGGGCAAGGCCGGCGTCGGCCGCTTCCACGTCACCGACCTGCACATCCAGATGCGCCGCTGCCCCAAGCCGATCGTGGCGATGGTGGCCGGCTACGCGATCGGCGGCGGGCACGTGCTGCACCTGGTCTGCGACCTCACGATCGCCGCCGACAACGCGATCTTCGGCCAGGTCGGCCCGCGCGTGGGCTCCTTCGACGGCGGCTTCGGCGCCGGCCTGCTGGCCAACCTCGTGGGCCCGAAGAAGGCGAAGGAGATCTGGTTCCTGTGCCGCCAGTACGGCGCGCGGGAGGCGCTGGAGATGGGGCTTGTCAACACGGTCGTGCCGCTGGATCGTCTGGAGCAGGAGACCGTGCAGTGGTGCGAGGAGATGCTCGTGCTCTCCCCCTTCGCGCTGCGGCTGCTGAAGGCGAGCTTCAACGCCGCCGAGGACGGCCTCTCCGGCATCCAGCAGCTCGCGCACGACGCGAACCTGCTCTTCTACGGCAGCGAAGAGGCGCAGGAGGGGCGCGATGCCTACAAGCAGAAGCGCACCCCCGACTTCGGCAAGTTCCCACGAAGGGCCTGAGGATGGGCGCGCGCGCAGGCGACCTCGTGGCCGGTCCACGCAGCCCCATCCACATCTGGGTGATGGCCGCGCGCCTGCGCACGCTGCCCGCCTCCGTGGCGCCGGTGCTGGTGGGCACCTCCCTGGCGCTCGGGGCCGGCCACTTCCACCCGCTCGCCTTCCTGGCCGCGCTGCTGGGCGCGATCTTCATCCAGGTGGGCACCAACCTCTCCAACGACTACTCCGACGCGCGGCGCGGCGCCGACACCGAGGAGCGCCTCGGACCGGTGCGGGTCACCGCCGGGGGCCTCGTGCCGCCAAGCCAGGTGCTGCTGGCGACCTACATCACCTTCGGGCTGGCGGTGCTCTGCGGCGCCTACCTGGTCGCGGTCGCCGGCCCTGAGCTGATCGCGGTCGGGGCCGCCTCGATCCTCGCCGGCGTGCTCTACACGGGAGGGCCGCGGCCCTACGGCTACGAGGGTCTAGGCGAGGTGTTCGTGTTCCTGTTCTTCGGCATCGTCGCCGTGGCCGGCTCCTACTTCGTGCAGGTGCAGAAACTGCCCTGGCAGGCGTTCGCCTGCGCCGTTCCGATCGGCCTGCTCGCCAGCGCGATCCTCGTCGTCAACAACGTGCGCGACATGGAGACCGACCGGCGGGCCGGCAAGAAGACGCTCGCGGTCAGGCTTGGCCGCCGGCGCACGCGCGTCCTCTACGCGGCGATGCTCGCGCTTGCGTTCCTCTCGCCCCTGCCGCTGTGGCTCGCGGGCGGCATGACGCCGTGGCTGATGCTCACGCTGCTCTCGGCGCCGCTCGCGGTCAAGCTGGTGCAGGTGGTGATCAGCCGCGTCGACGGTCCGGCCCTCAACGGCGCGCTGGCCCGCACCGGCGCGCTTCAGCTCATCTTCTGCCTGCTGTTCTCCGCCGGCCTGCTGGCGGGCGGCGGCATCGGCTAAGGGCCCCGGCGCGTGCGGGTCGAGATCGAGCAGCGCACGCTGAGGCTGCGCCGGCCCCTGCACACCTCCTATGGCGCGCTGCGCGAGCGGGAGGTGATCTCGGTCGCCATCACCGGCCCGGAGGGCGTGACCGGCTATGGCGAAGCGGCGCCGCTGCCCCCCTACGACGGCGTCAGCGTCAGCCGCACGATGCTGGCGCTGCAACGCCAGCGCAAGGCGATCGAAGAGCACGCCGACGGGGACGCGCCGGCCACGCTGATCGAAGCCTGCAGGGCCGCCGACGATCTGCCGCAGGCGCTCGCCGCGATCGACCTCGCGCTCTGGGACAGGGCCGGCAAGGTGCAGGACCAGCCTGTCTGCAGGATGCTCGTCGACGACCCCGCGCCGCAGGTGAGCGTCAACGCGACGCTCTCCGCGATCGACAGAGCCTCGGCCGCGCGGGAAGCGGCGCAGGCGGCGGCACGCGGCTTCGCGTGCGTGAAGGTCAAGGTCGGCCTTCCCGACGATGCAGGCCGGGTGGCCGCGGTGCGCGCCTCTGTCGGGCCGAGCGTGGCGCTGCGCCTGGATGCCAACGGGGCATGGGACGTGGAGCAGGCGGTGCGCGCGATCGAGGTGCTCTCGCCGGCGGGGCTGGAGCTGGTCGAGGAGCCCTGCCACGGCCTGGCGGCGATCAGGCAGGTGCGCGAGCGGGTGCCTGTCCGCATCGCTATCGACGAGACGGCCGCCGAGCCGGGCGCGCTCAGCTCCGGCGCCGCCGACGCGGTCTGCCTGAAGATCTCCCGCTGCGGCGGCATCTCCGCCCTGCTTGCGTCCGCGGCGCTTGTGCGGGCCTGCGGCGGAGAGCCCTATCTTGCCTCCACGCTGGATGGCCCGCTCGGGATCGCCGCCGCGGTGCATGCCGCCGCGGCGCTTGCCGCCCGAGGCCCGCTCGCGCCCTCCGGGCTGGCGACGCTGGCGATGTTCGAGGACATGCGGGCGCTGCCGGTGCAGGACGGGCAGATCGCCACGCCGCAGGAGCCTGGGCTCGGCGTCGAGCCTCTTTGAGCGCGCGCTCAGGTCTGGCCCGCGGACCCCTCCTCGCACGCGATCGCTTCTGCCACCGCGCCCGGGCTTTCCAGCAGCAGGCCGTGTCCGCCCGCCGGCACCCGCAGCTCGCCGCGCGGCACGGCGCTCGCGATCCGCTGCCCCAGATCCCGGTACTTCGCGTCCCGCTCCCCAGCGAGCACGACCACCGGCATCGCGAGCTCGTGCAGCCGCTCCCAGAGCGGGGGCATCACGCCGGACCCGATGCCGCGCAGCGCCGCCGCGATCCCGGCCGCCGTGTTGCGACGATGGTCGGCGGATGCGAGCTCTCGCACGTGCGGGGGCTCATCGGCGAACATCGGCTGGGTGCGCCAGCGCTCCACGAAGCGCTCCATCGGCTCGCTCTCGATCTGGGCGGCAAGCCGCTCGTCGGCGCGCACGCGCGCTTCCCGGCCGGCCTGCGTGTCGATCCCCGCCGTGGCGGAGACCAGCACCAGCCGGCTCACGCGCTCGGGCGCCGCGAGCGCGGCGCGCAGCGCGACCCTGGCGCCCATCGAATAGCCGCAGAGCACGAAGCGCGCGGGGCTCTGCGCCAGCACCAGATCGACGCACCCCTCGTAGGTGATCGGCTCGGTGACCGCCGACCGGCTACCGTGGCCCGGAAGGTCGATGGCGGTCGGCGTGTAGCGTTCTGAGCTCAGTGCCGAGATCACGCCGTCGAAGGCGCGTCCCGTGCCGCCGAATCCATGCAGCATCACCACGCTCTGCCTTGACACCGCGCGCCATCCTAGCCCCATGAGCACCGCAACGGACACATACCTGCTGCTGAGGGCGCTCGTGGACGAGCTGGCGCGCTGCGGGATGGAGCACGCATGCATCTCCCCCGGCTCTCGCAACGCGCCGATCGCGCTGTGCATGGCGGACGAGCCGCGTCTGAGCTGCCACACCCACATCGACGAGCGCTGCGCCGGCTTCTTCGCGCTCGGCCTGGCGAAGGCCACCGGGCTGCCGGTCGCCGTCACGTGCACCTCCGGCACCGCCGCCGCCGAGCTGCTGCCGGCCGCGATCGAGGCGCGCGAGGCACGCGTGCCCCTGCTGCTGCTGACCGCCGACAGGCCGCCGGAGCTGCGCGAGGTGGGCGCCGGCCAGGCGATCGACCAGCTCAAGCTCTTCGGCTCCGCCGCGAAGTGGTTCTTCGAGGTGGATGTCCAGAGCGCCGACGAGGCCGCCCTCCGATGGATGCGCACGCTCGCCTGCCGGGCCTACTGGACCGCGCTGGAGGGACGTCCCGGCGTCGTGCACCTCAACCTGCCGCTGCGCGAGCCGCTGGTCAGCGACGAGCCGCTCCCGCCGGACGGCACAGGACGCGCAGACGGCGTTCCCTACGTGGCCCGCTCGCGCGCGAGCGCACAGGCGGGCAACGCCGGCGGCCTTGCCCGCCTGCGGGAGATCGCCGGCAGCGCGCGTCGCGGCGTGGTGGTGGCCGGCCGCGAGGAGCGCGGCTCCAGGGGCGGCTCCTTCGCGCAGGCCGCGGCGCGCTTCTGCGTTGCCGCCGGGTGGCCGCTGCTGGCCGACCCGATGTCCGGCGCGCGCCGCGGCCAGGCCGCGATCGCGCACTACGACGCGCTGTTGCGCGATGAGACCTTCCTTGCCCGCATGCGACCGGACGTTGTGCTGCGGATCGGAGACCTGCCCGTCTCCAAGCCGCTGCGAAGCTGGCTGGCCGACATGCCGGACGTGGCCCAGGTGGCGCTCGACCCGGAGGGCGCCTGGCAGGACCCGGCCGGCGTGCTGGCGCAGTCCTTCGCGCTGGACCCGGCAAGCGCCCTGGAAGATCTGACGTCTGCGGTGATGGAGGGCTCCGCGGCCCAGGAATGGCTGGCGCGATGGCGCGGGCAGGACGAGCGTGCCGGCGAGGCGATCAGGGCCTGCATCGGCTCAGAGCTCAGCGAGCCGGCGCTGGCCTGCGAGCTCGGCGTGCTCCTGCCGGAGCAGGCGACGCTGTTCGTGGCCTCCTCGATGCCTGTGCGCGACATCGAGACGTTCTGGCCGGTGCGCGAGGACCCGCCGCGCGTGCTGTGCAACCGGGGCGCCAACGGGATCGACGGCACCGTCTCCAGCGCCTTCGGCGCCGCCGCGGCAGGAACTGGATCCCCACCCGCCCCGGTCGTCCTGCTGATCGGCGACGTGGCGCTCGCGCATGACATCGGCGGCCTGATCTCCGCAGGGCGCCTGGAGCTGCCGCTCACGATCGTGCTGATCGACAACGGCGGCGGCGGAATCTTCGACTTCCTGCCCGTCTCCAGCACGCCGCTGGGGCGCCAGCCGGCCGCGCCGTTGCTGCCAAGCGAGGAGGGCGCGGCCGCTCAGGACGTGTACACGCGCCACATCGCCACCCCCACCGGGCTGGACTTCTCGCTCGCGGCCGCGCTCTACGGACTGAGCCACGAACAGGTGCACGACCTGCCCGGCTTCAGGGCCGCGCTGGAGCGCAGCCTTGCCTCTCCACGCAGCAGCATCCTGGAAGTCCGAGGGGAGCGCGCCGCCAACGTGAAGCTGCACCGCAGTATCTGGCATGCGGTCTCCGAAGCGCTCGGCGAGCGGGGGTAGGCAGCACGCCGCTGAGCCGCGTTGGCCAAGCGATGCAAGGACGCAGCGAGCGTGGCGTATGGACGTACCCGAGCGAGCGAGGACGCCGCAGCGGACGTACGCGAGCGAGCGAGGACGCCGCAGGGCGCCGGCCAACGAGGCTCAGCCCGCGAGCAGCGGCAGCAGCGCGCTGAGCTTCACCTCGGTCTCGGCCAGCTCGGCCGTCGGGTCGGAGTCCCGAACGATCCCGTTGCCGGCGTAGCAGTGCGCCACCCGCCCGCGCAGTAGCGCGCAGCGCAGCGCCACGAAGAGCTCGCCGTCGCCGGTGGCGTCGGTCCAGCCGATTGGGCCTGCGTACCAGCCGCGGTCCAATCCCTCCAGTGCCGGTATGAGCGACAGCGCCTGCGTCGCGGGCTCTCCGCCGATCGCCGGCGTGGGGTGCAGCAGCGCGGCGAGCTCTATCGCGTCCATCGGCGCGGCAAGCTGCGCCCTGATCGGCGTGGCAAGGTGCTGGATGTTGGCGATCTGCGCGAGTTGCGGCTCCCTGGCCGCGGCGACCCAGACCGAGTGCGGTCGCAGCTTGCGTTCGATCCGCCGCACCACGATCGCGTGCTCTTCGCCGTAGCTTGCCGATCGCAGTAGCTGCTCGCCCAGATGCGCGTCGACGGCGGGGTCGGCGCTGCGTCTGCTGGAGCCCGCGAGCGCGAGCGTGCTCAGCCGCTGCCCCTCCCGCCGCACCAGCAGCTCCGGGCTCGCGCCGATCAGGCTCGCTTCGCCGCGCCCCACGCAGAAGACGAAGCAGTTCGCGAACGCCTCGCGCAGAACGTCGAAGATCGCGGCTGGATCGTGGTCTTCGGCCGCATGGACCTGCACCTCGCGGGCCAACACGATCTTGCGGATGCGGCCTGCGGCGATCAGCTCTTTCGCGCGAGCCACGGCGGCTTCGTAGTGCTCGGGTGGCATGGCGCTGCTCACAAAGCTGCGCGTCGCCGGATCGGGGTCCAGCAGCGGCATGCGCCGCGAGCGCAGCTCCGCCAGCCGCCGCTGCACGCGCGCGAGGAGCTGCTCGGGCAGATCGTCCGGGTTGACGTTCGCGGTGAGCGTGATGCGCACGCCGGCGGAGCTGCGCAGCAGCGCAACCTCCGGCACGATCAGCGACGCGGGCGCGAAGCCCGACCACGCGGGGGTGCGCGCGCCGGTAGCCGCGAACGCGAAGCCACCCACCGCGAGCGGGCCGGCCTCCTCCACCCCTTCTCCCCAGCTCAGGGCGCCGGCCGCAAGCTCGCGCCAGCGCTTGGCGGCGTCCTGGAAGCGGGCGCCGTCGCTGGCCTCTATCGCGCACGCCTGCCCGAGCGCGGCAAGCGACATCCGCTCACGTGCGGGCTGCTCGAGCAGGAACCACGGCTCGCCCCTGCGCCGGCAGCCGGCGACCACCGCGCTCGGGTCGACCGTGTCCGGCATCGGCACGGTGATCGACGCGAGCGTGGGGACTCCCCGCCGCTTGGCGCGCGAGACCGCCGAGGAGAGCAGCGCCGCGAGGCTTCTGAGCGCCGGCTCGCTGAGCGAGATCGGCTCGCCGGAATCGATGCGAGGCGCATCCGGTCGCCGATCGGCGGGAGCTGCGACAGTCGCGGTGCGTGGCTCCACTGCCCCAGATTCTACCTGGCGGTGTTTCCGACTCGCGTCCGGGCGCTCTGCGGGGCGCCGGCGCAGATTGCGCGCGGCTTCAGGTCTCGCCGCGGCCGCGCGAGATCGCGATCTCGCCGGTGCGCATCATCTCGATCAGCCCGAACGGCCGCACCATGCTCTCGAAGGCCTCGACCTTCTCGGTGGTGCCGGTGATCTCCACGATCACCGAGCGCTTGGTGACGTCGACGATCTTGCCGCGGAAGATCTCGGTGACCTGCATCAGCTCGCCGCGCTGGCTGCCATCGACGGCGACCTTGAAAAGCGCGAGCTCGCGCGTGACGGTTTCCTCGGGCTCCAGGTCGCGGATCTTCAGCACGTTGACGAGCTTGTGAAGCTGCTTGGTGACCTGGTCGATCGGATGCAGCGCGCCGTCCAGCGTGAGCGTCACGCGCGAGATCGCGTCGTCGTCGGTGGGGCCGACGGTGAGCGTGTCGATGTTGAATCCCCGCCGCGCGAACAGGCCGGCTATGCGGCTGAGCACACCCGTCTTGTTCTCGACCAGGATCGAGAGCGTGTGCTTGCGCCCGGTGCGCAGGCTGCCCGCCGCCTCCAGCTCCTCGAGGCTCAGCGGCTCCTTGGTCCCCGGCTCGCCCATCCTCAGCCCACCATTTCCCGCGCGGCGGACCCGGACGGGATCATCGGGTAGGTGTTCTCCTCGCGGGTCACCTTCACGTCGACCACGACGGGGCCGTCGGTCTCGATCGCGCGCTTCATGTCCTCCACCAGGCTGCCCTTGTCGGTCAGGCGGATGCCGGTCGCGCCGTACGCCTCGGCGAGCTTGACGAAGTCGGGGTAGGCGCCGGTCTCGACCTGGCTGTAGCGGCGATCCCAGAAGAGCTCCTGCCACTGGCGCACCATGCCCAGATAGCCGTTGTTCATGATGAACACCTTGATCGGGATGCCCTCCTGCGCGCAGGTGGCAAGCTCCTGCGCGTTCATCTGCACCGACCCGTCGCCGGCGATGCAGCAGACGAGCTGGTCGGGGCAGGCGACGGCGGCGCCCATCGCGGCGGGCAGGCCGAAGCCCATCGTGCCCAGCCCGCCGGAGTTGATCCAGCGGCGGGGCTTGGGGAAGTGGTAGTGCTGCGCGGCCCACATCTGATGCTGGCCCACATCGCTGACGACGATCGCCTCGCCGCCGGTGGCCTCATACAGCGCCTGGACCATGTACTGCGGCTTGATCTCGGCGTCCTCAGAGTCTTTATAGGAGAGCGGATAGCGCTCGCGCCATCCCTCGATCCGCTTCCACCAATCTCCCAGCCGTTCCCCGTCGGGCGCCAGCGCCCTGTACTCCACGATCAGCTTCGCCAGCACGTGCTTGGCGTCTCCCACTATCGGGATGTGGGCGGGCACGTTCTTGGAGATCTCCGCCGGGTCGACGTCGATGTGGATGAACTTCGCGCGTGGCGCGAACTCGGAGAGCTTGCCGGTGACCCGGTCGTCGAAGCGCGCGCCGATCGCGCAGATCAGGTCGGCCTCGTCGATCGCGTAGTTGGCGCTGCGGGTGCCGTGCATGCCGAGCATCCCCAGCCACTGAGGATGCGTGCCCGGGAACGCCCCCAGCCCCATCAGCGTGCAGGTCACCGGGAAGCGATCGCAGGTGGCGAACTCGGTCAGCTCGGCCGCCGCTCCCGCGTTGACCACGCCGCCGCCGGCGTAGATCACAGGCCGCCGCGCGGCCGCCAGCGCCTTGGCCGCCTGGCGAATCTGCTTCTGGTTGCCTTCCACCGTCGGCTGGTAGCCCGGCAGCCGGATGTCGGCGACAGGCTCGTAGTCGATGTCCGCGCGGGAGAGATCCTGCGGGATGTCCACCAGCACCGGGCCCGGCCGGCCGCTGCGGGCGAGGTGGAACGCCTCGTGGATCGCGCGCGGGAGCTCGGTCGGGTGCTGGATCATGAAGGAGTGCTTGACGATCGGCATCGTGATCCCGATCGTGTCCGCCTCCTGGAAGCCGTCCGTGCCGAGCAGCTCGGTGCGCACCTGGCCGGTGATGAACACCACCGGCACGGAGTCCATCATCGCGTCGCAGATCGGCGTGACCAGGTTGGTGGCGCCGGGCCCGCTGGTGGCGAGCGCCACGCCCACCTTGCCGCTCGCCTTGGCGTAGCCCTCGGCGGCATGGCCGCCGCCCGCCTCGTGGCGCACGAGGATGTGCTTGATCCCGGCGTCCACGAAGGCGTCGTAGGTGGGCAGGTTGGCGCCGCCCGGCAGTCCGAAGACCACGTCCACGCCCTCCGCCTTCAGGCATTCCATCAGTGCATCTACCGCGCGCATGGAGGCAGTCTAACAGCGGGTTTTGCCGCGGTCAGCCCGCGCGGCTCAGGCCGTCTCAGCTTGCGCCGACGCCGATGCCGATCCCGAGCACGATCGCGCCGCCCAGCGTCACTACCACCAGCGAGGAGCGCAGCGAGACCTCCAGGAAGCGGAAGCGCACCCAGGCGATCGTGAAGAGCTCGACGGCCACCACGGCGCCGGCCACGATCAGGGCCTTGTGGACTTCGCTGATCAGGAACGGCAGAGTGTGGAAGATGCCGCCGATCGCGGTCATCAAGCCGGTGATGCCGCCCCGGATCACAGGCGAGCCGCGTCCGGTGCTCGCGCCGGTGTCCGAGAGCGCCTCGGACATGCCCATGCTCACGCCGGCGCCCAGCGCGGTGGCGACCCCGACCAGGAACGCGGTGCGGGAGTTGGACGAGACGGCCGCCGCGAAGATCGGCGCCAGCGAGGAGACGGTGCCGTCGATCAGGCCGACCAGGCCCGGCTGCACGACCCGCAGCACGAAGTCGTGCTCGGACTCGAACCCCCACCGATGGATCAGGCGCGCGATCACGCCCTCTTCGCGTCGCTTCATCGTCTTTTCGTTGGTCGCCATGCGGCGGACTATAACAAGCCACTTCAAATAAGGGTGGCCTAAGTTTAGTAAGGTTTCCCTAATAAGCGCTACACTCGGGTGGATGATCGCCACCGCAGAGCTTGACCAGGTGCTGACCGAGCGCCTTCGCCAGGGCGGGCACCGGGTCACCTCCCAGCGTCTGCTCGTGCACCGTGCGGTCTGCGCCGAGCAGCGTCACCTGACCGCCGAGCAGGTCCTCGCGGGCGTCTCCGAGGCGCTGCCGAGCATCTCGCTGCCCACCATCTACGCGACGCTTGAGCTGCTGGAGGACCTCGGGCTCATCCGCCGGGTGAGCACCGGAGCGGGTGCGCTGGTATTCGAGTCGCGCCGCACCCCTCACGCGCACGCGGCCTGCCGTCACTGCGGCCGGATCGTCGACGTGCCGGCGCCGAGCATCGACCCGCAGGCGCTGCAGGGAGCGCGAGATGCCGGCTTTGCTCCCGACGAGGCACAGCTCATCGTCTTCGGGCTCTGCGAAGACTGCCGCGCGGCCGAGCGCCAGCCGGTCGCGGCCTGACCGAGCGCCAGCCGGTCGCGCGGCCTGACCGAGCGCCAGCCGGTCGCGAGCCGGTCGCGGCGTGAGACTCCTAGGCGCGCGCCTTGCGCCGCGCGCGCTGTTCCATGCCCTCCGACATGACGGCGACCTCGGGCAGCTCCAGCTCCATGCCGCATCGCATGCACAGCGCGTCGTAGATCTTGACGACCTTGCCGCAGCGCGGGCACTGCCGGCGCAGCTCGTCGCGCTCGAACCGGTAGGCGATCGCCGCCATCAGGCCGAAGACGGGCACGGCGCCCGAGATCAGGAACCAGAGCAGGAAGGAACTCCCCTTGATGCGACCAACGACGCCGCCGGCCACGCCGAAGCCGATGGCGATCACCACGTAGCCGAGCGAGGCCATGTCTCAGAGCAGGATGCGCAGGGCCCAGATCACCGCCACCACGGCCACGACGACCACGGCGACGCCGGCAAGCCAGGCGACGATCCCGATCAGAGCGTGCAGCAGGAACCAGGCCGCCACCACCAGGACCAGGACCGCGAGGATCGTTCTGCCGATCGAGCGGGAATGAGGTTCGTTCATGCCTCCAGCGTAGACGGTGCGGCGGCCGGCGCGATCCATTCGACTCTCGTGGGCATGAGGAGGCGCGGCGGCCGGGCGGGCGAGGCGACCCGCCCGGCCACCGCTCGTCTGTCCCTTGCGGGAGACACGGGACAGAACGTGGGTGTCGCTACCTGCCGGAGCGCAAGAATCGGCCGAGCTCCCCGGTCAGGCGTGCCGTGGCGATGTCCGCCCCGTCGGACGCCGATCCCCGCCCGATGCTCGCGAGCTGGTAGCGCCGGATCCGCGGCCTCTCGCCTGGCTCGCCGACCTGGTCCTCCGGCAGGAGGAGGAACCGCCGAGAAGCAGGAGCCGAGTGGATGGAGTGCGATCTGATCATGCGGGCATGTTGCCCGTGCAGTCGAGGCATTCCATTGGACGGCGGTCCAAGATATGCGGCTGGCGAGTCTCTGCAATGCCGAGAGGACAGGCGGCTTGCACGTCCTCGGCGCCGGAAGACCGCCCCAGGCGCCTCTGCCGCTGGCCGCTCTGCCGCTGGCCGCTCAGGCGCTGGCCGCTCAGGCGCTGGCCGCGTGCCGCCTGCCGCGTCGCTCAGGCGCCGAGCTGCTGCGCGATCAGCCGGTTGACCTCGCCGCCGTCGGCGCGGCCCTTGGTCTCGCGCATCACGTAGCCGACGATCGGGCCGACGGCCTTGGCGTTGCCGGCCTTCACGCGCTCGGCCGCATCGGCGTTGGCGGCGATCGCCGCGGCGACGATGCCGGCAAGCTCGTCGCCGTCGGACATCGCGCCGAGCCCCTCGGCCTCCACGATCGCGACAGGGTCCCCGCCCTCCGCGACCAGCTTGTCGAGCACGCTTCGGCCCGCGCCGACGCTGATTCGCTTCGCCGCCACCAGCCCGACCAGCGCCGCCAGCGCGCCGGGCTCCACCCTGCTCTGCAGCGGGGCCTGGCCCTCGCCCAGGCGTCCGGTGAGGTCCGTGATCAGCCAGTTGGCAAGCGCCTGCGGCGGCGCCTGCGGGTCAACCGGCTCACGCACCGCCGCTTCGAAGTAGTCGCCCAGCTCATCCTTGAAGGCCAGCAGCTCCGCGCTTTCGGCGCTCAGCCCGTGCTCCTGCTCAAGCCGCGTGGCCATCGCGGCCGGCAGCTCGGGCATCGCCTCCCGCGCGCGATCGAGCATCTGCTGCGAGATCGCGATCGGCAGCAGGTCGGGCTCGGGGAAGTAGCGGTAGTCGTGCGCCTGCTCCTTGGAGCGCAGGGAGGTGATCCGGCCGGAGTTGGGATCGAAGTGCAGCGTCTCCTGGATGACGCGCTCGCCGGCACGCAAAATCTTCTCCTGGCGCGCGAGCTCGGCCTTGATGCCGCGCTCGATGAAGCGGAAGGAGTTCATGTTCTTCAGCTCGGTCTTCACGCCGAGCTGCTCGCTGCCGGCGGGGCGCAGCGAGATGTTGGCGTCGCAGCGCAGCGAGCCCTCCTCCATGTTCACGTCGCTGACGCCCAGACGGCGCAGCGTCACGCGCAGCAGCCGCAGCCAATCGGCCGCCGCCTCCGCGGAGCGGATGTCCGGCTCGGTGACGATCTCCGCCAGCGGCGTGCCGCCGCGGTTGAAGTCAACGATGCTCGCGTCGGAGCCGTGGATGCGGCCGCTGGCGCCGACGTGGGTGAGCTTGGCGGCGTCCTCCTCCAGGTGCACGCGGTGGATGCGCACCTCGCCGAGCCGGCCGCCTTTGCAGAGGGGCTCGTCGTACTGGGAGATCTGGTAGCCCTTGGGCAGGTCGGGATAGAAGTAGTTCTTGCGATGGAAGATCGAGCGCGGCGCCAGCTCGCAGCCGAGTGCCAGCCCGATCATCAGGCCGTAGTGGACGGCCATCTCGTTGGCGACCGGCAGCGCGCCCGGCAGGCCCAGGCAGACCGGGCAGGTGCGCGTGTTGGGCGGCTCCCCGAAGGAGAGCCCACAGCCACAGAACATCTTCGTCTGCGTAGAGAGCTGGACGTGGATCTCCAGCCCGATCACGGCCTCGTACTCGACCTCGCTCATGCGAACGCCGCCGCGGAGTCGAAGCCGATCGCGGCCTCCAGCGCGTGCGCGGCCTGCATGACCCGGTTCTCGCTGAACGCCGGCCCGGCGATCTGGAAGCCGACCGGCAGCCCGTTGCCGCCCGGTCCCAGACCGTCGCCGGCCAGCCCGCAGGGAATCGAGATCGCGGGGATGCCGGCCAGCGACATCGGCACCGTGAAGTAGTCGTTCATGTACATCGCCCACGGGTCGTCGGTGAGCGCGCCCAGCTCGAAGGCGACGGTCGCCGAGGTCGGCGTGACGATGAAGTCGACGTCCTGGAATGCCGTCTTGAAGTCCTCGGCGATCTTGGTGCGCACCCGCTGGGCGCGGCCGTAGTAGGCGTCGTAGTAGCCGGCCGAGAGCGCGTAGGTGCCGAGCATGATCCGCCGCTTGACCTCGGCGCCGAAGCCGTCGTGGCGCGTGCGGGTGTACATGCCGAGCAGGCCGCGCTCGCCGTCCTCCCCGCCCGGCTCCGCCCGCAGCCCGTAGCGCACGCCGTCGAAGCGGGCGAGATTGGACGAGCACTCCGCCGGCGCCAGCACGTAGTAGGCGGCCAGCGCGTGCGGCGCGTGCGGCAGCTCGATCGTCTTGATGGACGCCCCGAGCTCCTGGGCCAGCTTCAAGGTGGCCTCGAAGGCCGCAGCGACTCCCGGCTCGATGCCGCCGGCGCCCTCGCTCTCAGCGCTGAGCTGCGTGGCCACGCCGAGGCGCACGCCATCCAGGCGCACGCCGTCGGGCACCGAGATCGGCTCCGGGAAGGCCAGCGAGGTCGCGTCGGCCTCGTCCTGGCCAACCATGTGCCGGAGCATCAGCGCCGCGTCGGCGACGTTGCGGGTCAGCGGGCCGGCCTGGTCCAGCGAGGAGGCGAAGGCGATCATCCCGTAGCGGGAGACCGCGCCGTAGGTGGGCTTCAGCCCGACGATCCCGCACAGCGCGGCGGGCTGGCGGATCGAGCCGCCGGTGTCGGTGCCAAGCGCCCACGGCGCAAGGCCCGCCGCAACGGCGGCGGCGCTGCCGCCGGATGACCCGCCCGGCACGCGGCCGCGATCCCACGGGTTGCGGACCGGCCCGAACGCGGAGCTCTCGTTGGAGGAGCCCATCGCGAACTCGTCCTGGTTGGTCTTGGCGAGCATGGTGGCGCCCGCCTGCTGGAGCTTGCTGACCGCGGTCGCCGTGTAGGGCGGCCGGTAGCCCTCAAGGATCTTCGAGCCCGACTGGCTCGGGACGTCCTTGGTGCAGAAGAGGTCCTTGACGGCAAGCGGAACGCCGCCGAGCGGCCGCTGCGGGGCGCCGCCGGGCTCGCTGAGCTCCGAGACCCAGGTGAAGCAGTTCAGCGCGTCGCTGCCGCCGTGCTCACGTGCCCGGCGGTGATAGACGCCGTAGAGTTCGCGCTCGTCCAGCTCGCCGGCGATCACGGCGGCCGCGGCCTCCGTCGCGGAGAGGGCGATGATCTGCGACTCGCTCATGCCTGCGGGCTCGGGACCAGGAAGCCGTCGTCGCTGACCGCGGGCGCGGACGCCAGCGCCACCTCGCGCGGCAGGCAGGGACGCGGCTCGTCGGGGCGCAGCGCACCGGTGATCTCGACCACGTGCGTGCTCGGCGGCACGCCGTCCAGATCGAGCTCGCCGATCTTGGCTACGTGGTCGAGCACCTTGGAGAGCTCGCCCTGCATCGCCTCGATCTCCTGCTCGCTGAGCGCCAGCCGCGCCAGGCGCGCGACGTGCAGCACCTCGTCCCGTTCGATCACGCGCGGGATTCTAGAGCCGCCGGTGCTCGGCGTCCGCAGGGGCGTAGAGCTCGGGCCGTTCGTCGCGCATCGACTGCCAGCCGCCGGCGAGTATCAGCACGGCGCCGGCGAGCGCGAGCCACGCGCCGGCTTCCAGCCCGGTGGCGCCGTCGGGGCGCTCCAGCACCCTGACGATCATCGCGATCGTCGCGATCAGCCCGAAGAGCGTGCACCAGACCGCGGATGCGACCGGCAGCGCGGTGGAGCGCTCGAAGATCGTCGCGAGAACGAGCAGCAGCGCGACCGCGCAGGCGATGATCAGCAGCACGATCGCGGGACCGAAGCTAGACCAGGCATCCAGGCGCCCGGCGGCGTCCGCTCCCTGCGCCGGGCTGGCGCCGCCGTACCAGGGCAGCGTGAGCGAGACGATCGCGCAGATCGCGCCCGCCAGCGCCATCAACTCTCCGAGCCGCACTCGGCGCAGCCTGCTCATGCCTCTCCTCTCGCTCTTTTCATCGTCCTTGCGCGACCTGCATCTCGGCCGCCTGCAGCGTGTTGCGCAGCAGCATCGCGATCGTCATCGGGCCAACACCGCCCGGCACGGGCGTGATCGCGGAGGCCCGCGGAAGGACCGCGTCGAAGTCGACGTCGCCGACCAGCCCGCTCTTGTTGCCGGCCTGCTCCGGTGTGAGACGGTTCATGCCAACGTCGATCACGACCGCGCCCTGCTTCACGAAGTCCGCGGTCACGATCCGGGGGCGGCCGACCGCCGCGATCAGGATGTCGGCGCGAGCGCAGACGCCGGGCAGGTCGCGCGTGCGCGAGTGGCAGGTCGTGACGGTCGCGTTGCCCGCCAGCAGCAGCGCGCCCATCGGCTTGCCGAACAGATTCGATCGCCCGATCACGACAGCCTCGGCGCTTTCAAGCTGGGCGCCCGTTTCCTTCAAAAGCTCCATCACCCCGAGCGGCGTGCAGGGCCGTAGGCCCTCGCGGCCCAGGGAGAGCAGGCCCGCGTTGACCGGGGTCAGGCCGTCGACGTCCTTGACCGCGTCGATCAGGCCGGTCAGCGAGGGACCGTCGAGGTGGGCGGGCACCGGAAGCTGCAGCAGGATGCCGCTCACATCAGGGTTGGCATTGAGGCCTTCCAGCGTCTGCTGGACCTGCTCGTGGCTCGCGTCGACCGGCAGCCGGTGGTCGAAGGGAGTCATCCCGACCTCGGCGCAGGCCCGCTGCTTGCCGCCGACGTAGACCGCCGAGGCGGGGTCCTCGCCGACCAGCACCGTCGCCAGCCCCGGCGTGCGGCCGGTGCGCGCCACGAAGTCCGCGACGTCCCGCGCGACCTCCGCGCGCACGCGCGCCGCCACCGCCTTGCCGTCGATGATCGTGGTGCTCACGCCTGAGATCGTATGAGACCAGCCGGCGCATGCGCCGGCTGGCGGGGACGTGCATGCACGTCCCCGGGACACCTAACGTCTGCTGACCGGCGCGTACTCGGCGATCAGCTTGCGCTCGCTGCCGTCGCCGGCGAAGCGCACGACGATCACCCCGTCCGGCTCGATCGCCGTCACCACGCCCTCGCCGAAGGCCGCGTGCACGACGTCCTCGCCGAGGCGGAAGCTCGGCGCCGGGCAGCCATTGCCGCGGCGCCGCGCGTCGCTCGCGCGCACCCCGCCGCCGCCGGAGAAGCCGCCGAACGAGGGGCGGATCTCCACCGCTGTCCCGCCGCCGAATCCGAAGCCGAAGCCGCGCTCCTGCTCCTGCTCGAAGTCGATCAGCTCGTCCGGGATCTCCTGCAGGAAGGAGCTCGGCAGGCTCGCGGTCGGCTCGCCGAAGATCCGGCGCCTGCGCGCGTAGGTGAGATAGAGCTCGCGCATCGCCCTGGTGATGCCCACGTAGAAGAGCCGCCGCTCCTCCTCGATGCCGCCCTCGTCCAGCGCGCGGGAGTGCGGGAAGACGCCCTCCTCGCAGCCGGCGATGAAGATCACCGGGTACTCAAGGCCCTTGGCGTTGTGCAGCGTCATCAGCGTGATCAGCCCCTCCTCGTCGCGGCGGGCGTCCGCGTCGGCCAGCAGCGCGATCTGCTGCAGGAACAGGCCGAGGCCGGACGCAGCGGCCGGCTCGGGCGCCAGCTCGGCCAGCGGCAGCGCGTCCTGGTCGGGGCTCGGCGCGGCGGGCGGCTCGGCCGCCGGCAGCTCCACCCGGTCCTCGGCCTCCTGGTCCTCGCGCTCGTCGAACTCGGCCGCCACGTCGACGAGCTGCTCGAGGTTCTCCAGGCGACCCTGCGCCTCGATCGTGCGCTCGGCCTCCAGCGCCTCCAGGTAGCCGGTCTTCTGAAGCGTCTGCTCCAGCAGCTCGGCGACGCTCGCGCCGCCGCGCGCCAGCTCGCGCAACTCTTCCATCGTGCTCATGAAGCGGGCGATCGCCTTGATCGCGGCCGCGCCCAGGCCGGGCACCTCCTGCGGCACCGAGGCGACTTTCCAGATCGGCAGGTCGCTCGAGCCGGCGTGCGCGAGCACCTTGGCCACCGACGCCTGCCCGATCCCGCGGCGCGGCGAGTTGACGATCCGCTGGAAGCTGACCGCGTCCTGCGGATTTGCGATCAGCGAGAGGTAGGCGATCGCGTCCTTGACCTCCGCGCGCTCGTAGAACTTCGTGCCGCCGATCACCTGGTAGGAGATCTCCGCCCGCACCAGCGTGTCCTCCAGCACGCGCGAGAGCGCGTTGGTGCGGTACAGCACGGCGATCTCCGCGCGGGTGGCGAGGTCCTCGTCCAGCAGCCGCTGGATCTCCCCCACGATCAGCCGCGCCTCGGCGTGCTCGTCGGGGAGGCTGCGGACGTGCAGCGTCGTGCCCTCCCCCAGGTCGCTCCAGAGCTGCTTTGCGATCCCGGCGCGGTTGTGCGAGATCACCGCGTTGGCGGCGGAGAGGATGTTCTGGGTGGAGCGGTAGTTCTGCTCGAGCTTGACGACGCGGGCGTCGGGGAAGTCGCGCGCGAAGTCCAAGATATTGGAGACATCTGCTCCACGGAACCCATAGATCGACTGACTGTCATCGCCGACCACCGCCAGGTTGCGGTGGCCGGGAATCGAGACCGCCTCTCCCCTGGCCGGCTGCTGCCCACCGCCGATCAGGAGCTGCAGCAGCCGGTACTGCGCGTGGTTGGTGTCCTGGTACTCGTCCACGAGCACATGCCTGAACGCGCTCGCGTAGTCGCGGCGCGCGTCGGGGTGCAGCTCGAACAGGGACACGGTGCGGTAGAGCAGGTCGTCGAAGTCCATCGCGTTGGCCGCTTCCAGCTCGCGCTCGTAGCGGCGGTAGACCTCGGCGATCATCTCCTCGAAGGGCCCGGAAGCCTGGTCGCGGTAGGCGGAGGCGGAGAGCAGCAGGTTCTTGGCCGCGGAGATCCGCGACTGCACGGCGGCCGGCGTGAAGCGCTTGTGGTCAACGCCCACCTCGTCCATGCAGCGCTTGACCATCCTGCGCGAGTCGGCCTGGTCGTAGATCGTGAAGGAGCGCGTGTAGCCGAGCAGGTCTGCCTTGGCGCGCAGGATGCGCGCACAGGCGGAATGGAAGGTCATCAGCCACATCCCGCGGGTGCCGTGCCCGATCAGCCGCTCCACCCGGCCGCGCATCTCGGCGGCGGCCTTGTTGGTGAAGGTGACCGCAAGCACCTCCGAGGGCCGCGCCTGCCCGCTGAAGAGCAGAAATGCGACGCGGCGGGTGAGCACCGTGGTCTTGCCGCTGCCCGCCCCGGCGAGGATCAGCAGCGGCCCCTCGCCGTGCGTGACCGCCTCGCGCTGAGGCTCGTTGAGGCCCTCCAGCAGCGCCTGGAGGCGGGCGGCGTCTGTCTCTTGCGGCATTCAGCCCCAGCATAGTTGTGGGTTCGGAGGACGTTGGCGGCGCTTGCGCCGGTGGCCGAGCTCGCCCCGGCGAGCGCGGGGCCCTACCTTTCAGCCATGCCCCTGCTCGACGAGGTTCGCGCAAGCTGCGCCCAGATCGCCCTGCGCGCCAGGCACGTGCGGATCGATCTCGACGCGCTGGAGGAGATCGCTCCTGCCCGGGTGGGCGGGATCCCATCCCTGGATGCCCGCTGCCACTACCTGGAGGGAGATCCACAGGACGTCGCCGACTACATGCTCGCGCTGGACGCGATCAACTTCGGCTCGGGGTGGTTTCCGACGCTGAAGAAGGGCAGCCTCGACGGCCGGCCGCTCTCCGGCTACTTCACCGTCGCTTACGCCCTCGCCGAGCATGTGCGCGCCCACGGCCCGCCGAGGGCCGCCTGGATGCGCCAGCTCGGCGCGCGCCATGTCGCGCAGATGCTCGACCAGGATCCCAGCAGCGAGCTGATGAGCCTCTATGCGCAGGCACTGCGCGACCTCGGCCGCTTCCTTGGCGGGCGGCGCGCGCTCGACCTGGTCGCCGAGTCGGGCGGCCGCGCCGAGACCCTCGCGCAGACGCTCGCCGATGGGATGCCGATGTTCGCCGACCGCGGCTTCTACAAGCGCGCCCAGATCGTCGGCAGCGATCTGGACCTCGCCGGCGTCGCGCGCTTCAGCGACCTTGACCGCCTGACGATCTTCGCCGACAACCTCGTGCCGCACGTGCTGCGCTGCGACGGCGTGCTCGTCTACGACCAGCAGCTTGCCGACCGCATCGACGCGGGCGAGGTGCTGCCGCTGGGCGGCGCCGAGCGCGAGATCAGGGCCTGCGCGGTGCATGCCTGCGAGCAGATCTCAGCGCGCACCGGAGTGCCTCCCCGCGTGCTCGACAACTGGCTCTGGAGCCGCGGCCAGGCGGCGGAGTACAAGGCCAGGCCCCGCCACCGCTGCCGGTGCGTGTTCTATTGAGCTAACGGCACCGGCGCCCGCTCTCGCAGCGCTACCCGCCCGCCGGGCTGTGCCCGCGGGTGGGCCGCAGCGGCGTGACCTGCGCGATGCGCTCGGGCACCTCCCCGGTGATCTCGCTGACGCGGCGCTCCAGCTCCGCGATCCGGCCGGCCAGCGAGGCGATCGCCTCGGCGATCGGGTCGGGCAGGTGGATCCAGTCGGCGTCGGGACCCTCGGGGCGGCGTCCTTCCACCTTGACCGGGTGGCCGGGGTTGCCGACCACTGTCGAGTTGGCCGGCACGTCGGTGATCACGACTGTGTTGGCGCCGATCTTCGCGCCGTGGCCGACGGTGATCGGGCCGAGCAGCTTCGCACCCGAGCCGATCGTGACGTTGTCCTCGATGGTCGGGTGCCGCTTGCCGGTCTGAAAGCCGGTGCCGCCGAGCGTGACGCCCTGGTAGAGGGTGACGTCGTTGCCGATCGTCGCGGTTTCGCCGATCACCACGCCGGAGCCGTGATCGATGAACAGGCCACGCCCGATCTTGGCGGCGGGGTGTATCTCGATCCCGGTCGCGGCACGGCTCACGAGCGCCAGCGTGCGCGGCAAGAGCGGCACCCCCGACTCGTGCAGCGCGCTTGCCAGGCGGTGAAACAGCAGCGCGTGGATGCCGGGCCAGGTGGCGAGGATCTCGACCGGGCTGACGTCCCTGGCGGCCGGATCGCGCTCACGCGCGGCGGCGATGTCGCGCCGCACCTCTGAAGCGACCCGCGCGAGGGTGCCAAGGCCGAGCATGCCACAAGCCTAGCGACACCTCACTGCGGCGCGAAGAACGCCTGCGAGACGTAGCGCTCGCCCGAGTCCGGCATGATCACAACGATCCGCTTGCCCTTGGAGGCCGGTCGCGCCGCGACCTGCAGCGCCGCCCACAGCGCCGCGCCGCAGGAGATCCCGGCGAGCAGCCCCTCGACGCGGGCGCAGCGCCACGCCGTGGCGATCGCATCCTGGTCGGCGACCGCGATCACCTCGTCCAGCAGCTCGGTGTTGAGGACCGGAGGGACGAAGCCGGCGCCGATGCCCTGGATCCGATGCGCGCCGGCGCTGCCGCCCGAGAGCACCGGCGAGCCGGCGGGCTCGACGGCCACCACGCGCAGCTTCGGGTTGGCGCGGCGCAGGTGCTCGCCCACACCGGTGATCGTGCCGCCGGTGCCCACGCCGGCGACCAGCACATCGACCCGCCCGCCGAGCGCCCGCTCGATCTCGGGGCCGGTCGCGCGCCGGTGCGCCTCGGGATTGGCCGGATTTGAGAACTGGTCGGGCAGGAACACGTCGGGGTCGAGCGCCATCTCTCTGGCCGCCTGCACCGCCTCCTGCATGCCGCCCAGCGACTCGGTGATCTGCACCTCCGCGCCGTAGAGCCGCAGCAGCGCCTCGCGCTCGCGGCTCATGCCCTGCGGCAGCGTGAGAACGATCCTGTAGCCCTTGGCGGCGCAGACGAAGGCGAGCGCGATCCCGGTGTTGCCGCTGGTCGCCTCCACGACGGTGGTGCGTCCCGGCTCGATCCGGCCTTCGGCCTCCGCCGCCTCGATCATCGCGATGCCGATGCGGTCCTTGACCGAGCCGCCGGGGTTGAAAGACTCGAGCTTGGCGTAGAGCTCGACGTCCTCGCCGGCTCCGGGCGTCGCAGCCAGCATCCGCTTCAAGGCCACCATCGGCGTGCCACCCACAAGCTCCGCAATGCTGATCGGGATTGCCCCCATAGCGGAACGGACAATAGAGACCCTCGGCGATCACCGGCTCGCCGAGTGTCCCTCCGGCGTGGCAGCCCGCGAGGCTGGCGCTGCCGAGCGCCGCCACGCCGGACGGGCAGGTCTCGTTCAGTGGGCCAGCGCGTGCCGCTTGATCTCGTCGAACTCGGCCTGCGTGATCGACCCGGTGTCCATAAGCTGCTTGGCCTTGGCGATCTCGCCGGCGGCCCCGCCGTCGCCTCCCTGCCCGGCGACGGACTTGATGTAGGTGTCGAGCTCCGCCTGCGCGGCCTGCTGTCGTTCGATCGTGCGCTCGGTCATGCCTGAGTGCTCGGCGATGATGTAGACGAAGACGCCGAGGAACGGCAGGATGATGATGAAGGCGCACCAGAGCACCTTCACCCAGCCCGATGCGTCGCGCCGGCGGAAGACGTCCGCGAAGACCGTGAACAGCAGCCACAGCCAGACGACGAACGCGAAGAAGATCAGCATCGTCCAGAAGACTTCGAGGAAGGGATAGGTGGCTGCGAGCATGATTTGCATCTCCCTGCTGCGGAGGGCCGCTTGCCGGCCATCCAGTCCCTTTCGGTTCTAACGGCGCGCCCGGCGGCAGGCATTGGGGTAAAGCCGCATTCCGAGGGGCGATGTGCCGCAGGATGAGATGGGGCGCTCGGCCGACCGGTTTGGCTCTCAGAGACCGGTCGGGCTCTCAGATGTAATACATCGTGGCGCCCGCCTCGCGGGCCTCGCGCTCGATCACCTCGGCGATCGTGACGCCGGCCAGCACGCCTCTGGCGGCCGCGGCCGCATCCGCGAAGACGCCTTCGGCATCGCGCCCCAGCGGCCCGTCGAGCAGCTCGACCACTTCCAGGACGGTGACGGCGCTCGGATCCTTGGCGAAGCGATATCCGCCCTTGACCCCGCGCTGCGATGAGATGATCCCGGCACGGCGCAGCACCGCGAAGAGCTGCTCCAGGAACTGGACCGGCACGTCTCCGCGCCGCGCGATCTCCCCGATCGGCACTGGCGCATCGTCGGCGGCGCGGCCGAGCTCGGCGAGCGCGCGCACGGCGTAGGGCGACTTGCTGGTGATCGAGATCATCGGCCGCTCACCCAGCCGATCCTACGGGATCTGCGCGAGCGAGCGAGGACGCCGTCGGGCGCCGCTCATCGACGGCCTCAGAGCCAGCCGCGCTCGGTGGCTATCAATACCGCCTGGGCGCGGTCCACCGCGCCCAGCTTGCCGTAGATGTTGTGCAGGTGGGTGCGGACGGTGCTGGTGGAGAGCGTCAGCTCGTGGGCGATCTGCTTGTAGACCTTTCCCTCGGCCAGGCGCTGGAGCACCCCGAGCTCACGGCTGGAGAGCGGGCAGGGATCGACGTGGCGCTGGCGCTGGGGCGCGGAGCCCGGCAGCTCATACATGACGCGCCGCAGCTCTGCCGGGCCAAGCCCGACCGCCCGTGCGCCGCGCAGCATCTCCGTCGGCGAGACGGCGTCGCCCTGGCTGTAGTGGGCGAGCATGTCGGCGAGCCTCACCAGGGCGACCTCATCGCCGGCGTCGTCGTTGTGGTGGCGCTCGATGACGGTGGCGATGCTGCCGGGCAGACCCCAGCGACGGGCGAGCACGCCCCCGACCAGCGCGTGGTCGATGCCCAGTTCGCGGCGCTCGGTGCGGACTCGTTCCTCGGGCGTCTGGGCGCCTTGATGGATCTGCTGGGGGTAGCCCGGATATGCGTGGATCAGCACTAGCTGTCCGATGTCGTGCAGGAGGCTGACGACCGCGAGCCGATCGCGCTGCTCGAACCCGAGCTCGCCGGCGAGCCGGTCCGCGGCGTGCTGGGTGGCGATCGCGTGCAGCCTGAAGCGCTCGGGCGCGGAGTCCCAGACGGTGGAGCGCTCGAAGAAGTCGAATGTCCGCATGCGCCGCGCGAGCTCTTCGACGATCTGCGGGCTCAGGCGCTCCACGGCGCCCACGACGGTGTCCACGCGGCTTCGCCCGTTGCGGCCCTGATTGGCCAGGCGCAGCACCGCCACCATCAACGCGACGTCGGATTCGACCGTCGAGACGATCTCTGAGGTTGCCGCGTTGTCCTTGGAGACGACGGCCAGCAGCCGATCGCGCGACTCCACGAGCGCAGGGAACATCTCCAGCGCCTCGAATGCGCTGGTCAGCCGCCGGCCGTGGCCCTCGTTCTGGTGGCGGGCGCCGCCGACCTCATGCGTCTCGCGCCCCGGCGAGGGCACGGGCTGGGGGAGCTGCCGTGGCTTGATGGCTGTCGATTGCACGCTGCAGATGCCTGTCTCGGGTTGCGGCCGCCCCTAAAGCGACCTGCGGAGGTATCGGCAGCAGAGCAGCTCTGGTTGAGTCCGCGCCTACCGCGCTGCGCCGGCGAGCGCGTCGTCGATGCGCTTCAGCGTCTCCTTCCGGCCGAGCAGGACGATGCTCTCGAAGATCCCGGGCGAGGTGGTGGTGCCCGAGATCGCGACGCGCAGTGGCTGGTAGACGTTTCCCGGCTTGACCTCCAGACGCGCGACGAGCCCCTCCAGCGCCCGCTGCACCGAGGGCTCGTCGAACGCGTCGATGTCCGCGAGCTCCGCTCTGGCCTGTGTGGCGATCGCCACGCTCTCCTCTCCCATCCAGCGCGCGCGGGCCTTCTCCTGGATCTCGCGCTCCTGGAAGAGAAAGCCCGAAAGCGGCCAGAAGTCGCTCAGCCTCTGGATCTTCTCCTGGCTGATGCGCGCGGCCTCCAGCAGCTTTGCGCGGTCGGCGCGCACCGCTGCCGCCGCGTCGGGGTCCTCCAGCTCCAGGTGATCCTCGATCGCGCTCGCCAGATCCTCGACCGAGCTGGCCCGGATGTAGACGCCGTTCATCCAGCGCAGCTTGGTCTCGTCGAAGCGGGCCGGGTTGCGGCTCACGCGCTCGAGCTTGAACTGGTCGATCAGCTCCTGGGTGGAGAGGATCGTCTCATCGCTCTCGCTGCCCCAGCCCAGCAGCGCGATGTAGTTGCGGACGGCCGCCGGCAGGTATCCGGCGTCGCGAAGCTCCTGCACCGAGGCGGCGCCGTGGCGCTTTGAGAGCTTCTTGCCGTCGGGGCCGTGCAGCAGCGGCAGGTGCGCGTAGAGCGGCTGGGGCGCCCCGAGCGCCTCCAGCACCAGAAGCTGCTTGGGCGTGTTGGAGAGGTGGTCCTCGCCGCGCACGACATGGGTGATGCCGGCGTCGAGATCGTCGATCGCGACGGCGAAGTTGTAGAGCACCGAGCCGTCGGCGCGGGCGATCACGGGGTCGTCGAGGTGCACGTGCTCGAAGCGGGTGTCGCCCCTGATCACATCGTGGACGATGGTCGCTCCCTCGTCGGGGACGCGCAGGCGAATGGCGCCCTCACCCTCCTGCCGGCCCCTGAACCCGCGGTCGGCGCCGTGCTTGGCCTTGTACGCCTTGACGTCCTCGGCGGTCGCGGTGGAGCGGTAGGCGTGGCCCTGATCGAGCAGTCTGGCGAGCTCCTGCCGATGGCGCTCGGCTCGCTCGCTCTGCATGATCGGCCCCTCGTCCCAGTCGATCTGCAGCCAGTTCAGCGCGTCGATGATCTGCGCCACGTTCTCGGGGGTCGAGCGCTCCCGGTCGGTGTCCTCGATGCGCAGCACCAGGCGCCCGCCGCTGCCCCTGGCCAACAGCCAGTTGAACAGCGCGGTGCGCGCGCCGCCGATGTGCAGCGCGCCGGTGGGCGATGGGGCGAACCTCAGACGCATAGGATCATGCGCATGCTAATCGGCGCTCACGTTTCTCCGGCGGGTGGTCTGCCAAAGGCGGTCGAGCGCGGCACGCGGCGGGGCTGTCGCGCGATCCAGATCTTCAACCAGTCGCCGCGGATGTGGCGGCCCACCTCCTACAGCGAGCAGGACGTCGCCGCCTTCAGGGGGGCGATGGCGGCAAGCGAGATCGACGCGGTACTGATCCACGCCGTCTACCTGCTCAACTGCGCAAGCGAAGACGCGGATATCCGCGAGAAGTCCCTGACCTCGCTGACGCACTCGCTGCGCACCGGTCAGCGGATCGGCGCCGCCGGCGTGGTGCTGCACCCCGGCTCCGCCAAGACCGGACATGTGGGGCAGGCGATCGAGCGGGCGGGCGAGACGATCGCGCGGGCGCTGGCCGACAGCGAGGGCTGCGAGCTGCATCTGGAGAACACGGCGGGCGCCGGCGGCACGCTCGGACGCAGCTTCGAGGAGCTCGCGCGGCTGATTGAGGCCGCCGGCGCAGACCCGCGGCTGGGCGTCTGCCTGGACTCCTGTCACCTGCTGGCCTCCGGGTATGACATCCGCACGCCGAAGGGCACGGACGCGGTGATCGAGGAAGCTGTGGCGGCTCTTGGCGAGGGGCGGATTCGCTCGCTGCATCTCAACGACTCCCAGACGCCGCTGGGCTCCAACCGCGACAAACACGCGAACATCGGCGACGGCGAGCTCGGGGAGGCGGGCTGTGCGGCTTTCCTCTCGGCACCGGGGCTGCAGAAGCTGCCGTGCGTGCTGGAGACGCCGGGCCACGACAAAAGCGGTCCCGACCGCGCCGAAGTCGAGCTGGCGATGGCGCTGCGCGAGCGCGGCGTCAAGCAGCGACGGCGACGCTGAGCGCGGCCGGAGCGAGCGCCTGCTCTGCCTCGGCGCGGAGCGCGGCGGTGTGGGAGACGCGGTAGGCCTCCCCGAGGCGCAGCAGACGCGAGCCTGCGTGCGTGCGCAGCTCGATCACGACTTCGGAGGGTCCGGGGAAGTCCTCGAGCAGATGCTTGAGGTCTTCGATCACACCGGCGGTCAGGCGGGAGAGGTCGACCTGCAGGTGCAACGGGGGGGCTGCCGCCGCGGGCGGCGGTGCCGCCTGAGCTTCCTCCTGCGCTCTCGCGATCTCCTCCTCGCCGGGCGCGAACTCCTCGACTGACTGGACCACCAGCGCGGTCTTGTCGGCGTCCTTGTGGTCGACGCGGCCGCGCACCAGCACGACTTTGTCGACCGCGAGCGCCGCCTCGTGCTCGGCCAGCGCCTTGCCGAAGATCAGCATCTCGACCGAGCCTTCCAGATCGTCGAGCGTGGCGAACATCATCGGGTCGCCGTTGCGGGTCTTGATGCGCTTGGCGTCGGTGATGATCCCGCCGACGGACACCCAGTCCTTGTCGCGCCGTTCGGCGAGCTCGGCGACGCTGCAGTCCACGCGCGCCCGCAGCGCGGCGCGCAGCGGCTTCAGCGGATGCGCTGAGATGAACAGGCCGATCGCCTCCTTCTCGATCGCCAGCAGCTCGCCGTGGTCGAACTCCTCGGCGGGGATCGGCGGGTGCGAGGGGGCCATCAGGCCCGCGAACGCCGAGCCGGCCGCCGGCGTGGCCGCCTCCGGCTCGCCCAGGTCGAAGATCGAGCCCTGGCCGATCTGGGCGTCCTGCTGGGCCTTCTGCCCCGCGGCCTGCGCCTGCTCCAGCACCGCGAGCATGCCCTTGCGGCTTGCGCCGGTGGAGCCGAGCGCTCCGCACTTGATCAGCGCCTCGATCGCCTTCTTGTTGACCGCGCGGCTGTCCACGCGCGCGCAGAAGTCCCAGATGGAGGTGAAAGGCTGGCTGGGGGCGGGTTGGGCGGGATTCGAGTCTCCCCGCGCGCGCTTGATCGCCTCCACCGCCTGGTAGCCGACGCCCTTGACGGCATCCAGGCCGAAGCGGATGTTGCCGTCCACAACCGTGAACTCATGGTCTGAGAGGTTCACGTCGGGGGCGAGGATCTCGATCCCCATCTCCTCGCAGCGGGCGACGAAGAAGGGCACCTTGTCCTTGGTGGACATCACCGAGGAGATCAGCGCCGCCATGTACTCGGCGGGGTAATTGGCCTTCAGCCAGGCGGTGCGGTATGAGATCAGCGCGTAGCAGGCGGCGTGGGACTTGTTGAAGGAGTAGTCGGCGGATTTTTCGTTGGTCTGCCAGAGGAAGTCGATCACCTGCTCGGAGGTGCCCGAGGCGCGGCAGCCGTCGTAGAACTCGGGCTTCAGCGCGGCCATCGCCTCGCGGTTCTTCTTGCCGATCGCCTTGCGCAGATCGTCTGCCCTGGCGCCCGAGAAGCCGGCCAGCTCCTTGGAGATCTGCATCGCCTGCTCCTGGTAGAGGATCACGCCCTTGGTGGAGGACAGGATCGGGCGCAGGCGCTCGTCGGGGTAGGTGATCGAGTCGGGATTGTGCTTGCCGTTGGCGTAGACGGGGATCTGGTCCATCGCGCCCGGCCTGTAGAGGGCCTGCAGCGCGATCAGGTCGTCGAATTCGTTGGGGCGCACCTTCCGCAGCGCCGTGATGTAGCCCTCGGACTCGAAGGTGAACACGCCGATCGATTCGCCGCGAGCCAGCATTTCGTAGGTCTTGGCGTCGTCGAGCGGCAGCGTGCCCATGTCGGGGCGGCTGCCCGTGGAGCGCTCGATGATGTCCAGCGCGTCCTCGATCACATCGAGGTTGCGCAGGCCGAGGAAGTCCATCTTCAGCAGGCCGATCTCCTCGATCGGCTTCATCGAGAACTGCGTGACCGTGCGGTAGACGCGCTCGCCGTCCTCGTTCATGCCCGCGTCGGCGAGCTGGAGCGGCACGATGTCGGTCAGCGGGCGGTCGGCGATCACGACCGCGGCGGCGTGGATGGAGGAGTTGCGGACGATTCCCTCAAGGCCCTTGGCGACGTCGATCACCGCTTTGGCATCCGGCTCCTCGTCGTAGGCCTTGCGCAGCGGCTCACCCGCTTTCAGGCATTCCTCGAAGGAGGGCGCGCGGCCCATGATCGGGTCGGGGATCAGCTTGGCCAGGCGGTCCCCGGTCGCGTACTCGTAGCCGAGCACGCGCGCGGCGTCGCGCGTGGCGGCGCGCGGGAACATCTTGCCGAAGGTGACGATCTGGGCGACCGACTCGCGGCCGTACTTCTCGGTCACGTAGCGCATCACGCGGTCGCGGCCGCGCACCGAGAAGTCGATGTCGATATCGGGCATGGACACGCGCTCGGGGTTCAGGAAGCGCTCGAAGAGCAGGTCGTAATGCAGCGGGTCCAGGTCGGTGATCCGCAGGCTGTAGGCGACGATCGAGCCTGCCGCCGAGCCACGGCCCGGGCCTACGGCGACGCCGTTCTCCTTGGCGAACTTCACGAAGTCCCAGACGATCAGGAAGTAGGCGCTGAAGCCCATCCTGTCGATCACCGCTAGCTCCATCTCGGCCCGCTCGATCGCCTCCGCCGGCGGCGGGTCGCCGTAGCGTTCGCGCAGCCCCGCCATCACCCGCTCGCGCAGGTAGTCGCGCTCCTGGCTGCCGTCGGGCGTCGGGAAGCGCGGGATGAGCTGGCCGCCGAGCTCGATTTTGACGTTGCAGCGCTCGGCGATCTCCAGGGTGCTTGCGACCGCCTCGGGCCACTCTGCGAACGCCTTGGCCATTTCGGCGTTGTCGCGCAGGTAGAACTCGTTGGTGTCGAAGGTCATCTTCGGCTGCGCGAGTGTGCTCTTGGTCTGCACGCATAGCAGCGCGGTGTGATGGTCGTAGTCCTCACGGCGCAGGTAGTGGACGTCGCCGGTGCCCACCAGCGTGCCGCCCATCTCACGCGCGATCCGCACGATCCCCTCGTTGCACTTGTCCTGCAGCGCGATGCCGTTCTTCTGCACCTCGAAGTAGACGTTCTCGGCGCCGAGCGCGCCGATCAGCTCGTCGACGTGCTCGCGCGCGTCGTCGGGCCTGTCTTCGCCCAGGCGCTGGCAGAAGCGGGAGGCGAGGCAGCCCGTCAGCGCGATCACGCCCTCGCCCTGCGCGGCGATCCGCTCCAGGGTGACGGTCGGCTTGCCGCGCTGCAGGCCCTCCAGGAAGCCGGCGGAGGTGAGTCGCACCAGGTTGCGGTAGCCGGCGTCGGTGGAGGCCAGCAGCGTAAGGTGGTTGCGCTGCGCCTTGGCCGGCCGGGCGTCGCTCACGGCGCCGGGTGCGACGGGGTCCACGAGGTAGACCTCGCAGCCGAAGATCGGCTTGATGTCGTGCTTGGCGCATGCCTTCTGCAGCTCGACCATGCCGTTCATCACGCCGTGGTCGGTGAGCGCCAGCGCGGGCTGGTCGAAGCTTGCGGCGCGCGCCGCGAGCGCCTCGACCTTGCATGCCCCGTCGAGCAGCGAGTACTCGGAGTGGACGTGCAGGTGGGCGCAGGCGGGGGTGCTCACCGCAGGGATACTAGGCGCCGAAGCGGCGGATGCCCTGGACCCTGTCGGTCCATGAGAGCAGGGTCTGAAGGGGAGCCTGCTCACCCTCGAGGATCACGCTCTCGCCGTCGAGATCGCGTGCGGTGATCAGGCGCGCGAAGCCCTGCTCGCTGAGCCGCACCGTGGTCTGGACGGCCCCGCCGGCGCCGGTCCGCGTGCTCTGCTCGCCCTCTTGGGCGGAGCCGCGCGTGACGCCCAGCGGCCTGCCGCCGCTCGCCTGCACGTGCAACACCGCGCTCTGCCGGCCTTCGATCGCGAAGGCGACCGTGAAGGCGTGTCCGGCCGTCGAGGCGGGATCGACCGCCTCCGCGAGCGCCAGCAGCAGCAGGCCCGGCCAGACGGTCACCCCGGCCCGCTCCAGGTCGCCGAGCGACAGCGGCTCCCCGCGGGCGGCCAGCAGGCGCTTGGCCCTGCGGCGTCCTCCGCGCACGCGCAGCCCGGCCGGCGGGCGCCAGGCGGAGAGCCGGGAGCCGCCGCCGGCGATCTCCGCGAACGCGGCAGCCGAGCCTTCGAGCATGAACGTTCGCGAGTCGACCAGACCGGCGCCCGCCAGGTCCCGAACCGCGCCCCGGCCATCCGCGAGAGAGACCTCGTAGGCGCCGAGCTCGATGATCTTGACGAGATACCGCAGCGGCTTCGCGACGCTCAGCGCCTGTGCCGGCAGCAGCTCCAACACGAGCTCCGCTGCCAGCCGGGGATCGCGGCGTTCGGCGACGCGACGAATCGCGGGCGCAAGCCAGGCGCGAGGCTGGGCGCGCTCCAGGACGGAGGGCGGCGTGTATGGAACGCCGGCCGGGATCTCCTCCGCGGGGGCAGCCGCCTCGCCTGCAGCGACCTCGCCCGCAACGGCAGCCTCCGCGGCGGCATCATCCGCCGCGGCATCCTCCGCCGCGGCATCCTCCGCCGCGGCCTCCTCCGGCGAAGGCCCGGCAGCCTCCTGCTGCGCCGCTCCCGCGGCCGCGACGTCGGCCACCCTGGCTCGCAGCCGCTGGATCGCCGCCGCGAGCGCGTCCGCCATCTGGGCGCTGCCGGCGTCCAGCGGCGCGCCCGGCTGCGCGGGCTCGTTCTCCGGCGCGGCGCCGGCCGCCACCGTCGTGGAGACGCTCTCCTCCGGTCCCGACAAGACCGGGCTCGCCTGGATCGCGCCGGCCGCGCTCGCAAGCTCGCCGGATTCGGCGACGAGGCGCAGCCGATGCGCGATCTGTCGCAGATCGCCGATCAGCGGCTGCACGGCCGCCTGAGCGGACCTGAGCGCCTCCAGCTCGCGCTCTGCCGCCTGGCGAGCCTCCCGCTCGCGGGCGAGGTCGTCCTGGACCTCCCCCACGCGCTGCTCCAGCGCATCGACGCGGCCCCTGATCTCCAGCTCGGCGCGCTGGAGCTGCTGCTCGCGCTCGGCGAGCCGGTCTGAGACCGTGCGCAGATCCCGCTCCCGGTCGCTGAGTCGCTCCGAGACGGTGTGCAGCTCGCGCTCGCGGTCGGCGAGCCGCGCGGAGATGCTCCGAAGCTGCTGCTCGCCCTCGCTGAGGCGCTGGGAGGCGCGCGTGAGCTCCTGCTCGCGCTCGAGCAGCCGCTGCGAGGCGTCCTTGGACTCGCGCTCGGCCTCCTGCAAACGCGCCTGGATGCCGCCCAGCCGCTGTTCGAGCGCGTGCGCCGTGGCCTCGGCGCTCTCGGCGCGCCGGATCAGGATCGGGTCGCTGACCGGCTCGCCGCGTCGCGCGCGCCGCTCGGCGAGCACGTCACGTTCGGGGTCGTGGGGCGGCAGCCCGCTTGGAGTGTCGTCTTCCTGGACGTTCACCTCCGAGCAGCCTACGCGGCCAGTCGGACGACCTTCGCCGGACCTCGCTCAGCCGTTGCGAAGCCGCCAGGCCATCCGCGACTGCAGCGAGAAGAGCTCGATGAAGCCGGGCGAGGCGGACTGCGAGAAGAGCCCGCCCGACTCCGCGAAGCTCGCCAGGCTCGCGTCGTAGACGGCGTTGGGCGAGGAACGGGTGACCACGCGCACGCTGCCCTTGTAGAGCTTGAGGCCGATCGTTCCGGTGACCTGCGCGTTGACGGCGTTCATGTAGGCGTCCAGATCGCCGCGCAGCGGCTCCCACCACAGCCCGGCGTAGACGAGATATGCCCACTGCTCGTCCAGCGCGAGCTTGAAGCGGTTCTGATGGATCGTGCCCACGAGCCGCTCGAGCTCCTTGTGCGCGGTGAGGATGATCGCCGCGGCCGGCGTCTCGTAGATGTCGCGCACCTTCAGGCCGACGATGCGGTCCTCGATGTGATCTACGATGCCGACGCCGTGGCGCTGGCCGATCTCGGCCGCCGCTTCGAGCAGCTCCACGAGGCCCATCCGCTGCCCGTCGAGCGCCACGGGCACGCCCTGCTCTAGCTCGACGGTCACGATCTGCGGCTCGTCCGGCGCCTTCTCGGGCGGGGTGACGAGCTGGAAGACGTCTTCCTCGGGCGCATGGTCGAGATCCTCGATCCAGCGCCCCTCGGATGAGCGGCCCCAGAGGTTGTCGTCGATCGAGTAGGGGGCGACCTCGGTCCCGCCCTTGACCGGGATGCCGTTCTCGCGGGCATACTCGATCTCCTCCTCGCGCCCCATCTGCCAGGAGCGCACCGGCGCGATCACCTTAAGCTCGGGGGCCAGCGTCGCGATCGTGGCCTCGATGCGAACCTGGTCGTTGCCCTTGCCGGTGCAGCCGTGGGCGATCGTGTCGCAGCCGCTGCGCCTGGCGTAGTCGACCGCGAGCTTGGCGATCAGCGGTCGGCCGAGCGCGGTGAACAGCGGGTAGCCGTCGCCGTACATCGCGTTGGCCTTGATCGCGGGCGTCAGGAAGTCGCGCGCGAACTCCTCGCGCGCGTCCACGATGTGGCACTCCCGCGCGCCCAGGTCGCGCGCCTTGCCCTCCACGACCGAGTAGTCCTCTCCCGGCTGGCCGAGGTTGACGGTGAGCGTGACGACCTCGGCGCCGTAGCGCTCCTGGATCCACTTCAGCATCACGCTCGTGTCGAGGCCGCCCGAGTAGAGCAGCAGCACGCGCCCGACCTGGTCGGGGTCGGCCTCGTAGCTTGCGGTGGGGCGGGGCAGTGTTTGGTCGTTGGCGCTCATGAGTCCCGAAGGCTAGCGCGAGATCCCTCTGCTCGCACGCCGGTCGAAAACTGACCGGTGCGTCTGGAATCGAAGGTCGCTGTGGCGCGATCCGGCGACTCTCAGCCGCCACCTACGCAGACCTCAATCGGCATGGCACCAGCCTGCAGTGCAGCACAGACAGTCCAACGGCAATATGTTGCCAAGGATGCGCATCCAACTCGAAATCAAGAACTACCGGTGCTTCGCGGACGACCATCCGGTCCGAATAGACCTAAGGGATGGAGCTATCGCGTTCGTTGGGGTGAACAACGCCGGAAAGTCGACCGTCTTGAGAATGCTGTTTGAGTTGCGGTCGCTGTTTACGCAAATCTCGGAGGGCCAACCTCTTCAGCCTGCCCTCAACGGGAACCCGGGCGGGAACAACACCATCCAGATCGCCGGCGTCGCCGACGCGCGCGAGATCTTCTCGAATCGTAACGGTCGAGAACTAACAATCACGCTTAAGGTTTCGGACGATGACTCGGATACGTTGCTCCCCAGCGCCGTCGAGCTCTCGATATCACGGGAAAATCCTCGCATGTTTCTCGCACGGTTTCACGACGGCTCATCGTGGCTGCCTCGCGGCAACTTTGCGGTTTCCGGCCTCACCGCAGATGCGCTCAACCGGGAAGGCGCGGCAGTGTGTTCGCTCGCTCCTTACAGAACGGCCGGACGACTGCTAGCTAATGCCCTCTACATCCCCGCAGTACGCAATGCAGTCCAAGTCGGCGCAACACAACCATATTACGATCTCCAAATCGGCCAGGCGTTTGTTGGTGCCTGGGACCGCTTCAAGGCAGGGCCCGACAAGCAATCAAACGAGCGCGCGCGCGAAGTCGAGCAGGAGATCGGCCGCATATTTGCACTCGATGACTTCCAGATCAATGCAGCCGAGGGCAATGACACGCTGCAGCTTTTCATAGGTCCGAAGAGCTATCGACTGCATGAGCTTGGCGCAGGCCTAGCACAGTTTATCGTCGTTCTCGGTTTCGCCGCGATACGCCGCCCGGATCTTATTCTTCTAGATGAGCCCGAGTTGAACCTTCATCCAGCCCTTCAACTCGATTTCCTTACTACGCTGGCCACTTTCAGTCAGTCTGGCGTCATATTTGCGACCCATAATCTTGGCCTGGCCCGCGCTGCCGCCGAGACCGTTTACACAGTACGGCGAATTGAGCAAGGCCTGAGCGAGGTCCGCACACTCGAGACCACGCCTCATCTCGCGCAGTTCGCTGGCGAGCTTGGATTCTCCGCATATCATGAACTTGGTTTTGAGCGAATTCTCGTTGTAGAGGGTTCGACAGATCTCAAGACCGTCCAGCGACTAATCAGAAGCTACGGCATCGCGCATCAAGTGATGTTGATGCACCTGGGCGGACGTGAGCAGATACACGCACGAGGAGTTGATCAGCTCGTGGAGCTGCAGCGTATTACGCCCAAGATCAGCGTTCTTATCGACAGTGAGCGTGAAGCTGAAGGAGAGACGCTTCAGGACAGGATTGAGGACTTCGTGAATGGTTGTGCAGCGGCCTCGATTTCGTGTCATGTCCTAGAGCGAAGAGCAATCGAGAACTACTTTCCAGAAGATGCGATCCAGCGCGCCATCGGCGACCATTACGCCGCCCTTGCGCCATTTGAACGGCTGGGGGCTACCAGCGCGGGGTGGTCGAAGCGTGACAACTGGCGGATTGCGGACGAGATGTCCTGTAGTGATCTAGACGGCACCGACCTCGGTCAATTCTTCCATGCATTGGCGAGCGAGAACTGACGCCCACACGATGACATTTCTGGAGCGGGAGAACGCGCAGCAGTCGAACGCCGACCGCTCACCCTAATCATGTGCAGTAGCGCCCGCTGCCGGCCAGGGACTGCGCGCCTCCGAGGACGCCAGCAGGTCGGCGAGCCGCGCGCGCTGCAGGCTCTCTGCGCCGAGCAGCCGATCGATCCAGCGAAGCACCGTCCGGGCGTCCACCGCGGTCCCCCATCGCACGATCTCTTCGATGTCCACCCAGTCCTTGGGGCGGTCGAAGACAGCCTTGCAGACGACCAGGTGCTCTGGCGCGAGGATCGGTATCTGCATGGGGCCCAATGTCACCTCACGCGCCTTCTCGGCCATCTCGTGGTGCAGATCCAGCGTCGCGAAGAACAGATCCAGGTAGGAGCCGTCGAACACCAGCCTCCCCTGTCCGTCACGAGCGATCAGCGCGCGGTCCGCATCGGTGACGGTCACGCCCATGTGCTGCAGGGCGCCGAGCACCGGGGCCGCGTGCTCGGGCGCGAGGGTCACGTTCAGGTCGATGTCGACCGTGGCGCGCGGGCTGCGATACCAGGCAAGCGCGATCGCGCCGCCGAACTGATGCGGCACTCGCAGAGAGTCCAGCATCTCGTGCACCGCGAAGATCTTCGAGACGAGACGCTCGAACGGGCTATTGCTCATCGGCGGACTCGATGCGCGCCGATCAATGACCTGAGAGTCCTTGGACGCCGATGAGACGGCTGAGCACGGGAAACGCCAGTGGCTCGGCGGCCCGTGGCGGCTGACTGGCGGCCACCGCGTCGGCGAAGTCGAGCAACTGGCACAACGCGTCCCCGGGCTCCACGTGCTTGCGCTCGGGCCCAGGCTCCGATGTGACCCGTGCCATCCGTCTCGAAGCCGCGACGAAGGCGGCGTCGGCCTCAGCGGAGGCGTCCAGCCCAGACAAGTTCGAATCGATGCGCGCACCGGCGCGTCTGCCGGACGCGAGCACCGAACGAAGATCGAAGGCCCTGGTGGCTCTGGCGGCAGCTTTCGTAACGGACTGGTCGTCGAGCACACGAAAGCTCGCCAGCGTGCGCGCCCGAGGCCCCTTCGGGGTCTGGCGAGACTCCCGGATCTCGAAGCGACCGTCCCTGCGCGCGATCACATAGGCCATGCCCACTACGTTACCACCAGGCTGCCCACTACAAGGCGACTTGCAGCGCAGCACAGGTGTGCCGCCACCGTGACTTGCAGGAGCGTGCGCCTACGCCAGCGCGGTCATACCCGACGCGCCGGGCGCCTCGGCGACGGCGACAGGCGCGCCCGTCGTTGCCGCCTCGCCCAGGAAGGGCCCCTGCGCGATGGCGCATCCCATCGCCTGCAGCTCCTGCGCCTGCTGCTCGCTCTCCACGCCCTTGGCGATCACCGTCAGCGAGAGCTCCCGGCCCACCATCAGGATCGCCTCGAAGAGCCAGTTGCGGTAGTCGGAGTCGTCGGAGGCGGCCAACGCGCCCCTGTCGACCCGCAGGCAGTCGATCGGCATCTTGCGCAGGTCGGAGTGGTAGGCGTATCCGCTGTCGCCGAAGTCGTCTATCGCCAGGCGCACGCCCAGCTCCTTGATCTCCCGCAGCCGCTGCGTGGCGGCCGCGACGTCGCTCATCACCGCGCTCTCGGTGATCTCGACCGTGAGCAGATCGCTCTGCACGCCCGACTGCTGCAGGGCGCGCCGAAGGTCGGTGATCAGGCCGTCCCTGTGGAGCTGCTCGGCGCCAACCTTCACGCTCACCGCCGTGCGGCGCCCCTCGACTTCCCAGGCGGCGGCACGCGCGCATGCCTGCTCGATCGCCCAACGGTCGACGGGGACCCGCATGCCGCAGTCGTCGGCGAGCCGCAACAGGTCGTCGGGCACGATCGATCCCTGCTCGGGATGCTGCCATGACGGCTTGGCCTCATAGCCGACCACGGCACGGCTTTGCAGGTCGTAGATCGGCTCGTAGAGCAGCGTCAGAGCCTGCTCCTGCACCGCGGCGCCGAGATCGACTTCCAGGCCGCCGCGCCCCTCGCGCACCGAGTGCGTGCCGGCGTCGAAGACCCGGTAGCAGCCCTTTCCGTCGGCCTTGGCGGCCTCCAGCGCCGTACAGGTGTCCGTCAGCAGCGCCTCCGCCGAGTCGTATTTGCCGAAGGCGACGCCGATGCTCGCTGTCATCGAGCAGCTCGGTCCGAACCCGTCGAGCTCCAGCGGGCTGTGGAGCGCCTCAAGCACGCGCTGGGCCAGCGCGTCCAGCCGCAGGTTGCGGGCGACGCATTCGACCAGCACCACGAACCGGTCGTCGCCCAGCCGGCCGATGGTGTCCTCGGCGCGCATCACGCCCTGCAGACGCTGCGCGACGATCTTCAGTAGCTGGTCGCCGGCCTGCCTGCCCAGCTTCTCGTTGACGTCTTTGAACCAGTCGATGTCGATCAGCAGCGCTCCCGCCAGCAGCCCGGACTGCCTGCCGGCGCGCGCGAGCACGAGATCCGCGCGGTCGAGCGTGAGCGCCCGGCCCGGCAGCCCCGTCAGGGGGTCGTAGAGAGGCTCCTGCTCCTGGGTCTGCGGCTCTGGACCCGGCTTCGGCGAGGTCTCGGCGCCATCCTCGCGCCCCTGCTCCGGCTTTCTGCCGGCCAGCAGGGCCGCTACACCCAGCAGCGAGCCGATCAGAAGCCCCGCCACCAGCACCCACACACGGCCTTTGGCCAGCAGCGGCGCCGCGGCGGGTGGTCCGCCGATCACCGCTCTCCAGCCGCCGCTCAAGGCAGCTCTTTCGGTCTGCGCGCCTGCGGCGAAGGCGCCCATGGAGGCGATATCGGTCTGATTTGGCCCGTGACGCAACTGTACGACGTAGCCCGCGTGCCCGCCGAGCGAGCCGGCGAGGAGCACGCTTGGTCTGATCACTTCCCTGACCCAGCCGACGAACGCCGCGTTGCGCGCCGCAGCGCCGGTCGGGGGCACGAAGCCGCGGTAGACCGGGGTCAGGACTTCCCAGGTCTCCGGCGAGCCGAGCGCGGCTCTTTCGATCGGCACTCCGCTGCCGCGAGAGGCCAGCAGACGCCTGTCCAGCACGCAGTAGTCGAGCCCGGCCGGCATCGGGCGGGCGGCGCCGCTCACAACTTCTGCGACGGCAAGGCAGTATTCGGGCCGCGCGCCTGCGGGGAGCACCCGGATCGGGGTCGCGGACTTCGCCTGGCCGCCTGTGCGCGCGGCGAAAGAACGCAGTTGCGGGTGCTTGACGACCGTCAGGATGCCGATCCGCTGCAGCGCGGCATCGGGAGCGCCCGCAAGCCTCCAGTTGGCCCACGCCGCGAAGCTCTCGGGGCGCGCCTTTGCGTCGGCGGCATAGAACGTGCTCGCGGCGCCCGTGAGGCCCTGCGCGTCACGAAGCGAGCTGGCCAGGCTGGACCTGATGGCCGCGGCGCCGGCCGAGAACGCCCGGCGTGCGCCGGCTTCCTGGCTGCCGGCCATGCTGTGCGCGACCAGCAGCGCGACGCCGATCCCGGCCAGCACGCACAGCAGCGCCACCGTCCGCCTGACCGCGGCGCCGACCGCGGACCCGGCAGCGGCCTCAGCGGCCTCAGCGGCCTCAACGGCCTCAGCGGCCTCAGCGGCCTCTGCGGTCGTCTCATGCGCTGTCGTGGCGGTCTCGTTTTCCATCGCGATCTCGTCTCCGGCGAGTTGTGCCGGGTCGCCAGCCGTGATCGGGCGCGCAACCGCGCACCTGCCCGAGTTGGTCGGCCAGTTGGACGAATTGGCCTAGCGGCGACGAAAATGAAAGGAATGCTGCAAGCGGGAGGCTCGCTTGGGATCAATCAGGCCGCCAGAGCCTCGCCCAGCCGCCGCAGCGCCTCACGAGCATCGGGCTCGGTCACGATCAGCGGCGGCAGCAGCCGGATCGTGGTCGGCCCGGTCGCGTTGACCACCAGCCTTTGCTCCAGCAGCGCTCGCCTGACCACCTCGGGCGCGCTGACGTCCACCTCGCAGGCGAGCATCAGCCCGCGGCCGCGAACGGCAAGGACGTGCGGCAGCTCGGCGAGCTCGGCGAGCATCCACCCGCCAAGCTCGCGCACGTGGGCGAGCAGCTTCGGGTCGTCGGTGAGTTCCAGCGCGGCGAGCGCCGCCGAGGCGACCACGGGCCCGCCGGCGAACGTCGAGCCGTGGTCTCCGGGCGCGAACACGTCGGCCAGCCGTGGGCCTGTGATCAGAGCGCCGATCGGCAGACCGCCGCCGAGCGCCTTGGCGGCGGTGATCGCGTCCGGCGCCACGCCGGTCTGCTCGTATGCCCACAGCGCCCCTGTGCGGCCCATGCCGCACTGCACTTCGTCGAAGATCAGAGCCGCGCCGTGCGTGTCGCATGCCCGGCGCGCGGCGATCAAAGCCTCCTCCGTGAGCACGTTGACACCCGACTCGCCCTGGATCACCTCCAGCAGCACAGCCGCAGTGCGCTCGTTCACTGCTTCGCCGAGCGCGCCCGCCTCGGGGGGGACCACGCGGAAGCCGGGCACCAGCGGCGCGAAGGGCGCCTGCTTGCTCTCCTGCGGCGTGGCCGAGAGAGCGCCGTAGGTGCGACCGTGAAAGGCATTGTGAACGACGACGATCTCGCCGCCGCCGCGCGCCTTGCGAGCCAGCTTTATCGCCGCCTCATTGGCCTCCGCGCCCGAGTTGCAGAAGAAGACCTTGCCACCGAGGCTGCTCTGCGAAAGCCGCTGCGCCAAGCGCATCGCAGGCTCGGTGTAGTAGAGGTTGGAGACATGCATCAGCGTGCCGACCTGCTCGCGGACCGCGGCCACTACCCGCGGGTGACAGTGACCCAGGTTGGTGACTCCGATTCCGCAGAGGAAGTCGAGGTACTCGTTGCCCTCCTCGTCGTAGAGCCGCGCGCCCTGCCCGCGCACGAACTGCACCGGGAAGCGCGCGTAGGAGGCGACCACGCTTCGCCGCTCGATCGCCTGCAGCTCCTCGAGGCTCATGCGCCGGCGACGATCTTGGTGCCGATGCCGGCGTCAGTGAAGAGCTCGAGCAACAGTGAATGAGGGATGCGCCCGTCGATTATGTGAGCCGAGGAGACGCCGCCGTCGATCGCCTCCACGCACGCGGCGAGCTTGGGGCGCATGCCGCCCTCCTGCGCCTCCAGCGCGCCGCGCACCTGATCGTCGGTGGCCTGCGCGATCAGGCTCTCGGGGTCGCTCGGATCGCGCAGCCAGCCGGTCACATCTGTCAGGAAGATCACCTTGTAGGCGCGCAGCGCGCGCGCCACGGCTCCCGCCGCCTCGTCGGCGTTTACGTTGTACGAGTTTCCCTCGCGGTCTGCGCCGACCGAGGCGATCACGGGGATGTAATCGCTCGCGACGTGGCCGAGGACGTCCACGTTCACCTTCTCGATCCTGCCGACGTACCCGATGTCCTGCCCCTCGGGTCCGCTGCGCCTGGAGACGCGAAACAGCGAGCCGTCGTCGCCACAGAGGCCGATAGCCGGCTGGCCGTGACGGTTCACACGCAGAACTATCTCCTTATTAACCTTTCCAACCAGGACCATCTTGGCGACCTCGACCGTGCTCTGGTCCGAGACGCGCAGCCCGCCGACGAACTCGACGGGCAGACCCAGGCGCTCCATGTAGGAGGTGATATCCGGTCCGCCGCCGTGGACGACAATCGGGTTCAGTCCCACGTACTTGAGCAGCACGACGTCTCGTGCAAACTCCTCGCGCAGCGCCTCGTCCTCCATCGCCGCGCCACCGTACTTGATCACAACCGTCTTTCTGTGAAACTCCCTGATGTAAGGCAGCGCCTCCAGCAGCGTTGCCACGTCGCGCGTCGGGGCCTGTCTTGCCTGCTCATTCATGTGGTGTAGTCCGCGTTGATGGTGACGTAGTCATGTGAAAGATCGGAGAAGAAGACCTCCGTTTCGGCGCCCTCACCGGGGAGCGTCACTTCATACTGCACTTCCTTGCCCTGCACCGCCTGGCTGAGCGCCTGCTCGTCGTAGGCGATCGCGGTGCCGGCGCTGCAGACGTGGGTGCCCTCGATGTGCAGGTCCAGCGCCAGCGGCGCGGTGCCCACCAGAGCGCCGCCGACCGCCTGCACGATCCGGCCCCAGTTGGGGTCGCCACCGTTCAGCGCCGCCTTGACCAGCGGCGAGTTGGCGACCGCTCTGGCAGCGCGCTCGATCGTCTCCTGGTGGCCGCCGCGCACCACCACGCGCGCGATGCGGCCGGCTCCCTCTCCGTCGGCGACCATCAGGATCGCAAGCTGCCGCAGCAGCGCGTCGAGCGCTTCGCCGAAGAGCCGCTCGTCCTCGGTTTCCGGCGCCACCCGCACCCCACTCTCCCCGGAGCAGATCAGCACCGCCATGTCGTTGGTGGAGAGCTGGCCGTCGACTGTGCAGCGGTCGAACGAGCGTTGCACGCACACCGACAGCAGCAGATCGGCGGTCTCGGCGGACAGCAGCGCGTCGGTCTCCACGTAGCAGAGCATCGTCGCGAAGTTCGGCGAGATCATCCCCGCTCCCTTGCACTGGGCGCTCAGACGCACAGCGCCAGCCGCAAGCTGCACCTCGAGGTTGGCGCGCTTCTCGAAGGCGTCGGTGGTCTGGATGGCCTGCTGGAAGTCCACGTCGCCCTCGCGGCGCAGCCGCCCGCTTGCCTGCAGGATGCCTTTGAGCATCTTCTCGACGGGCAGGTCCTGGCTGATGCCACCGGTGGATCCAAGCGCGATCAGCTCTGGTGCGATCCCGAGCGCCGCCGCGGCGGCGCCCTGGGTCTTCGCGGCGTCTTCGAGGCCGCGCCGGCCGGTGGCGGCGTTGGCGCAGCCGGAGTTGGCCAGGATGCAGCGCAGATGCTGCAGGTCGCAGCGCTCCTTGGAGATCAGCACCGGCGCGGCGGGCGTTCCGCTGGCGGTGAAGCGCGCGGCGCTCGTGGCCTGCCGGGAGTCGCAGACCAGCACTCCGACGTCGGGGTTGCCGCTCGGCTTGATGCCGCAGGCCACGCCCGCCGCCCTGAAGCCCTGGGGCAGCCCGGCCTGCGGCGAGAGCTCGCGCACATGCTCCGGCCGCGGCACCCAGCGGGAGGAAAAGAACGGCGAGGGCGGGCCGGCGGCGGCACGGTCGCCCCTTAGATCGATGTCGTGGCTCACAGCAGCCCCTCGGTCTCGGACAGGCCGAACATCACGTTGAGGTTCTGGATCGCCTGAGAGGAGGTGCCCTTCCAGAGGTTGTCCAGCGCACCGAACGCGATCACCTTGCCGGTATGTGAGTCACTTGCCGCGAAGACCCTGCAGAAGTTGGTCCCGCGCACCTCTCGCACCCCCGGCGGCCGCTGCACGACCTCCACGAACGGCTCGGAGTCATAGGCGGCGGCGTAGAGCTCGGCAAGCTCGGCGTCATCCACGCGCCTGGTCGTCGTCACGTAGCAACTGGCCATCTCCCCCTGGTCCAGCGGCACCAGATGCGCCTGGAACTGCACCGGCAGGCTGGCTCCCTGCAGGGCGAGCTCCTGCTCGATCTCAGGCGTGTGCCGGTGTTTGGCGACCTTGTAGGGGGTGATGTTCTCCGCCGCGTAGGAGAGGTGAACGGTCTCCACGGGCGCGGTGCGCCCAGCGCCGGAGACGCCCTGCTTGGCGTCGATCACGAGGTCGGCGATCAGTCCGGCGCGCGCCAGCGGCGCCAGCGCCAGCACCGAGGCGGTCGGATAGCAGCCCGGGTTGGCGACGATCTGCGCGCCGGCGATCCGGTCTCTGTGCATCTCGGTCAGCCCGTAGACGGCTTGCGGCAGCAGGTCCGGCCGGGGATGGGCTCCGTACCAGCTCTCATACGCCGCCAGATCGGCGAGCCTGAAGTCGGCGCTGAGGTCGACCACGCGCATGCCGCGCCCGCGCAGCATCCCCACCGTCGGGGCGGCGGCCGCATGCGGATATCCGACCACGGCGGCCTGCAGATCGCCAAGCGAGTCGAGCAGCGGCTCCTCGAGCTCCTGGATCTCCAACGGCACGCGGTACTGCGGATAGAGATCCTGGAGGGCGCTGCCGATCTCTGAGCGACCGGTGACGGCGGCAAGCTCCATGCGCGGATGGCGCCAGATCAGGTGCGCGGCGAGCGCGCCCGCGAACCCCGTCGCGCCGGCGACGAGCACGCGCGGGGAGCCGGAGGCAAACGTCTGGGCGCTCTCAGCCACGCAGATGCCCTCCCAGCTCTTCCAGCGCAGCCACGATCCGCTGCTGCACCGGCGCGACGTCCTCATCGGAGAGCGTGCGGTCGCTGACCCTGAAGCTCAGGGAGAGCGCGAGCGAGCGGTTGCCCGCGCCCACCTGCGGGCCGCTGTAGACGTCGAAGACCTCCGCGTCCGCCAGCAGCGAGCCACCCGCCTTGCGCACAGCCGCGAGCACCTGCGCGGCCTGCACCTGCTCTCCCAGCACCACGGCCAGGTCGCGCCGCAGCTCCGGGAAGGAGATCAGGTCGGAGTAGGCGCGGCTCTCGCCAGCGCTCTGCGCCAGCTTCAGCAGCTTGCTCAGATCGAGCTCCAGGCCCGCCGGCGCGCCGGCCCCGCTCTGCAACTCGTAGCTCTCCGCCACCAGCGGGTGCAGCTCGCCGATCCAGCCGATCGTCTCGCCGCCGCCGCAGATCAGCGCCCGCCGCCCGGGGTGCAGGAAGTCGAGGTCCGTGCGGCCCCGCGCGTCGGTGCAGTCCACCTGCACCCGCAGCGCGTCGCAGAGCGCTTCCAGCACGCCCTTGGCCGCGAAGAAGCCGGCGCTCGGCGGCTCGGCGGCGCCCCAGGTGCGCGGCAACTGCCGCCCGCTGAGCAGCACGGCGAGCGCCTGCCGCTCACATACGCCAGTTTCGGCGGCGATCTGCGCGACGTCGACGCCGACCGAGTCGACGTCGTGACCGGGCGCGCCATCGCGGATGAACACGGTGCCGACCTCGAAGAGCCGCAGATCGCCGTTCCCGCGCGCGCTGTTGCGGGCCGCGCTGTCCAGCAGCGATCCCAGCAGCGTGGGCCGCAGCAGCGCCTGGTCCTCGGAGAGCGGGTTCTCCAGCTCGACGGCGTGGCTGCGCCACGGATGCTCGGCTGAGAGCCGCAGCCGATCGGCGAGCGTCGGCGGGCAGAAGGTCCACCCGACGGTCTCGTAGAGGCCGCGCCCGACCAGAGCGTCGACCGCCCGCCGCCGCAGCCGCTGCGTCTCGCTGAGCATGCCGTAGGCGCCGCGCCGCGCCGGCAGCGTGACCGGCAGCCGCTCCAGGCCGTCGATGCGCGCGACCTCCTCGATCAGGTCCGCTTCGCGTGTCACGTCGTTTCTGCGCAGCGGCGGCACGCTCACCTGCAGGTCCTCGCCCGCCGCCTCGGCCTGGAAGCCCAGTGCCCGCAGGATCTCCTGCTCGCGCTGCAGCGAGACCGAGACGCCGAGCACCGACCGCACCTTCGCCGAGCGCAGCGTGATCTTCGCCGGCTCCGGGAAGGGACCGCCGACGTCGACCGTGCCCGGCGCGAGCGTCGCGCCGCACAGCTCGAGCATCAGCCGCGCCGCCACGACCTGGGCGTGCATGCACTGCTCGGGCGCTAGCCCCTTTTCGAAGCGCGATGAGGCCTCGCTGCGCAGGCCGAGGCCCCAGGAGGCGTGGTGGATGCTCGGCCCGTGCCAGTTGGCGACCTCCATCAGCACGCGGGTGGTGCCCTCGTGCACCTCCGAGCGGCTGCCGCCCATCAGGCCGGCGATCGAAGTCGGCCCATCCTCGTCCTCGATCAACACCATCTCGGAGTCCAGCGTGCGCTGCTGCCCGTCGAGCGTGACCACCTGCTCGCCATCGTGCGCGCGCCTGACCGTCAGCCTGCCTCCGGCGACCCGGTCCAGGTCGAAGGCGTGCAGCGGCTGCCCGGTCAGCAGCATCACGTAGTTGGTGATGTCGACGACGTTGTTGATCGGGCGCTGGCCAGCCGCCGTCAGCCTCGCCTTCAGCCACGGTGGCGATGGCGCGATCCTCACGTTCTCGAAGATCCGCGCGGTGACGCGGGGGCAGAGCTCGGGGCAGAGCACATCCACCTCGGCGCCGAGCAGCGGCCCGAGCGTGCCGGGGTCCTCGCTCCAGGGCTCGGCGGCGAGCGGGGCGCCGGTGGCCGCGTGCAGCTCGCGCGCCACGCCGTAGACGCCGAGGCAGTCGGGGCGGTTGGGCGTGATCTCCAGCTCGATCACCTCGGTGGCGATCGGCAGCACCTCGCCCAGCGGCGTCCCCGGCTCGATCCGCGGATCGGGGCCGAGCGCGCCCGTGGCCGCCAGCGCGTCCAGGACCATGATCCCTTCGTGGCCGGGGCCGATCTGGATCTCGTCCTCGGCGAGGATCATCCCGGCGGAGGGGATGCCGCGCAGCTTCGCCGCCTTCAGCTTGGTGCCGTCGGGCATCACCGCGCCCGGCAGCGCCACCGCGACGCGCTGGCCCGCGGCGACGTTCGGGGCGCCGCAGACGATAGTGGCCGGCCCGTCGGGGGAAGCCGGGCGGCCGGGGGCGGGTTGGGCGGGTCCTACATCGACCTGGCAGACCCGCAGCCGGTCGGCGTTGGGGTGCTGCTCGACGCTCAGCACCGCGCCCACGACGAACCCGTCGGCGCTCATCACGCCGTGGCGGTGGATCGCCTCGACCTTGGTGCCGGTCATCGTCAGGCGCTCCTCGATCGCGGCGACGTCCAGCCCAGGATCGCAGTAGGTCAGCAGCCACTCCAGCGGGACTCTCATCCGAACTGCTCCAGGAAGCGAACGTCGTTCTCGTAGTAGAGCCGCAGGTCGGGGATGCCGTGCTTGAGCATCGCGATCCGCTCAACGCCCATCCCCCATGCGAATCCCTGCACTCGCTCAGGGTCGTAGCCGGGCGCGTTGCTCTCGGTGGTGGGGACGTAGGCGTAGACGTTGGGGTCCACCTCGCCGGCGCCCAGCACCTCCAGCCAGCCCTCCCCCTTGCAGAGCCCGCAACGGGAGCCGTCGCGCATGAAGCCTTTGCCCGAGCAGTTGAAGCAGGAGACGTCGACCTCCACCGAGGGCTCGGTGAACGGGAAGAAGTGGGGGCGCAGGCGCACCTCGCGCTCGTCGCCGAACACGATCTTGGCGAAGGCCAGCAGCGTGCCCTTCAGGTCGGCCAGGGTGATGTCCTCGTCAACCGCCAGGCCCTCGATCTGGTGGAACTGCGGCGTGTGCGTGGCGTCGCTGTCGGGACGGTAGACGCGACCCGGGATCACGACGTAGAGCGGCGGCGGGTGCGCTTCCATCGCCCGCACCTGCATCGGCGAGGTGTGCGTTCGCAGCACGACCTGGTCGGAGACGTAGAACGTGTCGGTCTTGGCCCGCGCGGGATGTGTCGGATTGTGGTTCAGCGCGTCGAAGTTGTAGTGGACGGTCTCCACCTCCGGGCCCTCCAGCACGGTGAACCCGAGGCCCAGGAAGATGTCCTCCAGCTCACGCTGCATCGCGGTCAGGACGTGCAGGCGCCCGACGGGCTGAGCCGGCGTGCCGGGAAGCGTGACGTCGACCGTGTCGCGCGCGAGCTGCTGGTCCAGCTCGGCGGCGTGCATCTGCGCGGAACGCCCCTCGATCAACGCCTCCAGCGCCTGCCGCGCGATGTTCGCCTCTCGCCCCACCCGCGAACGCTGCTCCGGCGGCAGCGATGCCACCCCGCGAAGCATCATCGGCAGCTCCGCCTTGCGGCCGAGGTAGCGCACGCGCAGCTCCTCCAGCGCCTCGCTGCCACCCGCGGCCTCGATCGCGGCCTCCGCCTCGTTCTGCAGCTCTTTGATCCGCTCGATCACGACGTGCGCACCCTAGTGAAATGTCGGTCGATCTCGTACAGAGCCACGGTCGCCGCCATCGCCGCGTTCAGCGACTCGGAGGCGATCGGGATGTGCGCGAGCAGATCGCAGGCCTCGATCAGCTCCTCGGGCAGGCCCTCCCGCTCGGCTCCCACGAGCAGGGTGAGCGATGCGGCCCGCTCGCCGGCGGCCAGCTCTGCGGCCACCTGCGCCAGCGGCGCGCCACGATGGGCGGCCAGCGCGACCGTGCGCCCCGGCAGATCGACGATCGAAGATGCCCGCGCCATCGGCACGCCGAAGATCGCGCCCATGCTCGCCCGCACCGCCTTGGGCGAGTGTGGGTCGGCACAGCCGGGCCCGAGCGCCACGCAGGCGGCACCGAAGGCGTGCGCTGAGCGCAGGCAGGCGCCCACGTTCCCAGGGTCGGAGAGGCCGTGCAGGTAGAGGCAGAGCGGGCCCGCGGGGGCCTGCGCGTAGCGCTGCTGGTAGACGGCGGCCACCCTGGCCCCCGACCCCAGCGTGCTGACGGCGGCAAGCGCCTGTCCCGCCACCTCTGTGAAGGACACACCGCATGCCTGCTCGATCTCGCACTCCGCCGTGCGGTAGCCCTCCACCGGCGCGATGCCGGCGGCGCTGGCGGCCGCGATCAGATCCTCGCCCTCGACCAGGAAGCGGCATGTGGCATCGCGCTCGCGCCGGCGCTGCAGGCGCCGCAGCGTCTGGAGCTTGGGGTTGTGTGGGCTTGTGATCGTGGTCGTCATACGAAAAAGGGCGCCGTCCTTGCGGAGCGGCGCCCGGTTAGCCTTCGGCTGTTGTCTGAGTTTGGGATCAGGCAGCCGACGCCTCGCGGGCGATCTCCGCGAAACGTCGGAAGGCGTCGGCATCGCGCACGGCGATGTCGGCCAGAACCTTGCGGTCGAGCTCCACGCCGGCCTTGGAGAGGCCGTGCATGAACTGCGAGTAGCTCATGCCGTTGATGCGCGCGGCAGCGTTGATGCGCGTGATCCAGAGCTTGCGGAAGTCGCGCTTGCGGTTGCGCCTGTCGCGGTAGGCGTAGGAGTCGGCCTTCATCAGCGCCTCCTTGGCGCGTCTGTAGCCGGAGTTGGCCTCGCCGCGGAAGCCCTTGGTCAGCTCGAGTGTGGCGCGCCGCTTCTTGCGCGCGTGCAGTGAACGCTTGACGCGAGTCATTTGGTCCTCAGCAGCTTCTTGACGCGCGGCTCGTCGTGATCGGAGAGGATCGCGGGTTTGCCGATCGCGCGCTTGCGCTTCGGGGACTTCTTCTCCAGGATGTGGCTGGAGTAGGCGTGCCTGCCCCGGACCTTGCCGGAGCCGGTCAGCTTGAAGCGCTTCTTGGCGCCTGAGTGTGTCTTCATCTTCGGCATCGAGCCGAGAATTATGACACGGCGCCGCCACCGGCGGCAGCCTGGTGCTCTGTGGCCCCTGCTCCATCGCTGGAAACCGGCTCTGGAGCGGCCTCGCCCGCGGTGCCGACGGCCTCGCCCGCAACGTCCGTCGCCTCGCCCGTCGCGGCGCCCGTGGCCTCCCCTGCGGCGGCCGTGGCCTCCCCTGCGGCGGCCGTCACCTCGCCAGCGGCGGCCGTACCCTCGCCCTCCTCGCCCTCCTCGCCATCGTGCCCGGCGTGGTCGGCCCTGCCCGCCAGCACCGTCTTGGAGGGTGCTAGCAGCATCGTCATGTTGCGGCCCTCCTGCAAGGGCCGCTGCTCCACGACACCGAGCTCGGCGAGCTCCTCGGCCAGGCGGTCGAGGATCGCCACGCCACGCTCGGGGTGGGTCACCTCGCGCCCTCGGAACATGATCGTGACCTTCACCTTGTCCTTGTGGCGCAGGAAGCGTTCGACGTGACCCTTCTTGGTGTCGTAGTCGTGCTGGGCGATCTTGGGGCGGAACTTGATCTCGCGCACCGTGATCTGCTGCTGGTGCTTGCGCGCCTGCTTCTGCTTCTGGGCCTGCTCGTACTTGTACTTGGAGTAGTCGAGCACCCGGCAGACGGGTGGCCTGGCGTCAGGGGCGACCTCGACGAGATCGAGGTCGCGCTCCTGGGCGAAGCGCAGCGCGTCAGGGGTCTTCATCACCCCGACCTGCTGGCCCTGGTCGTCGATCAGCCGGACCTCGGGCACACGGATGCGCTCGTTGATCCTGGTCAGATCCCGCTCGGGCGGGCGCCGGTCGAATCTGCGTGGGACCGGCACTTAGACAGTCCCCAAGCTGTTGGAGTCGCGCGTCAAGCTGAAGCTAGGAGCGGCGCATTGATCGGATGCGGGTCGTCAAGGCGGCGCAGTATAGCGGGCCGCCATGCGCGCGCAAGCGGAATATCGCCGCGATCATGAGCGGCTCGCGACCTCGTCGCGCAGTCGGGCGCGGATCTCCTCCAGGGAAACGGTGGCGGGCGAGCTCTCATCGCCGCGCTGCCGCTCCCGCACCGAGACGGTGCGCTCGGTGGCCTCACGCTCGCCGACGACCAGCATGTAGGGAACCTTCGAGAGCTCGGCGTCTCTGACCTTGCGGCCGAGCGACTCGCCCCGATCGTCGACGTGCACGCGCAGTCCCGCCTCGCGCAGCGTGTCCGCCACCTCGAGCGCATAGGGCGCGGCGGGCTGCGAGATGCTGAGCACGCTTGCCTGCACGGGCGCCAGCCACAGTGGAAGCAGGCCGGCGTAGTGCTCGATCAGGATGCCGATGAAGCGCTCGAAGGAGCCCAGCAGCGCGCGGTGGATCATCACCGGCCGGTGCTCGGCGTTGTCGGCGCCGGTGTAGGTCAGGTCGAAGCGCTCCGGCATCATGTAGTCGAGCTGAACCGTTCCCAACTGCCAGGAGCGGCCGATCGAGTCGGTCATGTGCAGGTCGATCTTGGGCCCGTAGAAGGCGCCGTCACCCGGGTTGAGCTCGTACTCCAGTCCCTGGGAGGCCAGCGCGTCGGCCAGCGCCTTCTCGGCGCGGTCCCACATCGCATCGTCTCCGATTCGCTTCTCGGGACGGGTGGAGAGCTCCAGGCGCGGCTCGAATCCGAAGATCTCGTAGATCGCGAAGCCGAACTTCAGGCACTCCACGACCTCCCGCTCGACCTGGTCCTCGGTGCAGAAGATGTGCGCGTCGTCCTGAGTTATGTGGCGCACGCGCAGCAGGCCGTGCAGCACGCCGCTGGGCTCGTGACGGTGAACCAGCCCGGCCTCGGAGTAGCGGATCGGCAGGTCGCGGTAGGAGCGCCGCTCGTCCTTGTAGATCTGGATGTGGGCGGGGCAGTTCATGGGCTTCATCCCCATGGGCCGATCCTCCACCTCGGTGAAGTACATGTTCTCCTTGTACTTCTCCCAGTGCCCGGACTGCTTCCAGAGCTCGACGTCGTAGATGATCGGCGTCTTGACCTCGCGGTAGCCGCGCCGGCGGTTCTCGGTGCGCCACAGGTCGGTCAGCTCGTTCCAGATCACCATCCCGGCCGGCTTCCAGAAAGGGCTGCCTGGCGATAGCTCCGAGAAGGAGAAGAGCCCGAGCTCGCGCCCCAGGCGCCGGTGGTCGCGGGCACGCGCCTGCTCCAGACGCTCCAGATGCTCGGCGAGCTGCGCCTTGTTGAAGAACGCGGTGCCGTAGATGCGCGTGAGCATCTGCCGCGAGGAGTCCCCGCGCCAGTAGGCGCCGGCGAGCGACTGCAGCTTGAAGGCGCCGACGCTGGCGGTGCTCGGCGCGTGCGGGCCGCGGCAGAGGTCGGTGAACGGGCCGTTCTCGTAGAGCGAGACGGTCCGCAGCGGCGCCGGCCCCTGCGCGGCCGCGCTGACCAGGTCGTCGATCAGCTCGACCTTGTAGTCCTGGGCCTCGGCGAGGAACCGCTCGCGCGCCTGCGTGACCGGCACCTCGCTGCGCAGAAACGGCTCGGCCGCCTTGATGTGCGCGCGCATCCGCTCTTCGATCTCCGGGAAGGCGTCCTCAGAGATGCTGACGCCGTCGGGGAAGTCGAAGTCGTAGTAGAAGCCATCGTCGATCGCCGGGCCGATCGAGATCTTCACGCCCGGGTAGAGCTCCATGACCGCGGTGGCCAGCACGTGCGCGGCGTCGTGGCGGATCAGCTCCAGCGCCGGCGCGCCGCTCTTGGCGGTGAGGATCTCGATCCGTGCCCCGTCGGGCAGCGGCAGCGCCAGGTCGCGGGTCTGCGGCTGCTCGCCGACCTCCGGGTGGCTGACTCGCACGGCCAGGGCGGCTTTGGCCAGGCCCGGGCCGATCGCGGCGGCGGCATCGGCGCCGGTGGCGCCGTCTGGTAGCTGCAGCTCTTTGCCGTCTGGGAGCGTCGCCTTCACGGACATGGATGCGCAGGCTATCTTGCGCGCTGCGCTCAGGCGGCTACCCACAGCGCGTCGTTGCCGAGCGGCACGCGGCGCACGCTGCCATCTCCCACCAGCTCGATCAGCGCCGCCTCGGCGGCGACCCTGTCCGGCGGGGTGTTGCCCGGCGCCATGATCGCCGCGACCTCCTGGGTGCTCAGCCCGTCGGGAAAGCTCTGCAGCGCCGGCAGCGGCGACTCGGGCGCCTGGCGACGATCCAGTGATGTGTCGAGGTTGGCGATCGCCAGGTCGTATGCCTCCACCGGCTGGAAGCCGCCCGCCTCGATCCGCCGCTCTCCCGAATGGAAGATCAGCGAGGGCGCGGAGAAGCGCACGGGACCGTCGGTCTGTCGCGCCTTGCCCTGGAAGTGGGTGGCCCCTCCCTCCGCGGTGCGGGTCTCCTGCTTGTCTGCCTCGTAGGCGGCGATCACCTCGGGGGCCTCGATGCCGGCGACCACGGCGTCCACGTCCAGGCCCTCGACGTCCGCCAGCGCCTTCGCGATGTCTCCATCCTCGTCAAGCAGCAGCGTCGAGTTGAACCAGGCGAACTGGAGCGCGCGCAGGGCCGCAAGCTCCCGGTCGGGCGCGATCCGCCGTGCGGCGATGATCGCCCTGCAGGCACGCGCGGTCGCGAGCGTCCGTGCGCGCGGCGTGGCCGCGAAGGGCATTCCATAGCGGTCGCGGAAGAGCAGGTGGCCCTGCGCGGAGCGCACCGGCGTGTATCCGCGCGCGGCATACCCGGCCGGGTCCTCCATCAGCCCGATCATCACCAGCCGCCAGCGAAGCTGGCGGCCGTAGCGCCAGCGAAGCACCGCCAGCGCGGGGCTCTCGGAATAGGCCCAGGGGCAGCCCGGGTCGGTGAAGCAGGTGACGTCGATGGTCGAGCTCATTGCGGGCCATCCTAGTGACGACCCGCCGGCCGCCGGGCCGCGCGCCCGCCGCGCTCCGACGCCGCCACGCGCGCCCGCCGGGGCGCCCCGGCGG
>DAHUYQ010000021.1 GCA_027315115.1 Solirubrobacterales bacterium | reverse complement strand
GAGGCAGGCTCGGGTTCCCCAGCGGACGGAGTCTTGTGGGAAGAATGTGGGAAAACGGCCGTCTGGACGTCTTCGGCGCCTGGCCCCTCACATACGAAAACCCGCATCGCAATGCGGGCTCTCGATGATGGGCGATACTGGGCTCGAACCAGTGACCTCCGCCTTGTCGAGGCGGCGCTCTCCCAACTGAGCTAATCGCCCTTTATGGCTCTACTATGCGACTTCCGGCTTGCGCCCGTCCTGCCCGCACGCCGACATGGCGCTTCTATGGCGCATGGCGAGCACGCGACGATAGTCGCTGGGCGGTTGAGCTGGAACTGGCATAGCATCGCTCCGCCATACTATCGAGCAATCAGGGGCCACGCGGTGTCCGCCGCGCGGCCGACCGCGCCGTGCTCGCGCAGCATGCGCGCGCACGTCGTCGCCCTGCGAGTCATCGCCCGTTGGCGCCGTCTGCACGGGATTCGGGTGGCGCGTCCTCGGCGAGTGGCGCGCTCCGGGCCGGGCGTCCTTGTGACCGGCTCAGCGTGGCCGGTGGGGAACACGGCGCGCGGGCGGAGACGTGCGAGTGTCGCCGTGTGGACTTGCGAGCTGGCGCTCCAGGTCGCCGAAGGCGGCGATGATCTCGGGCGCCTCGTAGGCGCGGTTGCGCCTACCGATCGTGATCTGTTTGAGCACCCCGGCCTCCACGAGCTGTGCGACGGCGTTATTGGCGGCGGGATAGGTGCGTCCGACGAGGGCAGCGGCGCTTTGCACTGTGATGACCGGCGTGCCGGGCAGGACGTACAGCAGCAGCTCCGCGGCGGAGCCCTTCCTCAGCGCGGGCATCCGGGAGCGCCAGGAATCTTGGATGTCCTGGGCGCGGCGCTCGAAGTCGGCGGCGTCCGCGACAGCGCGAGTGCAGGCGGTCGCGAACTGAGCAATCCAGCGATTCGTGCCTACGTGTGCGGCCTTGGATGTTGCAGGACCCCTGTACCGAGTCCCGCCGAGCGCCGTCACATAGTCCTTGGCCCAGGTGGCGAGGATCAGCGAAACGGGAGGCAGGACGGGCAGGGCGAGCCCGCGGCGGCGCAGCACCAGATGGATCAGCGCCCGCCCGGTTCGACCGTTCCCGTCCACGAACGGGTGAATCGTCTCGAACTGCGCATGGGCTATCGCGGCCTGAGCGACGGTTGGCAGCTCGTCGGCGTTGCAGAAGGAGCAGAGGTCCGTGATGAGGTCTGCGACGATCTCCGGGGGAGGCGGGACGTAGGCAGCCGAGCATGGGTTGTAGGAGCTGCCCCCGATCCAGTTCTGGACGTCCCGGAAGCGTCCGGCATAGGGATCGAGCCTGGTGCCGGCGAGCAGCCGCCGATGGATTTCGAGCAGGAGGTCCACGGTGATCTCGTCCTCGCTTCCGATCTGCTCGATGCCGTAGACCATTGCGTCGATGTTGCCAAGCACCTCTTGGGCGGTGACGTCGGGTGGGGCATCGTCGAGCGAGCGCCCCGCCTCGGCACGCAGGAGCCGCCGCGCTCCGATGTCGAGACCCTCGATACGGGAGGAGGCGACGGCCTCGGCGCGAAGCAGGACACGGGCGAGCGCCTCCGTATCGATCAGAGCGGCCGCCTCGACGTTGAGTCGGGCGATGGCGGCCTCGGCGTCTGCGACATCGGCCGCCACGTCGCCGTCCAGCGCGAAACGTCGGCCGGCCAAGGGGTCGGGGACGTAGGCTTCATATTCACAGGATCGACGGTCAGCTTTGGTCTGCCCGTCGAAGCCGCTCGCCCAGCGGCGTCGAACAACCTTTGACATAGACTCTCCTTATAGAAGGTTATCGCACAACCTTGATTACGCATTGGCGCTATGCAAGGTTGTGCCGATCTGCCCTCTACCTGCGGAGGGAAGCTCAGGCGTCCGCGATGGCGACCGGCTCAGCGTGGCCGATAGGGCACCGGACGCACGGCCGGCGACGTGAGGGTGTCGCCTTCTGGGCTGGCGATCTGACGCTCCAAGGCGGTGAAGGCGTCGATGATCTCTGGGGCCTCGTATGCGAGATTGCGCTTGGTGAGGGTGATCTCTCGCAGGATGCCGGCCTCGACAAGCCGGCGGAGCGCGTCGCGCGTTGGCTTGAACGTGCGGCTCAGGAGGGTTTCGGCGCTGTGTATCGTCAGGACCGGCGCGCCGGGCAGGATGCGCAGGATGATGTCGGTCGCCGAGTTTGCGCGGACTTTGCCGAGTCGTTCGCGCCACTGCGCCTCCAGATCGGTCGCGCGGGCTTGAAAGATGCTGGCATCGGCGACGCAGCGCGTGCAGGCGGCAGCGAAGCGCGCGGTCCACGTGTTGACCCCGGCCATCGCCGTCGGCGAGGTCGGCGAGCCAATGTGCCGGTACTGCGTGAGCCCGTCGATGTAGGTGCGCGCCCAGGTGGCGAGCACGAGCGAGACCGGAGGCATGACGCGCTGCGCGAGCCCTCGCCTGCGGAGCACGAGATGGATCAGTGCCCGGCCCGTGCGGCCATTGCCGTCGACGAACGGATGGATCGTCTCGAACTGCGCGTGCGCGATCGCCGCCTGGGCGACGGCGGGCAGGTCCGAGCCGTTGCAGAAGACGCAGAGGTCGGCGAGCAGGTCCGGCACGTGCTCGGGCGGAGGCGGAACGTAGGCGGCAGAGCAGGGGTTGTAGTCGCTCCCGCCGATCCAGTTCTGGACCTCGCGCAGCCGACCGGCGTATTGGTGCACGCGCGTGTCTGCGAGCAGACGGCGATGGATCTCGAGCAGCAGCTCCAGGGTGATCTCATCGCCGGTCGCCACCCGCTTGACGCCGTAGACCATCGCGTCGATGTTGCCGAGCACCTCGGTGGCGGTGACATCGGACGACGGCTGGCCCATCGAACGCGCCGCCTCGGCGCGCAGCAGCCGTCTGGCTCCGACCTCGAGGCCCTCGATCCGCGAGGAGGCGACCGCCTCTGCGCGCAGGAGGATGCGGGCAAGCGCCTCGGTGTCAACGAGCGATGGCGCCTCGGCGTCCATCCGCGAGATGGCAGCTTCGGCGTCCGCAACGTCGGCGGCCACATCCCCGTCGAATGCAAAGGATCGGCCAGTCAACTCGTCGGGGACATAGGCGTCGTATGCACACGAGCGCGTATCCCTGCGTGGCAGCCCAAGACCGCGAATGTCGCTGTGCCATCGACGCCTGAGAACCTTCGCCACGAAAGCCTCCTTGATTGGAGGTTATTATACAACCTCCAATCGGACCCATCGCGCCCTACCCCGCGCGGAGCAGCCGCGGAACCAGCTCCCGATCGTTGAAGATGTCGATCGAGACCGCCCTGTCTCCGATGACCGTGAAAGCGAGGATCGCAAACGGGATGTCTCCGTCGAAGGCGACCGCGCCGGCGGTGCCGTTGATCAGCGCAGGACGCACGAACGGCGCGAACCTGCGGGCGGCCATCGCCGCGCGCGCCACCTTCTCGGCGCCGCGCAGCTCGTGCACGCCGGCCTGAGTGTGGGAGCGGGCGACGACGTCGGGGTCGAGCACGGCGACCAGCGCGTCGAGATCGCCCTCGCGGGCCGCCGCGAAGTAGGCATCGACGACAGCGCGCTGCCGCGCCAGATCGGGGTCGGGCGGCGGTGCCGCGCCGCGTACCCGGCGGCGAGCGCGGCTGGCGAGCTGGCGGGCCGCCTCCGGCGAGCGCTCGAGCAGGGCGGCGATCTCGTCGAACGGCACGGCGAACATGTCGTGCAGCACGAATGCGACGCGTTCGGCCGGCGAGAGGGAGTCGAGCACGACCTGCAGCGCGATTCCGACGGCGTCGGCGATCAGGGCCTCGTGCTCGGGGTCAGACGCGGCGTCGGTGGAGACGACCGGCTCCGGGACCAGCGCTTCCAGCGGCTGCTCGGCGCGTGTGCGCCGCTGCCGCAGGACGTTCAGGCACAGCCGCGTGACCACCGTGGTAAGCCAGCCGTCGAGATTCTCGATCTGCTCGACGTCGGCGCCCTGAAGCCGCAGCCAAGCCTCCTGAACGGCGTCGTCCGCCTCGCTCAGGGAGCCGAGCATGCGGTAGGCGAGGGCCCGCAGCCGTCCCCGCTCCTGCTCGAACCTGTTGGTCAGCTCGCGCCGATCCATGTCACACCGCCCCAGCGTCTCGTGTCATGGCATGTAGACCCCGACAAGCCAACCGATGTGACAGGAGGTGCCCGATGGCACGCATCCAGGGAGTCTCGCGCAAGCAGGCCGGCCCGCTGGTGAAGCTCGTCTACGCATTTGGGCCGAAAATGATGAAGAAGCTGACGGGGCGCGAGCCGCAGGCAGGCAGCGGGCTCGAGCCGATGGAGATCTGGGCCCACCAACCGAAGATGATGATGGCGATGGGCAGGTTCAACCAGACGCTCCGCAAGGGACGAAGCGTCGATGAGCGGATCAGGAGCCTCTGCGAGCTGAAGGGCGCCCAGATGATCGGCTGCGAGTACTGCGTCGATCTCGGCTCTCAGATCTGCCGCAACTCCGGCTTCTCCGACCAGGAGCTGCTGGCGCTCCCGCGCTACCGCTCCAGCGACCTGTTCACCGAGCCCGAGAAGGCCGCGCTCGACTTCACGGTCGCGGTGATGCGCACCCCCGTCGAGGTCACAGACGAGATCTTCGACGGCGTCCGCCGGCACTTCAGCGACGAGCAGCTCGTCGAGCTCACCGCGCTGCTGGCGCTCGTCAACCTCGACCGCTTCAACGCCGCCTTCGGGATCGGCGCGGCGGGCTTCTCGGAGGGAATGGTGTGCGTGCCGCCGGACCGTCCGACCAGCCGGCAGGCGCCGCTGGCGCGCGTCGCGTAGCCGCCGCTGAGGCGGGCACACCGCCGCGGAGCGACACCGCCGCGGAGCGGGCGCACCGCCGCTAGGGCGGTCACGTTCCAGATCCGGGCGGGCGGATCGCCGCCCGCCCGCCCGGCCTGGATCTGGTCCCGGTCAGGGGACGATCACTACCGGCCCACCGGATCCAACCGAGCCACCCGCGCCTTCTTCGGCGCCGCGGTAGCCATAGCCTTCGGCTTCGACGCCGCCCGCGCCGCGTTCCAGCGCTTCGCGTTCGGCGGCCTGGCGCGCGAGCGCTTCGCGTTGCGCGCGTTCGGCGGCTTCACGTTCGGCGTAAGGCGAGCCGCCGTACCCTTCGACGCCGCCGGCGCCCTGCTGCACGCGGCTCTGAGCGCCTTCGCCGCTCACCCCTTTGCCGGACTCGATCGTCTTGATCGCTTCCATCGCGGTGTTGGATGAGATCGCGAACCCCACGCCGGTGCTGCCGGGCTGGGAGCCGTTCACGCTCGCCTGGTCGCTCGCTATCTGCGAGTTGACCCCGATCACGTCGCCTTCCTGGTTGAGCAGCGGGCCGCCGGAGTTGCCGGGGTTCAGAGCCGCGTCGGTCTGGATCGCGCCGGTGATCTTGGCGCCGTCGGGAGCCTGGATGTCCCGGCCGAGCGCGGAGACGATGCCCCTGGTCAGCGTCTCGTCGAGACCGTAGGGATTGCCGAGCGCGTAGACGGTGTCGCCGATCTGCGTGGAGCTGGAGCTCACGAGCTTCAGCGGTTTGAGCCGCAGCCCGGCGGGATCGACCTTGATCAGAGCAAGATCCTCGTTGGCTTCCTGCCCGACCAGCGTCGCGGTGCGCTTGACGCTGGTGTCCTTGCCGGGGCTCACGACGAGCTGGCGCTCGCCGGCCACGACATGGTTGTTGGTCAGGATCAGACCTTCGTCGTTGAGCACGATGCCCGTGCCGAGGTCTTCGCCGCTGGCGGTCACCGCCCTGATCTGCACCACGCCCGAGGAGGCCCTCTGGTAGATCTGGGTCGCCGTCAGGGTGCTGGAGGAGGACGTGGAGACATCCCGGGCGGTTCCGGTCGCGCCCGCGGACGGGCTCGCCACGGCCACCGGGCGTTGCGTGGACGAGCTGGCGCCGTTGCCGCCACCGACGGCAAGGACGGTTGCGCCTGCCGCCACGCCCGAGCCGAGCAGCGCCGCGAGCAGTACCGATGCAACTGGAGCTTTCATGCGATCACCTCGCCGTTTCGTTGGGGAGACGACGATCATGCAAGCCCTCGCTGCGGCACCGCTAACGACTTCCGAAAGATTCGCTAACCAGCGCCCAAACGGCTCATAGGCGCCGTCGAAGCCCGACATAAGCCCGTCTCGCGCGCCGCCTCCGGGCGGCTGCCCGCGCCGACCGCTAGGCTTGAGTGCCCATCTGGGCGACGTGGCGGAGTGGCTACGCAGCGGCCTGCAAAGCCGTCTACACCGGTTCGATTCCGGTCGTCGCCTCTGATCAGAAGTGCTGCAAATCGGCGGTTTCACTGTCTCCGCGACCAGGCGCACGACCGCCCGATTTTGCGAAGGCTCCCCAAAGGCTCCCCAGCTCCGCGAGTTTCAAGCCGCAATAAGAGGGGCGAGCCCGAAGGCATCGCCCCTGTTCGCAGGCTCCGCGCGCTCCAGGTGACGTGCCGGGGGTCAGGGAGCCGTTCTACATCTTCACGATTCCCGCGCAGGGCCGGCGCTGCTGGGTCGATGTCCGCTCCCACGAGGCCAAATGTTCCCCGATCGAGGAGGACTGAGCGGTTACAGCAGGAGAAAAGAGCGGAGGCGTCAGCTCCATTCGCATCTTGCCGGGTCCCACTCGGAGAGCACGCCGACGGCGTCGCCGATGAGCGGGTCGGCGAAGGCGATGACCTCAGCGATCAGATCGCTCCATCGCGCCGGCGGCTCGATAGCGAAGGATGCGCGGCGGCGCAGCGCGTCATAGCTCTGCTGGCGATCGGGCATCTCTGCCAATGCCTCAGAGAGCGAGGTGACGGGATGGCCGCGGTGATCGGCGACGGCGATCAGCGTCGCGCGTAGCCCGGCGGCCGCGATCCTATGAATGCGGCTGAGCACCCACACGTCGGCGAAGTCGCGGTCGCGGGTGTTCAGCTCGCCGCGCTCGATCATCGTCGCGATCTTCTCTGCCAGCACCCGCTCGATCGGGTAGGCGCGCAGCGCGATGCCCGCGCCACCGAGCAACTCCGGATAACGGATCTCCCTCACAGCGCCAGGATCCCCGAAGGAGAAGTCGAGCGCGACCACCACACGAGCGGCTCCGATTGCCGCAGGCAGCTTCGCGCGCACCCCGCGATAGCTTGCACCCTCACGCATCGGCTCGGTCCTGATCGACGCCGGCTCAAACATCACCCCGTCCGGCGCCGACAGCGCGATCGCGGCGATCGAGGCAACGACACCTGCGACCGACTCCAGATCGTTGGGAATGCCGTGCGCGGAGAGATCGGCGTCCTTGGTCGTGCGCCTGGCGTCCAAGGCCGCGAGCAACATCGTTCCCTTGAGCACGAGACGCTCGCGATGATCGCTTCGCGAGAGCCGTCTCAGAAAACCCTCGATCGCGTAGAGCACCTGCAGCGCCTGCGTGTCGCGCCCGTGACGCTCACGGGCAAGGCGCTGCAAAGCAAGGTTGACCTCATCGGCGCCCGCGCCGCTCAACTCATCACCACCTCCAACGCCTCGCTGAGGCGACGCCGACCTCCAAGCTCACGCGCGGGGAGTGTCCGACGAACGGTGGAAGTGCTTGGTCTGACCGAAGGGGATGACCATGACGGAGCTAGCCGATCCGACCGATCAGGACGGGATGATCGAGCCCATGAGCGTAGATTCGATCGATCAGAAGGAGCTTGCTGAGCA
>DAHUYQ010000013.1 GCA_027315115.1 Solirubrobacterales bacterium | reverse complement strand
TGACATTCCTCGCGCATCGACTCCCACATATCCACGATTGCTTCAACGGAGCCGGAGACCTGCGTCTCCGGTGACAAGCCGATCGCGCGTGCGTCCGTCGCGGTCAGCAGGTCGCTTCAACGGAGCCGGAGACCTGCGTCTCCGGTGACGAAGCCGTCGGAATCACCGGAGGCTTGGCGTGAACGGCTTCAACGGAGCCGGAGACCTGCGTCTCCGGTGACTTAACTTGTTCTTCAAGGCCGTTGGTCTGGCCGGTGCTTCAACGGAGCCGGAGACCTGCGTCTCCGGTGACACGCTGGCGGAGGTGAGGATTAGTGCTTTCTCTGCTTGCGCTTCAACGGAGCCGGAGACCTGCGTCTCCGGTGACTTGAGCTTGGCCTTGCCTTCGGCGCCGGCGACCTTGCTTCAACGGAGCCGGAGACCTGCGTCTCCGGTGACGCGAAACTCACCGCGTGAGGGTGACGATCAATGGCTGCTTCAACGGAGCCGGAGACCTGCGTCTCCGGTGACGCCATGTGCGGGCGCGACCGTCGCCTTCGCGCGCAAGCTTCAACGGAGCCGGAGACCTGCGTCTCCGGTGACTTTTTCCTGCTTGCCTGCGGTGACTTTCGCAGTGTCTCGCTTCAACGGAGCCGGAGACCTGCGTCTCCGGTGACAGTCATCCAGCTCGAAGGGCAACTTCTACAGCTCCAGGCTTCAACGGAGCCGGAGACCTGCGTCTCCGGTGACCCGACGAGGAATACCGCGAAGAACTACTGGTGGAGGCCGCTTCAACGGAGCCGGAGACCTGCGTCTCCGGTGACACCGAGCTGTACGCATACCGGTGGGAAGGCGCCCGGCTTCAACGGAGCCGGAGACCTGCGTCTCCGGTGACATTTTCGTTGTGGAGGACCATATCGGGTGGGGTTCTGCTTCAACGGAGCCGGAGACCTGCGTCTCCGGTGACCTGCAAGCACTCGAAGACATGGAAACAAACATCAATTGAGGCTTCAACGGAGCCGGAGACCTGCGTCTCCGGTGACCTGCTCGAAACGGCGGATCTTGCGCCCTGGGAAAGATAGCTTCAACGGAGCCGGAGACCTGCGTCTCCGGTGACCAATCTGTGCGACGCGTTGCGAAGAAGATGCGTGAAGCTTCAACGGAGCCGGAGACCTGCGTCTCCGGTGACGGCGACGCTCACGCTGGTGCAGCCCACCCGGCCGCTGCTTCAACGGAGCCGGAGACCTGCGTCTCCGGTGACTGCGGCAGGACGGAGGCGCAGCCACAACGCTGTACGTGCTTCAACGGAGCCGGAGACCTGCGTCTCCGGTGACCGTCTTCGACTGCGGCCGCAAGCTCGACGATGCTGACCTGGCTTCAACGGAGCCGGAGACCTGCGTCTCCGGTGACCTGATCCAGAAGACCGTCGCGAAGGACTGCACCCGCGCTTCAACGGAGCCGGAGACCTGCGTCTCCGGTGACCGCGTCGAGGGAACGGGTCAGTGGGAAGTCGCCTGGCTTCAACGGAGCCGGAGACCTGCGTCTCCGGTGACTCTTCCAAGCTGTGTCTCTAGCTGGCGAACGCGAAGCTTCAACGGAGCCGGAGACCTGCGTCTCCGGTGACTTGGTGCGGGCGAGGCGGAGTGCCTTTCCACCGAGGCTTCAACGGAGCCGGAGACCTGCGTCTCCGGTGACCGAGACCGACAAGGAGAGCCCGCAATGCGAAGTGAGCTTCAACGGAGCCGGAGACCTGCGTCTCCGGTGACCTTCGCTTTGCCCGCCGTCCCGCTCGACCCGGGAGACGCTTCAACGGAGCCGGAGACCTGCGTCTCCGGTGACTCCCCATCTCAGGCACCTACACCCAACCTCAGCTCGCTTCAACGGAGCCGGAGACCTGCGTCTCCGGTGACGGGGTCGCGGACACTGAGGCGTGCCTCGCCTACTAGCTTCAACGGAGCCGGAGACCTGCGTCTCCGGTGACTCCACGCAGAGGCACCAACCCATCAGAGGCATCTCGGCTTCAACGGAGCCGGAGACCTGCGTCTCCGGTGACGTCACCGCTTATCTGGGGGGATGAAGGAAATTGAAAAGGCTTCAACGGAGCCGGAGACCTGCGTCTCCGGTGACACGCGGGGTAGTGGACTGGGGCCACGCGGCGCTCAGCTTCAACGGAGCCGGAGACCTGCGTCTCCGGTGACTTGAGCTTGGCCTTGCCTTCGGCGCCGGCGACCTTGCTTCAACGGAGCCGGAGACCTGCGTCTCCGGTGACTCGCGGTATGTGTCTGTATTGCGAAAGGCTAAACGGCTTCAACGGAGCCGGAGACCTGCGTCTCCGGTGACACCAGACGTTCCAGCCCAGCTTGCGATGCAAAGCGCTTCAACGGAGCCGGAGACCTGCGTCTCCGGTGACCAAGGCCGGATTGGGCATCGAGGCCGGATGGGGCATGCTTCAACGGAGCCGGAGACCTGCGTCTCCGGTGACTTCCTCGACTGCGACCGGCTGCGGATCAACGGCCAGCAGGCTTCAACGGAGCCGGAGACCTGCGTCTCCGGTGACGGCCGCATCCCCCACTTGCGCATCATCCGGTAGTAGCTTCAACGGAGCCGGAGACCTGCGTCTCCGGTGACTCTGCGGTGTGTTGACGGACGGGGCAGTTCCCGGTGCTTCAACGGAGCCGGAGACCTGCGTCTCCGGTGACGGTGCCCCCTACGTGGAAGTCTCTCCTGTTGGGAATGGCTTCAACGGAGCCGGAGACCTGCGTCTCCGGTGACATTGAGCTTCCCTTTCCTTTCGCTTGTTTGCCCTAGCTTCAACGGAGCCGGAGACCTGCGTCTCCGGTGACTCGAAGTGTTCGACCAGGATGCGGCCGTCGCGCCCGACGCTTCAACGGAGCCGGAGACCTGCGTCTCCGGTGACGGCGCGTGCCTTCGTAGCGTTCCCGCATCGCCGCGAGGCTTCAACGGAGCCGGAGACCTGCGTCTCCGGTGACGACGGCGGCGATCCCGACGACGTTGTCCATCTGTAGGCTTCAACGGAGCCGGAGACCTGCGTCTCCGGTGACTCGGCAGAGATGAATCGGACGGCAGCCGGCACGTCGCGCTTCAACGGAGCCGGAGACCTGCGTCTCCGGTGACACCATGCAGTCGCGCACGTCGCTGAACTGCTCGTAGCTTCAACGGAGCCGGAGACCTGCGTCTCCGGTGACCGGCCAGGACTTCGCGATCCACGTCGGCTGCGTCGTCGCTTCAACGGAGCCGGAGACCTGCGTCTCCGGTGACATGAGCGGTGATCTGATTGTCCCTGACGCGCACGGCGCTTCAACGGAGCCGGAGACCTGCGTCTCCGGTGACTCGACCCTCTCGAAGGGAGGATCACCCATGATCCCGCTTCAACGGAGCCGGAGACCTGCGTCTCCGGTGACGCCGAACGATGTCCCGTGGCTGCCGTGATCGAGCCGGCTTCAACGGAGCCGGAGACCTGCGTCTCCGGTGACCGCGTCCTCGATCGTCTCAAAGTGCTCAACACTCACGCTTCAACGGAGCCGGAGACCTGCGTCTCCGGTGACCGCGGCATCTACGGCGTGCGCGCCCGCAGCGCCGTGGCTTCAACGGAGCCGGAGACCTGCGTCTCCGGTGACAGCTCGCGGATTCTACCGACGATTTCCAGGCATTTTGCGAGCCGTTGCGAGAGGTCCGGCGCGGGCCGGCGCCGGCGCATCGCGCTCGACACCGCTCGACGCCCGACAACCGCATGAATAAAGGCGATGCGGCCCATCGAGCGCTTCCCGGGATTTGCGGCGCACCTCAGCGCTCGCATCATCACCAGATCGCGGGGTCGTCGGTCGGCAGATCGCGTCTGATGCCGAGGAACTCGATGCACTCGACGCCGCGGGTCGCCGGTGCGCCGAGGTCGAAGATGCCGATGCTGTCCTCGGTGCTCTTGATCTCCTCGAGCAGCTTCTGCCGCAGAGCGATCAGCTCGACGCGCGTCAGATCACAGATGAACACCGAGTATTGCAGCGGCTCTCCGAAGTCGGTGGCGACGCGGTGAACCCGCCGCAGCCGCCGCGGATGACGAATGTCATACGCGAGCAGGTAGCGCGTGCGGTCGGCCACGGCGGGTCCTGTTATCTGGTTGTCAAGGGACGGTAGGCGGGGATGTCGCCGGTGAGCACCGCGGCCAGCAGCCTGGCCTGGATCTCCAGGCTGCGCCGGTAGCTCGCCTTGTAGCGAAAAACTGGGTGGGTGAGCTGGCTGGTCATCCTTCGCTCGTATGCGGCGATCGCCTTGCGCCTGCCCTTGTCGGTGAGCGAGACGCCGCCGGCGCGCGCGATGAAGTCCTCGCTGCGCAGCTCCCCGTTGTTGATCGCCATCATCGCGGTGGAGTCGCCGATCAGCGGGCGGAACTCCTCGGCCAGGTCGAGCGCGAGAGCGGGTCTGCCGAAGCCGGGACGGTGGTAGACGCCGACGTGTGGATCGAGCCCGGCGGCAAGCGCAGCGGCCGTCACGTCCTTGACCAGTAGCGCGTAGAGGAAGGACAGCAGCGCGTTGACGGGGTCCTTCGGCGGCCTGCGATTGCGTTCGTCGAAGCTGAAGCTGCCGGGAGGGCTGCGCAGCAGACTCCCGAACTGCGCGAAGTAGAGCCGCGCGGCGGTGCCCTCGATGCCGAGCAGGGACTCCAGCGAGCGTGTGGCCTCCGCGGCCTTGGCGAGCTCCGCAAGCTGAGCCAGCACCCTCGCGCAGTCCCCGCCGGAGTGGCGCCTCAGCAGTGTGCGGCAGTTGCGAATCTTGCCCGCCACGAATCTCGACGCGATCTCGGGGCTGCCGAGCGTCGCGGCCCTGTGCTGGCGCATTCGCACGGCGACGTTCTTGGGCGGCATGCCCATCGCAAACCCCTTGAGCCATCCGCCCGCGGTGAACCACAGCACGGGCACGCCGGTCTCGAAGCAGGCCCGCGCCAGGGAGCTGCTCACGTCGACGTTGCCGAACACCGCCACGTGGGACACGTCGATCAGGCGCCTGGAGGCCGCCTCCTTGCCCTCTTCGATCAGGATCACGCGCCCGCCCCGCTTGGTCAGCCGGCTGCCCGGGGTGGCCGCATACAGCGGCGAGGAGGCGGGGTCGCTGGCCACGAGCCGCCTCGGGGGACTGCTGCCCTTCCCATCGCCGAGGACGTGAACCTCGTCGGGCAGGCAGATGCCGACAAGCGAGCAGCCCGGGCACTTCGGGCTGTCGATCAGCGGTGGCGGAGGATGATCGGCGGCCGCGTCCGCACGTAGCTGCTGGACAGCGGCGAGCGTTCTCTCGATCAGCTCGTCGGTGATCTCCACGGTGTGCCGCGTTCTGGTCTGCGCGAAGTACGCTTCGGCGTGAGGCACCTCATAGCCGCAGTCCCGCAGGATCAGCGCCTGGGCGCAGAGCTGCACGAGCTCGGGCTCCCAGAGCGGGCTCTCCCGGCTGCGCGGACGCCCTCGCTTGAACTCGACGGGCACGACCGCTCCGTCCTTGGCCTCCAACAGGTCGATCTTGGCGATCAGACCAAGGCGTGCGGAGGAGACGGTGACCGCGGTGCTGGCAGGCGGCTCCTCGGCGGCCTGGCCGTTGCCGTTTGCCGCGTCCGCGTCTGGAGGGTCGGGCGGCTTGGCGCGTCGCCGATCGACGTTTCGATGCACAAAGCTGCCCTCGGCCGTGTACGCGTTGTCGGTGAACTGGCTGTCCACCCACTCCAGGTAGGCGAGCCGCCGACAGTAGACGTGCTCGTTGAGGATCCTCGCGGGGATGAGGTCGGGGAGAGGAGAGGGCATCGTGTGCGAGGCGCCTGCGGCCTCGCGGTCGTGAGGAGAGCGTGATGATCGCAGCTGGGCAGGACGGCACGAGGTATTGGAAAAAGTGCGACAGGCGGTGGCCGGTGCCGCGCGCGGCCTGCTCTACGGCGAGAACGGGGAGTTGCGGTGCAGCCAGTCGGCGAGCAGCGGATCCACGATCTGCCAGCGGCCGTCGCGCTGCTCGACGAGGCCACGGCGACGCAGGCGTGGCATCGCGGCCTGCGCGGCGGTGTGCGAGCCGAGGCCGTACTGCGTCGCCAAGGAGGCGCTGCTGAGACGCTCGCCTCTGTGATCGGCGAGCAGGTACAGCGCCTTGCGCTCGTTGGCCTCCGACTCGGCGCCGTTCGCGAGTGTCTCCTCGATGATCGAGACGTCGGAGAGCGGCTGGCTCAGCAGGCTCTGCCAGGCGGACTGAACGTCCGACAGCGTCACTACTCGCCCGCCTTGCGGTCTCGGCCAGCAGCTCCAGGCAAGCTGCTGCGTGCGCTGGGGGTGGCTTGCCGTGAGGTCGAGCAGATGTTGCAGCGCCTGCTCGTCGATCGGGCTGCTGGTGTCACGGAAGCGATGCTCGAGGTGCAGCGCGAGCTCGTGCCGCTCGATCGGCGGAAGTTGCAGGTGGACGGCCTGATTGAAGATCGGCTCGCGACTGTCGGAGAGCAGCATCTCCATGTACTCCCTGATGCTCCCGGTGAACACGAGCGAGACGTGTCCTGAGCGGTGTCCCATCAACGCGCTGCCGAGGATCGCCAGCGGCTCGCCAGGGCATCGGTGCAGGCGCTGGAACTCGTCCATCATGACGGTCACGCGATCGCCGAGGCGGGCAAGGGAGCTCAGTTGCGCATACAGCACCTCCTCCGGCGCCGGCTGATGGGAGCGCGTGCGCATGTTCGCCTTCACGAGCCTGATGTCGAAGCCGACTTCCTTCTCGAGCAGCCCGATCTGCTCTCTCGCGCGCTCGCGAACCGCGCGCGCAGGATGGGAGATCATCGCCTCGTGAACCGCGGAGATGAACGCGGCGAGGCTGAGCGCTCGCTTGAGGTCGATCCGCACGACGACGTGCGCCTCCGCGCCGTCGCCGTGGCTGCGCTCCAGTTCCTGCGTGAGCTTCGTGAGAAAGCTCGACTTGCCGGTGTTGCGAGCGCCGAAGATCGCAACGTTCGTGCGCGCCTTCAACGTGAGGGCGACCTCCTCGGCGAAGCTGTCCATGCCGACGACGTCGGCGGGGTCGGCAAGCGGCCTGTCCCAGACGAACGGGTTGAGCGACATAGCTGGATCGTAGCGCAATGCTAGTGGCTGGCGCTAGCTTTGGCTAGTGCTGGGCGCTAGCTGCGCCTACAGTCCGCCGCTCGGGCGGGCGCGCTGTCTATGCGGACCTGATTCTCTGCGCGAGCGAGGTCGAGGTCGCGGGCCCGTTCAAGCGGGCGTGGTTGGCGGGGCGAGGCTAGCGGGAATCTGCAGGGCGGGCGTGAACAGGCCGAGGCCGAAGTGGCTGAATGCGCCCAAGGCGATCGGGCCGCCCACCGGCTCTTCGAACTCAAGGCGAACGCCGAACACGCTCGCGCGTTGCAGGCGCGATTCTCCTGACTTGTGGCTGCGGAAGCGGTGCCATGATCCACGCTCGAGCTCTACGTGCTGGGGCTCTGGAAAGCCGCGAAGCGCCAGCTCGCGGCGCACCTGATCGGCGGGTGAGTCGACGAGCTCTCCTTTTCGCTGCTTCGGATGCCTGACGAGCCCGAATGGTGTGATCGAACGCCAGATACGCGCGGGGCCGATCAGCGCCTTCACGTCGAGGTTGCTCTCGGTTCCGAGTGCCGCCAGGGCCGTCGGCAGGGGCTCGGAGACTCTATCCCTCGTGTGGTTGGCAACCACAATCAGGTGTGAGACGCAGGCGAGCGCCTGTGTCTCCTCGGGGCCGAAGCCCTCGGGAGCCCAGACGATGAGCCGATCGATGCGAGGACCGTCAGCGTCTGGGAGCGAGAGGTAGTGAGCGTGACGGTGCTGGTCGTCGCGTGGCTGATCGCCTGATCTTCCGCTGAACGTCGGCGACGCGTTTTCGTCATTACGCGCGCCGTAGACGCTTTGCAGCGCACTGCGTAGAGCCCGTCCGACCGTGACTGCCTCGGTGATCGCTGGGCGCGTCGACCCCCTCAGGCGCAGCAGCGCGAGAGTCGGCTTGTCTTTGCTGGGGCGTCTTGGCTGACGTGTTGTAACGGGCTTCGGTGCTCTGACCGCGTAGGTGACGCGTTCGGTCCCGGCGGGGATCAGTCGGCGACCCTTGCGCAACTCGGCGACTGAAATCGCAAGGCTCTCCAGTGGTCGGCCGCGGCGTGGACAGAGCACGTCCGTCAGATCCCATTCGCCGTCTTCGAGATCCACTCTCTCAGCGGGCGTGGCGGAGGGAGGCTCGGGCCCGGCGCCGGCGATCATTCGCGCTGTGCAGACCGACTCCGAACGGCCGAGATAGCCGAGTCGGCGTGCCAATTCAGCAAGTGCGTCCGCTGCTTCGGCATCGAGCGCGGCATCCCACCATGCCTCAAGCTTGGCCTCCCGATCGATTGCAAGGAAGCCGTCCAGCACCTTCGAGGTGTCCCCGACGCGGAGCGCCGAGTAGCTCGACAAAGGCATGTAGTGGCGCGTGTGCGCAGCCGTCGCGTAGGGCAGCACGAACTCCGGTGGTGGAGCGTCCACGAGCGCCTGCAGGGCGCGGTCGATCGCCGTGCGATGTGGCAGCAGGCTCACGTTTGTTCGGGAGGTGGAGTACAGCGCTCGAAGCAGCCGCCACGGACTCGGCGGCCACTCCGTCGCGGCGTCGTTGACGTGGGAGCCCCAAGGGTTCGCGTGATAGCGGCCAAGCTCGAATTGGATTGCGAGTCCAATCACGGCTCACCCGTGAATCGCGGTGTGCGGAATCTTGGCATCGAATTGCACTTGCGCCCGCGCGATCTCAGCCACGAGATCCGCTGCGCTTGGAAGCTCGAAGTCGCCTGGCCGACTGATTTCGATGGGTTGTGCCACCTCGAGATCGCAAGCTGTACGCAGGCGCAGCGGCCGGTCTAGCAGTGTTCGGAGCTCCCAGAGCGCCACAGCGATGAGCAGGTCGGTTTCGGGCTCGCTCAGGCCGTAGCCCCGGATCTGCTCCAGGTCGAGCGCGACATCGAGAGAGATCTCCTTGGCTGTGTACTCGGTGCGTCCGAACGGGACGAAGCCGTAGCCCTCCTTTGCGCCTCGTCCCTCTGCTGCGGTCGGGTAGACGTCGTCGCGCTTGACGCCGCCTGAGACGACCGGTCGCGCGTCGTGCGCCTCAATCACCGCCGTCAGCGCACGTCGGACCTTTGGGTTGCCGTAATCCTTCCACTGCGGATCGGAGAAGAAGACGCCATGGATGAGACAGAGAGGATCAAGTTGGAAGATGGCTTGATAGACAGCGCGCCAGTCCAAGGGAACGCCCTTCTGGACGCCCAGGCGCTCGATCATCCATTCTCCCGCCTTCTGACTGGCCTCCTTCCCATCCTCGACGATCGTGCCGTTCTTGATGTACGCGCCGGCGAGACGGTGCGGCTCAAGTCGCGAGGAGGTGAGGAACCGTTTCTCCTCGTCCTGTACCTGCACATACTGCAGACCGGCGAGTGCCGCGACCGGCTGCTCTGCAGCCGCATCCCAGCCAACGCTCTCGAGATGATTCGCGAGCGACTGGACCGACTCCACGAGCAAAGCCTGCTCGGTGCCGTCGGCCAGCGGTCGCTGAAACTCGGCCGGTCCGAGGTCGGGAAACCCGGTCGGTTGAAACATGGAGCCAACGACAGGTGTCAGTGTGGCTTTGAGAATGAGGCGGGGTTGGTCTCCCAATCCGTCGATCATGCGATTTCCTTTTTCTGTGGGTCGTTGGCGGCTCGGTCCGAGACGGTGATTCTCTTCGCGATTCGTCCGGTGTTCTCCGGGCTCATTCGCAGGAGCAGGGCCGCACACAGGCGCGGTCCGATCTGAGTGTTCCGCGAAGTGTTCGCGCATAGATCGTCTGCGGTCACGATCGGCGCGAGGCCTGCCATGCGCAGTCTGAGCACACAGTCTGCGAGTACAGGTCTGATGGCGTCACTGGCCAGGCGCGCCGCCCAGCCGGGACGCGGACCGAGCGACTCTCGCCGCTCGTCCCCAAGACAGCTCATCTGATGTCCCATCCACGCAAGCGCCATCAGGTCGAACGCCGGGTCGGCCGCGTCCATGCTTCCCTGTGCTTTCGGCAGCGCTGGCCGGTTGCCGCCGTGGTCCAGTAGAGCGAGTCCACGGATGAGGCGCAGGATCCGACGCTCGTCGAGCTCGCCGGCGGCGAATCTCCGCGCGATCTGCGGCTTGCACCATGCGCCGAGGTCGAACTCGAGGCTCGCGCCTATCCCCATGTCTCTCGTTTGCTCGACGACTCCACCGTTGGCATCTGGATGATCGCCGGTCGGTTCGGCGGCGCCGGCAGCATCGAGATGCCGGCGGGCGTGGATGGCGGCGAGCAGGCGAACAGCGCCGCCGGCCGGCACAGCATGACGACGCTCAGGGTCAAAGGCATGGGCTCCGTGCTTCATCCTCTGGGTTCCGTGTAGGTAGTCGCGCAACGCTGGTGAATGCGGTCGTCGATCGCGCAGCGAAGCGATCGACACCGCCACCGCGAACTCCTCAGTTCCGTCGTCTGCGGCTCTGATCCAGGGCTCGGCGGAGGCGTGCGCCAAAGGCCAGACACGCCCCGACTCCATCGCGGTGCGCGATCGCGCAATTGAATGTTCGACCTGACCCATTGCCTCCAGCGCCGCGCAGGCGTCGTCGGCGCTGCCTTTCGAGGCAAGTGCGAAGGTCGCGCGCTCAAGCCTGCGAACGGCGATCTGGATGTCACGCGGGCAGTGCTCGTCGTCGCCGAGGCGCAGAGCATTGCCAAGCCATCGATCGATCGACTGGATCGCGGCCGCGCCGCCGTGTCGCTCGGTGACGGCGATGCGCCCGGCTGGGACAGCGAGACTAGATTGACCGGCGCGTTCGAGAATCGCATAGCGCTCGAACGCGTCGATGCCCTTCGCCACGCCAAGCGCACCGGCCGCACGGGCATAGTCCAAGCCAGTTCTCGCTTGGTGCCTGGCGGGACCGCGTCCGACCTGGGCGCGCGACTCACGCGCCAACATGTCGATCTCAGCGCAGGTGGCCCACCTTGGCCAAAGCGGAAGCCAAATCTCGGCGCGGCCGGGCTCCCCCTTGACGGCGGAGCCATAGCCTGCGGCGGTCGAGCGCACTGTGAATGGTGCGACAAGCGCGCCGCCGGTCGTGGCCTCATGCTTGCGTGCCGCGCCGGCACCAAGCAGCAAGCTACCCTCGACCGCGAGGATCAGATCCCACGGATTGCCAAGGCTGTCCGCTTCTCCGTATGGGGAATTGTTGGGAGATGAGTCACGGCTGAGATGACCTAGGCTGAGCTTGCGCTGGAGTTCGACCGTGCCGCCATAGAGCGCGCCAGAGAGCGATTCCAGCGAGATCTCACGAGCGTCGGCGATCAAGCACCGCACGATCGCCTGGGCATAGTTGTTGGAGAAGTCGTAGCGTCCGTCGTTACCGCCAGAGCCGAGCAGCGGGGGGTAGGAGACCTTCTCGCCTGTGAGGACGATCGCCGCGTCGAGCCACGCCAGCGCCTCGTTTGGCAGGCTGCGACGCAACTCACGGACCAGCGGAAGCTTCGCATCGGGAGAGGGCTTGTCGGTGATCTGTAGGCGGCGGAGCGCGTCGCGAGCGGCCTGGATCGCCGATCGGTATGCCTCGAACCGAGGCTCCGCGGACTGTTCCAGCGCGAGTATTGCCTCTCTGCGGTCCTTGGGATGGAATCCGCTGCCCCCATTCCACGGCGATACCACCGGTGAGGGGGAGTAGCGTTCGAGCAGAAAGTCGATGAGCTCGTCCTCGGTGAGCTCGGCGCGCAGCTCAAATGTGCCGCCGCTCCATCGGCCGCGTGCCGACCTGTCCACCTGGAGTGAGACGACGCGCAATACGCCGAGCGCCTTCAAGTAGCCGATCAGGGGACGGGAGCGACACCCGGCGAGGCGCATCTCAGGCACCGCTTGCCCGCCAGTCCGCGATTCGCAGCAGCGCTTCCAGGAACCCAAGTCGGAACGGACCGAGCTTTGGATCATCCCGCAGACGAACGGCCGCGTCAGTCCAGGAGTCCTCGGCGCCGAGCTCCATCGGCGTCAGATCGAGAGCGATTTCAGGGGTCTCGCCGAGCGGTGTCTGCATGCGGGGCAGGACATCGCCGTCAACGATGCCCATCGCAAAGCGTGCATCTTCGGCAGCGTCAGCCGGTCGCTCCTCGTCAGGTGCCGGCCGGATCGAGAGCCTGACCTTGCCGTGGTGGGTTGCGACTAGGTAAGCGACAAGATCTCGCGACTGCAGTTCGACGGACCCATCCAGCCGTCTGATCGCGAGTGCGCTCGCCAACTCATGGCGGAAGTAGGGGCGCTCATGCTTTCCGCTGCGCTGCTTGTCGCTCTTGGCCCACAGAAGACCGTCGTCGGCTTGGGCGTCGTCGAACATGGCAGTGCGCAGCGTCTTCTGAAAGACGGGATGTGCCTTGCCGATGTCGTGGAGCGCTCCGGCGCAGCGGAGGATCTCACGCCATTCCGGGAGCTCGACCGTGTCTGAGAGACGCACGGCCTCGCGAGCGACGTTCATCAGGTGCGGCAGCAACTCCTCGCGGCGCCCGATCTCGGTTCCAGGGTCATCTGTGATGCTCTCGGGCGCCTGCTTGTCAGCGAGCGGCACAGGCTCCACCCTGGCTTTCATCTTGCCGTCCCAGCCGATCTGCGGGTCGTAGCCACCGTCGGCGGCGCGCAGCATCACCGTCGCGCCCGAGGCCACTTCGTTGCCGGTGCGCTTGACCCATCTGCCGTCGACGTGATCGATCGTCCAGCATGTGCGCTTGGCGAGGCTCGAGCGGGGTATCCGCACAAGCTCGTCGTGCTCAGGCGCAGGCTCTCGCCATGCTTCCGCTTCGCCGGCGGGGAGAGCGGGAAAGTTCCTGAAGAGCACAGCGACGCTGCGGTCGTCATCGGCTCTGATGAACGGCGCGACGTCTACGTCCATGCCCGACAGGTCGGGGGTCGTGTCAAAGAGGTCGAGCAGGTCTTGTCTCCGCAGGACGGCGGGGTCGTCTGGCGTCTCAAACACCTGGATTTGCTCAAGCGCTGCGGGAGAGAGCGACTTGCCGACCTGGGCGAGCAGCGCCTCGCGCGTATGTTCGATGTCCTCTGGCGCATAGGGCGCGGCGAGTCTCTTCGCCGCAGTCCCGTCCGGGAGCGGCCCACGATCCAGCCAGAGGACGGTCGCGTTCTCGTGCTCGCTTGCTCTGTTGCAGCGGCCAAGTCTCTGGACGATCGAAGAGTACGGCGCTGTCTCTGTGATGAGCGTGCGCGCCGACATGTCCACACCAGCCTCGACCACTTGGGTCGCCACGACGATCGTGCCGCGTTCGTCTGGTTTGGCCAACGCGCTCTGCATGTGCTCGGAGCGCTCACGCGGGCGGAAGCGCGAATGCAGCAGAACGATGTTGCTCGCTTGAGTGCTCTGTAGCTCCCGATACGTGGCTTGTGCCAGGTCAACCGTGTTGAGAACGACCAGCGTGCGCGTGCCCTCGACGTGGCTCTCGATGGCAGCCGCGGCGATCGCTGCAGGGAGATCGCCAGCGGCATGGCCGCCGAGGTCGAGTCGCATCAGCGTCTTGGTGGCCTCAAGCCGCTGTTTCAGCGCGCCGGAACGGTCGCTGGCGGACAACGACATGACGCTGTCCAGCTTTGGGTGGTCGATCGTCTGAAGCGCATCCCGGTCGACCGTGGCTGAAACCCACACCGTCTCGCACGGGATGGCAGTGCCCAGCGATAGCCGTAGTCCGTGAAGCTGAGCCGACGTGGCGCGCGCGGAGCCCATCAACTGGATCTCGTCGAAGACCCATCGGCAATCGTTGTTGAGGAGCCCAAAAGGCACAGGCCATATGAACCGGCTCGCGGCATAGCCGCGATTCAGCGCTCGCGAGAGCAACATGTCGATCGTGCCGACCAGGATCTGCTCGCGCTCCGGATATTGCTGCCAGGCGCGAAGCTCGGCGCGGTCCAAGCCGCCCATCATCGGGTGAATCGGCAGTTCCTCATCACTGATTCCAAGGCACTCGCGGATGTTCTGCGCAACGTCAACCGTCTGCTCGACGAGTGTGCGCATCGGCAGCGCATAGACGAGTCGTCGCGGGCCTTGGGCATGCACGCGGCGCTGATACAGCCAGGAGACGATCAACGCTTGTGTCTTGCCTGCGCCGGTGGGGACGTTGAGCGCAGACGGCGGCTCGGGCGACTCTCCAAGGGTGCGCTGGTAGTCGTAAGGCGCGTGACCCGTGGCGGTGCGGAAGAAGGCTGTGAAGTCGGATCTAGGGGGGGTCACGTGTGCTGTCGCTGGCAGTCTCCGAGGCCGGTCTGAGGCGACTGAGATGGGGGTCGAAACGATTGATGGGTCTGCCGGCCAGAACTCTTACATCGCATGCGGACGGAAGAGCGCATGTCGTTCTGAGGGTTGACATCAACGCGCTGTGGCGCAGCATGTAATCAAACCGGTCAATGGGTCTGAACGGAGCCCGAGAGGGTGTCTCGGGAAGTGGTCCCGCTTGCTATCCACACGAGCACGCTTCAACGGAGTGGCGATGCTAGGCCAACATGGTGCGATTGACGCCTTGATTTCTAATCGCTGTCGCTATGCAGACTAGCACAAACACTGATAACTTACGGCGATGTGACCTACGTTCCGCCTCCGAGCGTCCTGCCGGCTTTTCCGGGGCTTCGCTCGGTCAGGCCGAAGACGCGCTTCGGCGGCGGTTTGCGACGGCGATGGAAGGACGACGCGGGCGGAATCTACGAGTGGGACTACCAGCACGGGGCTGTCGAGGTATATGACCCCCAGGGTCGTCATCTCGGCCAATTTGACGCCGAGACTGGCGAACGGTGGAAGGAGGCGAACCCACGACGTACAATAGAGCCCTGATGTGGATGATCCGCGCCTACCGGGGTGACGACGAGTTGGCTGTCGAGCAGCGGCTCGGCGGTCTGACGCGCCGCGATCTGGAGCGGCGCTTGGGCTTTGTTCCGACGAAGCTCGGCTCGACCGAACTCGCCGCTTCGCAGCTTGCGTCTGTCGCGGACATCATCAGTACGCCAATCGATGCGAGGCTGCACTATTTCTTGGACTTCGACGCCGACCCATCGCCGGCGACGTCGAAGGCTTCCGAGCTTCGCGTCTCGGCGTAGCCGGCTCGCTGGCTTCCCTGCTCGGCGCCGTACAGCAGCAGGCTCGCGGCCCGCACCGCGAGCCTCATGTTCTCCGCGCTGTCCTCGATCTCATCGGCAGCCCAGCGGCGCTCCCACTCGGCAGGGCTCATGCCACTCTCGGCTTCGAACTCGGCGCGCTGTTCGCCGAGGCTCTTGTTCGAGAATTTGATCGGCGGGATCGGGATGCCTTCGCCTGCCGCCCGCCGCCTGTAGGCATCGAGCGCCAGCCGGGAGACGAGGAGAACCCCGGGGCTCGGCTCGATCGCAGGAATCCTGCCCTGCGCGATCAACCCGCTTGCGGCGCGGGTCGAGATCTCGAGCTCTGCGGCAAGCTCCTCGGGTGTCAGGTACGGACACGGCACAGCTTGGCTTTACGTTGATGCAGACAAAGACCACCATACATGTTCTGGTATCCTCCATGACGGAATGCCTCTCGGGCTGACAAGACAGCAAGGTGTCGATGAGCCGGGCAAGGCGCCGAGCCGCAGGGACGCCGCCTCGTTCGACCTCCGCGTGATCTCACACGCAAGTGAGCTCCTGGATTTGGCTGTCTATGAGGGTTGGGACTTCGATCGCGTCAACCGAAAGGCTCGTCGCCTTCGCGAGCTTGCGCGGAAGCACGGACACGACGCCGCCGTCTCGCGCAGACGGGGCAGCGCCACCGCGGTCGGCCGATCCGTCCGCCGCATCCGCGATGACGCCGCCCTCCAAGATCGACTTGGCCAATCGAGAGGAGGAGCCGCCAGTGAGCAGAGATCCAAAGACGCTGAAGCATGAGCCCGGCCGTCTCGGTCGCCTTGTCGATCAGTCCGTCAAGGTTGTCGCCTCATGGCCTGCCCGTGAGCGCCGGTCGGTCGAAATCAGGCGGCCTGGATCGTCTGTCAAGGCTGCGTCCAGGCAAGCCGCAAGTGACTGAGAGCGATATGGCGCTGCTGTCCGGGAGCGCGACGAGCCGCGAGTCAGGTGTCCGTGCCGGCGCGGCCGCCTTTGGCGCCCCTGGCGTGGCGGGGGAGGCGCATCGTTCGCCGCCATTGCGTAGCAGATTTGCTACGCTCGGCCGTATGACGGTCACGATCCCACAGCGGGAGCTGCGCAACCAGATCAGCGATGTGCTGAGGCGCGCGGAGCAGGGCGAGCGGTTCACGATCACGGTCGGCGGCAGGCCGGTGGCTGAGCTCGGACCGCTTCAGGCCGCGCGCAGGCCCGCGGCGCCGGAGCGGCTTGCGGCGGTTCTCGCGGACGCTTCGCCTGACGCTGGATGGGCAGCCGATCTCGCGCGGATGCGGGGCGAGGATGAGGCGGCCGCCGCGGATCGCTGGTCGGCTTGACGGCGATCGTGGACACGAGCGTGCTTGTCGGTGGCGGCGCAAGCGCCGAGGTCGGCGAGCCGTGGGCGGTGAGCGCCGTGAGCATCGGCGAGCTGACGACTGGGGTGCTGATGGCGAGCGACGATGCGACTCGCGCGCAGCGGCTGCGGCTCCTGGCCGCCGTGCTGGCAGAGGCGCCGGTGATCGACGTCGACCATGCGGTTTCCGCCCGCTACGGAGAGCTGCGCGCGGCGTCAGGCAGAGGCCCGACCAACGACCTGTGGATAGCCGCGACAGCGCTCGCGCACGACTGCACGCTGATCACGGCCGACAGGCGTCAGGCGGCCCTGCCGCACGTGCGCGCGACGCTCGTTTGAGACGGCGAAGCGAGGCTCGGTGATCCAGGTCGATGCTTGCGAAGGGTTCATGGCGATGCTGCAGCGGCTCGCGATATCTGCGTTACCATCGTGAGTGAATGCCCCAGGTCAGGCTCTCCCGCGCGAGCGGTGATCCTTCTGGGGCTCCGTCTTTCCGGCGTCATAAGGCTTCTCCGCGGGCCTTCATGCAGCCAGCGGATCGCGCGCACCGCCTGGCGGTTCAGTGCGGCGCCGGTCGAGATCTCGAGTTCTGCGGCGAGCTCTTCGGGTGTCAGGCACGGACACGGCACAGCTTGGTTGGCGTCGAGGCAGACAAAGAAGACCATAGATGTTTTGGTATCGTGATGGATCTTCGCTCATGACCCGAGGTTCTCCGTTCCCAAGACCAAGGAACGCACCCTTCGCCGAGCTCCTTGCCGAGACGTTCCCAACTGCCGAGGAGCGCGCCTCGCACGAGCGCGAGGTTGCCAAGCTCGTCGCGTTTGCCGAGTTGCTGATCGCTTTCGACGAGGCCAGGGTGGGAAGCAAGATTTCCAAGGCCGAGCTTGCGCGTCGGACCGGCGTGAAGCCCTCGGTGATATCGCGGCTGCTTGAGGATGAGGGACGCAAGGTGCAACTCGACGCCGTCGCCGACGTCGCAACCGACCCTTTGATCCGCTACCTGAAGGACGAGGGCCAGACCGACGGTGTCACCGCCACGACGGTGCAGACACTCGATCAAGATCTCTACGGTTGAGGCGGGTCTTTGTCGCTAGCGCCAGCCACTAGCCTCCCGCCCCCACGATCCCCTCAACACCCAGCGCGACATCGAGCCGCTCGGTCGCGAAGCCGGTCCGCGAAACCCCGACCAGCAGCGTGTCGGCGTCAGCGCCGGGCAGCATCTCCCGGTGAGCGATCAGTCGCTCGACGTCGCTCTCGTCGAGCTTCGCCCTCGAGCGCCACTTGATCGAGCCGACGAAGTCGATCCGATCGCTGCCGCCGGCCGCGCGGCCGCCGACGAGATCGATCTCGATGCTTCCGTCGCGGTTCCAGTAGGAACCGACGAACTGGGCGTCGCCGAAGAGCTGCTCGGGCAGCATCGACTGGACGGCCTGGCGGATCAGCGGCTCGATCGCCCGGCCGGAGAACGGTCCCCAGGACTCGCGGATCTGATGTAGGACCACATCACCGCGACCGCGCTCCACGATCGGGATGCCCGCGCGCATGAAGAGCAGCCAGAAGCGGAGATATGGATCGCAGACGTGATAGCGGGAGAGCTTGGGGTGGGGTCGTGAGGAGTAGGGCAGCGTCCTGTCGATCACGCGCTTGGCGGCCAGGCTCGCAAGCGTCGTCTCCAGGGTCCTGCTCGACACTTTCGCTCGCTGCGCGATCGTCGAGAACGCCCGCTCGCCCGCGCCGATCGCCTCCAGCACGTCGCGCGCCTTCATCTCGGCCGGGAGCTCGGCCGCGAGCGTGCGCTCGCCGAGCACCAGCAGCGGCGACTCCGGGCTCTCCAGCTCGCGAGCAAGGAAGCGCCAGATGTCCTCGCCGCGGCGCCAGATCTGTGCGAGCCGTGGAAATCCGCCGATGACCATGTAGGCGTCCAGCGCGGCCGCCGGCGCAAGCCCGAGCAGATCGCCGATCGCCGCGGGGGAGAGCGGTCCGATCGTCATCTCGAGCAGGCGACCGTACAGCGGCCGGCCATACTCGGTGAGCCCCTGCATCATCGAGATGTCCGAGCCGATCAGGATCAGCAGCACTGCCTGAGACTCCAGGACGCGATCCCACTGCTTCTGGATGATCGCCTCGATCGAGGGCACGCTCTCGATCAGGAACGGCAGCTCGTCGATCACGATCACAATCGGCTCTGCCTGGCTGGCACCGCTCGCGGCGAGCGTGAGCGCGGCCTCCCAGGAGCCGATCGGGCCGGCCGCGGCCACTGCGGAGGCGTTGGTCGCCGACATGGCGATCTGGGCGCTGAAGCTGGCAAGCTCGGCCTCCTCGCCCTGCTTTGAGGCGGTGTAGAAGATCGCCTTGGCCCCGCTGCGCGCGATCAGCTCCTGCACCAGCCGCGACTTGCCGATCTGGCGCCGGCCGCGAAGCGCGAGCATCTTCCCGGTGCCGCTCGCGGCCACGTCGTCGAGATGGCCCTGGAGCCGCGCGAGCTCGGCGTCGCGTCCTACGAACTGCGGCCTTGGCATATGTAAAGTGTAACGGAGTAAACAATACTCAGGTACACTTTAGTCTTACACCGATCGGTATAATACCGAAAGGTGTAAATGCTCAGGCGGGCAATCCGCCAGGAGGCGGTGCGGCCGGCGCCGCGGACTGCTCAGGGGATGAGGGACGGTTAAAAATATACCCGTTTCGGTATGGTAATGCTTGTACCGCCCTCCCGGTACAAGTTTGTACCGACTCGCCGGTACAGACCAGGGCCATCTGCGCGGTACCGAGAAGTGCTCACGACGAGGCGCGGGGAAGAGCCCCGGGCCTGGCGCGGCCTGGTCGACGCTGCCCTCAGGGCCGCTGCACCTCGAGCGAATGTCCGGCGGCGGTCGCGATCGATCGCAGGTCACCGGGATCTGAGCTGATCACCACGTCCTGCCGTCGCAGGGCTCCCTCCACGACGGTCGCGTCGACGACGTCGGTGGCGCCGGCGCGCGCCGCGAGCGCGCCGACCGCGCGTGCCTGCTCGTCCTCGAGCGGCTCCACCTGACATCCCGCCAGCAGCTTCGCGAGAAGCGCCTGCTTCGCGCCGCCGCGCCACCCCTGGGCGAGCACCGGGGCAGGCACCGTCGGCGTCACTCGCTGCTCCAGCAGGGCTCGATGGCGCGCCCAGGCGCGGCGCTCGCCACGATCCGCGGCCACGAGGGCGCCGGTGTCGTAGGTGACCGCCATCAGGCGGCGTCTGCCCGGCCCGCGCCGCGGCGGCCGCCCCGGCCCCGGCCTCGCCGCGCGAGCGCATCCTGCGCCCAGGCTCGCGCGTCGGCGAGCTCCTGATCTGTGAAGGGGCCAAGCTCCCCTTCGACCTCGGCGACCGCCGCGAGACCCGCGCGGATCCGCAGCTCCTTCTGCGCCGTCTCGCTCAACCATGCGCTGTAGGTGGTGCCGGCCCGCTTGGCCGCCGCCTGGATCTGGTCGTCGAGCTCGGGCGCCAGCGAGATCGACCGCTTCCTTCTGATAGCCATTCCCGCGACGGTAGCACAGTGGTAGGACAGATGCCGGTCGCTCGCCGCGGCCCCGGCCTCTGCCCGCAGGCCATCGCGGGCTCCAAGCCACGGGCGTCGCCCACCGCGACACGCGATCGGCTAACGTTGCCTCAATGTCCGAAGGGATGATCGGCACGCGCCGGATCACCGGGCTCGCCGGAATCGGCGCCGCGGCTCTGTTCGGCGTCGGCAGCGCGCTGTGGGTGCTCGATCAGCCTTCCGCGGGCGCGCCCACGCGGCAGGTCGTCTCGTTCTATTCCAGCCTCTCGTCGCGGATCGTGATCGGAGCGAGCCTGAGCCTGCTCGCGATACCCCTGCTGGTCCTCTTCGCAAGGGGCGTGCGAGCGATCCTGCGCGAGCACGAGGACGTAGACCTGTTTGCCACCACGGCGTTCGGCGGCGCGCTGCTGTTCTGCGCGGCCGGGCTCGGGGCGGAGACGATCAACATGATCGCCGCCCAGCGCGCCGGCGAAGGTCGGCTGACGACGGGACTTGCCCGCGCTCTCTTCGAGATCTCGTACGCGCTCGGCTACAACGCCGCGGGCGTCGGCGCCGGCGTCTTGATCCTGGCGGTCGCGGCCGTCGCCCTGCGATCACGCGCGCTGCTGGATCGCCCGGTGGCGATCCCGATGCTGATCTTCGGGTGTCTCTGCCTCACGCCGCTCTCGCGCTATCTGATGGCTGTGGTGGTGCTGCTGCTCGTCGTGTGCTCCGCGCGGCTGCTCCGGGCGTGCGCGCCGCAGGCCGCCGCGAGCAATCTGGCGTGAAGCCTGCGCATCGACGTGGAGAGGGCCGGGCTCGCGGCTGAGCCTGCCGCCGCCCGGCAACGGCGGCAGGCGCGGCCGCTCTCTCTCTCTCTCTCTCTCTCTCTCTCTCTCTCTCTCTCTCTCTCTCTCTCAGACCCCCGTAGCTTCGAGCACGATGTTGAACGGGGTCTCCGCGGCTCGTCTGACCTCGCGGAAGCCGCCCTTGTGAAGCACCTCGGAGATGCGCGCCTGCCCCGCCTGCGCTCCGAGCGCCAAGCCGACCTCCTGGGAGAGGGACGCGGGAGTGCAGATGATCGTCGAGGCGCCGTAGTAGATGCGGCCGACGGGCGTGAGGTTGTCCTTCACCTCGTCGGTCGCGTACGGCTCGACGATCATCGCGGTGCCGTCGGGGGCCAGCGCCTCGCGCACGTGGGCGGCGGCGCCGACCGGGTCGCCCATGTCGTGCAGGCAGTCGAACATGCAGATCAGGTCGTAGCCGCCGCCGGGGAAGCTCTTGGCCGAAACGACCTCGAAGCGTGCGCGATCGGAGACCCCCGCTTGCTCGGCGGCCTGCTGGGCGCGGCGGATCGAGCCCTCGTGGTAGTCGTAGCCGGTGAACCGCGAGCGCGGGAACGCCTGCGCCATCATCACCGTCGAGGCGCCGTGGCCGCAGCCGACGTCGGCGACCTCCGCGCCGCGTTCGAGCTTCTCCTGCACGCCGTGCAGCGCCGGGATCCACTCCTGCGCCAGGTGCGCCTTGTAGCCGGCCCGGAAGAAACGCTCGGTGCCGTGGAAGAGGCGGTCGTCATGCTCGTGCCAGCCCATGCCCTCGCCGCTGCGGAAGGCGTCGATGATCCGCTGCTCGTCGGCGTAGAGGGAGGCGATCAGGTCGTATGCGCCGAGCACGTAGAAGGGGCCATCCTCGTCGGCGAGCGCGAGCGCCTGCTCGTCGGGAAGCGTGTAGCGGTCGCTCTCGGCGTCGTAGGTGACATAGCCGCCCGCCGCCTGGTTTCGCAGCCACTCCCGCACCGAGCGCTCCGCCACGCCGGTGCGCCGCGCTATCTCCCGCGAGGTGAGCGGGCCGGCGCCCGCCATCGCCTTGTAGAGCCCGAGGCGCTCGCCGATGATGAACAGCGGCGCGCTGATGTTAGCGCCCATGTCGGAGACGACCTGTCCCATGAAGGCTTCGAGCTTCGCCTCGTCGATGCTTGTTGCACTCATTGCTTCTCCTCGTAGGTCCGATCCCGCGGATGCCAGCGCCTGCGCGGCGAGGGCCCGCGCCGTTGGCCGCCGCTCGCCCGCCTCTCTGGGAGCTTCACGGCGGGCGGCAGGCGGCCCTTGACGATGATCGATCGGGGGGCTGGCGCCTTCAATCCCACCATCGAGGGATCTTGCGACCTTCCCGGCGTGCGACGCGCACGGGGGAGATTTGGAGACGGCGATGGGACGCCAGTGCAGATCTGCGCGAAAACCACGATTGGCAGCGAGCCGCCGCCAGTAGAGTCAGATGTATGACGATTGCCGGTGGGCTCGGCTGCCACCGGGCGCGCAGCCGGTGTTACGAGAGCCTCGTGAAGCTCAGCGAGGCGAGCGGCGACCCCCGCGAGCTCGTCGAGCAGGCCGGCGAGCGCCTGCGTCGCACGATCGGGTTTGAGCAGTGGTGCTGGATGACCGCCGATCCGGTCTCCGGGCTGTGCACCTCTCATCTGGCCTCCCCGAGTTCCCCGCTTCGCGCGACGCTGCCGGACCTGGTCGCGCGGATGAGCGAAGGCGGCGAGCCGATCGGCGTCGCGGGAGCGCCGCGGCGGGAGGGCTGCGCCGGCTCGATCGGCCTGCTCACCGGCGGCGATCTGGAGCGCAGCGAGCTGTGGCGCGAGTGCCTTGCGCCCTGCGGGGTCGGCGACGGGCTGAGCCTGAGCTGCGTAGACCAGACCGGCGTCTGGGGCCACCTCAACGCGCAGCGCTGCGAGCACGACCGCCACTTCGCCGAGAGCGATCTCTTCCTGCTCGAAGACGCCTCGCCGAGCATCGCACGGCTGATGCGAAGGAGCGTGATCGACGCGCCCTCATCTCATCGCCCCGGCGTGCGCGCGCCCGCCCCGGCGGTAGTGATCCTCGGGCCGGAGCTCGAGGTCCGCGGTCGCACCGCCGGCGTTGCCGACTGGCTGGCCCTGTTCCCCGACGCGCCACTTGCGCAACGGTGGGGACAGCTTCCAGCGGCTGTGTACGCGGTGGTGGGGCGGCTCCGCGGCGCGGGGGAGAGCGTCGCGCGCGTGCGCACCGGCGATGGACACTGGGCCTCCCTGCAGGCCGCGCGGATCGAACAGGACGGCGAGGGCGACCTCGCCGCCGTGACGATTCGTCCCGCCTCCGCCGGCGAGCTCTTCGAGATCCTCTCGCGCGCCCACGAGCTCAGCAGCCGCGAATCGATGCTCGCCAGGCACGTCGTCAACGGCCTCGGCACGAGTGAGATCGCCGAGCGTCTCTCGATCGTCCCTTACACCGTCAAGGACCACCTGAAGTCGATCTTCAGGAAGACCGGCGTGAGCAGCCGAGGCGAGCTCGCTTCACGGCTGACCGGCAGGATCTGATTCTCACGCGGTCGGCGCGCTGTTGCACCGCGGCCCTTGAAGGCCCTGCATGAGCGCCGGCGCCGCCCGGGTCAGGCGGCGTCCGGCGGCTGGAACTGGATGCCGCTGCTGACCGCGATCCGGTTCCACGAGTTGATGGCGGCGATCGCGAGTATGAGCTGCGCAAGCTCCTGCTCTCCGAGCTCTTCGAACGCCAGCTCGTACAGCTCGTCGGGCAGACCCGCATCGCCGACTCGGGTCACCGCCTCGGTGAGGGCCAGCGCAACTCGCTCGCGAGCGGAGAACAGCGGGCTCTCGCGCCATGCCGCCACGGCGTGCATGCGCCGGTCGCTCTCTCCGGCAAGCCGTGCCTCGTATGTGTGCATGTCGATGCAGAACGCGCAGCCGTTGAGCTGCGAGGCGCGAATCTTGACCAGCTCGCGCAGTCGCGGCTCGAGCGTGATCGACCTGTCGAAGGCGGCCATCGCACGGTAGGAGTCCCGCGCGAGCGCGGCGATCGACATCCGAACCTTCGGTGTGGCAGGCAGGGTGGACATGACTCGATTGTACGTAGGGAGTTGATGCTGACGCGCGGACGGTTAGGTGTACTAATGGTAGGATGGATGGACGTTAGGGCACCTTGCCTCTGCCTGATGTCTGGGGTCCTTGTTCTGACGATCATTCGTATCGTGTTACAATCATCTTGTGGTCCAACTCGCCTCCAACGGTCTCAGCGTCGCGCAGCAGGTGCGCAGTTGCGTGATGTGCTCTGGCGAGCGGATGTGGAGCGTCGAGGACTTTGCCGGCCCGCCTTCGGCTGTCAATAACGAGTTGCGCCGCCTCGTGGCGCGCGGCGAGCTTGCGCGAGTTCGCAGAGGCATCTACTGGCACGGCAGGCAAAGTCGTTTCGGCATGGTTGGCGCGCCGACAAGCGATGCTGTGCGGAAGTTGCTGGGCAATCGCGAGGCGATCGGGGCGACCGGGTGGCAGGCCGCGAAACTGCTCGGCCTCTCCACACAGGTCGCGCCAGTCGAATCGCTCGCCACGACCGGCCGTCCCCCCACGGGGCTGCGTAATGTCAGACTCGCCAGCAGAACTGCCCGCTCAGGGCGCCGCGAGGCCAAGCTCAACGGCCTGGAGGTCACGATCCTAGAGGCCATCGAGGGCTGGGAGCGCTACGTGGAAGTCGATGGTGCGACCGCGCTAGCACGCTTTCGGGATGCACTCGCCCGCAACGACGTGCACATCGATCGGATGGTGGCCGCGAGCCGGACTGAGCCGCCGGGAGTCAGAGAGCGCCTTCGCGCGATCCTCATCTATGCCGGCCACAAGGAGCAGGCTGACCACATCCCTGCCGCTCGCGATCCCCGCACCCGCGAACGCGCGCTGCGCGTGATCGGTTATGCGGTGTGAGTCGCCTACGAGACAGCCCTGACGACTTCGTTGGTGCGATCACACTGGCCGCCGAGCGGCTCGGCCTCGCATCGGCATTTGTGGAGAAGGACTACTGGGTCACTCAAGCGCTGCGTTCCCTGCATACCCGTCATCGGTGCCTTCGTCTTCAAGGGCGGGACCAGCCTCTCCAAGGGGTACGGGCTGATCGAGCGCTTCTCCGAAGATGTCGACATCCTCGTGCTACCCGCTCACGAAGACTCGGCGACTAGACGCGAACGCCTCCTGCTGGAGATCGCCAAGCAGGTTGCCCATGATCTGGGCGCTGATCCGCTGCCTGCTCGCAGTCCAGGCCGAGGCAAGATGCCTCATCGCGTCGACCTCCTGGCATATCCCCGAGTCGTGCGTTCCGCCATAGCCGCCATCGAGGATCCTGGCGTGCTGCTTGAGACCGGATTTGCCGGCGGCGAGTGGCCTTCAGAGATGGTCACGCTCACACCGATGCTCTGCAGGCCACTTGGCCTCGACCCAGCCGAGTACGAGGACACCTCAGCGTTCCAGGTCAGGGCACTCAAGCCGGTGCGGACTCTGATCGAGAAGATTTCCTTGCTCCATCACGCCGCAACGCGACACGGAGACGGTGGCAAGTCCGATCAGCGCATCGGCCGGCACTACTACGACATCTACAAGTTGCTCGAACACAGGCCGACGCACACAGCGCTCGAAGATCGCGCCCACTTCGATCTCATCCTCGCCGGCACGGAGACGATCTCCACCAACTTCTTCGGCGCCTGGATTGCGCGGCCAATAGATGGTTACGCGACGAGTCCCGCATTCGCGCCGCCCCAAGGCTCGGCGCTGCGTAGCTGGCTACAAGCGCGTTACAACGACGCAGCCACGCTAATGCCTGCCAACACATCCGGTAGGTGGCCAAGCTTCGGCGACGTGCTCAAGCGGGTGAGTCAGAATGCGGATTTGCTATAGCGGTAGTCGTGGAAGCTGGCGTTGGACATTGATGGAGCGCAGCGCAGGTGTTACACCAGGCAGGCGATCACCGCGTCTACGCGAGCGGATTGAAACGCTCTCCGAGGAGGAGGCAGGGGAGGCCCTGCGTCTGCTCGACATGCGCGCTGACCCAGTGATCGCGGCCTTTCGTGACGCGCCAGCGGACGACGAGCCCTGGACTGATGATGACGAGGTCGCTGCGGCAGAAGGTCGAGCAGACTTCGCAGCCGGGGAGACGATCTCGCTGGACGACGCGTTGCGAGAGTCCGAGTGAGCGGCGCGGGCTGGCGCGTACAGCTCACCCGCATCGCACAGCGTGACCTGCGTCGGCTTGACCCGCCCATCCGTGGGCGCGTCGAGGCGGCACTGCGAACGCTCGCTGAGGATCCGCAGAGAGCCGGCGCTTTGCGGAAGCTGACGGACGCTCCAGAGTGGAGGCTGCGAATCGGCGATTGGCGGGCGCTTGTTCTCCTGAACGCCGAATAACGCGTCATCGTCGTCACCCGCGTCCTTCCGCGCGGGCGCGCCTATCGCGACTAGAGTCGCCAGGCGCCACGCGGCTTGAGCGCGGGTGTGCTCGAACCTGTGCTGTCTGTCCAGGTGGGGTCAGGCCAGTCGCTCAGCGGCGCAGTGTCCGTGCTGCAGCCGCTGAGCCCACGCATGTCGGACGGCGGGCGGCAGCACGAGCTCGTCGAAGACCTCGGCAAGCTCGGCGGCGTCGACGTAGAAGCGCACGTCGTCCTCGGTGCCCTCGCGCAGAACCTGCTCATAGACACGCATGCGGTCGGCGCGGTCCGCCATGTCATAGGTCACAGGGGGACCGCTCCAATGGATGTGCGACGGCAGCTCGACCCGTCCCGTCGCCTTGTGCAGAGACGGGGCGTCGAGGTCATCCGGCACCGCGACCGGCCTTGCCGCAGGTCCAAGCTCGGGGGTGCGCACGCTTGCCATGACCCCTGCCAGTCTACGCCAGCCGCCCGCTCCGATCGCGCAACGGACAGTAATCGCGTCGACCCGGTGATAGCCGCTCCGTCCGTGAACCGAGTCCTCGCATGAGCTTGGCTTCGGTCGCAGCCTGCGGCCACCGACACCGCCGCGCGCCGTGCCGCCGTGCATGTCGTGACGAGTCTGGTACCCACGAGTGGTACCCACGGCAATGCGCGTTGTGAACGCCAGGTCGAGAAACACGAAAATCCGCCCAACCATGCGGGTTTCCTGCGATGCGCCCGACGAGAATCGAACTCGCGACCTGCGGTTTGAAAGCCTTATCGGCGGTTGGCGTGGAGTGGCGCCGGGTCCACGACGTGGCTCTCCAGAGCCGAGAGCGACGGCAAGCGAGCAGGCCGTGTGGCGTCGAATGGCGTGGGGCATGTTCGCACTTCTGTTTGCACCCTCAACGGCGCGACGGTGGCTACTTGGCGATCGGGCGCGGCAGAGTGGCGCGGTAGTCGTCGCCGAGCTTGCGAACATGGCGAGCGTATTCGGCGTCCGAGAAGAGTGTGGCGTTTGGCTTGACCAGGCCGTTGATCACTGCGATCTGCGGCCGGTCGAAGCCGCGCTGCGCCAGCTCCTTCTCGCTTCCGTTGTCGAGGATGCAGTAGAGGCGATAGTGCTGGCGTCCCGGTCCGACGCGGCGGATCTCGTAATACCCCTTCATGCTGCCGTGCATTGCCTCCCAGAAGCCGCCGCCACTGAAGGCGGGTGGAGGGGCGGCGCGGACGACCTCAAGCACGGCGAGCAGCTTGGCGCGCATGCTGGTCGGACAGTCGAGCAGGAATCGCTGTGCCGGCACTGTGCCGCTGCTTGCTCTGTGGTAGACGATGCCCCAGGGCATGGGGCGACGACCCTACGGAGCCGCCCGGATGGCCCGCGAGTGCTCTACGCCGCCTTGCGACGAGCTGGTTTGCTGCGCGGAACGATCTGGAGATCGGCGTTCAGAGCCTCTGCCATCGCGACGATCGTTCGCATCTCGGGGTTGCCCGGTGCGGTCAGGGTGCGTCGAATGCTGGCGGGGTTCTTGCCGATTTGGCGCGCAAGCTCGGCCTTGCTCATCCCGCGCGTCTCGCGCAGGCCGTCGAGCGCGCCCACGAGCGTGTCGATCGCCTCGATCTCTCGCCGCTCGCGCTGGAACTGGGCTCGGAACTCCGGATTGGCGAGCTCGTCGGCGAGGAAGCGGTCGTGAAAGCTGGTGTCCGACACGCACGCAGCGTAGCACAAGTGTTACGCCACCGACGGGTTCTTGAGCCTCCGGGTGTGGTCTGTCTGCGGCAGTGACAGCGGCCCGCCGACGTCTCCGTCGAGGACCCGCACACCATGCGGTTCCGTGTCATGCGCCCGGCGAGAATCGAACTCGCGACCTGCGGTTTGAAAGACCGCCGCTCTTTGGCTCCCCGTAGAGAACCGTTGACCACTGAGCTACGGGCGCGTGATGTAGACGGACGGAAGGTTATCGTGCGGCAGGCGCCGCCGCCGGCAGGCCGCGCGCGGCCGCGGAACCGAACGTCTGTTCGCCATCATAGAATGTCTTCCCAGCAATGAAAGCCTCAGATCAGATCGTCATCTCCGGCGCCCGAGAGCACAACCTCAAGGATGTCTCTCTCTGCATCCCGCGCGATGCGCTCGTGGTCATCACGGGCCTTTCGGGCTCGGGCAAGTCCAGCCTGGCCTTCGACACGATCTACGCCGAGGGCCAGCGCCGCTACGTCGAGTCGCTCTCGGCCTACGCGCGCCAGTTCCTGGGCCAGATGGACAAGCCGGACGTCGACTCGATCGAGGGGCTCTCGCCGGCGATCTCGATCGACCAGAAGACGACCTCGCGCAACCCGCGATCGACCGTGGGCACCGTCACCGAGATCTACGACTACCTGCGCCTGCTGTGGTCGCGGATCGGCAAGCCCCACTGCCACATCTGCGGGCGCCCCATCACAGGCCAGTCGGCCGAGCAGATCGTCGACCAGGTTATGGAGATGGGAGAGGGGACGCGCTTCATGGTTCTCTCGCCAATCGTCAGGGGACGGAAGGGCGAGTACGGCAAGCTGCTGGAGGAGCTGCGCGCCGACGGCTTCCAGCGCGTGCGCATCGACGGCCGGATGCGGATGCTCGAAGAGTCGATCGTCCTGGACAAGCGCTACAAGCACGACATCTCGGTCGTGATCGACCGACTCTCGATGCGCCACGACGTGCGCAAGCGGCTGGCCGACTCGATCGAGACGGCGGTGGGCCTGGCGGACGGGCTCGTGGAGATCGAGACCGTGCCGCGCGAGGGAGAAGGGGAGCCGGTCACGCTCACCTTCTCCGAGCGCTTCGCGTGTCCCGAGCACGGACCCTCGCTGGTGGAGCTGGAGCCGCGGATCTTCTCCTTCAACTCTCCGCATGGCGCCTGCGAGCGCTGCACCGGCCTGGGCTCCCAGATGGAGATCGACGTCGAGCTGATCGTCCCCGACGAGAGCAAGTCGCTCAACGAAGGCGCGATCCTGCCCTGGACCAACACCGCGTCCAACTACTACGAGCAGGTCGCGCAGGCGCTGGCCGAGAACTACGGGGTCGACCTCGACAAGCCATGGTCGGAGCTCTCGCGCGCCGAGCAGGACCTCTTCCTCCACGGCACCGACGGCAAGCGCCTGACGATCAGGTACAAGAACCGCTTCGGGCGCACGCGCACCTACGCCACCCGCTTCGAGGGGGTGGTCTCCAACCTGCAGCGCCGCCATCGCGAGACCGACTCGGATGGCACGCGCGAGAAGATCGAGGAGTTCATGTCGCTGCGCCCCTGCCCGGTCTGCGGCGGCGCGCGGCTGCGGCCCGAGTCCAGGGCCGTGCTCGTCGGCGGCACCAGGATCGAGGACTTCTGCTCGCTCTCGGCGACCAAGGCGCTTGGCTGGCTGGATCAGGTCGAGCTCTCCGAGACCGACCAGCACGTCGCGCGCCTGATCCTGCGCGAGATCTCCGAGCGGCTGCGGTTCCTGGTCAACGTCGGCATCGGCTACCTCTCGATGGACCGCGCGGCCGCCACGCTCTCCGGCGGGGAGGCGCAGCGGATCCGGCTGGCCACCCAGATCGGGTCGAGCCTCGTCGGCGTGCTCTACATCCTCGACGAGCCCTCGATCGGCCTGCACCAGCGCGACAACACAAAGCTGATCGCAACGCTTGAGCGGCTGCGCGACCTCGGCAACACCGTGATCGTGGTCGAGCACGACGAGCAGACGATGCGGGCCGCCGATCACCTCATCGACCTCGGTCCCGGCGCCGGCGAGCACGGCGGCTTCATCGTCGCGCAGGGCACGGCTGCCCAGGTGCAGAAGGTCGAGGACTCGCTCACCGGCCAGTATCTGGCCGGCGCGCGCTTCATCGAGCCGCCCGCCAAGCGGCGCACGCCCAGCGGCTACGTGAAGATCGTCGGCGCGAGCCAGCACAACCTGCGCAACATCGACGTGGAGATCCCGCTCGGGACGCTGACCTGCGTCACGGGCGTGTCGGGCTCGGGCAAGTCCACGCTCGTAAACGAGGTGCTCTACAAGGCGCTCGCGCACCGCCTGCACGGGGCGCGTCACAGGGCGGGCGCCCACCGCGCGATCGACGGCCTGGACCAGCTCGACAAGATCATCGCGGTGGACCAGTCGCCGATCGGCCGCACGCCGCGCTCCAACCCCGCGACCTACACCGGCCTCTTCGACGTGATCCGCGACCTCTTCTCCAAGACCCAGGAGGCCCGCGCGCGCGGCTACAAGCCGGGTCGCTTCTCCTTCAACGTCAAGGGCGGCCGCTGCGAGGTCTGCAAGGGCGACGGCCAGATCAAGATCGAGATGCACTTCCTGCCCGACGTCTACGTCCCCTGCGAGCAGTGCCACGGCCGCCGCTACAACCGCGAGACCCTCGAGGTCCGCTTCAAGGGCCGCAACATCGCCGAAGTGCTAGACATGCCGGTCTCCGAGGCGGTCGAGTTCTTCGCCCACATCCCGCCGGTGCGCCGGCGCCTTGAGACCCTCGACGCCGTCGGCCTCGGCTACGTGCGTCTCGGCCAGCCCGCCACCACGCTCTCCGGCGGCGAGGCGCAGCGCGTCAAGCTCGCCACCGAGCTCTCCAAGATCGCGACCGGCCGCACCATGTACATCCTCGACGAGCCCACGACCGGCCTGCACTTCGCCGACGTGGAGCGCCTGCTCGACGTGCTGCAAAGACTCGTCGCGGCCGGCAACACCGCCGTGGTGATCGAGCACAACCTCGACGTGATCAAGTCCGCCGACCGCCTGATCGACATGGGCCCCGAGGGCGGAGACGAGGGCGGCCTCGTCGTCGCCGCCGGCACCCCCGAGGAGGTCGCGGCCGAGCCGGGCTCCCACACAGGCCAGTTCCTGGCGGAGCTGCTCGCCGCCTCCGCCGCCGCCGGCAGCAACGGCGCCCCGCCGAAGCGGCGGGCGAAGGCCGGGGCCTCCAAGCGGACGGCCGGCAAGGGGTCCGCGAAGGCCCAGGCGGTGGGGTGAGCGCCGACGTGGGCCTGTCAGCGTCCCGACCGCACTGCGCCGCTACCCAGCCCACGGCGGGCTGTTGATGAATCGGGGGTAGCTGTCGAGAGTCCCTGACGACGTCCAGCAAGGACACGGTTCACGAAGGAGGTCTGTTCGTGAGCAGCAACGCATTCGCACACGCCGCCTGCCAAGCCGGAGCACCGGGCGGCGAGCACCGCGCGCATTCACGCAGGCGGTGGCCGACGCTGCTGTCGCTCGCCGCGACCCTGCTGCTCGCCGCGCCCGCCGCCGGCCAGGCCGACAACGCCTACTGGAGCGACGCCACCTCCGGCCTGCTGCGCGTCGGCAACCTCAACGGCACCGGCGCAGCCACCCTCTTCGCAGGCGAGCAGGAGCCGCAGGGCATCGCCATCAACCCCTCCGCGGGCACGATCTACTGGGCCGACGCCACGACCGGTCAGATTCGCGTGGCCAACCTCGACGGGCAGGGCGCGCCGCAGACGCTCTACACCGAGCCCGAAGGGTCGCGCCCGACCGGCGTCGCGATCAACGCGGCGGCCGGCAAGCTCTACTGGACCGACGCGGGCACCGCGCAGATCCGAGTCGGCAGCCTCGCCGGCGGCGGCGAACCCCAGACGCTCTACACCGAGCCGGCCGGCTCGGACCCGACCGGGCTTGCGATCAGCTCCGGCGCGCAGCCCGCGGGAGCGCTCTACTGGACCGACGAAGGCAGCGGTCTGATCCGGGAGGGGCCGCTTGCGGGCGGCGCCGCCGTCACGCTCTACACCGAGCCGGCGGGCTCGCATCCCAGCGGCATCGCCGTCGCCTCCTCGACCGGCCAGCTCTACTGGACCGACGCGGGCGCCGAGCAGATTCGCGTCGGCGCCCAGAGCGGATCGAGCGCCGCGCAGACGCTCTACACCGATCCGGCAGGCGCCACCCCGCGCGGGGTCGCGCTGGACGCGGCGACGGGCGCGCTGTACTGGGGCGCCGCCGCGGCCAATGCTCTGCGAGTCGGGAGCCTGACCGGCGCCGGTCCGGCACAGAGCCTCTTCGCGAGCGAGCCCGGCGCATCGTTCCCCGTGCTGCTTGCGGCGCCCGCGGGCGCCGGCATCCCGAAAATCGCCGGCCCCTACAACTTCGGGCAGACGCTCGTCTGCGGCACCGGCCACTGGGCGGCCAACCTGCCGGGCGCCGGCTTCTATCAGGCGCCCCAGAGCTACGCCTACCAGTGGCTGCGCGACGACGCCGCGATCGCGGGCGCGCAGGCAGCCGCCTACCTGCCGACCAGCGAAGGCAGCTACACGTGCACCGTGACGGCATCCAACGCCGCCGGGTCCGCGACGCAGACCAGCCTGCCCGCCGTCGTCAAAGCGCTGCCGCCGAGCGCCGCGATCTCATCGCCGCCAAGCGGCGGTGTCTACCAGCAGGGGCAGATCGTCCCCACCTCCTTCGCGTGCGCCGAAGGGGCCGGCGGCCCGGGACTTGCCTCATGCGTGGACAGCAACGGCGCCTCCGCGCCCAGCGGACATCTGCTCACCATCACGCCCGGCGTCCACGCCTACACGGTCACCGCGGTATCCCAGAACGGGCGGCGGGCAAGCGCGCGCATCACCTACACGGTCATGGCGGCCAAGCCGGTCTTCCATCCGCGGATCGCGATCCGCAGCTATCGGGTCGCCGTGCGCGGGCGTCGAGCCGGGATCGTGCTCGGGTGCAGCGGGGGAGGGCGATGCAGCGGCACGCTCTCGCTGGCGCTGACGATCACGCGGCCCCACCAGCACGAGCGCACCCTGCTGCTCGCGCGTCAGGGCTACTCGATCGCCTCCGGGAACAGGGCGGCGCTGACCCTGCAGATCGAGCGGTGGGCGCACCGGCTGCTGCTGCGCATGCGCGTCCGGCCGCTGGCGGTGCGGGCGCGGGCGACCGTGACCGGCGGGCCGGCCAAACATCGGCGGGTGCTGCTGCGTCTGGCGAGGTGAGCCGCGCGCCGGGGCGCCTCGGCGCGCTGAAGTCCGGGCGCCGCGCGCGCCCGCGCCCCCCGACGCCCCGCGTGCTCCGCGCCCCCCGACGCCCCGCGCGCTCCGCGCCCCCCGACGCCCCGCGCGCCCGGCTACCCTGCGGGTCGTGAGCGAGGACGGGTCCACGAGCAGCAGCAACGTCGAGCCGGCGCGCGACCTGCGCGCCCAGGCTCGGCTCTGGGCGCAGAAGTGGCGCTGGTACGAGCGCAACTCGCTGCCCTGGAACCGGGCCGCGATCCACTGGCACTTCATGCGCCGCGAAGCGTTCGTGCGCTGGCCGGTGCATGGCAACGTGCTGGAGGCGCTGCGCGAGGGCCGGCTCAGCGTCGGCGCGGGCGCCCTGCTGGAGCCGGGAGTGTGGCTGACGGCGCCCGACCAGGCGCGGATCGCGATCGGCGCCGGCGTCTTCCTGAACCTCCGCGTGATGATCGCCGCCCAGCATCTGGTCGAGATCGGCGACCACTGCATGCTGGCCAACGGCTGCTTCGTCTCCGACGCCTCCCACCGCTTCGAGGACCCGGAGAAGCCGATCACCTGGCAGGGCTTTCAGAGCAAGGGCCCGACCAGGATCGGCGAGAACTGCTGGCTTGGCGCCAACGTCGTGGTCACCAGCGGCGTCACCATCGGCAAGCGCTGCGTGATCGGCGCCAACAGCGTCGTGACCAAAGACGTCGAGCCCTTCACGATCGCCGCCGGCGCCCCGGCCCGGCCGATCGGGTCCGTGCCCGACAGCCGCCCGCGAATCACATAATCTGGATTATTAGAATTTAGATTTTCTTACGCGGGGCCTACCCCAGCCGCCCCCGCAGCGCCTCAAGCTCCTCCGGCGCGACCTTGTAGCCGTGCTCGGGGCCGGGATAGCGGCGCTCGCGCACGTCCTGCGCGAAGGCCCCCACGCCCGCGACCATCTCCTCCAGCAGGTTGGCGTACCGCTTGACGAACCGCGGGCCGAGTCCCTCGCGGATGCCGAGCAGGTCGTGGAAGACCAGCACCTGGCCGTCGGTGCCCGGTCCCGCGCCGATGCCGATCACCGGCACCTCCATGTGCGGCATCAGCTCCTGGGTGACCGCGCTGGGGATCGCCTCGAAGACGATCGAGAAGCAGCCCGCGCCCTGCAGCGCGAGCGCCTCGCCGGCGATCTTCGCCGCCGACTCCGCCGTGCGGCCCTGCGCCTTCCAGCCGCCGAGCGCGGTCGAGCTTTGCGGCGTCAGCCCGACGTGGCCCATCACGGGGACGCCGGCGCCGACGATCGCCCTGGCGCGGCTGACCGCGGCGGGCCCGCCGCCCTCCAGCTTGATCGCGTCGCAGCCGGCCTCTTTGACCATCCTGATCGCCGTGGAGATCGCCTGCTCGTCGCTGACCTCGTAGGAGCCGAACGGCAGGTCGCCGATCAGCAGCGGCGTCTTTACGGCGCGGCGCACCGCGCGGGCGAGCACCAGCATTTCGTCCAGGTCGACAGGGGTGGTGGAGCTGTGCCCGAGCACCGTGGTGGCCGCCGAGTCGCCGACCAGCACCAGATCGACGCCGGCGAGCTCCGCCGCGCGGCCGCTGGGGTGGTCGTAGGCGGTGACCATCACGATCGGCTCGCCGAGCCGCTTCTTGTCGGCCAGCAGCGGCAGGCTCATCGGCAGCCGGGTGGGATCCGAGGACAGCTCGATCGCGGGGTCTGGATGGCTGGACATCTGTGGTGCTCCTCTCTGACGTCAGTTGACGCTCTGCGTGAGCAGAGTCGCCACCGCGTCGTCGACGGTGATGATGCGGTTGGTCTTCGCCTCCACGTGGACGACCTTCGGCTCGTAGCGCTCCAGGTCGGCCTCCTCGTACTGGGCGTAGGAGATCACGATGACCGTGTCGCCTGTGTGCACGAGCCGCGCGGCGGCGCCGTTGATCTTGATCTCGCCGGAGCCGCGTGCCCCCGCGATCGTGTAGGTCTCGAAGCGCGCCCCGTTGTCGATATCCACCACGTGAACCTGCTCGTGCTCGAGGATGTCCGCCGCCTCCAGCAGGTTGGCGTCGATCGTGATCGACCCCACGTAGTGCAGGTCGCTGCCGGTGACGGTCGCCCTGTGGATCTTCGACTTCAGCATCACGCGCTGCATGGTCTTCCTTTTTTTAATGGAGAGGGGATCGGTTTGTGGCCCACAGGGCCAGGTTGTCGATCAGCCGCGTCTGTCCCACCCGCGCGGCGATCAGCAGCAGTCCGGCGGCATCGAGACGCTCCAGGTCCTCGAAGCTGTCGGGCTCCACGAGCGCCACGTACTCCGGCCGCACTGCGTATGAGGCCATCGTGCGCTCTGCCTCCTCGATCAGCCTCGCGCAGCAGCGCTCGCCCTCGGCGGCAAGCCGCTCGGCGGCGCGCAGGCCGGCGTGCAGCGCGAGTGCCCGCTCGCGCTCGGCGGGCGCAAGGCGCGCGTTGCGGCTCGACATCGCCAGCCCGTCGGGCTCGCGGACCGTCGGCATCGTCTCGATCTGGGTCTGAATGTCCAGGTCGGCGACCATGCGCCGGATCACGGCCGCCTGCTGGGCGTCCTTGCGCCCGAAGTAGGCGATGTCCGGCGAGACGATGTTCAGCAGCTTGCAGACCACGGTGCTCACGCCGCGGAAGTGGCCTTTGCCGCGCACGGCGCCCTCCAGCCGGTCGGTGAGGCCGTGGACCTCGACGGTGCTTGAGAAGCCGGTCCTGTAGATCTCGCTCGCGGCGGGGATGAAGAGCACGTCGGCGCCGGCCTGCCGGGCCAGCGCGGCGTCCCGCTCCTCGTTGCGGGGGTAGGCGAGCAGGTCGGCCTGCTCGTCGAACTGCGTCGGGTTGACGAACACCGAGACCACGACGACGTCGCATCGCTGCCGGGCCGCCTCGATCAGCGAGAGATGCCCGTCGTGCAGGGCGCCCATCGTGGGCACCAGGCCGACGCTCAATCCGGCTGCGCGAGCGGAGCGAAGCTCCTCGCGGACGCCTGCGACCGTCCTGACGATGCGCGGCTGCGCGTCCTGATCGACGGTGCGCGGCTCTGTGCTGGAAGCAGAGTGCAGTGGGCTCATTGGCTCGGTCCAGTTCCGCGGGGGATACCGGTCGCGACGCCGCGATCATAGCGCGCACCGCGCACCCGCGCGTCGGGATGGGGACTACCATCCGGGCGCATGCCACCGGCCGATGCCCCCGACACCGCGCAGGAGCGGCGCGACGCTCTGAAGCGAGTCTACGCGCGGACGCAGTCCTGCACGCGCTGCCCCGAGCTGGCCTCCACGCGCAAAAGCGTCGTGTTCGGCTCAGGCAACGCCGATGCCGACCTGATGTTCGTCGGCGAGGCGCCGGGCGCCAACGAGGACGAGCAGGGCGTGCCCTTCGTGGGGCAGGCGGGCAAGCTGCTGGACAAGCTGCTCGGCGAGATCGATCTCGTCCGCGCGGACGTCTTCGTGTTGAACGTCTTGAAGTGCAGGCCTCCCAACAACCGCGATCCGCTGCCCCTGGAGATCGAGAACTGCAAGGACTACCTCTACGAGCAGGTGTCGCTGATCGAGCCGAAGGTGATCTGCACGCTCGGCAACTTCGCGACCAAGCTGCTGCGCGACGACACGACGGGGATCACCAAGCTGCACGGCCAGCCGGAGCTGCTCGCGTTGGGTCGGCGCATGGTGCGGCTCTACCCGATCTTCCACCCGGCCGCGGCGCTGTACACGCCGCGGATGCTGCAGACGCTGCGCGATGACTTCGTGCGGCTGCCCGATCTGCTGGCGATGCCGGCGCCGGAGCAGCCGGAGTGGCTGAATCCGCCCGAGCCGGAGGAGCAGCCTGACGCCGAGCCCGGCCTTGACGCGCAGGACGCCGCATCCGAGGCGGATCAGCTCGGGCTGTTCTGATTCTGCAGCTTTTCTTGCAAAAGGCTAAAGGTGAGCGCCGCACGCGCCGATACAGAGGGGTCTCCATCCTCCCCAAGCAGCACGACCGGCCCGCCCCCCTCTCCCGCGGGCCGGTCTTCTTTAACGGCCCTCCGCGGCGCTCGCGGACTAGAGTCTCTTATCGTGCCCACACGCGTCGCCTGGACCGAGACGCCTCACCAGACAGAATCGCTGGGCGCCGAGATCGCGGCGCGGCTGAGCGAGGGCGACGTGGTGCTCGTCTGCGGCGAGCTCGGGTCCGGCAAGACGACCTTCGTGCGCGGCGCGGCCCGCGCCCTGGGCGTGAGCGATCCGGTCACGAGCCCCACCTTCAGCATCGGCCACCGCTACAAGGGCGACTCGTTGACGGTCTCCCACCTCGATCTGTACAGGCTCGCGGGCCTGGCCGACGAGGACCCGGAGCTGCTTGCCGACCACCTCGGACCGGGCAGGATCGCGTTCGTGGAGTGGCCGGAGAGCGCCGTGCAGGAGCTCGGCCGGCCGCGCATGCGGATCACGCTCTCCCACGATGGTGGCGACCGCCGGCGGATCGAGGTGCAGGAGCGGTGATCGTGCTCGCCTTCGACACCGCCACCCCCGCCACGGCGGTCGCACTGCGGGACGCCGCCGGCCTTCTTGGCGAAGCCCGCGACGACCCGCCCGCCGGCGCGCGTCCGCAGCACACCAGCGACGCGCTCGGTCTGGCGGCGGGGCTGATCGAAGCCGCCGGCATGGACTGGAGCGATCTGGAGGCGATCGCGGTCGGCCTGGGCCCGGGTACCTTCACCGGCCTGCGCGTCGGCGTCGCGACCGCGCGCGGCCTGGCCCAGTCCCTGCAGGCGCCGCTGATCGGAGTGGGCAGCCTGAGGGCGCTGGCGCTGCCGGCGCTGCGGATGAGCCCGCGGGAGGCGATCGGCGGCGCCCCGCGGGAGGCGATCGGCGGCGCCCCACGGGAGGCGATCGGCGGCGCCCCGCGGGGACCGCAGCCGCAGGCGCCGGAGCCGACGCCCGACGCCCCCGTCCTCGCGGTGCTCGACGCGCGCCGCGGCGAGGTCTTCCTCGCAACCTACGCGCGGGGAGAGCGGGCGGAGGAGCTGATCGCGCCACGAGCGTGCAAGCCGGAGCAGATCGCCGCCGAGCTGCAGGCGCTGCGCGGCGAACGCCCGATCGCCATCGGCGACGGCGCGATCCGCTTCAGGGAGCAGTTGGAGGCCGCGGGCGCGATCGTCCCGGCCGACGGCTCGCCGTTGCATCCGCTGCGCGCCGCGTCCATCTGCGAGATAGCGGAGCGGCGGGGCGCCGGGGAGCCGCTGGAGGAGGTGCTGCCAAGCTACGGCCGCAGGCCAGACGCCGAAATCGCGATCGAGGGAGCCTCGCGGTGAGCAGGCCGATGTCGCTCGATCCTGCCGTGCAGGGCGACTCGCTGCGGATTCGCGCGCTCAGCTACCCCGACCTGCCGCAGGTGATCGCCGTCGAGCGTCGCGCCTTCCCGACGCCGTGGTCGCTTGCGATGTTCGTGCTGGAGCTCTCCAAGTCCTCAGGGATATGCCTGGCCGCTCTCTACGGCCGGCGGCTGGTCGGCTACCTGATCTGCTCGCGCTACGAGACGGTGTGGCACATCATGAACATCGCGGTCGACGTCGACCAGCGTCAGCGCGGGATCGCCTCGGCGCTGCTGAGCGAGCTCTACGGGCGCGCCGAGGACGACGCCCGCTTCACCCTGGAGGTGCGGCGCTCCAACGCGCCGGCGATCCACCTCTACGAACGCGAGGGCTTTCGCGCCGCCGGCGTCAGGCGCCGCTACTACCAGGACAACGGCGAGGACGCCCTGATCATGTGGCGCACCCCGGCCACGCTCTGCGGCACCCTCGACGACGTGCCCAATCCCGAATGGGGTCGGTAGGAGTCACACGATGAGCCAGACCACGATGCGACGAGCGAGACCGCGATGAACAGAGTGCTTGCGATCGAGACGAGCTGCGACGACACCTGCGCCGCGGTGCTCGACGGCGAAGGCAGGATGCTCGCCAACGTGATCTCATCACAGGGCGTCCACGACCGCTTCGGCGGCGTCGTGCCCGAGATCGCCTCGCGTCACCACCTGCAGCTCGTCAACCTCGTCGTCTCCCAGGCGCTGGAGCAGGCGGAGGTCGGCCTCGACGATCTGGACCTGATCGCGGCGACGCAGGGTCCCGGGCTGATCGGCGCGCTACTGGTCGGCCTCTGCACCGGCAAGGCGCTCGCGGCGGCCAGGCGCCTGCCGTTCGCGCCGGTCGACCACATCCAGGGACACGTGGCGGCCAACTTCATCCCCGGCCCGGACACCGAGGCGTTCGAGCCGCCCTTCGTCTGCCTGATCGCAAGCGGCGGTCACACGCTGCTGGCCAAGGTCGAGTCGCACGAGGGCTTCTCGGTGCTCGGCCGCTGCCTGGACGACGCCGCCGGGGAGGCGTTCGACAAGGGCGCGCGCATGCTCGGGCTCGGGTTCCCGGGCGGGCCCGCGCTGGAGCGCCTGGCCTCCGGCGGGGACGCGCAGGCGTTCTCCTTCCCCGGGCTCCACGACGCGGGTCGCGGCCGCCGCGGCGCGCGCGGCAAGGCGTACGCGCAGAGCCTCGACTTCTCCTTCGCGGGCCTGAAGACCGCGCTGCTGTACAAGCTGCGCGACCTCGACGATTCGCAGCGCGAGCGCCTGGCCCCCGACCTGGCCGCATCCTTCCAGGCGGCGATCGTGGAGAGCCTCGTGCTGCGCGCTCAGCAGGCTCTCGAAGAGACCGGGCTCGACCGGCTGGCGATCGGCGGCGGAGTCGCCGCCAACGGCCCGCTGCGAGCGCGGGTGCAGGAGCTCGGTGCGACCGTTCACGTGCCGGACCGCTCCCTCTGTACCGACAACGCGGCGATGATCGCAAGCGCCGCGCGTTTCGGCAGCTCTCTCTCCTATCCCTCATATCTGGACCTGGACGCCTACGCGACGGGGGAGCGTCCCAGGTGAGCCGGTCGGCGGCGGGCGGGTCTTGCGAGCACGCCGGCGAAGGCCGCGTGCTGACGCTGTACAGCCGGCCGGGCTGCCATCTCTGCGAGCAGGCGATGAGCGCGCTGCGGCGCATGCAGGCGGAGATCGACTTCGAGATCCACGAGCGTGACATCAGCGGGCAGGAGCGCCTGCTGCGCGCCTATTTCGATCGCATCCCGGTCGTGGAGCTCGACGGCGTGGAGCTGTGCGACTGCGTGCTCGACGAGGAGCTCGTGCGGGACGCGCTGCTCGTGAACGGGGCCTAGATCGCCGGGATGGGCCACCAGTCTGGCTCGGTTGGACATGGGCATCCTTTAGAGTCACGGCGATGGCCAAGGGGCAACTGATCGCGGGCGGCGCCCGCGCCGAGCGAGACGGCGATTTGAGCGGCGGCGAACGGCTCTCGCTGGGGGTCGCGGCGCGGCTCTCGCGCTACCTGCAGGTGCTCACCCAGGCCAAGAAGATGGGCAAGGAGACGATCTCCTCGCAGGAGCTCTCCGACTACACCCACGTCAACTCGACGCAGATCCGGCGCGACCTCTCCGGGTTCGGGAAGTTCGGCAAGCGGGGGGTGGGCTACAACGTCGAGTCGCTGGTCTCCCAGATCCGCAAGATCCTGCGGACCGCCGGACAGCACAACATCGCGCTGCTGGGCGCCGGCCATCTCGGCAAGGCGATCGCCTCCTCGGACATCTTCGCCGACCACGGCTTCAGGGTGGTCGCGATCTTCGACGCGGACCCCGAGAAGGTCGGCACAGCCGTGGGAAGCCAGATCGTGCGGCACGTCGAGGAGCTGCACAAGGTCGTGGAGGAGGAGGAGATCGTCGTCGGCGTGCTCGCGGTGCCCGGCGCCGCGGCGCAGGGGCTCGCCGACGAGCTCGTGGATGCCGGCGTGAAGATCATCTTCAACTACTCCGACTCGCTGCTGGCCGTGCCGCCCGAGGTGACGGTCCACACCTCCAGCCCCGCGGTCGACCTGCTGTATGCGCTGTACTTCTACCTGACCTGATCCGCCTTCCCGTGGAAGCGGCTCGGTGCTCCTAAGCTTGGGGCTCTGTGGACTCGGACGCAAAGACAAGTCTCGACCTCGATCTCGCCCGGCAGCGGTTCGCGGCCTCGACCGACCTGACCGTCGGGCTGGAGGAGGAGTTCGCGATCCTCGATCCAGAGACCCTGGAGCTCCTGCCGCGGTTCGAGCTGCTGCGGGCCGCGGCCGCCGCCCGCGACCCCCTTCTGCACGAGTCGATCACCGGCGAGCTGATCTCCTCGGAGATCGAGATCGTCTCCGGCCGCGGAGAGGACCTCGCCGATGCGCTGGCGCGCCAGCGCGACCGTCGCCGGCGGCTCTTCGCGCTGGCCGAGGCGGAGAGCGTGGCGCTCGGCGCCACCGGCACACACCCGTGGGCCGACTATCGCCAGCAGCAGATCATCGACACAGAGCACTACCGGCGCGTCGCGGACGGCCTGCGCTACGTGGCGGCGCGCAACAACACCTTCAGCCTGCACGTGCACGTCGGCGTGCGCGACGTCGAGCGCGCGATCGGAGTCTGCGACCGGCTGCGGCCGCTGCTGCCGCTGCTGCTGGCCGTCTCCGCGAACTCCCCGTTCGTGGACGGCCGCGACTCCGGCCTGCACTCGGCGCGCACGCAGACCTTCACCCGCAGCTTCCCGCGCTGCGGGGTGCCCGATGCATTCGGCTCCTGGGATGCCTATCGCAGCTACATCGACATGCTCGTGCGCACCCGTTCGATCGTCGAGTTCACGCAGGTCTGGTGGTCGGTGCGGCCGCACTTCTCCTTCGGCACCGTGGAGATGCGGATCTGCGACGTGCAGAGCAACGGCGCGGAGTCCGAGGCGCTCGCCGCCCTGATCGTGGCCTGCGTCGCACAGGCGGCGCGCGACATCGACGAGGGCGTGCCGCACGTCGATCCGCCCGGGCGGCTGATCGAGGAGAACATGTGGCGCGCGATCCGGTTCGGCCTGGACGGCAGGATGGTCGACTTCGCGCGCCTGGAGGAGTACCCGTCCGCCGCGATCGTGGAGCGCCTGGCCGCCTGGACCGCGCCGGTGCGAGCCGAGCTGGGCATCGAGCTTGCCTTCCCGGAGCGCAACGGCGCGCAGCGGCAGCGGGCCATGATGCAGGCGGGCGCCCCCCGCGAGGAGATCTTCGCCGCGACCGTGAAGGAAACGAGACAGACATACGTACAGGAGGTGGCCGTATGAGCACCCAGGCAGGCGAGCCGACCGAGGCTGAGCTGCGCGCCTACGAAGAGGAGCTCAGCCGCATCACAAGCACCCAGCTCGTCCTGCAGGCGGCCGCCTCGCTGCTGAACGTGGGCGGCATGAGGCTGGGCCTGGCGGAGGGCGCCCAGGACCACCGCGACCTCGACCAGGTCCGCGACGCGATCGACGCGGTCAAAGCGCTGCTGCCGATCCTGGAGCGGCGGATGCCGGCGGCGCAGGCCCGGCCGCTGCGCGACGCGCTCTCCCAGCTCCAGATGGCCTACGCGCGCGTCGCCCAGGAGCAGCCGGCCGCCCAGGCCGCCGCGCCCTCACCGCAGGCGGCCGGGCGGCAGCAGAGCCCTGCCGGCGGGCCGGGCGCGCCCGCCCAGGCTCCCGCGTCGGGCCAGGCTCCCGGCCAGGCTCCCGCGTCGGGCCAGGCTCCCGCGCCGGGCCAGGCTCCCGGTCAGGCTCCCGCGTCGGGCCAGGCACCCGCGACGGGCCAGGCTCCCGGACAGGCTCCCGCGACGGGCCAGGCTCCCGGCCAGGCTCCCGCGCCGGGCCAGGCTCCCGCGCCGGGCCAGGCTCCCGGCCAGGCTCCCGCGCCGGGCCAGGCCCCCACTCCGGGCCAGGCTCCGGGCCAGGCTCCCGCGCCGGAGCAGCCGGCGGGCGAGCGCGAGCAGCAGAGCCCCGGCCCGGCGGAGCGCAGCGGCAGGCTCTGGGTGCCTGGCCGCTGAGCGCGCGCCGGCCCCCGGCATGACCTGAAATCCTCCCGCCGAGCGGCACGATAGACTGCGCGCGCTTTTCGGCGCCGGGATCTGCGCCTCCGGAAGATGGCCGCCCCGGCTCAAATTGTGCGCGCGAGACAGGTCTCGCGCCGCACGCCAATCACAGCGGAGGATTTTCTCTTGAGCAGCTTCCTGACGAACCACGGGATCGTCGTTGCCCTGGTATGCGCGGCCTGTGCGGTCGCCTACGGGCTGTTGACGGCACGGTCCCTTCTCAGCCTGTCTCCTGGCAACGACCGCATGCGCAGCATCTCGCGCGCGGTGCAGGAGGGGGCCGGCGCATATCTGAATCGCCAGTACACGACGATCGCGGGCGTCGGCGTCGTGCTGTTCGTCGCGCTGATCTTCGTCCAGAACATCGCGGTGGCTGCCGGCTTCGCGATCGGCGGCATCCTCTCGGGCGCCGCCGGATACATCGGCATGAACGTCTCCGTGCGCTCCAACGCGCGCGTGGCCGAGGCTGCGCGTGGCGGCGTCTCGCCGGCGCTGAGCGTCGCCTTCCGCGGCGGCGCGATCACCGGCCTGCTGGTCGTCGGCCTGGCGCTGCTGGGCCTCGCCGGCTACTACGGCCTGCTGACGGCCGTGTTCAACGACTCGCAGAAGACCGCGGTTGACGCGCTGGTGGGCCTTGGCTTCGGCGGCTCGCTGATCTCGGTCTTCGCACGTCTTGGCGGCGGCATCTTCACCAAGGCCGCGGACGTGGGCGCCGACATCGTCGGCAAGATCGAGGCGGGCATCCCCGAGGACGATCCCCGCAACCCGGCCACGATCGCCGACAACGTCGGCGACAACGTCGGCGACTGCGCCGGCATGGCGGCCGACCTGTTCGAGACCTACGCGGTGACCGCGGTCGCGGTGATGCTGCTGGGCGTGCTGACGTTCACGAACCTCACGCAGGTCGCGCTGTATCCGCTGGTGCTCGGCGCCGTGGCGATCATCGCCTCGATCATCGGCACCTTCGCGGTGCGCACGACCAGCGGCAACGTCGAGCGCGCGCTCTACCAGGGCCTGATCGTCTCCGGCGTGCTGGCCGCCGCCGCGTTCGCGCCTATCACCTACTGGCTGATGAAAGGCGTGGCCTTCAGCGGCGCGAGCTCGACGCATACCGCTCCGAGCTGGCTGCACTTCTACCTCTGCGCCCTGATCGGCGTGGGCGTCACCGCCTTCCTGTTCCTGATCACCGACTACTACACCTCGACGCGCTTCTCGCCGGTCAAGAAGACCGCGAAGGCATCGATCACCGGCCACGCGACGAACATCATCCAGGGCTTCGGCTCGGGCCTGCAGGCCACCGCGCTGCCCGCGATCGTGATCGCGCTCGGCATCCTCGGCGCCTGGAAGCTCGCCGGCGGCGGACTCGACGGCATCTATGGCGTCGGCGTCGCGGTGATGGGCCAGCTCTCGCTGATGGGTCTGATCGTCGCACTGGACGCCTTCGGCCCGATCACCGACAACGCGGGCGGCATCGCCGAGATGGCTGAGATGCCTGAGGAGGTCCGCAACGTCACCGATCCGCTGGACGCGGTCGGCAACACGACCAAGGCGGTGACCAAGGGCTACGCGATCGGCTCCGCCGCGCTGGCCGCGGTCGTGCTGTTCGCCGGCTTCCGCGAGGAACTGGCCCACCAGAGCCACACGCCGATCTCCGGGCTCGGCTCGCTCGCCTTCGGCATCAACGAACCGCCGGTCCTGATCGGCCTGCTGCTCGGCGGCCTGATGGTCTGCCTGTTCGCCTCGCTCTCGATCGAGGCGGTCGGTCGTGCCGGCGGCGCGGTCGTGGAGGAGGTCCGCCGCCAGTTCAAAGAGCACCCGGGCATCATGGACGGCAGCGAAGAGCCCGACTACGCGCGCTGCGTGGACATCGTGACGCGGACCGCCCAGCGCGAGATGATCCTGCCCTCGCTGCTGCCGATCGCCCTGACGGTGATCGTCGGCGTGATCGACACGCAGGCGCTCGGCGGCCTGCTGATCGGCGTGATCGTCGTCGGCCTGTTCTTCGCGGTGTTGATGACCGCGGGCGGCGGCGCCTGGGACAACGCCAAGAAGCTGATCGAGGACGGCGCCTTCGGCGGCAAGGGCTCAGAGGCCCACGCCGCCTCGGTGACCGGCGACACGGTCGGCGATCCCTTCAAGGACACCGCCGGTCCCGCGATCAACCCGATGATCAAGGTCGCGAACATCGTCGCGATCCTCATCATTCCGCTGATCAAGTGATGCGCCCCGTGGGCGGCCGCCGGATGCCGGCGGTCGCCCCGGCCGGGCCTGACCCGGATCGGCTCCAGGCAACCGCCCCGGCCGGGTCGTCGTCGTCCTAAGCTCACGGTTAGATGAGAGGCTCGGTCAGATGAGCGGCAGGCAGTTTCACAGGGCGGGCGTGTTCGTTCTCTCGACCGCGATGATCCTGATCGGCGTGGGGCTTCTCGTGGAGGCGTTCGCCTCCGCCGGCTCCTACACGGCACGCCTGCTGCTGGGCGCGCTGTTCTGTGCCGCCGGCGCCGGCAGGCTCTACGTCGAGGTGCGCAGGGGTCGCAGAGCGCCGTGAGCGATGATGGCCGGGCGCCCGCACGCCGCGACGAGCTGATGTCGCTCTCCCAATCGATGGTGCGCCGCTCGATCGGCTCGCCGGCGCTGTTCGCGATCATCTACGCGGCCGCCGCGAGCGCGATCTACTTCGCGCTCGGTGTCGTGGCCGGGCACGCGCTCGGCCTCACCCCGATCGTGCTGCTGGTCGCGGGGCTGCTGTTCCTGCCGGCGTCGATGACATACGCCGAGGGCGTTGCGCTGCACCCCGAGCGCGGCGGCTCGACCGTGTTCGCGCGGCACGCCTTCAACGAGCTCGTCAGCTTCATCGCCGGCTGGGCGATGCTGCTCGACTACATCATCCTGATCGCCGTCACCTCCTACACCGCCACCCAGTACCTGCGGGTCTTCTGGGAGCCGCTGGGCGGGAAAGCGGAGGCGCTGGGACTCGCTTTCTTGCTGATCGCGTTCGTGGTGCTCACCAACATCCGCGGCTTCGGCGCCAGAAGGGAGGCGCGGATCGGGGTGATCGTGTTCGTCGCCCTGATCCTGCAGCTCGTGATCGTGGGCATCGGGCTCGCGCTGTTCTTCGAGCCCAAAGCGATCCTGGACGCGATCCATCTCGGCAGCGCTCCGACCTGGTCGAGCCTGATCTTCGCCTTCACCGTGACGACGGTCGCCTTCACCGGCATGGAGTCGGCGGCCGGCGTGGCGGGGGACGTGACCGTCAACCGCGGCAGCCTCAAACGGCTGCTGATCAGCGGCGCCGGGCTGGTGATCGTCGCCTATGTCGGCATCGGGGTCGTCGCCGTCAGCGCCGTGCCTGTGCATGGCGCTCACATCGCGCTCGGCGACCAGTACCTCAAGGCGCCGGTGCTCGGGATCGCCGACCAGATGCACCCCCACTGGCTGCAGGTCAGCCTCCGCTACGTGATCGGCGCGATCGCGACCCTGACGCTGGTCGCGGCGGCCAACTCGGCGATGCTCGGTCTCTCCCGCCTTGCCTACTCGCTCTCCACCAACCGCCAGATCCCCTCGCGCCTCGGGCGCCTGCATCCCAAGCGCTCTACGCCCTACGTGCTGATCGTCATCGCGGCGGTGATCGCGGCCGGGCTGGTGGCGCCGGAGAACCTCGACCTGCTGATCGGCCTCTACGCGTTTGGAGCCACGCTGGCGCTCGCGATCGCGCACGTCTCGGTGCTGCGACTGCGCTACAGCGAGCCCGACAGGCACCGGGGCTTCAAGGTGCCGCTGTCGGTGAGCATCCGGGGCGGCGAGGTGCCGCTGCCGACCGTGGTCGCGGGCGCGATCTTCAGCGCGGGCTGGGTGGCCGTGATGGTGCTGCATCCCGCTGCCCGCTACGTGGGGCTGGCCTGGATGGCCGCCGGGCTGGTGCTCTACGTCGCCTACCGGCGCTCCGAGGAACATCCGCTTCTGCGGCGCGTCACGGTCGCGCCGCAGATGCTGAGCGTGCAGGCGCCGCAGGAACGCGAGTACAGCTCCATCCTCGTGCCGCTGTTCGGCACGTCCCTGGATGACGACATCATCCAGACCGCGGCGCTGCTGGCCTCCGGCGAGCCCTCCGAGGAGGAGTCGCTGGAGGGATCGACGATTGAGGCCCTGTGGATCTTCGAGATACCGCTCTCGCTGCCGCTGGACGCGAGGCTGCCCGAAGCGCAGGTCAAGCGCGCTCGCCGCGCGCTCGCCAGAGCCAAGGTGGTGGGGGAGGAGTACAGCGGCGTGCATGTCGCCACCGCGATCGTGCGGGCGCGCCGCGCCGGAGCGGCGATCGTGGAGGAGGCGCGCCGCCGCGGCGTGGAGGCGATCGTGCTGGGCGCCGAGGAGCCATCTCGGATCCGCGGGGGTGGCAGGCTCGGCGGCAGGGCGCCGCTGGAGAACTTCGTCGGCGAGGCGACCAAGTACGTGATCGGCAAGGCGCGCTGCCGGGTGATCGTGACCGCTCCGCCGGCCAGCCAGGACGGCGTGCGTGTCGAGCAGACGCCGGCGTCGGCAACTCCGGCGCGCTGATTGGCTAACCTCCGCGCCATGTTCATCCTGATCGTGGGAGCCGGTCGCGTGGGAGCGGCCATCGCCAAGTCGGCGCTCGCCGCCGGCCACACCGTCTCGGTTCTGGACGAGGATCCGCTCTCCCACGAGCGCCTGGACGCCGGCCAGGGCCGCAACTGGGAGGACGGGCAGGGCATGTTCACGGTCGGCACGGGCCTGGAGATCGACGCGCTGCTGCAGGCCGGCATCGAACGTGCCGACGTCTTCATCGCCTCCACCGACGGCGACAACACCAACCTGATCATCGCCCAGATCGCGATGAAGCGCTTCGGGGTGCCCAAGGTGCTGGCGCGCGTGATGGACCCGGCGCGCGCGAGCTGGTACAGGCAGCAGGGCATGAACACGATCTCTCCCACAGAGCACGCGATCTCGATGTTCGAGCGCGAGCTGGAGCTGGCCTAGATGTACGTGATCATCGTCGGGGCCGGCAAGGTCGGCCGCAACCTCGGCCGCGAGCTGATCGGCAAGGGCCACGAGGTCACCCTGATCGAGGCGGACCGCCGGCGCTACCTCTCCGTCGAGGACGAATTCGAGCACGCGGTCCAGTACGGCGACGCGACGGAGCTGTGGGTCCTGGAGCGCGCCGGCATCCAGCGCGCCGACCTGGTGATCGCGGTGACCGGGGACGACGAGGACAACATGCTGGTCTGCCAGGTCGCCAAGGAGAAGTACCTCTGCGAACGGATCATCGCGCGCGTCAACAACCCGCGCAACCACGACCACTTCCGGCTGCTGGGCATCCAGCCCGCCGTCTCGGCGACCGACCTGATCCTGCGCCTGATCGAGCACGAGGTGCCGCGCTACGGTCTGGTGCACCTGCTTGCTCTGGAAGAGGAGCGCCTGGAGATCATCGAGCTGGAGGTCAGCCCCGAGGCGCCCGTGGTGGGCGTCAGCGTCTCGGAGATCAAGCTCCCCGAAGGCAGCCTGATCATCTCGGTGCTGCGCGACGGCAGCGGCTTCGTGCCCAAGTCGGACACCGTGATCGAAGCCGGCGACGAGGTCCTGCTCGTGCTCGACCCGGGCCTGGAGGAGTCGATCACCGCCTACTTCGCGCCCAACGGCGCGGGGCGGCTGCAGGGTTAGGCAGGGCGACCTCTGCCGCGCCCTTTGAGATCGCAAACCGCGACCTCAAAGCGATGACGCCCCGGTCCGGCGGGTGCTCATTCCATGCCCGGACTGCGCGCTCTTGAGCAGGCGCAGCGATGGCCGGCCTCTGTTTCGACCGCCCCAGCGATCGGTTTGGCTGTGGCAGTCGGGGCAAAGCAGCTCGAGGTTGGCCAGGCGATTGTCCTGTCCGTTGCCGTTGACATGGTGCAGCTCCAAGGCCAGCGGTCGGCCGCGCCATCGGGAGATCCCGCGTGATAGGCGACGGTGCTCTTGGTCAGGCCGAGCCGGCGGGCGACCTCCGCCTGTGATCGTCCGGCGTGAAGCATCTCGAGGACGCGTTCCCTGGTCTCCATGGGAACGTATGTTCTCGTGGGCTTGGAACGTCTCTGCCGCGCTATCGACTATTCTTGCGAGAGCACGCGCCGATCCGGGATAGTCCAATTGGCAGTGACGCCCGGCTCTGGACCGGGAGATTGGGGTTCGAGTCCCTGTCCCGGAGCTTCCATCTGTTTGCCCAAGCGTTTTGAGAGCCTGCTCGGATGCCTTACGAGCAGAGCGTCGAGTGGGCGCTTGCCGACGGAGTTGCCGTTCGTTTCAGCCGCTCGTCGCGCGCACGCGATCGGCCGTCTTTCGTGCCACGGGAGTGGGTGACGGAGTTTCACGCCGCGCGTGTCGTCGACGGCCCGGGCGGGGTCGCCTAGACGCAGGCTTGCGGCTCTTGCGGACGGTCAGCGGGATGGCGTCGCCAGCCGTCCGGCTTGCTCAGGCCACCGCCTGAGCCGCCCAGTCGTTGTAGAGCTCGTGATAGCGCCCCGCGGCGGCTACCAGCTCCTCGTGGGTGCCTTCCTCGACGATCTGGCCGTCCTGGAGCAGCACGATCCTGTCGGCCTGCCTGATCGTGGAGAGGCGGTGGGCGATCACGACCGCCGTGCGGCCCGCGAGCAGGGTGGCAAGGCCCTCCTCGATGCGGCTCTCGGTGTGCAGGTCGACGTTTGAGGTCGCCTCGTCGAGAATCAGGATCCGCGGGTCGGCGATCAGCGCCCTGGTGAAGGCGATGAGCTGCCGCTGGCCGGCTGAGAGCTGGCCGCCGCGCTCGCCGATCTGCGTGTCATAGCCCTCCGGCAGCTCGTCGATGAAATGCTCCGCGCCGACCGCGGCGGCCGCCGCTTCGATCGCCTCCAGGTCGGCGTCCGGGCGCCCGAAGGCGATGTTCTCGGCCACGCTGCCCGCGAACAGGAACGCCTCCTGGGGCACGATCCCCATCTGCGAGCGCAGCGAGTGGCTTGAGACCTCGCGCAGGTCGCGGCCGTCCACGCGCACCGTGCCGGAGGTGGGGTCGTAGAAGCGCGCCACCAGCTTGGCGATCGTGGACTTGCCGGCGCCGGTGGCGCCCACCAGAGCGACCGTTTCGCCGGCGCTTATGTGCAGGTCCACGTCGCGCAGGGCCAGCACGTCGGGCTTGTAGCCGAAGCTGACCTGATCGAAGCGCACGTCGCCGTCGATCTGCCCGAGCGTCGGCGCGCCGGGCCGGTCCTGCAGGGTCGGCTTGGTGTCCAGCAGCAGGAAGATCTTCTCCAGCGCGGCCATGCCGGACTGGTAGGTCGTGTAGAGCTGGGAGAGCTGCTGGATGGGTTCGAAGAGGAAGGCGAGGGTCGCCACGAACGCGACCACGGTGCCGGAGGTGATGTGGCCTTCGATCGCCTGGTAGCCGCCGTAGAGCACGATCACCGCCAGCGCGATCCCGGAGAGCATTTCCACCGCCGGGAAGTAGGCGGCGTTCAGGCGCACCGTGACCATGTTGGCCTCGCGGTTGTCCTCGTTGAGCCGCGCGAAGGTCGCCTCGTGGCGGCTCTCCTGGCCGAAGCTGCGCACGACCCTGATCCCGGAGAGGGTCTCCTGCAGGTAGGCGGTGATCGCGCCGATCGTCTCGCGCGTGCGCCTGAAGGCCGTCGCGGAGGCCAGCCGGAACCAGATGCTGCCGCCCACGACCAGCGGCACCACGCAGAAGGTCAGCAGCGCCAGTTTCCAGTCCAGGTAGAGCAGCACGCCGATCGCGCCGACCAGCGTCAGACCGGCCTGGAAGAGGGTGACCACCGAGTCGGTGACAAGGCTTTCCAGCGCCTCCACGTCGTTTGTGATGCGGGAGATCAGCACGCCCGCCGGGCGGCTCTCGTAGAAGCCGATCGGCTGGGACTGCAGGTGCTTGAAGATCCGAATGCGCAGGTCCGCCAGCGCGCGCTGGCCCACCCAGCCCACCAGATAGGTCTGCGCGTAGGTGGCCAGCCACACCAGGATCGCCGAGGCCAGGAAGGCGATCACGACGATCACGAGGGTCTGCGTGTTGTGATGCGTTATGCCCTGATCGATGGCGGTCCGCGCCAGCAGCGGCGGAGCGAGGCCCGCGGCGGTGCCAATCAGCAGCGAGGCGAGCATCGCGCTCACGCGCAGGCGGTAGGGGGAGAGCAGATCAAGCAGCGCGCGCAGGTTGCGGCCCCGGCTGCCCCTGCTGGCGCGCTCCCCGTCCCACTGCTGGCCGCCGCGTGCCGCGCCCGGGCCCAGCCCGCGCCCGCCTCCGCCTCGCCCGCCGCTCATGCCGCCGTGCGCGCTCACAGCCCGCTGACCTCGCGCTCGCGTGTCTCGGTCGTCAGGAAGACGCTCTCGGGCAGGCCCTTCTCGACTATCTCGCGGTAGAGCTCGGAGACCTCTATCAGCTCCTCGTGCTCTCCCTGGGCGATGATGCGACCTTCCTCGAGCACGACGATTTCCTGCGCCAGCGCGATTGTCGAGAGCCTGTGGGCGATCACGAAGGTCGTGCGTCCCGCCATCGCCTGCGCCAGCGCGAGCTTGATCGAGCGCTCCGTGGAGGCGTCCACGGAGGATGTCGCGTCGTCGAGCACGAGCACGCGCGGGTTGGCAAGCAGCGCTCTGGCGATCGCGATCCGCTGTCGCTGCCCGCCGGAGAGCGTCAGGCCGCGCTCGCCTATCTGGGTGCCGTAGCCCTGTGGCAGCTTGGAGACGAACTCGTGCGCCTGTGCCCGGCGCGCCGCCTCTTCGATCTCCTCGGTGGACGCGTCGGGCCGCGCGTACGCGATGTTCTCGGCGACCGAGGCGGAGAACAGGAACGGGTCGTCGCTGACCACGGCGACCGCCGCGCGCAGCGATGCGAGGCTGACCTTGCGCACGTCGGCTCCGTCGAGCAGGACGCTGCCCTGTGCCGGGTCGTACAGCCTGGAGAGCAGCGCGACCAGGCTCGTCTTGCCCGATCCGGTGGCGCCGACCAGCGCGACCGTGCGCCCTGCGGGCACGTCGAGGTCGATGTCGTGCAGCACGGTGCGGCCCGCCGGCGCGGTGGGGTGGCCGCTGGTGGCGTGGGGCGGCAGCGCGTCTACCGCGGCGGCGGTGGGCGCGCCCGCGCCGTCGGCGGCCGCGAGCACGCCCGGAGCGCCCGCACCGGGCGTGTTCGCGCCGGGCGTGCTCGTGCCGATCTCGTCGTGCGGGTCCTCGTAGCGCAGCGTGACTTTGCGCAGCTCCACGTGCCCGCTGCCGGCCGGCAGCGCCGGCGCGTCGGGCGTCTCGCGCAGCCGCGGCTCGCGATCGAGCACCTGGAACATGCGCGCGCCGGAGGCGCTCGCCCGCTGGGCGAGGTTCAGCGTCACGCCGAGGGAGCGCATCGGCGTGATCAGCATGTTCAGGTAGAGGAAGAAGGCGGTGAACTCGCCGAGCGTGAGATGCGCGTGGATCACGGCCTGCCCGCCGATCAACAGCACCGCGGCCAGCCCGAGCTGCGGCAGGAAGCCGATCATGGGGTTGTAGAACGCCTCCAGGCGGGTGGCGACCATCGCCTGGATGAAGACGCGGCCGACGCTGCGCGTGAAGCGCGAGAGCTGGCGCGGCTCGCGCGCGAACGCCTTCACGACGCGCACGCCGGAGATGTTCTCCTCGGCGTCCGCGGTGAGCTCGGCGATCCGCTGCTGGGTCTCCTGGATCGCGGGCCGCGCCCGGCGCCCGTAGCGGTAGGAGATCACGACGACGAACGGCACCGGGGCCAGCGAGATCAGGCCCAGGCCCGGGTTGAGCGCGATCATCACGACCCCCGCCAGCGCGATCGTGAGGATCGACTGCAGGATGAACACCAGGCCGTAGCCGAGGAAGAAGCGCACGGCGGTGAGGTCGACAGTGGCGCGCGACATGAGCTGTCCCGTTTGCTGATGGTCGAAGAAGCCGAGCTCCAGACGTTGGAGGTGGCCGTACAGTCGCTCGCGCAGGTCGTACTCGACGCCGAGGGAGACCCGGCCGGCGACCATCCGCCGCCAGTAGGTCAGCACCCAGCGCGCCAGCACGACCGCGACGATCGCGAGCGCGAGCGTGAGCAGCGTTTCGCGATCGTGAGCGCGCGCGGCGAGATGGTGATCGCCTGTGGCGCTCGCGCCTTTCTGGATCGCTTCGACCGCGGCCCCGGTCAGCCGCGGCAGCGCCACCGTCATCACCATCGCGAGGCTCGCCAGCGACCACGAGACGATCATTCCGCGCTTGTATGGGGCGAGGAATCCGAGGAGTCGTCTGAAGGTCGCCATAGTTGCTTGGTCAACGATTATCGCATGTCGGTGAAGCTACGTAGCCAGGCGGGTCGCCGGCCGCGCTTGCAGATAGCCTGGCCGCGATGGCGATCGAGTCCACCGGCGCGCCTGGCGGCCCCCACGCGGGCCTTTGCGAGACCTGCTTCTTTCAGCGGGTCGTCACGAACACCCGGGGCTCGCGCTTCTCGCTGTGCAACCGCTCGCGCGACGATCCCGCCTACCCACGATACCCGCGCGTGCCGGTGCTCCGGTGCGGCGGCTATCGCGCCCGCGCGGCGGACGCCCGCCCCGATTCGCTGGACGCCGGCGCGTCCGACTGATCGCCCGCTCTCAGAGGCCCCGCTGGGCGGCGCGAGCCGGCGCTCTCGAACTGCGAACTGCTCGTCTCGGGGGCGTGACACCGTGCAGCACCGGTTTTGCCCTACCCTGCGACGCGTCTGCAGACGAGCCCCGTTTCAGCTCTCGATGCCCTCGAACAGGGCGGCGAGATCGATGTCGGGGACGTCGTCCAGTTCGCAGGGCAGCGTGGCGTCAGCGCCGTAGCTCTGGCATCGGTCATATCCCCGCTCGCTCGGGCGGGTGTAGACCTCGACGGTGCGAGCGGGCACGTCGATCAGCCAGTAGGTGGGTATGTCGGCGCGAGCGTACTTGGCCGCCTTCACGTTGCGGTCGATCATCTGTGAGCTGACGGCGACCTCGACCGCCAGCAGAGCAGTGTGGTGGTGCCGGCCCGGCTCTGGCCGCTCGGCGAATACGGCCAAGTCCGGCTCAGGCTCCGAGTCGGGACGCACCTCAAGCGGCATCTGCACCTGTGTCCACCAGCGTGGGGCTGCCGCGAAGTGCCGCATCAGCATCGTGATCACAAGCGAGTGCGCGGGGCTCTGCGGGCTCATTTGCACCAGCACCCCGTCGAGCAGCTCGACCCGCTGCCCCTCCAGTGCGCCGGAGGCGACGATCCTGTTGTAGGTGTCCACGTCGAGTCGATGGATCGGCAGGGGAATCGTGGACTCTGCGATCTTGGCAGTCGCTGTCGCGGTGGCGGCCATGAGGTCATGCTACCTCCGCAGTGAGCTTGCGCCAAGCCGGGCGGGGGCTGCCATCTGCTGTCCACCGTCTGCGTGACATGCCACGACGATACGAATCGCCGGGGATGGCACACACGAAATTGCAGTTCAGCCCGCCGCCGCGCCGACCTGGTCGGGCTCGCGCGGCTGGGCCGGCTGGCCCTCCGGTGCTCCGGCGGCCACGAAGTCGCGCTGGCGCACGAGCAGCAGCGCAGCCACCGCGCCGAGCAGGGCCACCGCGCCGCCGATCAGCAGGATCGTGCTGAACGCTTCGGTGAAGCCGACGCGGTAGGCGTGCTCCAGCGCGCCGCGCGCGGAGGGGGAGAGGGCGCCCATCACCTTGTGCACTTCGCCGGATTGCAGCAGCGCGGGAAGCTGCCCATGCGCTGCCGCCTGCACGGCGTGCGCCTGTCCGCTGGCCGCAAGGCTGCTGGAGGTGGTGCTGACCACCTGGTGCTGGAAGATCGCGCCGAGGCCCGCGATGCCGGTCGCGATGCCGACCTGGCGGAAGGTGCTGTTGATGCCCGAGGCCATGCCGCTGCGGGTGTGGTGCACGACCCCCACGGCGGTGGCGGCCAGCGGCGGGTTGATCAGGCCGATGCCCGCGCCGGCGAGCACGAAGCCGGGGATCAGCGTGGTCCAGCCGCTGGTCGCGTCGATCGCGGTCATGGCCATCAGCCCGACGCCCACCAGCGCGAGCCCCGCGCCGAGCAGCAGGCGCACCGGCATCCGCACGCTCATGCGGCCGGCGACTGGCGCCACCGCGAAGGACAGCAGCGTCACCGGCAGGAAGCGCAGGCCGGCCTGCAGCGCGTCGTAGCCGAGCACGTCCTGCACATAGAGCGTGATGTAGAGGAACATCGCGAAGATCGAGGCGGACACGGAGAAGGCGACGATGCTCGCGCCGGTGAACGCGGGCCGCCGGAACAGCGAGAGGTCGAGCATCGGCCGCGACTGCTTGGCCTCGGCGATCACGAACACGACGAGCAGTGCCACCGAGGCGATCAGGAAGCCGAGGATCAGCGTGGAGCCCCAGCCCTTTTCGTTGCCCTGCGTGAGCGCGTAGACGAGCAGGAACAGGGCGCCGGAGAAGGTGATCAGCCCGATCCAGTCCACGCCGCGCGCCTCCGGGTCCCTGGACTCCTGCACCTGCGTGAGGGTGAGCGCCACGGCCGCGATCCCGATCGGCACGTTGACGAAGAAGATCCATTTCCAGCCGATCCCGGAGGTGATGATGCCGCCGAGCACCGGCCCGACCGCCACCGCGGCGCCGGTCACCGCGCCGAAGACGCCGAAGGCGGTGCCGCGCTCGCGCCCGTGGAATGCCTGGGCGATCAGGGCGAGCGAGGTCGCGAACATCAGCGCGCCGCCCACGCCCTGGACGGCGCGTGCGAGGTTCAGCATCAGCGGGCTGCCGGAGATGCCGCAGACCGCCGAGGAGAAGGTGAAGATCACAAGGCCCGCCATGAACACCCGCCTGCGCCCGACCAGGTCGGAGACCGCGCCGCCGGTCAGCAGGAAGGCCGCCAACGTCAGCGCGTAGGCGTTGACCACCCACTGCAGGTCGGAGAAGGAGGAGCGCAGGTCCCGCTGGATCGAGGGCAGCGCCACGTTGACGACAGTGATGTCCAGCAGCAGCATGAAGATCGCGATGCAGACCGCGGTCAGCGTCCACCACTTACGAGCCACCGCCGGCCTCCTTTCGCGATCCGCCGCTCGCCACTCAGATCACAGTAGAAGATCGCCCGGCGTGGGCGCGCGGCCGGCAAAGTTCGGTGCAGCGAGCTCCGCTCGGGCGAGCTCCGCTGCAGCGAACTCCGCTCGGGCGAGCCTGCCCCGCGGCGGCCCTGCCCGTCAGTCCATCTCCCTGATCTTGCGGCGCACCCGAGCCCTGGTCTCCGAGAGCTCGGCCTGCAGCTTGGTCAGCTCGGCGGCGCGGCCGCGCACCAGCTCGAGCTGGCGCTCGATGTGTCCAAGCGCCTCTTCGAGCAGGCTGCGCCTGCGCTGCGGCTGCACGTCCTCGCGCTTGAGCTGGGCTCGGACGGCGCTGCGGGCCTCCTCGGCCGCCAGCAGCGTCTTCAGTTCCTCCAGCGAGACGCCGAGCAGGCTCTTCAGGCGCATCACCTCTCGCAGCCGCTCCACCTCGGCCTCCGAGTAGAGGCGGTGGCTGCCGGAGGCCCGGTCGGGAGTCTCGGGCAGCAGGCCGATCTCCTCGTAGTAGCGGATCGTGCGGGGGGTGGTGCCGACGAGCTTTGCCACCTCACCGATCCGCAGCGTCTGACGCAACGCGTCCGTGCCATCCCCGGTTGGCTTGATGGTGCCCTGGAGAACGCTCATATTCATATCTCTATGATGCCGCGCCGCTCAGGCGCCCGCGTGCGCGTCGGCGGGGCGGGGCGTGGGCCCGTGCTCGTGAGCCTGGTGAGCCTCGTGCGCGGCGACGTGGCGCGGGCGCATCAGGCAGACCAGCACGCCGAAGGCCGCGATCCCCGCCAGCACCCACAGCGCGAGGTGCATGTTGGCGATGAACGGCGCGAGCTTCTGGCTGGAGAGGCCCTTGCTTAGGCCTGAGAAGATCGCGAACAGGGTCGGCTTCGGTATCGCCGCGGTGATCAGAGCCATCACCAGCGCGATCGAGACGACGGCGCCGGTGTTCTGCAGCAGCGTCCTGGCGCCGGCCGCGATGCCGCGGCGGTGCGCGGGAACGGCTCCCATCATCGCGGAGGTGTTTGGCGAGTTGAACATCCCGGACCCGACCCCGACGATAGTCAGCCACAGCGCGCTTTGCCAGTAGGGGGAGTGAGCCTGCAGTGTGGTCATCGCCGCCAGGCCGGCGCCGGTCAGCGCCATCCCCGCGGCGGCCAGGCCGCGCGAGCCGTGCCTGTCGGCATAGATGCCCGCGATGGGCGAGGCCACGAGCATTCCCAGCGCGAGCGGTATCAGCTCGATGCCGGCGGTGATCGGGTCGGCGCCCTGGGCGCCCTGGAAGTAGAAGACGAACACGAACATCAGGGCGAAGCGAGCGAGCCCGTTGATCAGCGCGGCGGCCGCCGCGGCGCCGAAGAGGCGGCTGGAGAAGAGCGTCAGGTCGAGCATCGGCACGCGCGTGTGATGCTCGATCACCACCCAGGCCGGCAGCAGCACAGTGGCCGCGATCAGCCCGGACAGCGCGATCGGATCGCCCCACCCCGACAGGCCGCCGCGTGAGACCCCGAGCACCAGGCCGGTCAGGCCGAGCACGAAGGTCACGGTGCCGGGCAGGTCATAGCCGCGTACCTGGTCGGGCTTGGCGAGCTCCCGCAGCACGAGCGCCGCCCACGCCGCGCCCGCCAGCGCCACCGGCACGTTGAACCAGAACACCCAGGGCCAGGAGATCGCCACCAGCGCGCCGCCCAGCACCGGGCCGAGCACCAGCCCCACGGCGGCGATCATCGTGTTGGCTCCCATCGCCAGGCCGAGCTGCCGCTTGGGGAACGCGTCGGTGACCAGCGCGGGGGCGTTGGCGAACAGGAAGGCGGAGCCGATCCCCTGCAGGATCCGCCAGAGGATCAGCTCCGTGGAGCCGCCCGAGAAGCCCGCCCCGAGCGAGGCGAGCGCGAAGACCACGAACCCGCCGACGTAGGCGCGCTTGCGCCCGAAGAGGTCCGAGAGCCGCCCGGCCGTCAGGACCAGGACGGTCGCCGCGATCATGTAGGCGAGGATCACCCAGACGAGCGCCAGCAGGCTCGTGTGCAGCGAGCGCTCCAGGCTCGGGAGCGCGATGATCAGCGTGCCCGAGTTGGTGGCCGCGAGCAGCATCCCGAGGCTCGTGCAGGAGAGCGCCCACCACTTGTAGCGATCGTGGGAGATCGGCGCCAGGCGCGATCTGCGTGGTATGTCGGGCGTTTCCGTCTGCATCGGTAAAATCTTACGTAAACGTCAAAATGACTATACCAGCGGCCGGCGGCCGGCTCCTGCTAGAACGTGGCTCATGGAGCAGAGCAAGGTCGAGAAGAGCGAAGCGCAGTGGGCGGCGGAGCTCACGCCCGAGCAGTACGAGGTGCTGCGCGGAGCGGGCACGGAGGCTCCGTTCACCGGCAGCCTGCTCTACAACAAGGAGTCCGGCATGTACACCTGCGCCGGCTGCAGCGCGGACCTCTTCAGCTCGCAGGCCAAGTTCGAATCCGGCAGCGGCTGGCCGAGCTTCACCGAGCCGGCGCTGGCCGAGGCGGTGGAGCTGCGAGCGGACAACAGCTTCCTGATGAAACGCACAGAGGTGCTCTGCCGCCGCTGCGGCGGGCACCTGGGCCACGTCTTCGACGATGGCCCCGGGCCGGACGGCCAGCGCTTCTGCATCAACTCCGCCGCGCTCGCCTTCTCGCCCGAGAAGGCGAGCTGACGGCCAGCGCGCCCGGCGGCATGCGAAGCGCACGCGCAGGTGCCAGAATCGCCTGATGGTGATCTCGCCGTGGTGATGGTCGGCCAGCAGAAGCGGCTCTCGGAGCCGCTGCGCTGGACGCGCGGCTCCAAGATCGCGCTCGGTGGCGCCATCGCCTGCATGCTCGCGGCGATCGCCGCGGTGATCATCGTCGCCTCGGCCAACGCGCCCAAGCACCGAGCTGGCTGCATCGAAGTGACCTTCCCCAGCACGCTCGGCGCGGCCGTCTCGCACGCCTGCGGCGCCAAGGCCAGGCAGATGTGCGCGCAGCCCGCCGAAAACCCGGGCCTGGCCGCCCACGGCCTGCTGCATGCGGCCTGCAGGCAGGCAGGCCTGCCCTACGGCAGCTCCTGAGAAGCCGTCCAGAGCGCTCTGCGGGGCGCTCTCCAGGCGCCTTCTACATATGGCCAAACCGCTTGGCCAAGTGTTGGCCATGCCTCCCTACTAAGCCCCGCGCCGGGCGGATTTGATGCTCCTCTAGCGGTGCCGCGCCCTTGCAAGTCAAGGCATGGGGGCGGCAGCATCACTTAGGAAATGGAGGCATATGCCCATCTTGGCCGTAGCAGAATGGCTCTCATACCCCTCGTGGCTGAACCCGGGCGACAACGCCTGGCAGATGACGGCCGCGACGCTGGTCGGACTGATGAGCATCCCCGGCCTTGCGGTCTTCTATGGCGGGGTCATGCAGAAGCGCTGGTCTGTAAACAGCATGATGCTCACCTTCGTCGCGTTCTCGCTCGTGCTCGTCGCCTGGGTCTTGTGGGCCTTCAAGATGGGCTTCGGAAGTCCGATAGGCAAAGGCACGGGCTTCTTCGACACCTTCTGGGGGCAGCCGGGAAGCGTGCTCGGGCACGCGGCCGAGGAGGGACAGGCGGCGATCCCGTCGATAACGACGGGGCCGGCGTTCCACTTCCCTCAGTCAACGCTGGTCTACTTCCAGTTCGTCTTCGCGGCGATCACGCCGATCCTGATGCTCGGCTCGGTTCTGGGCCGCATCAACTTCAAGGCGTGGATCCCGTTCGTGCTGCTGTGGATCACGTTCGTCTACACGATCAACGCGTTCCTGATCTGGGGCGGTGGCTACTTCGCCGCGCACGGCGCCCTGGACTACTCCGGCGGGTATGTGATCCACCTCGCGGCCGGCGTGTCCGGGTTCGTGGCGGCCGCGGTGATCGGGCCTCGACTGCAGCGAGATCGAGAGGTCGATGCTCCCAACAACCTGCTGATGGTCGCCGTCGGAGCGGGCCTGCTGTGGCTGGGCTGGAACGGCTTCAACGGCGGTGACTCCTACTACGCCGGCGCCAACGCGGCGGCGGCGGTGCTGAACACCAACCTCTGCACCGCGGTGGCGATGCTCGTATGGATCGCCTGGGACTACATCTTCCGCGAAAAGCCTTCCCTGCTCGGCTCGGTCAACGGCATGATCACGGGCCTGGTGGCGATCACGCCCGCGGCCGGCTTCGTCAACGGCTACGGCGCGCTCATCATGGGCGTCGTCGCCTCGACGGTCGTGTGGATGTCGATCCGGTTCCTCTCGCGGGCCCCGATCTTCCGCAGCGTGGACGACACGCTCGGCGTGATCTACACCCACGGAATCGCGGGACTGATGGGCGGCCTGCTGGTCGGCGTGCTGGCCGACCCGCACATTGTCGAGTACATCGGCATAAAAGGCGCGGAAAACCTGCCCGGCATCGGAGGAGCGATCCACGGCAGCTTCAAACTGCTGCGCTGGCAGGCTGAGACCGCTCTGTGGGTGATCCTCTTCAGCGCGGCGGGGACGTTCGTCCTGCTGAAGCTGGTCGGGATCTTCATCCCGCTTCGCCTCTCCGACGATGAGCTGGAGATCGGCGATCACGCGATCCACGGCAACGAGGTCTACCCCTCGGACGTGCCGACGCTCGGAGGGCCGCATGCGCCGAGCTTCCAGCCGGCTCCCGTGGCCGCTGGAGGGTCCTCCTAGCGAGGGTTCGCCAAGCAAGCGCCGGAACGCGGCGGTCGGACAGGATGTCCGGCCGCCGCGGCGCTTGATAGGGCTTCTCAGCCGCCGGTCCGCAATCCCAGCCCCACCGGACAGCTCACGCCGGTGCCGCCCAGGCCGCAGTAGCCGCCCGGGTTCTTGTGCAGGTATTGCTGGTGGTAGTCCTCCGCGTAGAAGAAGGCGGTCCCGCCTGCCGCGGTCCCGGCCGCCGCGGTCCCGGTCGCGGTCCCGCCTGCCGCGGTCCCGGCCGCCGCCTGCTCGATCTCGGTGGTGATCTGGCCATAGCCGGAGGCGCCGAGCACCTGCTGGTATGCCCGCTTGGAGGCGTTGGCGGCCTCGCGCTGGGCCTCTGAGGTCCAGTAGATCGCCGAGCGGTACTGCGTGCCGACATCGTTGCCCTGGCGCATGCCCTGGGTGGGGTCGTGGCCCTCCCAGAAGTGGCGCAGCAGCTCCTCGTAGGAGATGGCCTGAGGGTCGAAGACGACCAGCACCGCCTCGGCGTGCCCGGTGCGCCCGCTGCAGACCTCCTCGTATGTGGGGTTTGGCGTGAAGCCGCCGGCATAGCCGACCGCGGTCACATAGACGCCGGGAAGCTGCCAGAAGATCCGCTCCGCGCCCCAGAAGCACCCGAGCGCGAAGATCGCCTGCTCGGTGCCCGGCGGAAACGGAGGGTGCAGAGGGCTGCCGAGGACAGCGTGGGCGCCGCCGAGGAGAACCGGGCTCTGGCGGCCCGGCAGCGCGCTCGCGGCGTCGACCATGCTCGTGTTCTTGCGGAAGAAGAAGGACATGCGGACAGCGTAGTGCGGCTCGCCTGCCGCGCCGGGCTCGCCTGCCGGCACGCCGATCCGCGGTCAACTACGGAAATTGCCGAGAATCAGGCTCTCCGGGCTCCTGCCGGCTCAAGCAGGCTTTGGCGGCAGCCGACAAGAAGACAGGTGCCCTCGATGCGCTCGCAACACCCACGGTCGCTTCCTGGGCAGCTTCGCCTCGACAATGCTCGCCCGCAGATGGTGTGGACGGCCGCGTTGATGTTCCTGCTGGGGGGAGTCAGCGCGCTGATCTCGGTCGTACAGCCGTTCAGCCCGCACGCCCCGGTTCATCTCGACGCCGCCATCGGCGTGCTGGCCTGCCTGATCGCGCTTTGGATCTGGGTGTGCGGCGCACAGTTGCCGCTGGGCGCGTTCGAGGTCGCGATCACGACAGCGGTGCTGATGGAGAGCACGGTGATCGCGGCGGCCACCACCCGCGGCGGGATGGTCATGACCGCCTTCATGTACACGTGGATCGCCGCATACGCGGCCTACTTCTTCCCGCCGAAGGCCGTGGCCTTCGAGGTTGCCCTGATCGTCGCCAGCTTCACCGTGGCGTTGCTGGCCAACGGCATTCCCGACATCCTGCTGCCCTGGCTGGTCGTCTCCTGCACCGTGTGCGCGCTCGGCTTCGTCCTCTCAGGCCTGAACGAGAGCCTGCGCGCGCAGGCGGGCACCGACCAGCTCACCGGGCTGCTCAACCGCAGCGGCTTCCTGGCTGCCGCGGTACGCGAGCGTGCGATCGCCGATCGCTACGGGACGCCGCTCAGCGTCGCCGTGCTGGACCTCGACGGCTTCAAGGAGATCAACGACAACCACGGTCACGGCGCCGGAGATCGTGTGCTGGCTGATCTGGCGGCCGCCTGGCGCGGGCGTGTGCGCGCCGGAGACGTGCTGGCACGCCACGGCGGCGACGAGTTCGTGCTGCTGCTGCCCGACACGCGCCGGGGCGACGCGGTGGACGCGCTGGAGCGTCTGCGCTGCCCGGAGGCGCAGGTCACCTGGTCGGTCGGCGTGAGCGAATGGCTGTCCGGCGAGGATCTGGACACGTGCCTGGCCGACGCCGACCGCGAGCTCTATGCCGCCAAGGAGAGCCGGCGTCCGCGGGCTGTGCCCGCTGGCGCCGGCTCCACCGGGCTCGCCCGTCTGGCGTAGACGCCGCGGGGGCTCGGGTGGCCGCGGTGGCCGCTCGCCGCGCCCATCTCCGCATAGACGTTTCCATCTCGACGCTCAGAGGTTTGGTTTCTGAGTCAGTGGGCAACACATGCTGCGAGGAGCATCCCTCCCTCATTCCCTCCCCCGATCGGCCCGCTGCCCCCGGCGGGCCGATCTTTGTCCGGGGGCAGTTCACGCGGCGGCTCCGCGACGTGCTGCTCGCCGGGAGCGCCGGCAGGCTTTCTCGCGGCTGCGCGCCGGCCTACTCGCCGGGAGCGCCGGCAAGCTGCGCTTCGCTTGGCAGCGTTCCCGGCCGCTCGCCGATCCCCTCCGCGTAGGCCAGCCAGCACGGCAGCGGAGCGGGCCGTCCCAGGTGGAAGCCCTGCACGTAGTCGACGCCGAGCTCGCGTAGCACCGACAGCGTCTGCTCATCGCCGACGAACTCGGCGATCGTGCGCTTGCCCATGCCTCTGGCCAGCTCGACCACGGCTCTGACCACGAGGCGGTCCATGCGGTCGATGGTGCAGTTGCGCACGAACTCGCCGTCGATCTTGATGAAGTCGAAGGGGAGATGCTTAAGGTAGTAGAAGGAGCCGAAGCCGGCGCCGAAGTCGTCCAGCGCGAACCGGCACCCGAGGGCGCCCAGCCGCTCGGCGCAGCCCTTGGCGGCGGACATGTTCCCGATCGCGGCCGTCTCCGTCACCTCGAAGGTGAGCTGGCGCGGATCGACCTCGGCGGCGATCAGCGCGCGCCTGACGTGATCGGCGAGGTCCGGGTCACTGAGCGACTGGCCTGAGAGGTTGATCTCGACCATCGGCGTCCTGCCTTCGTCGCGCAGCTCGCCGAGCATCGCGATCGCGTTGTCGATCACCCAGCGGTCGATCTCGCGGATCAGCCCGTAGCGCTCGGCGATCGGCAGGAACGCGCCCGGCTGGATCAGCGACCCGTCCTCGTCTCGCATCCTGATCAGCAGCTCGTGCTGGGTCATCAGGCCGCTGGAGGCCTCCACCACAGGCTGGGCGTGCAGCACCAGCCGGTCCTCGTCGAGCGCCGCCCGGATCCGCTCGACCCATTCCAGGCGCGTCTCGATGCGCGCCTTCGCAAGCGGCGTGCCCTCGACATCGGACGGCTCGATCTGCCCGCCGTAGGTCTCGTAGCGGTCGCGGCCGGACTCCTTGGCGTCGTACATCGCCAGGTCGGCGGCGGTCAGCGCCTCCTCGGCGGTGATCGTCTTGCGGCCGTCCAGCGGCGCGATGCCGATGCTGGCTGTCATCGGCCGCTCGCGGGAGCCGTGGCCGCGGGCCGCGCGCTGCTCTCGCACGGTCTCCAGCAGCAGCCTGGCGACGTGCTCCACCTGGGGGCGGCCGCCGCTGCGCAGCAGGATCGCGAACTCGTCGCCGCCGAGCCGCGCGATCACGTCGTCGCTGCGCAGCCTGGCGACCAGCGCCTGGGCGACCCGCATGATCAGGTCATCGCCGGCGCCGTGGCCGAGGGTGTCGTTGACGTGCTTGAAGTCGTCGAGGTCGAGCACGATCACGGCGCCGTCGCGGCCCTCGACCCGCGACTCCAGGTGCTCGGCGAGCGCGCGTTCGTATGCCCTGCGGTTGAGCAGGCCGGTGAGCGGGTCGTGGTCGGCCATGTGCTGCAGGCGCCGCTCGTATTGATGGCGGGCGGTGATGTCCTCGACCTGCGTCAGGAAGTACGCGGGATCGTCATGCTCGTCGCGCACGAGCGTCGTGTGCACCGCCGCCCAGGCGATCTCGCCGTCGGCCTTGCGCAGCCGCTTCTCGACGTCGTAGACCCGTAGCTGGCCGCTGAGCATGAAGGCCACCGCGAGCTCATCGGCGCGCCGGTCGTCGGGGTGGGTGAGGTTCGCGGCGGGCATGTCCAGCAACTGCTGCTCCTCATAGCCGCTGATCCTGCACAGCGCTCTGTTGACCTGCAGGTGCCGTCCCTCCGGCGAGATCAGCGCGATCCCGATCGGCGACTCCGAGAAGGCGGTGCGGAAGCGCTCCTCCGCGGTCGCGCGCGCGCTCTCGGCGATCTCGCGCTCGGCGCCGCGGCGCTCCACGAGGCGCAGCGCGAAGCGCTCCCTGCGGTAGGCCTGGACGCTGATCCATCCCAGGAGCAGCGTGAGCACGCCGCCGACGAGCAGCGCGTCGAGCGCCGGCGAGAGATCCAGCGGCGGCGCGCCGATCGAGAGCAGCCAGTTGCGACCGGCGACCGGGATCACGATGTCGATCGGCGAAGCGGCCTTGCCGCGCGCGGCGATCGTCACGCCGCCGTCGCGCAGCCGGTAGGCCGCGTCGAGGGGCAGGTGCTGTGCGATCAACGGGCCGACCGCGCTGTAGTGGTAGCTCGTGGTGACGAAGCCGCGCAGGGCGGCCAGGCGCTGCACAGGGGTGCCGGTCGGCATCCCGCCGCGGTAGACGGGCGCGTATATGGCCGTCACCGTCGGGTGGGTGTTCCTCAGGCCGGGCGCGGCGACCGGCGCGCTGGCTTGTGGCGTGCCCGAGGCGGCCGCGGCCACCAACGCGATGTGGCGCCGCTGTTCGGCGCCGATGTCCATGCCGATCGTGATGTCGCCGGCTTCGCGCTGCACCTCGCTTGCGAGCACGAAGTAGCTGCGCGCGGGCGGAGCGCGCCGCAGCGGCGGCGGGAAAGGACTGTCCGGGCCGGGCGGTCCGGGTGAGCTCAGTGGGTGCATGTCCGCGGGCCGCGCGCCCCTGGGCGGGTCTGCATGGACGCCGATCTGTGGCGAGAGTGGGGCGGCGCCGGCCGGCGGTCGCGCAGCCCCGGCAGCCCCGGTCGCCGGCGGCGCAGGCGGCGGGGGCGTCAGATAGATCTCGCCGTGGGCGCGTTCGTAGCCCGCGCGTTCGCCGGCCTTCAGGTAGAGGACGAGCGAGATGCGGCTCAGCGGCTGGCTCTGCAGCAGCCCCTCGGCCAGCCCGTCGAACTGGTTCGTGCTGGGCCAGTGCTCGCTGGCGGCGGCGGCCACGTCCTCGACGCGCCCGATCGTCGTGTCCAGCACGTCCAGCAGAGTCGCTCGAGCACGGGAGGCATCAGAGCGCTGCTGCTGTTTGGCTGAGCTGTTGGCCTGCTGGTAGAGCAGGAACGCCGCGAGCATGGTGAGCGTGGCCACGCATGCCGTGATCGTCGCCGGCATGCTGAGCCAAGGCCGAATATTCGAGTTATTAGAATGGATGTGCCGGCCCACCGGCTATCTATCGGCCACCGGCCTCCAAGCCTGAATAGTCGGAAGGTCTCTTGCCCACGGCCTGTCCCCACGCGCGCCCGCCCGCACCCGCACGCGCGCCCGCCCGCCCGCGCGTGACCCGGGCGAGGCGCATGGCGGCGTCCTGCGGCTCGACGTGGCGCTGCCACGCCTTCGCGGGTGGGCGGGCCACCAGTCCGTTGCCCTGCTTGACCATCGAACGCCCGGGTCGCGGGTCGCCGAGCCGGATAGGCCCTCAGCCCGCCCGCCGCGGCCCCGAGGAGGGGCAGGGAATGCTGAGGCGGACGACCTTTGTGGCCTGGTCGAGGAACGTGAAGGTGCCGGCGAACTTGAACCCGCCGCGCGGACAGCGCTTGGGGAGTTCTATGCCCTGCGGCTTGTAGGCGACCCGGCGGCCGTGGACGCGCTTGTAATAGGTGAGCCCCACGGGGCCGATCGTGGCGTGCATGCCGACCACCGAGGCGTAGGGCGCTTCCGGGAGCGTTTCGATCGGTGGTATGAACGTTGAGATCTCCTCGCCGTAGGGCGGGTCCGCTTCGAGGATTTCCCCGCGGAACACGAGCATCGAGAAGACGGGGGTGAGGCCTTCGGCGTCGTAGAGAAGTTCCAGGCTGCTGTGCTGGGCTTCGGTGGCGGTCAGCCAGATGTGGACCTGCTCGCTGATCAGCGCCGGCCCGATCGGCACGGTGGCGGTCGCGGTCGCGCGCCCCACCAGCGAGTTGGGTGGGCAGCCGCTGATCCCCTTGTCGTAGAAGGTGTTGGCGTTGCAGTCGGCCAACCCCAGGTTCGAAGTGGCGCCTTCCAGACCGTTGGGCAGCTCCAGGCCGATCCCGATCAACGGCTGGGGCACGGTGTGGGGCGGGCTCTGGATGCGGAAGGCGAAGTCGATGCTGCTGGAGGCGCCCAGCTTGTACGGGATGAACCCCGCGTGCATGCTGACGTGCTCGGCGGCTCCGCTGGCGATCGGGGTGAGCGAGGTCTGGGGGCCGGGCGGTGGCAACTGCGGGAAGGCTGCCGCCGAGCATGCCCAGCACAGGGCGCCGAGCGTGGCGATCGCAAGGCTCGCAAGCAGGCTGCGCGTCCCTTCTCGCCGGGCTCGTGCGGCGGCTGATCTCGGTGCTCCCTCGTGCACGCACGGCGAAGGATGCCATCCCTCGCGGCGGGTGGTCCTTGCCTGTGCTGCTACCGACGGGCGTCTGCTCACCGCTTGCGCCTCCAGTTTGGGGAAAATGTCTCTGACTTTATGCTCGGCAATTGCGGTCTTCTCAAAGGCGCCTGCCGGGGCTCTCTCGTATGGAGTCGCTCCCGTGGCTGTGAGGCGCGCGCTCCGTATGGGAAAAGTCCAGTTGCCGTGGATTTGGCTTGAACACTGCAAAAACGCTTGCTCTGGCATTCGCAAGCCGAATCGTGCCGGACCCGCTTAGTGGACGGGCTTCTAGTCATCGTTATCCTATGACGTCATGGTAGGGGTCGATTGAATGAAATGATTCGGTGCCTCTCTGTTGCGCTTCATACGGATTGGAGTATCGTCGCTGTCATGGCGGAGATATGGAAGAGAGGGAGTCAGCACCATGACCGCCAGCCTACGGCGGCGCTCGCCCGCTGCCGAGGGGCTTGCCAACGAACGAAAATGACGGGACGGGACGACCGAAGATGACAGCAATTGCTCAGACGGCCGGCGAGGTCGCTGACGGGACTTGGATGCGAGGCAGCGCAGCGCCGCTGAAGGGCGCGCTGCTCGGCCTCGTGCTCGAGCGCCCTGGGCATGGCTATGACCTCGCAAACCGCCTCAACATGAGACTCGGCCCGGCATGGCGCCTGGAGGCCAACCGGGTCTACAGACTGCTGGACGACCTCGAACGCTCAGGATTGGTGCGCTACGAGGTGCAGCCCAGCAAGCACGGACCGCGCCAGTTGCGCGCGGTCTACCACCCGACCGAGAACGCTCGGCAGGCGCTCACGCGATGGATAGAGACGGCGGTGCCGCGAGAGGCCGCGCGCTCGGTTCTGCAGGCGAAGATCGCCGTCGCGCGTGAGGACGACGCCCCGCTGCTGCTGGAGGCGCTCAAGCGCTACGAGAGCGACTGCATGGAGCTCTCGCAGTCGCTGGAGCCTCCGCCCGTGGTGCCGCGCTCGTGGCGAAGCCTGGTGATCGACTGCGGGCGCGACGCGGTCGATGCCCAGTTGAAGGCCGAGGTAGACTGGGCCAGGCGTACCAGGCAGCGGATCGGGGAGTATGTCGAAGGGCAATAGCGGCACTGAGCGCGGGACCGAGCTACTCAGATTTGAGGAGGTCAGGAGCGCTCACCCCGACGGGCATCGGCAGCTCGTCGTGCTCCAAGGCGCGTCATTCACCATCGACGCCGGCATGTTCGTCGGCGTCTACGGCGCACGCCGCTCCGGCAAGTCGACGCTGCTGAGGCTGGCTGCCGGCATCGAGCTGCCACAGCGCGGGACGGTGTGGATCGACGGACGCGACACCGCGGCGATGTCGGGGCTGCAGCGCGAACGGCTGCTGCGCAGCGAGATCGGGCTGGTGTGCGTCGACGACTGGCATCCCAAACCGCGCGAGAGCGTGCTCGACTACGTGGCGCTCGCGCTCGGCAGCGAGGGCGCCACGCTGCGGCAGGCGCGGCGCGGCGCCAGGCGCGCGCTGCAGCGGATCGGCCTCGCGGAGAGCATCGACGAGCCCGCGAGCAGTCTCTCCCTGGGAGAGCGTCTGCGGACGATGCTCGCCAGAGCGCTGGTTCGCGAGCCACGTCTGCTGCTCGTCGACGAGCCGGCAGCCATACCGCGGATCAGCGACCGCGAGGACCTGCTGGTCAGCTTGCGTCGCGCCGCGGCGGAGATCGGCGCCACACTGGTCGTCGCGTCCGAAGAGATGGGGCCGCTGCACGGCGCCGACCTGGTGATCTCGGTGGGAGGCGGCGAGATCAACACCACCGTTCCGCGGCGAGGGACGGTCGTGCCATTCCCGGGCGGTCGCAGTCCCGGCGGTCACGGCGGTCGCGCGCCCGAGAGCGAAGTGGGGCTCCCGTGAGCGCGCTGCATCTCGACCAGGTCGTCAAGCACTACCGGGGCGCCGGCGAGACGGTCAAGGCCGTGGACGGTGTCTCGCTGCTCGTGGAGGAGGGAGATCTGGTCGCTCTGTACGGGCCCAGCGGCTCCGGCAAGACGACCCTGCTGATGCTCGCCGCGGGCCTGATGGCGCCAGACAGCGGGAACGTCGTGTTCGACGACCGACAGGTCGGCGAGATGTCCGAGCGGGAGGGCGCCAAGTACCGGATGCGGGACGTCGGGTTCGTGTTCCAGTCCTTTCACCTGATGGCAGGCGCGACGGCGCTCGACAACGCGACCATCAAGCTGATCGGCGACGGACGCACGCTCGCCGAAGCCCGCAAGCTCGCGGAGCCCTGGTTGCAGAGGGTGGGCCTCGGCGAGCGAGTCCGCCACATGCCCGACCAGCTCTCGATGGGCGAGCGTCAGCGCGTGGCGATCGCCAGGGCGCTGGTCAACGAGCCGAGGCTGCTGCTGGCGGACGAGCCCACCGGCAGCCTCGACTCCAAGCGCAGCAAGGAGATACTCGCCGTGCTGCGCGACATTTGCCATGAAAGGCGGATACCGGGTCTGCTTGTGACACACGATCCTGAGGCACGGAAGTTCGCCGATCGTGTGCACACGCTGCGCGACGGGCACCTCCACGAGGGCTTGGACGCGGAGCTGATGGCGACTCTGTCGTGAACGGGGCCCTCGATCCAAGGATCCTCGGGATCCGTCTGAGCATGCTCTTCCGGCTATACGGCTGGCGGTTGCGCCGGCACACCGGCCAGGAGCTGCTGGCGGCCACGGGGATCGCCGTCGGAGTCGCCCTGATCTTCGGTGTGCTGCTTGCGAGCACGAGCATCGTCGGCTCGGCCGAATCGCTGGCCGGCTCGATCTCCGGTCGCGCGCGGCTGGAGATCGCCGCGCGCACCGAACAGGGATTCCCCGAATCGCTCTCCGAAGCAGCGGCGAAGCTTCCCGGCGTCCAGGTGGCGGCGGCGCTGCTGCACCAGAACGTCGAGCTTGAGGGCCCCCAGGGCCGCATGGAAGTGCGGATGGTGGGCGTGACGCCGAGCCTCGTGCAGCTTGGCGGAATGGCGACCCAGAACCTCGGCGCCGGCGCCTCGCTGGTCGCCGGCGGCGTCGGCCTGCCCGCCTCGGTCGCCGAATCGATCGGCGCCCGTCCGAACCACTCCGTCACCGTGCTCGCCGACGGTCGCGCGCGTCGCGTGCTCGTGCGCGCGGTGCTCGGCTCCGCCACGATCGGCGCAGTCGCCGACAGCCCGGTGGCGGTCGCTCTGCTGCCTGTGGCCCAGGAAATCCTCGGTCGCCGGCATAGCGTCTCCCAGCTTCTGATCGCCGCCAAGCCGGGCAGCGGGCCGGCGCTGGAGCGCCGCCTGCGCGGTCTGGTCGGGCCGGGTGTCTACGTCGGCTCGTCCAGCAAGGAAGTCGCGTTGCTGCGCGCCACGGCGCACCCGAGCGAACAGGCCACCACGATGTTCGCTGCGCTTGGAGGGATGGTCGGCTTCCTGCTCACGTTCTCGGCGATGCTGCTCACCGCCCCGGAGCGCAGGAGGTACGTCGCCGATCTGCGCATGCAGGGCTACGACTGGCGCCAGGTGCTGCTGGTACTCGGCTTCGAAGCCGCGCTGCTGGGCATCGTCGCCTCGGTCATCGGCGTGGGGCTGGGATTGCTGATCTCGCGCCTGTTCTTCCAGGACGTGCCCGTGTACCTGGCCTTCGCCTTCCCGATCGGCGGTGAGGAGGTGATCAAGGCAGGCACGGTGCTGATGGCCATGGGCGCGGGGCTCGTGGCGACCCTGCTCGCGTCGGCGCAGCCAGCGCTCGACCTGCTGCCCGGCCGGCCCCGGGATGGAGCTTCTCGCAGGATCGCCGGCAGCGAACAGGGCCTCTCCAGGCGCACAGAGGTCTACCTCGGCACGTTCGCGGGCGCGCTGCTGATCGTCGTGACGGTGATCGTCTTCCTCTCGCCGCGCTTGACGCTGCTGGGCGGCGTGTTGCTGGCGGTGGCGACCTTCGCGCTGATCCCGCCGGTCTTCGCGCTCACCGCCCACCTGGTCGGCAAGGTGGGCGAGAACCTGCCGGGCAGCGCCCACGTCCTCGCTGTCCGGGAGCTGCGGGCCACGCCGATGCGATCGGTGGCGCTGGCGGGCGTGGCCGCGCTCGCGGTGTATGGCAGCGTCGCGATCGGCGGCGCGAGAGCCGATCTGATGCGCGGACTGGACAAGGCGACCGTCGAGTTCTTCGCCAGCGCACCGGTCTGGGTCACCACCGGCATGAACGATCTGACGACCACCAGCTTCCAGCCGGGGAGCGCGGTGGCCAAGATCGAGGCGGTGAAGGGGGTGAGCGCGGTTCGCGTCTACCAGGGGGGACTGCTGGACGTCGGGAACCGAAGGCTGTGGATCAGGGCGCGTCCGCCGCAAGATTCGGTCGTGCTGCAGGCAAGCCAGATAGTCGAAGGCTCCTACGCCACCGCCAGCGCGCAGATCAGGCGCGGCGGCTATGCAGCGATCTCACAAGGCTTCGCAGGTGAAAGGCGCCTGCGCGTCGGGGATGCCTTCTCGCTTCCCACACCGTCCGGCTGGGCGAGGTTCCACGTCGCCGCGATCACGACGAACGTCGGGTGGCCACCGGGCGCGATCACGATCAACACAAGCGACTACCGCAGATACTGGAGGAGCTCCGAACCGGCCGCATTGGAGGTGAGCTTCAAGCCTGGCATCTCTGCTCAGCAGGGAGCGTCCGCGGTACGAAACGCGCTTGCAGGGATGCCCGCGCTGCACGTGCAGAGCGTTGCGCAACGGGACGCGCAGTTCGAGAGCAACGCCAGGCAGGGGTTGCGCAGCCTTTCGCAGATCTCGACGCTGCTGCTGATCGCAGCGGCGCTCGCGGTGGCCGCTGCGCTGTCTGCCTCGATCTGGCAGCGTCGTCCCAGGCTGGCATCCCTGAAGCTGCAGGGCTTCGACCGCCGGCAACTGTGGCGCGCGCTTTTGACGGAGAGCGCCTTCGTGCTCGGCATCGGCTGCGTTGTAGGGGCAGTGCTGGGTGAATACGGGCATGTCCTCGCGGGCCGCGAGCTGCGGCTGAGGACCGGCTTTCCCGCACCCTTTGCCCCTGGCGGCCTCCAGGTGCTCATCGCCCTTGTGCTTGTCGCGGGCATTGCGATGCTCGTGATAGCCGTCCCTGGGGTGCTTGCGGCCAAGGTGCCGCCCCGCGCAAGCTTCCAGGAGTGAGCTCAGTCGTGAATGGCCGGCTTAGAGCGCGATGCGATTGCGATCGCTGCGCTGTCACGCTGCCTCAGGGATTGGCGCAGGATAGCGCTGACCTCAAGGTTCTTGACGGTCGCGCGGCGCTACTGGCTCGGCGCCTACCCGGTGATCAAAGGCGAGACGCGCCGCTGGAGAGCGCGCGCGGGCGCAATCCCTGACGCGGAGCTGCGCAGCCTGGCCTTCGAGGCCCACGGCGGCAAGCGCGGCAACCTGGAGGGCGCGGCCGCCTTCGCGGTCTTCGTCCCCAGCCAGTTCGCGACACCGGTGACCCGCGCGCTGGTGGCCTTCCAAGGCGCCTACGACTACGTCGACGTGCTCTCCGAGCAGGAGAGCGAGGACACCGTCGCAAGCGGATACCGGCTCCATCTCGCGCTGGTGGCCGCGCTGCAGCCGGGGCAGCGACGCATGGACGGCTACGCGCACCACCCCTCCGGGCAGGACGCCGGCTACCTGCAGGCATTCACGGAGGCCTGCAGAGCCGCCGTCGACAAGCTGCCCTCCTATGCGGCCACCGCGGCCTACGCGATCGAGGGCGCGCGCAGGATCGCCGTCTACCAGGGGCTGAACAACTGGAGCGAGGGAGGCGGCCCGGAGGAGTACGCGCGCTGGGCGGGCGAAGAAACGCCGGAGGGCACAGGTCTGTCCTGGTGGGAGACAGGCGCCGCCGCCGGCTCCTCGCTGGCGGTCTTCGCCGCGATGGCCGCGGCCGCCGACGCGTTCATGGGCCCCGAGCAGGCGGCGGCCGTCGATGCCGCCTACCACCCCTGGATAGGCGCGCTGCACACGCTGCTCGACAGCCTGGTCGACTATCCGGTCGACGTGCGCGAAGGCCACCACAGCCTCGTGGGCCACTACCGCGACGCGCAGGAGAGAGCCGGCCGCATGCACCACATCGCCGAGACCTCGATGCGCCTGACCGGCGCCCTGCCGGGTGGCATCTCCCATCAGATGTTGACGGCCGCGATGAGCTGCTTCTACCTCGTCGCGCCCGAGGCCGGCCTCGACCACGCCGCCGCCGCGAGAACCCTGATCATCGCCGCGATCGGCGATCTCGCCGGCCCCACGATGGCGATCATGCGCGCACGCCAGAAGCTCGACGGGGGCGGAGGGTCGACCGCGGGGGCTTGAGGGGGAGGGGAGGGGAGATCGCTGTGCTCGTCCGGCGCGATAAGCTCGCTCGATGCGCATCCGCGGCCCGCAAGCTAGAATGATGCGCCGAAGCGCGCGGATGTAGCTCAGTTGGCTAGAGCGTCTGCTTGCCATGCAGAAGGTCGAGGGTTCGAGTCCCTTCATCCGCTTGCCACGAAAACCGCTCTACGGAGCGGTTTTTTGTGGGCTGGGGGAGTGGCGAGCGGGGTGGGGTGGAAGGGGGAAGTGAACCGCCCCGGGAATCGTGGAGGCCTGAGTCCTTGAGAGGATGGGCTGATGAGCAAGACCAACAAGCGGTTTCCGGTGGAGGTGCGCGAGCGTGCTGTGCGGCTGGTGTTGGAGCACCGGGATGAGTACGAGACGAAGTGGGCGGCGATCACCTCGATCGCTCAGAAGTTCGGCTGTTCGGCGGAGACGCTGCGTGGCTGGGTGCGTCAGGCCGAAGTGGATGGCGGGATGCTGCCGGGCACCACGAGCAGCGATGCGGAGCGGATCAAGGAGCTTGAGCGTGAGAACCGGGAGTTGCGGCGGGCGAACGAGATCCTGAAGTCAGCGGCGAGTTTCTTTGCGCGGGAGCTCGACCCGCAGCTAAGGAGATGAGCGCGGTGGTCGATGAGCTGCGTGGCGAGCATGGGGTCGAGCCGGTCTGCAGGGTGCTGCAGACCGCCCCGTCCAGCTATTACGAGGTCAAGCGCAGGGAGCGTGAGCCTTCTGCGCGTGCATGCAGGGACGTGGAGTTGCTTGGGGAGATCCGGCGGGTGTATGAGGCCAGCAAGGGCCGCTACGGGGCACGGAAGGTGTGGTGGCAGATGCAGGCGGAGGGGCATGCGGTCGCGCGCTGCACGGTGGAACGCTTGATGCGCCAGGCTGGGCTGCAGGGTGCGGTGCGAGGCAAGAAGCGCAGGACCACGATCCCCGACGACCAGGCGGCCCAGCGGCCCGCGGACCTGTTGCAGCGGGACTTTACAGCCAGCGCCCCCAACCGCCGGTGGGTCGCGGACTTCACCTATGTGCCTACATGGTCAGGGGTGGTGTATGTCGCGTTTGTGATCGACATCTTCAGCCGGCGGATCGTCGGCTGGAAGGCCGACACCAACATGAAGACGCCGCTTGTTCTCGACACGCTGGAGATGGCGCTCTGGGCCAGAGATCACGCCGGCACGCCGATCCAGAAAGGCGACCTCGTATTTCACACCGACGCGGGCAGTCAATATACCAGTTTTGCGTTCACGCAGCGGCTGCTTGATGCTGGCGTGGAGCCCTCGATCGGCTCCGTCGGAGACGCATATGATAACGCGCTGGCTGAGAGCACGATCGGACTCTACAAGGGAGAGGTGATCTACCGCGAAGACCCGTGGAAGAGCATGGAGCAGGTCGAGATCGCCACGCTTGAATGGGTCGACTGGTACAACAACTCAAGGCTGCATGGCGCCTGCGACAAGCTCTCCCCAGCAGCATACGAGGCCAACTACTACCAGTCACTGGCTGCCGCACAGGCAACCATTTCAGCGGTCTCCACGCCGCCAGGAGAGAGCCATGCACACACTCACTGATATATAATCAGACAAACAAACTGCCTCCAACAAACCCGGGGCGGTTCAGAGGGCCGCCCGTCGCGTTTCTGCTCGGCGAGCGCCGTGACCACGCGCGCGAAGGTGTACTCGGTCTGGCGGTAGGTCAGCTCGTGCGGCCCGTTCTTCCAGGCGCAGGTCACGCCGAGGCGGCGCTTCTGCGCGTCGGGAAGGCCGATCAGAGACAGGTGGATGCGTCGCAGGTGTGGGGGACGCTCGTCTGCGAGCGTGATGAGGATGCCGAGCAGGAGCGTGTGGACGCGCAGTTGGCGGGGCCTGACGCCTGCCGAGAGCATCGTCTCGATCCGTGCCGGGACCCCGGAGGCGTGCAGGATCGCCTCCAGGCGGCCGAGATCGATGGGGGCGCTCACGATGATCCTCCCAGCAGCGCCACCATCTGCGTCTCGGAGATCTGCGGCAGCCTTGCGGCGATGTCCCCGAGCCGCTGGCTGCAGAGCACGCCGGCGGCGGCCATGAAGCCCTGCAGGCCGATCAGCCGTGCGGCCTCCGATAGCCAGGTCGACCGGAGCCGTCCTGCCTGTAGCCGCGGCAGCGAGCTGTCGGCCGACAGCGCGGCCGTAAGCGCGTCGGTGACGTTGCGCCTGCCGGGATCACGCCCACCGCAGATGAGGCGCTCCCCGGCCAAGCAAGCCGCAGCGATGAGCGGCTCGTGGAAGCGGGCAAGCACGGGCACGATCCGCGCCCGGCGCCCGGCCACCCTGACGATAAGGCCGCCGTGGGCCTCGATCACATCGACCCCCCTCACACCGCGAAGCTCCCCCGCGACGATCCCCGCCCCTGCGCCCAGGCAGATCAGCGCAGCGGCGCGCATCGCCCGGCCTTGAGTTGACTGGCAGGCGGCCAGGCGCAGGTAGCCATCGATCTCACCCGCGCTATAGGGCGCCTTCACACGCTCTCTGGGAAGCGCAGCCGGCTGCGGGCAGGGGTGAGCCTCAAGCGCGCGAGCCAGAGCACGCAAGTTGGTGCGCAGCGTCCGCACCGAAGCCGGCGAGAGCCCCTGGCTCCCGCGAGCGATGAAACGCTCGATCACCGCCTCGCAGAGCAGCGCCTCAGCGCAGAGCTCGAGCCCCACACTCTCCCCAAAGGCGCCCAGGCGAGAGGCGGCAAACAAAAGCGCCTTCGCTCTGGCCGGGCTCTGTGGGCCAGCGGCAGCCACCACCTCACGCGCGAAGCCGCCAGCCGCCTCGCTTATCGAGCAGGGAGGGTAGGCGGCGATCGATGCCGCAACCTGCGGGAGAAGGTCCTTCCCGCCCATCGGCCAGTAGATATACTGTCCGATACGGACGTGATGACTGCAAGCTCTGCCAGACTTGCTCGATGAGCGCCGATCAGGGCACGCGCGAGCAGGCCAGAAAGCTCACAAACGAGCTCACCCGGCTCTTGCGCAGCGGCAAGATGCTGCCCGGCTCAATCACCCAGCGCCACACCTTCTGCGGACGTGCCGGCTGCGCCTGCCAGGCTGACCCGCCGCGCCCGCATGGCCCCTACTGGCAATGGACCCGCAAGGTCGCCGGCAAGACCGTCACCCGGCGCCTCTCGCAAGAACAGATCGAGCACTACAGACCCTGGATCGAGAACGACCACCGCATCCGCGAGCTCATCACAGCACTCGAGGCGATCAGCATCGCCCACCTCGAAGCCGAACAACACCACGGCGGCGGCTGAGATACCACCAGTGTGGTCAAACACCGCTTAAGATGTGACCAAGCCGCCCCAGCATCCCGAAAGCGCCTGCAAATACGCAAACGTGAACACCTGTTGCCACGAAAACCGCTCTACGGAGCGGTTTTTTTGTGCCTTTGGGGGTCGGTGAGCATCGACTTGACGGGTCAGGCGACGGCCGCGAACTCGCGCTCGACCTCGCCGTCCACCGTGCGCTGGAAGCACACGATCAACTCCTCGTCGAGCACCGCGGCGATGCGCTGCAGCGTGGTGAGCTGCGGCATGTGCGTCCCCTTCTCCAGCCTAGATATCGCGCTGTGCGAGGTACCGGCCGCTTGCGCGACGGCCTGCTGCGTCAAGCCCAACTCGAACCGCCGCTCTCGTAGATGCGCGGCGATCGGGCTCACTTCGCGCAGTGCACGAATGCGCTCGTATTCGGCACGAGCCTCCCGGTAGGGCTCGCTGCGCGTCGCGCGGCCCCTGGCCGCCTCGGCGGCGCGACGCCCGACTGGGCCGTGAGGGGATGCAGACATGCCGGCAGCTTATCATGCTTGATAAATGGTCAGGGTCGGCGCCCGGGAGGAGGGGCGTCGCGACCGGCGGCGCGCGGCGGACGTCGAGGGCGCGCATCCATTCGCGCTTGGAAGTCCGCCATTCGCGCCTGCGCCTTGCGAATCTCGTTCGCAGGGATCGCGCCGGTGTTCTTCTCGAACACGTGCAGGAGCACGATCAGGTTGCGGGAGCGCTCGTAGAGCACGCGGTACCTGGTCTTGGCGAAGCGAACCCGCAACTCGCGAAGCTCGCCGTCTATCTGCGAGGTGATCGGGAACTCAGGCGGCGGCTCACGCGGATCACGGCCATTGAGATGGTCCGCAACCGCATCGTCGATCTTCGCGACCGCGAGCGGTTGCACCTTGAGCAACCGTTCAAGGTACTCATCTACAGGCTCCCGTCCACGCCCGTCCCGGTAGAAGACAGCCTGCGTTCTCTGCGTCGAGCGTGCAGGCCGGGCACGCTCATCGGGGCTTGTTCCGTACAGGCGAGGCGACACGACCAAAGATGCTAGATGGTCAGGCGGCGTTCCGACCCGGTCGTGAGAACATCCACCTGTCCAGATCCGTCCATGGTGCCGGGCTGCGCGGATCAGGTAGGTTTCGGCAGACAGGGACGATGGTGACCTTCGAGGAACTTGCTTCGTATCGGCGATGCGCCGACCGGATCGATGCCAACTGGCAGGCCTTCCAGGAGCGAAGGGCCGCGCGGCTGCGAGAGCGTGAGCGCTTCGGCCATGCGGCCGAGCGGGCTGTCGAGAGCATCGTCGAGGACCTTTTCACCATGGTGCTCGACTGGTCGTTCGGCGACATCAACCACCAGGTCGGCTATGCGGACATCCTGCTCACGCGTTTGGGCATCAAGCACTTGATCGTCGAGACCAAGCGGCCTGGGTCGCTGGCCTGGAACCGTCTGGCCGTGGATCGTGCGCTGGAACAGGTGTGTCGTTATGCGGCCGAGCAGAAGGTGCGTTGCGTCGCGGTGAGCGACGGGACGATGATCTACGCGGCCGACGTGTGCCACGGCGGCTTGAGCGACAGAATCTTCTGCTCGATCGCCGATCCCGAGCCGCAGGCAGCGCTCTGCTGGCTGAGTCTGGATGGTATCTACCGCGAACGCTCAGATGCTGCGGCGGCAAAGCGGGACATGCTGCCCGAGGTCACGCCCGTAAGCGAAGCCGTGCCGGCAGAGCTGGCGGACGAGCGATTGCTGCATCCCAAGTACAAGCTGCCCGTGCAGTGCTTCGCATACGCGGGCGATGCGAGCGACCCTCGCACCTGGCGTCTGCCGTATCTCAACGACGATGGGAGCGTCGACGCCAAGCGCCTTCCCAAGGGCGGTGCAGTCGATTCTCAGCAACTATCGAGGCGCTCACCTGAGCAGCGTCCCAGAGGCGGATATCCCCGAGGTGCTCGTGCGCCTTGCATGTGCCGCCGGCAAGATCGGCAAGCTCCCCAGCCAGACCGCCCAGCCGGCCTCTGCCTACGTGAGCCTCGCTGCCGCGATCGAGCAGCTTGGCAAGTGGGACGCGGTGAGCTTCGACGTCTCCTAGCGGCTTGGGGTGTGTCGTCGAAGGCCGCCGAGGTCGAAGAGCTCGTTGAGGCCGCGGAGGCAGGCGGATGAGCGCTCAGCGGCTCTCTGAGCAGCTCTCGAAGGATGGCTGGGAGCGGCGGCTGTGTGAGGACCGGCGCCGTGCGGAGCGTCATCAGACGCCCGAGCAGCGGGCTGTGACGGCGGTGCTGTTGGATTGGGCGATGGCCTCGGGAGCCGCTGGTTTCGCCTTGACCGGTTCGACCGACCTCGACTACCACGTCATCGGCAGCCGGCTTGACGTCAGCGATCTGCCCGGGGATGTCGATGTGGTCGCCACCGGCGCTGCGCGCCTTCGCGTCCGCCTGCTCGAAGGCGATGACTTCGTGCAGTGGACCTTGCGCTTCGGCTGCATCCTGCATGACGCGGCCCGCTGCATGACAGTCTGCGCCTGATCGTGGAGAGGAACCTGTGGCCAAGCCCGCAGCGCAAGCTCGCGGCCCTCGGGGCACATCGGCGCGAGGTCGAGAGGCTGATCGAGATGGGGGATCGAGATGCCGCGCAGGAATAGCTCCGGGCGACGCTGACCACGGCAGCGCGAGGGCTGTTGCTTCAGAGGCAGGTCTTACCGCTCGCAAGGAGGGAGCTGCCTGCGCAACTCCTTCAGGCTGGATATGGGCCGCTGGCCGAAGCGCTCGGCCGGACGATCCGCAGAAGGCCACAGCTCGACGAGCTCGGTGCGGGACTGCAGACCCTCGACCGGACCCTTCAGACGCTGCGTACGCCGATCGCGGCCTGAGCGTCGAGCAGGGGCAGGCGACCGCCGCGAGCTCGCGCTCAACCTCGCCGTCCACCGTGCGCTCTCGTAGACGCGCGGCCCGCTCGCGGCATCGCGGTTGATCGTCAGAGCTTGAGCGCGAGCTTGGAGACGGGCACTTGAACGAAGTCGAGCGCCTTGCCGGCCTCGCCGGTGATCTCGACGAGCACCGTCTCGCCGCGGTCGCCGACCACGGTTCCGACGGTGCCGGCAGACCAGCACCCGCAGCTCGTGCACCCGCGCAGCGGCCTCCATCTCGGCCTCTCCGGCCGACGCGGCGAGCCGTGTCACGGCGGTCCAGTGGCCGCCCACGGGGCAGCGCTGGAAGCGCTCGTCGCCCAGGCGCACCGCCTTCAGCGAGCCGAGGGGCACCCAGATCGTCGTGAAGAGATGGCCGTCCTTGCAGCGGACGGGCTGGTCGAAGCGCTCGAGCACCGCGAGGCCGAAGCTCAGATCCCGCCGATCTTGTCCGGCGGCCAGTAGGTGGCGAAGGCTTCGCCGATCATCCAGGAGGTGGGGATCGGGCCCCAGAAACGGCTGTCCTCGGAGTTGCCGCGGTTGTCGCCCATCATGAACCAGTGGCCGGCCGGAATCTTGATCGGGGTGGGGAAGTTGCACTCCGGGCTTCCACCGCATTCGCGGATGTATGAGTCTTTCTCGCGCTTGCCGTTGAGGTAGACGTGCCCTTCCTTGATGTAGATCGTGTCGCCGGGGCCGGCGACGACTCGCTTGATGAAGGTGACGCTGCCTTCCTTTTTGACGGGCGAGTCGCAGGCGGCGCCGCCGGGGGTCACCTGGTGCGGGATCGGTCCGCAGATGCCGTGTTCGGCGCCTTCGGGCGGGTGGAAGACCATGATGTCGCCGATTTTCGGTTCGCTGAAGTCCATTCCGATGCGGTTGACGAGGATGCGCTGTTCGATGGCCAGCGTCGGTTCCATGGACCCGCTCGGGATCTTGTAGGGCTTGACGATGAACGCCTGGATCAGGAATGCGAGGCCGACCGCGACCGCGATGATCACGACCAGCTCGATCAGCGAGTTGGTGGTCGACTTGCTCTTCTTCTGTTCCGACTTCGCCTTCGCTCTCACGGGCATCTGGGGCTCTCTCCTCCGCGGCCGTGTTGGTCGCCTGATAGCAGGATAGGCTGGGCGCCTGCTGTCTTGCTCATGTCGAGTCGCAGGTGGGAGCCGGCCGGGGCGCAGAAGGGACCGGCGGGCGTGGCGGCCGTGACGTGGTGGGGGCGGTAGTGCGTTCCCGTTCCGCCGGAGTCCACGGCTGCCCACACGGTCGCCGTTCCCATCGCCATCGCGGCGATCCAGGCCAGCCAGAGCGTGGCAAGACGTCGTTCGAAGGGGCGGAGCGTTCGCTGCACCCTGTTGAACTGTGCGGCCATGCCCTCGGCGTCCCCAAACCTGGCGATCGCCTCCTGGGCGGCGGCCTGCGGCTCGCTGACGCCGTCGCGCTGGATGTCGCTGCGGCGCTCGCGGAGATGGGTCTGCACCTCGGAGACGATGCGGCGCCGGCGCGGCCCGCGGGCGCGCAGATGCGCCTTCAGCTCGCGGATGTAGATCGCGATCGGGTCCTCGGCGCTCATCGACCCGTCTCCGGCGTCGGCGTCAGCACCGCGTCGATGGCCGCGCTGAACCTGCGCCAGCTCGCCAGCCTTTCGCCGGCCGCCTCGCGTCCCTTGGTCGAGAGCGCGTACACGCGCCTGCGCCTGCCGTCCACGACCTCCCAGCGGCTGGAGAGCAGGCCGGATGTCTCCAACCGGTGAAGCGCCGGATAGATCGTGCCCTCCGCAAGGTCGAACTCGCCGTTGCTGCGCCTGCGCAGCTCCTCGACCAGGCCATACCCGTGCAGTGGGCTGACCTGCAGCACCGCCAGCAGCATTGCGTCAAGGTGTCCCTGGAGCTCGCTCTGCGCCATGCCTAGGCAAGTTATGCCTAGTCAGACGATGTGTCAAGCGAGAGCCGCACGCACAGGGCACGCCGCCGGGCGCCGGGCCCGAGAGCCCCGGGAGAGCCCAGCAGGTCGGCGATCGTGCCGTCGAGTGCGACCGGCCGCTACCGGCCGCGGTCGTCCGCGGCCTTCCGCGATTGTCTCCTTGTCACTGCTCCTGGGAGTCTCCGGCGCGCAGCCGCAGCGCTTCGGCGATGTGCGGCGCGCTGACCTTCGTCTTGCCCTCCAGGTCGGCGATCGTGCGCGCCAGCCTGATCACCCTGTGCAGCCCGCGGGCGCTGATCCTGCTCTCCTGGCACGCCGAGTCGAGCATCCTCTGCCCCGCAAGGTCCGGCGTGGCGTAGGCGCGCAGGGTCGCCGCGTCCAGCTCGGCGTTCAGCAGGAAGCTCTGTCCCCGCATCCGCCGCTCCTGCATCTCGCGGGCGGCGATCACGCGTTCGCGTGCCCGCGCCGAGCTCGTGTGCGCGCGCAGCGCGCTGAACGGGCGCTGCTCGCGGTGCAGCGGTATCAGCAGGTCAATACGGTCAAGCAGCGGGCCGCTGAGCCGCCGCCGGTGGCGCGCCAGATCGGCGGGGCGGCAACGGCACTGCTCGCCGTGCTTCTCGCCGAAGTGTCCGCAGCGACACGGGTTGGTGGCCGCCAGCAGCATGAAGCGGGCCGGGTAGGTCGCGGCGCGGGCTGCCCTGACTATGCTCACGCGCCCGTCCTGCAGCGGCTGGCGCAGCGCCTCCAGAGCCGCGCGCTGGAACTCGGAGAGCTCGTCCAGGAACAGCACGCCGCGGTGGGCGAGCACCACCTCGCCGGCACGCCGCTCGCGAGAGCCGCCGACCAGGCCCGCGACGGTGATCGAATGGTGTGGGCAGCGGAACGGGCGCCGGGACATCAGCCGGCCCTGCGGCAGCGCGCCGAGAATGCTGTGGATGCGCGTGACCTCGACAGCCTCTTTGTGGCTGAGAGGAGGGAGGATCGAGGGCAGCCGCTGCGCGAGCATCGTCTTGCCGGTGCCCGGCGGCCCGCTCATCAGCGCGTTGTGCCCGCCCGCGGCCGCCATCACGAGCGCCTCCACGGCGCTCTCCTGGCCGCGCACGTCACTGAGGTCGACGCCGCCGTGGCCCTGCTGGTGTGCCGGCGCGGCCGGCGCCGGCGGCAGGGCCTCACAGGCGCCGCCCCTGAGGATCTGGACCGCCGCGGCGAGCGTGCTCGCGGGGGCGACGGCCACGCCGTCGATCAGGCAGGCCTCGCTCGCGGCCTCTCGGGCCAGCACGATGCGCGCGAGCCCCGCTTCGGCGCTCGCCTGCGCGATCGCGAGCGTGCCGCGACAGGGCCGCAGCCGGCCGTCGAGCGAGAGCTCGCCGAGCAGGGCGTGGGAGGTGAGCGAGGCGCGGTCGATCTGGCCGCTCGCCGCCAGGATCGCGCACGCGAGCGCCAGGTCCAGTCCGGGGCTCGACTTCGGCAGGTCACCGGGCGCCAGGTTGGCCGTGATCCGGCGCGCGGGCATCTCGAGCCCCGAGTTCAAGATCGCCGCCTGCACGCGCTCGCGCGCCTCTCTCACCGCCGCGCCGGCCAGGCCGACGATCGCGAAGCTCGGCAGGCCGGGGCGGATGTCGACCTCCACGCCCACCGCGCGGACGTGCAGGCCGTCGATCGTGAATGTGCGAGCACAGGCGTGCATCGCCAAGCGAAGCTAGAGCCCGCTTGGGATGGCACGCGCGAATTTCGCTCAGGCGCTCGGGCCGCGGCTCCGCCGCCGCGGCCGGGGGAGCCTCGGGCCGCGGCTCTGCCGCCGCGGGCGGGGGCTCCTTAGGCGGCTCAGAGGCCCGCCGGGTGCCTGACCACGAAGCCCGCTGTCGAGGCCATCGTGTCGGACCAGCGATTGCCGGTTTCCGCCAGCGCCACGGTGTCGAAGCGGCGGCCGTCGATCGTCATCCAGGCGTGTTCGGCGTTGGCGTAGATGGTGATGTACCTGCCGGGGCCCGGTTCGCCGTAGGACTCCAGCCCCGTCGAGTCCTCGGGCGAGCTGAGCAGGCCGCCGCCGTGCAGCGCGTAGGACACGGACCCCGAGCAGTCGTAGCCGTAGGAGTCGAAGGAGCCGTGCCCGCCGCCCCAGACGTAGGGCCTGGTCGCGATTTCGTCGGCCGCGGCGATCACGCGCGCGACGATCGCTTCCGCGCCGGAGGCCGGCGCCGCGCCGCCGGTGCTGCCGGCGTGCGGGTGCGGCAGCGCCCACGCCAGCGGGTGGATTTCCTTCATGCCGTGGTAGCCGAGGGTGGCCCACGTCGCCGGGCCGACGACCCCGTCGACTTCCAGGCCGTGCTGCGCCTGGAAGTGCTTCACGGCCGCAAGCGTCTGCGGGCCGAATTCGCCGTCGACCGAGAGGTGCAGCGCTTCCTGGAGCACCCGCACCGGGCTCTCGTGGACGGCCGGGGCGCCTGCGGGGGCCGTGGCGCCCGACGGCGCCGGGTTGCCGGCCGGCGCCTGCGTGGTGGTCGGGGCCGGCGTCGTCGGCTGGGCCGGTGCTTGCGCGTCGGTCCCGCCGTTGCCATTGGCCGCGTCGCCGTCGCCCGCGCTGGCGATCACGGCGGTGGCCTTCACCGTGCCGGTGTGGACGTCGGCCGGTACGACTTTGGCGCCCGTTTCGGTCTGCGTGAGCGCCGAGGCCGGCGGGAACAGCTCGGTCTTGTTCTTGTACCCGAGCGCGCCCCAGGTTTCAGGGCCGGCGATCCCGTCGAGGTGCAGTTTCAGTTCGCGCTGGTAGCGGCGCACGGCAGCCTCGGTTTCGGGGCCGAAGACGCCGTCGACCTTGACGTGCAGCGCCTGCTGCAGCGTCTTGACTTCGGAGGTCAGCGAGCTTTCGGCTTCGCCCTGGCCGGCTTCTTCGCCTTCGGCGTCGGCCACGCTGCGGGCTTGCCCTTCGTTGCCGCCGGCGCCGCTCTGAAGAGAGGCGAAGGTGGTCGCGTTGGCCGCGAACGCCGAGCTGGTGGTGCTCATCACCGCTTTGGTCTTGGGGCCGAAGACCCCGTCCGCATGCAGGCCGCTGCGCTGCTGGTAGCCGATCACCGCCTGTTCGGTTTCGGGCCCGTAGACGCCGTCGACCTTGATGTGGAGCTCCTGCTGGAGCAGGCGCACCTGGCGGCCCGTGCTGCCGCTGCTCAGCACGATCTCGTGTTTGGTGGTGGTCGTCGGGATGGGCGCCGTCGATGCCACTGCCTGGCTGACGCCGTTGGCGTCGCCCAGCGAGGCCACCGGTCCGGCGCTCAGCGCCACCAGCGTGCCGAGCGAGATGCGCTTGACGCGCGACTTGGTGGGAACGAACGTGAGCTGCCGGGCGCGGCGCCGCGCGCGAGAGCGGCCGAGCGAGAGCTCCCACGCCTCGGCGTCGGCGAGATCCCTGCTGTCGGGGCGCTCGCGCGAGATCAGCGGCTGACGGCGTGCGCCGGCGAACACGGCGCCGGCGCGAGCGTGCGCCAGCGAGTCGGCGCCCTGGCGGCGCGCGCGAGCCGGGCGCGCTGAATCGGCGCTCTGCACGGCAGACCGCGGGCGCGGGGCGGATGCGAGACGGCCGTCGTGACCGCGTGCGGCAGGGGAGGGCAGGGCCTCGGTTGTGGGTGCGGCGGCCTTGGCCGTGCTCACGTCTCCGCGCCGTGCGCGCGAGCGTGTGAGCGAAGCCTGCCACAGCTCGGCGGCAGCGAGATCACGCGTCGTTCCCGACATCTGTAAATGCTTCCTTTCGGCGTTGCAGGGCGCCTACGGGGTTAGCTGTCGGGCTCGCGCGCATGCGCTACGCCATAGAACTTCTGGCGATTCGCCCCCGCGACGTTTTCTCTCCGTCGCATTGGGTCCCCCGCTTCACGGTCCCGAAGGACGGTGAACTCGGCACTGACGCGGGTCAAGCTACCAGGTCCTGGTGCAAGATGCATCCCATTGCAGGAATGCAAGATCTCTTGCCGACGACGGTCGATCGCGCTGCCGCCGGCCTCGGCTGACAGCCGTCACGCTATCGATCCACGCCGCAGCTCGCGTCTTGCCCTCCTGCCCGGGGCGCAGAGCACGCACTTACACTCGACGGTGTGAGTGATGCGTTCGCCATGCATCTTCAGAGCCCGCAGGGCGTGGGTCACACGCCCGCGGGCGCGCACACCGGCGCGGCCGGCGGCGCCGCCTGCGGCGATCTGATCCGCATCTCGCTGGCGCTCGATCCAGAGGACCCGGCGGGCTCGGTCCGCGACGCCGGCTTCGACGCGAGCGGCTGCGGCGCCACGCTGGCGGCCGGGTCGGCGACGGTGTCGCTGCTGCGGGGTCTGCCGCTGCTCGAGGCCGCGCGGATCGGCGCGGATGCGATCGAATCGGAGCTCGGCGGCTTGATCCCGGCCAAGCGCCATGCGGCGGAGCTTGCTGCCGACGCGCTGCATCGGGCGCTGGGCGCCGCCGCGCGGGCGGCGCGCCTGGCGCCGGCGCCGGGCCGCGCGCTGATCGCGATGAGCGGGGGAGTGGACAGCGCCGTCGCTGCGCTGCTCACCTGCCGCCAGGGCGCCCAGGCCGTCGCGGTCACGCTGGAGCTGTGGGCCGACCCCGAGAACGACGGGCAGCGAAGCTGCTGCTCGGCCGAGTCGGTGCGCCTGGCGCGCGCGCTTGCGCACAGGCTCGGGCTGCCGCACTTCTCGGTGGACCTGCGCGCCGAGTTCCGCGCCGGCGTCGTGGAGCCCTGGATCGCGGGCCACGCCGCCGGCCTGACGCCCTACCCGTGCGTGCGCTGCAACGGCAGCGTGCGGCTGGACGGGATGCTGGAGGTGGCGCGGCGCCTGGGCGCGGAGTGCCTGGTCACCGGCCACTACGCGCGGATCGAGCGCGAGGGCGACTCTCCGCTTCTGCGCAGAGCGCTGGACGAGCGCAAGGACCAGAGCTACGCGCTGGCCGCGCTGGCGCCCGAGTCGCTCGCGCGGCTGCGCTTTCCGCTCGGAGAGCTGGAGAAGGAGCGCGTCCGCGAGCTGGCCGCCGAGGCGGAGCTTGCGGTCGCGCGCCGGCCCGACTCGCAGGATCTCTGCTTCCTGGCGGGCACGAGCGCCCGGCGCTTCCTGGAGCGTCACGGCGGGCCGGCGCCCGGACCGGGCGCGATCCTCGACGAGCAGGGCGGCGAGCTCGGCGCGCACGACGGCGCCACGGGACTGACGATCGGCCAGCGCCACGGCCTGCGACTGGGGGGCGGCCCGCCGCGTTACGTGCTCGCCACCGACGCGCGCGCCAACACGGTCACGGTCGGCCCGCGCGAGCGTCTGCTGACCAGCGAGATCGAGGTGCGCGACGCGCACCTGCGCGCCGACGGCGGGCGCGTGGACAGCGTGAAGATCCGCTACCGCGGCGGCCGGCTGCCATGCGAGGTGCTGCCGGCGGGCGCGGCCGCAGGCGATCACCGCCGGCTGCTGCTGCGCTTCCCGGAGCCGATCGAGCGCACCGCGCCGGGCCAGCTCGCGTGCCTGTACAGCGGCGAGACGGTCGTGGGACACGGCACGATCGCCCGCCACACAACAACCGTTTGACCGTTTCACCGTTCGGTTGTAGGATCGCGTTTCTGGGTCTGGAGGCGCCGGGGAGCGCGCCGGCCCGACTCGCAAACTGCCAGCGGAGAGGCGGATCACGTGGAGAGAAACAGGATGGCGCCGGCACGGCTTGGGGTGCTCGCGGCGTCGATGTGCGCCGTCGCCGCCGGAAAGACGGAGAGCCTTTCGGTGCATCTGCGCAGCCTGGGCATGAAGCTGCTGCGCAGCGCCCGAAGGCGCCGCCTGCAGGCGCGCGTGCAGGTCGGCGTGGTCGGCGGCAGCGCCGTCTCCCGCGCCGTGACCCTGCGGCTGCTCGCAAGCTCGCGCCGGCATCGGCGGTAGGCCGGCTCGGGGCGGCCCGCGGCTGCGGGCGCGACCCTCGCGTTCCCCCGCCGGACTCTAAGATCACCTCCGATGATGAGCTCAGACGAGATTCGCGAGCGCTACCTCTCCTTCTTTGAAGAAAAGGGGCACAAGCGCATACCTTCAGCATCGCTGGTGCCCTCCTCGCACGATCCCTCGGCGCTGCTGACGGTCGCCGGCATGCATCCGCTCAAGCCCTACTTCCTGGGGGCCGAGCGGCCGCCGGCGCCGCGCCTGACCGACTGTCAGAAGTGCTTTCGGACGATCGACATCGACCATGTCGGGAACACCAACCGGCATCTCACGTTCTTCGAGATGCTCGGGAACTTCTCGATCGGCGACTACTTCAAGCGAGACGCGATCGCGTTCGCGTGGGAGCTCTCGCTGGAGGTGTTCGGGTTCGATCCGGGCGAGATCTGGGTGACCGTCTTCGAGGGGGACGCCGCCCTCGGCATCGGGCCCGACGAGGAGGCGATCGGCCTCTGGGAAGAGGTGGGGGTGCCCGCCTCGCGGATCGTGCCCTGCCCGCGCTCGGAGAACTTCTGGCAGGCCGGCCCGACCGGGCCCTGCGGGCCCTGCTCGGAGCTCTACCTCGACCGCGGCGAGCATCTCGGCAAGCCGGGGGATCTGCCCGGCGGGGAGAACGAACGGTTCCTGGAGTACTGGAACCTGGTCTTCATGCAGTACCTGCAGGAGCCGGAGAACGTGCTGAGCCCGCTGCCGGCCGCCAACATCGACACCGGCCTTGGCCTCAACCGCCTGGCGGCGATCCTGCAGGAGAAGGTCTCGGTCTTCGAGACCGACCAGTTCCAGCCGCTGATCGAGCTTGGCCAGAGCCTCTCCGGCCGCGCCTACGGGCAGGACTTCGCGACCGACAGGGCGCTGCGGATCCTCGCCGACCATGCCCGCGCGATGAGCTTCCTGGTCGCCGACGGCGTCGTGCCGAGCAACGAGGACCGCGGCTACGTGCTGCGCCGCGTGATGCGCCGCGCGATCCTGCAGGGCCGCACGCTGCAGCTCGAGCCGGGCTTCCTGCTGGCCTACGCCGAGGTGGTGCGCGAGAGCATGGGCGCCGCCTACCCGGAGCTCAGCCAGCAGCGCGAGTCGATCGAGCGCTGGCTTGCCGCCGAGGAGGAGGGCTTCGGCCGCACGCTGCAGCAGGGCCTGGACATGCTGCGCTTCCACATCGACCGTGCCCGCGACCAGGGCCAGGAGGCGATCCACGCCGAGGACGCCTTCAAGCTGCACGACACCTACGGCTTCCCGTTCGAGCTGACCCGCGAGCTGCTCGGCGAGCAGGGCCTGGGCGTCGACACGACCGGGTTCGAGTCGCTGATGGATGCCCAGCGTGCCAGGGCGCGCGCGGCGGGATCGGCCGCGGGCCGCCAGGCCGGCGGCGCGGGCGATCTGCGCGAGCGGGCCATCGCGCTGGCGCACAGCGTCGCCGCCCCGACGCGCTTCACCGGCTATGAGACCGAGCGTCAGCGCGCGCAGGTGCAGGCGCTGGCCGACCACGAAGGCAGCCTGCTGCTCAAGCTCGACGAGTCGCCCTTCTATGCGGTCGGCGGCGGCCAGGTCTCCGACTCCGGCGTCATCGAATGCGAGAGCGGGCAGTGCAGGGGGCAGGTGCAGCGGGTGCTCCGGCTCGGCGAGGACCAGGTGATCGAGGTCAGGATGGAGCGCGGCAGCCTCGGCGCGGACGCCGCCGTGATCGCCACGGTGGACCACCGCTCGCGGCATGCCACCCAGTGCAACCACACCGCCACGCACCTGCTGCACGCGGCGCTGCGGCAGCGGCTCGGCGCGCACGTGCGCCAGGCCGGCTCCTACGTCGGCCCCGACAAGCTGCGCTTCGACTTCACGCACTCCGCCGGCTTGAGCGCGGAGGATCTCGCCGAGGTCGAGGACCAGGTCAACGCCTGGATCGCCGCCAACGACCCCGTCCATCCGCTCACCACGACCCTGGATGAGGCCAAGAAGCTGGGTGCGATGGCCCTCTTCGGTGAGAAGTACGGGGATGTGGTGAGGATGGTCGAGATAGGCGAGGGCGATTACTCGCGCGAGCTCTGCGGCGGCACCCACGTGCGCTCCACCGCCGAGATCGGCGCCTTCCACATCGTCTCGGAGACCTCCAGCGCCGCCAACGTCAGGCGGATCGAGGCGGTCACCGGGCCGGTCGCGATCGAGCTGCTGCGGCAGCGCGAGCGCCTGCTCGCCCAGACCGCCGAGATCCTGCGCGTGGCGCCGGACCGGGTGCCCGAGACGGCGCAGGCGCGCGAGCAGGAGCGCAGGCGCTTGGAGAAGGAGCGGCGCCAGGGCGGCGCGGCCGCGGGCGGCGATGCGCGGATCGACGGGCTGCTGGCCGAGGCGGAGCGCATCGACGGCGCCCAGGTGCTGGCCGCGGCGGTGCAAGCGGCGGATGCGAAGGCGCTGCTGGGTATGCTCGACCAGGTGAAGGCTCGTCTGCCAGAAGCAGCGATCGTGCTGGGCAGCGCGGCGGAGGGACGAGTGCACCTGATCGCAAGCGTCGCGCCGCCGCTCGTGCGGCGTGGCGTGAAGGCCGGCGCGATCGTGAAGGCCGCGGCCACGGTGGCCGGCGGCGGCGGAGGAGGACGCGACACGATGGCGCAGGCCGGTGGGCGGCACCCGGAGCGGCTGCCCGACGCGATCGCGGCCGCGCGCCAGAGCATCGCCGCGGCGCTCGGGGTCGCAGAGCAGGGCGATGCCCAGACCCAGGCGGAGGGGCCCGCCGAGGGAAGTTGACCCGCGTGCTCGCGCTCGACTACGGCGCCGCCCGCTGCGGCTGCGCGATCAGCGATCCCACCGGCACGATCGCGACGCCGATCGAGGAGGTGGCGCGGCCGGCCAGCAAGCGAGGCATGGCAAAGCTTGCAGCCCTTGTTTTCGAACGGGAGGTCGGTAAGGTTGTCGTAGGGCTGCCGCTGAGCCTCAGCGGACAGGAGAGCGACCAGACGCGCGAGACGCGCGCCTTTGCGGAGCGGCTGGAAAGGCGGCTCGGCCCCGAGATTCCAGTCGAGATGCACGACGAGCGCTTCACCACCAAGCTTGCGGCCATGACACCCGACCCGCGCACCAGTGAGGATTCGCGCGCGGCCGCCCACCTGTTGGAAAGCTGGCTCTCGGCGAGGGCCGGCTAGCGGCGTGAGCCCTTTCGACCGCACAGAGGAACGCACCGCCGCGCAGCGAGAGGCGGCACGTCAGGAGCGCGAACGGCGGCGCGCGCGGCGGCGCGGGGAGCCGGTCGCCGATCCGTCCGGGTCGGGCGGCGAGGAGGGGCTCGCGGGGCGCGACGACGGCGCGGAGGGCACGGAAGGCGCGGACACCGCCGCGCAGCCGGCGCAGGCGGAGCTGCCGGCGCAGGCGGCGGCCCCGAGCGCCGCGGAGGAGCACCGGCCGGTCGGGCAGGCGACGCAGGCGTGGGACGTGGCCGAGCATCTCCAGGACGCCGAGCGCTCTGCGGCGCCGGTCGAGGCGATCGATCCTGTCGAGCGGCCCGCCGCCGCGGAGACGCGGGAGGCCGGGTCTGGGAAGGCCGGGTCTGCCGCGAAGGTTGCGTCCGCCGCCGGGGCGGGGTCTGCCGCGAAGGTTGGGTCCGCCGCGAAGGTCGGGTCTGCCGCGAGGGCCGGGTCCGCCGCGAAGGTTGGGTCCGCCGCGAGGGCCGGGTCCGCCGCGAGGGTCAGGTCCGCCGCGAAAGTCGGGTCCGCGAGGGCTCCGCTGGCCAGCGGTCGGGGCAAGCCGCCCCGCTCGCGTCCGGGGCGCGGCGGCGGCGATGGACACAGCTTCCGCGCTCGCGCGGGCGCGATCGGGGCGTTGGTCCTGGTGGCGGTCGCGGTCTGGGTCGTGGTGATGCTGATCCAGCACTTCGGTGGCTCGAAAGGCGGCAACGCCACCGCGCTCGCCCCGCAGGTGAAAGTCGTGATCCCGGAGGGCATGGATCGCCGCCAGATCGCGGCGATCGCGCGCAAGGACGGGCTGAAGGGCAGCTACCTACAGGTCTCGACGGCGAGCTCCGCTCTCCAGCCAAAGCGCTTCGGCGCCCCGGCGAACATGCCAAACCTCGAAGGCTTTCTCTTCCCCGCCACCTACCAGATGCCGGTGCACGGCAACGTCAAGGGCCTGGTCGAACGGCAGCTTGAAGCCTTCCAGGAACGCTTCGGCGAAGAACAGCAGAAGCACGCGCGCGCGCTTGGCCTGACCTCCTACCAGCTTCTGATCGTCGCCTCGATGATCGAAAGGGAGGCATACCTGTCCAAGGACCGCCCGCTGGTGGCGGCCGTGATCTACAACCGCCTGCGCCTGGGCATACCGCTCGGGATCGACTCCACGATCCGCTACGCGTTCAACAACCTCACCGGGCCGCTCACCGAAACGCAGCTCAAAGCGCCCTCCCCGTACAACACGCGCCTGCACAAGGGCCTGCCGCCGACGCCGATCAGCAACCCCGGGATCGAAGCGATCGAAGCCGCCGCGCACCCCGCCCACGCCGGGTATCTCTACTACGTCGACGGCGCCGACGGCTGCGGCGATCTCGTCTTCTCCAACACCGAAGCCGAATTCGAACATGACAAGGCGGCCTACGACGAAGCGCTGGCCGCAAACGGCGGACGCCCACCCACCTGCAAGCAGAGATGAGCGGCGCAGCAGCGCAGCGGCGACGGCTGGGGGTCCTCGGATGGCCGGTCGCGCACAGCCGCTCGCCGGCGATGCACAACGCCGCCTTCGCCGCGCTCGGGATGGACGGCTGGCGCTACCAGCGCCTGCCCGTGCCGCCGCCGCTGCTGGCCGAGACCGTGCGCGCGCTCGGCAAAGCCGGGTTCCTCGGCGCGAACGTGACGATCCCGCACAAGCAGGCCGCGCTGCAGATCGCCGACAGCGCGAGCGTCGCGGCACGCGAGATCGGTGCGGCGAACACGCTCAGCTTCGCCGCGGACGGCAGCATCGCCGCTGAGAACACCGATGCGCCCGGCCTGATCGAGGCGCTGGGGATGGAGCTCACCGGCCGCCGCGCGCTGGTGCTCGGAGCCGGCGGCAGCGCACGCGCAGCCGTCTGGGCGCTGCTGGGCGCCGGCGCGGAGGTGCTGATCTGGAACCGCACCCCCGAGCGGGCCTCCGCGATCGCCGCGCACTTCGGCGCGCGCGCGGTCGCCTCGCCGGTCCCCGCCGACCTGCTGGTCAACTGCACGGCGGTTGGATTGAGGGCGTCGTCTGGAAGGGCCGACGTGGCCCGGCCCCAATCGGGAGGTGACTCTGCGCCAAGCGGGTGCTCATCCGGCGAGCGCATCCCCGATTCGGCCAGTGAGGCCGAGGCGCTCAACCAGCTAGCTCTGACCGCCGATCTCGTCGGTAGGTATTCGCATGTCTTCGACCTCGTCTACGCAGACCACGAGACTCCGCTGCTGGCAGCGGCTCGCAGGCACGGGTCAGTCGTGCGAGGAGGCGTGGAGATGCTGGTCGCGCAGGGCGCGCTCAGCTTCGAGCTCTGGACAGGTAGGTCGGCGCCGCGCGATGTCATGCGGGCGGCGGCCGCGCCCGAGCGGCCGGATCTCGCCGGCGAGCGCTAGCGCGGCCGCGAGCGCTGGCGTGGCGGCGAGCGCGACCGGCGCGGGAGCGTCGCGATGAGCGACGCGCCCGCCGAGCGGCCCAACCTGCACGCGATCTTCGGGCTGGACGGGCAGAGCCAGACCGCCGTGCAGCCGGCGCCCGCGCAGGGCCGCGACGCCAAGGCGGACGCGCTCTCCGGCGAGCCATTCGCCGAGGCCGCAGACCACGACGTGCGCCTGGCGCAGCCGCAGCCGAGCGCGCTCGGACCCGTCTCGCCGGCGGGAGATGGCGCCGGCGCCTCCGCGCCCGAGCCGAGCGGCAAGATGGGCGTCACGCCGCCGACGCGGCGCGGCTCCTCCTCGCGCTTCATCACCGACGTGATCATCGAGATGGGGCTGGCGCCCAGGCAGAGCGTCGAGGAAGCGGTCGAGTCCGCCCGCAACAGCGGCGCGCGACCGGAGCGCCTGCTGCTCGACTCGGGCGCCCTGAGCTCCGACGGGCTGGCGCGAGCGCTCGCCGAGCGCTATGGCCTGGACCATCTCGATCTGGGCGTCTTCTCCACCGACATGGGCGCCGCGAACCTGGTCACCACCACGGCCGCCAAGCGCTACCAGGCGGTGCCGGTCGCCTTCGTGGACAAGCGCACGCTGCTGGTGGCGATGGCCGACCCCTCCAACGTGCTGGCGGTCGACGACATCGCGATCATGACCGGCTACGACGTGCGTGTCGCGGTCGCCGCCGCGGAGGACATCATGGCGCTGATCTCCCGGCTCGATCGCCTGGAGGACGTCGTGGCCGGCTCGGAAGGCGCGAACGTCGAAGACGGGGATGAGGACCAGTCCGAGGTCGTCGACCTGCACGAGTCCGCCGACGACGCGCCGGTCATCAAGCTCGTCAACCAGATCGTCGCCCAAGCCGTCGAGCAGCACGCCTCCGACGTGCACATGGCTCCCGACGGGCGCGAGCTGCGCGTGCGCTTCAGAGTCGACGGCGTGCTGCAGGACGTCACGACGGTCACCCGCCGCATGGCCGCAGGCGTGGTCTCGCGCGTGAAGATCATGGCCGACCTGGACATCGCCGAGAAGCGCCTGCCACAAGACGGGCGCGTGGGGCTGACGGTGGACGGCCGCCACGTCGATCTGCGTGTGGTGAGCCTGCCGAGCGTGCACGGCGAGTCGATCGTGCTGCGCATCCTCGACAAGGACTCGGTCGTGATGAAGCTCGAGCGCCTCGGCATGGCCGAGGGCGAGCGGCACCGATTCGAACGCGCCTTCAGCGAGGCGCACGGCGCGGTGCTGGTCACCGGCCCGACCGGCTCGGGCAAGTCCACGACCCTCTACGCGGCGCTGCAGGAGCTCAACACCGCCGAGAAGAACATCATCACGGTCGAGGACCCCGTCGAGTACCAGATCGAGGGGCTCACTCAGGTGCAGGTCGCCGCCAAGGTCGGCCTCACCTTCGCCGCCGGCCTGCGCGCGATGGTGCGCGCCGACCCCGACGTGCTGATGGTCGGCGAGATCCGCGACCGCGAGACCGCGCAGATCGCGATCGAGTCCGCGCTCACCGGCCACCTCGTGCTCTCCACCCTGCACACCAACGACGCGCCCTCCGCCATCACGCGTCTGATCGAGATGGGCATCGAGCCCTTCCTGGTCGCCTCCTCGCTGCGCGCGGTGGTGGCGCAGCGCCTTGTCAGGACGCTGTGCTCCAACTGCAAGCGCCGCACGATCATCCCCGCCGAGGTGCTCAAGGAAAACGGCTACAAGGCGCTCGTGGACATCGAGGCCTACGAGCCCGTCGGCTGCCCGCGCTGCGGCGGCAGCGGCTACCGCAGCCGCGCCGGCATCTACGAGGTGATGGACATGAGCTCGGAGATCCGCAGCATGGCGCTCGAGCGCCGGCCCGCCGAGGAGATCCGGGACGTCGCGATTCGGCAGGGGATGCGCCGCCTGCGCGACGACGGCCTTGACAAGGTGCGGGAGGGACGCACCTCGATCGCCGAGGTCGCGCGGGTGCTGGGGAGCTCTTGACACGCCGGGCGTCCGTGGCGCCGGGCGTGCCCGCGCCGCCGGGCGTGTCCGTGGCGCCGGGCGTGTCCGCGGCGAGCTATAGCATCGGCCCCCATGCCGGCCGGCCGCGATCGGTGGCTGCGCGATCGGATGGCGAATGACCGGAGGTGGTCTGGAGATGGGAAGCACTGGCCGTAGGCGGAGCAGCAGGGTCGGGCGCGTGTTCGCGTGTGTGGCGGTCGCGCTCGGGCTGGCTGCCGTTCCGGCGGCCGCTCAGCCGTATACCTGGAGCAGATCCACGCCGCTGACGCTGGCGAGCAATCCCACTTCAGGCGAAGCGGAAACAGTGCTCTTCGGCGTCTCCTGCACCTCGGTGGGCTCATGCGTCAGCGTCGGCGCCGCAGGCAGGGAAATCGCGCTCATCCCCTTCGAGTCGAGTCTGACGCCAGACGCCACGACCGTCCTCAAGGAGAGCGTGCGGCCGGTCGCCGCGGTCGAGGAAGGCGGGAGCTGGAACGAAGGCGTGACGCTCGAAGCGCCAGAAGGCGCCGAACCGCACAAAGCGCTGCTCAGATCCGTCTCCTGCGCCGCGCCTGGACAGTGCGTCGCCGTCGGTGGTTATGAGCCGCAGGGCAGCGAAGAAGTGCAGCCGTTCGCCATCGTCGAGACCGGCGGCAAATGGTCCCAGCCGGCGCCGATAGCGCTGCCCCCCAACGCGGAAGGCAAGCAGCAGGCGATGCTCGAATCCGTCTCATGCGTCGCCGGCGGAGGCTGTACGGCGGTGGGCTACTACGACCGCAAAGGCGAAGCGATCACGCCGTTGGCGATCTCCGAGAGCGCCGGCGTCTGGGGCGCGGCCACCGAAGTGGCGGGCGGGCCCGCCGGAGCTTCGGGCTCATACCTGAAGTCGGTGTCGTGTGTCGCGGCAGGGTCCTGCACGGCCGTCGGAACCAGCGACATGGGCGCCAATGGCGCGGTGGCGATCGCCGCGAGCGAGAGCGGCGGCTCATGGAGTCCCGCCACCGAAGTGCAGACGCCCACGATCAACGCCGAAGCCATGTCGGCGTTCTTCGACTCGATCTCCTGCTCCGAATCCGGCGTCTGCGTCGCGGTCGGGAGCGAGGTGGCGAAATATGGAGAAGTGTCGACCGAAGCACGGCTGATCGTCGCAGAAGAGACAGGTGGTGTCTGGGGCGCTGCCAAGCAGCTTGGCGGGCCCCGCCCGAGCATCACGCTGCTGCCTCCAACGCTCAACTCCGTCTCATGCTGGTCGAAGGGCGACTGCGCCGCCGTTGGGTTCGCGGCCGACTTCTCCCTGGCCGAATACGCGACACCGCTCGTCGCCTCCGAGGTCGGTGGCTCCTGGACGCTGGAAGAAGCGCGACCACCGGAAGGCGCGCTCCTGGTCTCAGATCTGAACGCGCTCTCGTGTGTGTCCGACGGCTGGTGCCTCGGCGCGGGCCTGTACATCACCGGCGAGGAAGAGGTGAAAAGCAAAGAAGAAACGAAGGTCGTGCTGCGGACCTCGGCGATGACGGTGACGGGAGCCCCGAAACTCGAAGCCTCCGCCCATGTGCTGCCCAAGGGCCAGGTCGGCGTCCCCTACCGCTTCCAGCTTGCGGTCAGCGGCGGCCTCGGCGCGGCCCAGTGGTCGGTTTTCACCGGATCGCTGCCGGCAGGGCTCACCCTCGACGCGAGCACCGGCGTGATCTCCGGCACGCCGACCGAAGCGGGCCCGTCGGTCTTCTACACGAAGGTGACCGAAGCCGGGCCGCCGGCGCAGAGCCTCGAATTCCCCGAGGTGATCCAGGTCTCCGCAGCCACCCAGAGCACAGCCAAGCCGGACGTGAAGATCCTCCGCAGGGCGCTGACGGCGCACGGGGGCTCTCTGATGGTGGAACTCGCCTGCAGCGACGCCGCCTGCAAGGGCAAGGCGAAGGTGACCAAGCTCGTCACGCGGATGGTGACGCGCAATGGCCGCCGCCACGCCGTGCGGCACATCGCCGTGCTCGCGCAAGGCTCCTACAGCATCGCCGCCGGCAAGAGCGCGATCGTCGTCCTGCGCATCACAAAGGCCGGCAAGCGCGTGCTCGCCCAGTTCAAGCGCCGCAAGCGCGTACATCACCGCAACGGCCCGCTGAGAGCAAAACTCGCGGTCAGCGTCACGGGCGGGGCGGCCGCCACGTCGCCGTTGAAGATCATCTGAGCGGGTCGGGGTCGCGGCGCGCAGCGAGCGCGTCGCGACCCCAAAATGCCATCTCAACCGATCCGTTGGCCTGGGTGCTGGCCCTCCTGACGCAGAGATAGACTGGTCCTATGTTTGAGAAATCGACACCGAAGCCGCCGGCAACCGCGACGCTTCGCCCGATGCCTTTGCGTCCGAGCCCGATGATCGGAGAGACGGGCAGCAGAAAAGCGGGCGGCAGAAAAGCGGCTCTCCGAGGGTGATCGTAGGTGAAGTCACGCTGCCGTCCGCTCGGATGGGAGTGCGAGTGTGACCGGCCCGCACGTGAGGTGGATGAGCGCGAGTGCAGCTCTGGCTGAGTGGAACCCGTAGGCGCGGCGGACGATGA
>DAHUYQ010000008.1 GCA_027315115.1 Solirubrobacterales bacterium | reverse complement strand
CAGGCCACGGGGCCGCCGCGGCCGCGGCGGCGCGCCGCCCAGGCTGCCGCGCCGCGGGTGCCGCGGCGCCCAGGCGCCCGTCTGCCCGATCAGCGAGGATGTGGCGGTGAGCAGCAGCCCCATGCAGCAGGTGCGCGTCGCGCCTTCGATCCTCTCGGCGGACTTCTCGCGGCTGGCCGACCAGGTGCAGGAGGTGCTCGACGCGGGCGCGCGCGTGATCCACGTCGACGTGATGGACGGGCACTTCGTGCCGCCGATCACGGTCGGACCGATCGTGGTCGCCGGCCTGGCCGAGCAGGCGCAGGCCGCGGGGGCGACGCTCGACGTGCACCTGATGATCGAGCGCCCCGAGCGCCACGTCGCCGAGTTCGCCAAGGCAGGGGCGGGATCGATAACCGTGCACGCAGAGGCCACGCCCCACCTCGCCTACGCGCTGGAACGGGTGCGTGAGCACGGGGTTGGCGCCGGCGTGGCGCTCAACCCATCCACGCCGCCGCAGGTGCTCTCGGAGGTGCTCGACCTGCTCGACCTGGTGCTGTGCATGACGGTCAACCCCGGCTGGGGCGGCCAGCCGTTCATAGCGCGCTCGCCCGCCAAGATCGAGCGGCTGCGTGAGCTGGTCGGCCCCTCGATCGCGATCGAGGTCGACGGCGGGATCGATCCCCGGACCGCGCCCGCGTGCAGGCAGGCCGGCGCCACGCTGCTGGTCGCCGGCTCGGCGATATTCGGCACGCCGAGCCCCGCCGAGTCCTACCGCGCGATCGCGCGCGCGGCAGGCGCCTGCTGAACGCTCCCCGACGGCCCGTCGTGGCCGTCAGCGCGCCCCGCCGGCCCCCGACGGCCTGCCGAGGGCCGTCAGGGAGCCGGGCGGCATCGCTGCTGGTCAGCTCGCTTTGATCGGCGGGCCTTCGTACCTGACGCCTTCGGGGCTGATCCAGCGCACGCGCCAGAAGCTGCCCTTGACGGCCGATTTCAGCGTCCAGTAGCCCAGTCCGCCGGTTTTGACCTTCCTGAGCACCCGCCACGCTTTGGAGTGAGGCCGCTGGATCAGCACGGTCACGGTCGTGGCTTTGCGTGCCGGCCGCACGAAGCCCCACAGGCTGTAGCCGTGGCGGGTGGATGTGACGGTCAGCGGCACCGGGAAGCCGAAGTAGAGCGGCTTCTTCTGGCCGTGAAGGGTCTCCAGCCCCGTCTGCGGTCCGCGGTGGAGCACGCTGTCGGTAAGCAGGTACTGGCAGAAGCTCGCCACGCGCGGGTTTTCCCAGGCCAGCCGTTCGCTGATCGCATCCCATTCGGCCTGCGTGGAGTCCGAGACGCCGATGTCTGGTTCGGGCTTGCTCCTGATCCCGAACTCGGTGATGTAGAGCGGCAGGCCCGCTTTGATCACGCCCGCTTTGGCGGCCTTGTTGAGCGCCTGCACCATCCGCTGCAGCGTCCCGATCGTGACGTTTTCGGCGCTCGGCGAGCGGCTGTATGGGCCCGCGGCGGTCGTGTAGGGGTGGATCGAGAACCCGGCGACGGGCAGCGATTCACAGCCGCGTGAGCGCTTCTTGTACTTGGCGTTCAGGCACAGCGCTTCGCGCATGAACGCGATCGGCGAGACGGCGTCGTAGAGCTGACCCTGTTTGTAGTTCTTGAAGAACTTCGCGGTCGGCTGCGCTTCGCCGAGCAGCACCCTCGGTTTGGATATGCCGCCGGCCCGCAGTCCTTTGTAGCCGGCCTGGAAGAGGCCGCGATAGATCCACCCGGCTTCCGGCCTGCCGTTGGGGCTGAACTGCGGTCGCAGGAACTCGGGCTGGTTGGGCTCGTTCCAGATCGCCCAGGTCGTGACTTCCGAGCCGAAGTGGCGACCCACGGCGACCATGAATTCTTCGAAGTCGCGGTCGTCGGGCCGCGTGACGTACGGGTATTGCTTGTTGGAGGTGGCCCAGCGCGGGACCGGCGAGCTGACGGTGAGCAGCACCTGCCATTTCAGGCGTTTGGCTTCTGCGATCACTTCGTCGTACTCGCTCCAGTCGTACGCATTCGGGTTCGTGGCTTCGAATTCGGGCTTGGTGGCGCTGTTCGCCCCGGGCGCGATGTAGCCCCAGGTCACTTCGAGGCGGATCGCGGTCACGCCGAGCCACTGCAACTGCTTGAACGCCCCCGGCCGGGTGGCAGGGTTGAGGAGCTGTTCGGGCGCCTCGAAGTAGGTGACCTGCCGCTGGGAGGCCATCGCGGGCAGCGCTGTGGCGCCGAGGCAGGCGCATGCGAGTAGGACACACATCAAGACGCGACGACGCAGCATTGACACCTCAATTCAGAAACGGTTTCTCATCCGGGCGCAGACTTGCCCGCGGCACGGCGCGCAAGCTGCGGCGAGCCGAGCGCGCCGCCTCTCCCCTGGAGGGTACGTGGCGGATAAGACACCCTAACCGACCATGGGTTGCGGTGAGCGCAGGCGCCGGCCGCGGTCCGGGGTCCGTTTGCCAAAGCGTTTGAGCACTGCCGGAGACGCCGATATCCTTCGGTTGCAAGGCATGAGCTCGACGACTGCTACCGACCGCGTCCACCTCGCGCGCGCCATCGAGATCGCCGCGCGCGGCGAGGGCGCAGTCACGCCCAACCCGCTCGTAGGGGCGGTGATCGCCGAGGGGGAACGCGTGATCGGAGAGGGCTGGCACGCACAGCTCGGAGGCGCGCACGCCGAGGTGGAGGCGATCGGCGCCTGCGGGCAGGCCGACCTCTCGGCGGCGACGCTCTACGTGTCCCTGGAGCCCTGCTGTCACACCGGCAGGACGCCGCCCTGCACCGAAGCGATCCTGGCCGCGGGCATACGGCGCGTGATCGTCGCCTCCGACGACCCGACCGAGAAGGCATCCGGCCGCGGGCTCGGCATCCTCCGTGACGAGGGCGTGGAGGTGGTGCTGGCCGACGGCGAGCTGGCCGCGCGCGCCCGGCTGCTCAACCAGCCGTTTCGCAAGCACGCGCGTGTGGGACGGCCGTGGGTGCTCTTCAAGTCCGCGATGACGCTCGACGGCAAGGTCGCGACCCGCGCCGGCGACTCGCAGTGGATCAGCGGCGTGGAGAGTCGCGAGCTCGCACACGACTGGCGCCTGGCGCTCGACGCGGTGATCGTCGGCATCGGCACGGTGCTCGCCGACGACCCGCAGCTCACGGCCAGGCCGCAGGGCGTCCCGGTGGCCGCCGCGCAGCAGCCTCAGCGCGTCGTGTTCGACTCGCTGGCACGGATGCCGCTCGACTGCAAGCTGATCTCCGAAGCCCCCGAGATCCCGCTCAGTGTGGTGGTCTCAAGGGCCGCGGCGCGCCCCGCCACGGACGCGCTGGAGGCGGCGGGCGCGCACGTCGTCGTGGCCGCGGGCGAGAACGAGCCCGCGCGGATTCGCAACGCGATGGACCAGCTCGGCGCGATGGGGATCACCTCGGCGCTGCTGGAGGGCGGGCCGCATCTGGCGGGCGCGTTCCTGGATGCCGGCGAGATCGACCACATCAGGCTCTTCCTCGCGCCGCTGCTGCTCGGCGGGCGCACCGCCCGCGATCCGTTGGAGGGCGAGGGCGTGGAGCGGATATCCGACGCGATCCGGGCGATGACCCTCGACTGCGAGCGTGTCGGCGAGGACCTCATGATCTCCGCGCGCCTGCGAGAGTGGTGAGCGCGATGCTCGCCGAGCCCGTTCACGCCCGCTGCGCCCCCATGAGATGTTCACGGGCCTGATCGCCGATCTCGGCGAGGTGGTCGCGTGCGAGCGTGACGAGCAGGGCGCCGAGCTGGAGATCCAGACATCGCTGGCCGCCGAGCTGTCGACCGGCGACTCGATCGCTGTCAACGGCGTCTGCTTGACCGCCACCGCGGTGGGCCGCGGCGAATTCAGGGCGCAGGCGATGGGCGAGACGCTGCGGCGCTCCTCGCTCTCCGATCTGGCGCCGGGGTCGCGCGTGAACCTCGAGCTTCCGCTGCGCATCGGCGACCGGCTCGGCGGGCACATCGTGCAGGGCCACGTCGACGGCGTGGCCGGCGTCCAGAGCGTGCAGCAGGAGGGCTTCTCACGGGTGATCACCGTCGAGCTGCCCGCGGAGCTGGCCCGCCACGCGGTGCTCAAGGGCTCTATCGCGCTGGACGGCGTGAGCCTCACGATCAGCGGCCTGGAGGGATCGCGGCTGTCGGTCTCGCTGATCCCGGAGACCCTGGAGCGCACCACGCTCGGCACGCTGCAGCCCGGGGATCGCGTCAACGTCGAGCTCGACGTGCTCGCAAAGCACGTCGAGCGCCTCCTGGCATCTACTCTTACGGACGGATGAGCGCGAAGCCAGACCCGCACACCAGCACCACGACCGCCGGCGCCCACGGCCGCCAGGGCCCGTTTGCGACCGTCGAGGAGGCGATCGAGGAGATCCGCCAGGGCAAGATGGTCGTCGTCTGCGACGACGAAGACCGCGAGAACGAGGGCGACCTGGTGATGGCCGCCCAGTTCGTCACCCCCGAGGCGATCAACTTCATGGCCAAGGAGGCGCGCGGCTGGATCTGCCTGGCGCTGTCCCCCGAGCGCTGCGAGCAGCTCGGCCTGGAGCTGATGACAGCCAAGAACGAGTCGGCGCTGCAGACGCCCTTCACGGTCACCATCGAGGCGCGACACGGCGTCACCACCGGCGTCTCCGCCCACGACCGGGCGCACACGATGCAGGTCGCGATAGATCCCAAGACGCGCCCGGAGGACCTCGTCCAGCCCGGCCACGTCAGCCCGCTGAAGTCGAAGGCCGGCGGCGTGCTGGAGCGCACCGGCCACACCGAGGCGAGCGTCGACCTCGCGCGCCTGGCGGGGCTGATCCCGGCCGGCGTGATCTGCGAGGTGATGAACGAGGACGGCTCGATGGCGCGCGTCGGGGACCTCGAGGGCTACTGCGCGCGGCACGGCCTGAAGATGATCACGATCGCCGATCTGATCGCCTACCGCCGGCGCAACGACCGGCTCGTGGAACGTGTCGTGAGCACGCGGCTGCCGACGACCTTCGGGGACTTCGAGGCGATCGGCTACCGCTCGCTGGTGGACGAGAAGCACCACGTCGCGCTGGTCAAGGGCGAGGTGGCCGGGCGGGCCGACGTGCTCGTGCGGGTGCACTCGGAGTGCCTGACCGGCGACGTCTTCCACTCGCTGCGCTGCGACTGTGGCGAGCAGCTCGCTTCGGCGCTTGCGATGATCGAGGAGGAGGGGGAGGGCGTTCTGCTCTACCTCTCCCAGGAGGGGCGCGGCATCGGCCTGCTGAACAAGCTGCGGGCCTACCGCCTGCAGGAGGACGGCCTGGACACCGTGGAAGCCAACGAGCGCCTCGGCCTGCCCGCCGACCTGCGCGACTACGGCATCGGCGCTCAGATCCTCTCCGACCTCGGCCTCTCCTCGATCCGCATCCTCACCAACAACCCCAAGAAGATCAAGGGGCTGGAGGGCTACGGCCTCTCGGTGAGCGCGCAGGTTCCGATCGAGCATGCTCCCAACGAGCACAACGCCGACTACCTGCGCACCAAGGCGCAGCGGATGGGGCACATCCTGCACCACCAGGGCCTGAACCTCGACGCCGAGCTCCTGCACACCGAGCGCGAGCGCGAACGGGGCCAGGAGCGCGCCAGCGATGCCGAGCACGGCGGCCAGGAGAGCGAGGCCCGGTGAGCGGGCGTGACGCCGCCGGCCAGGGCGGCCACTACGCGATCGTCGTCGGCCGCTTCTACGAGGATCTCGCCCAGCGCCTGATCGCCGGCGCCGCCGGCGCCTACGAGGCGGCGGGGGCGAGCTTCGAGGTCTTCGACGTGCCGGGCGCCTTCGAGCTGCCGCTGGCCGCCTCCTACGCTGTCGCCAGCGGCCGGTTCGACGGAGTCGCCTGTCTGGGCGCGGTGATCCGGGGCGAGACCGACCACTACGACTACGTGTGCGCCGAGGCGGCCCGTGGGATTCAGGAGGTCTCGCTGCGCACCCACGTGCCCTGCGCTTTCGGGGTGCTGACCTGCGAGACCATGGACCAGGCGCTGGCCCGCACCGGTGGCGGCAAGCGCGACCAGGGCGCCCATGCTGCGCAGGCGACGCTCGCGATGGCGGCGCTGCGACGCGAGCTGACGGCGGGAACGCCCGCGCTTGGATAGACTCTCGCGACCATGGCAAAGGTATGTCAAAGCTGCGGCAAGCGCCCCGCGTTCGGGCAGAGCAGGAGCCACTCGATGGTCGCCACCAAGCGGCGCTTCGAGCCGAACCTGCAGAAGGTGCGGATTCTGGTCGGAAAGGCGCCCAAGCGCGTATACGTCTGCACCCGCTGTCTGAAGGCCGGCAAGGTCGTCAAGGCCGTCTGACGGCCAGGTCGTGAGCGACAGCGACCTCGCTCGCTTCCGTGCCGCTGTGGCCGGAGGCCTTGCGCATCTCGAGTCGCGCCGGGAGGAGGTCAACGACCTCAACGTGTTCCCTGTCGCCGACGGTGACACCGGCGACAACATGGCCCTCACGCTGCGGGCCGTGCTGGCTGAGCTCGACCGTCTGCAGGAGATCCACGGCGAGGCTCCGATCGACGCGATCGGACGCGCCGAGATCGTCGAGTCGGTGGCGCGCGCGGCGCTGCTCGGCGCGCGCGGCAACTCGGGCGTGATCCTCTCGCAGCTCATCAGAGGCGCCGCCGAGGAGCTCGTCTCCCGGCCCGGCGAGCTGGTGGACGCCACGCTGATCGGCGCCGCGATCGCCAACGCCTCCGACAAGGCGTACTCATCGGTGCGCGAGCCGGCCGAGGGGACGATCCTCACGGTCGCGCGGGAGATGGCGCGCATGATCGCAAGCGACGTCGCCCACGCTCCCGGCAGCCCGCGCCTGGAGTCCCACACCTCCGCCGATCTGCAGGACAAAGTGATCGCGGACACGCTGGAGCGAGGCGTGATGGCTGGGCAGGAGGCCGTCAAGCGCGGCCCGGAGATGCTCGCGGCGCTGCGCGAGGCAGGCGTCGTGGACGCCGGCGGATACGGGCTGACGATCATCTTCGCCGGGGTCGTGGCGGCGCTGCGGGGCGAGGACCCGCCGGAGCTCGAACATCACGCTCCCGCGCGCATCAGCCATCCGCAGCACACCTCCGGCACGTATCGCTACTGCACAAACTTCGCGGTCACCGGCGTGGATCTGCGCCCGGCCGCCTTCATCGCGCCGCTGGAGCAGATCGGCGACTCGGTGCTCGTGGTCGGCGACTCCTCCACGCTGAAGGTCCACGTCCACACCGACGAGCCCGAGCGGGCCGCCGCGGTCTTCGACGGAGTGGGCGAGGTCTCGCGCTTCGACGTGGCCGACATGCGCCTGCAGGTGGCAGAGCGCGACGAGCGCCTGGCGGGGCCGGAGCATCGCGACGAGCACCAGCTCCCGCTGCCGAGCTTCGCGCCCGACGGCAACGGCGCCGCGCCTGCCGAGGGCGGGGCCGCGACGCCCGGCGCCGGGAGCGCGGGCGCGGCGATGGCCGGCGCGGATGCCGGCTCCGGCTCCGGCTCCGTGCGGATGCGGTGCGGCGCTCTGGCCGTGACAGCGGGCGCGGGCATAGCGGGCCTGCTGGAGGAGCTCGGCGCGCACGTGATCGACGGGGGGCCGACGCTCAACCCCTCCACCTACGAGCTGCTGGCGGGCATCCACGAGGTGCAGGCGGAGGAGGTCGTGGTGCTGCCGGGCAGCCGCAACGTCGTGATGGCCGCCGAGCGCGCCGCGGAGCTCTCCGACAAGCACGTGCTGGTCGTGCCGGCGCTCAGCCAGCAGGCGTCGCTGGCCGCCGCGGTCGCGCTGATGCCGGACCGCGACGTGAAGGAGAACGCCGAGGCGATGCGCGCGGCGATCGACGGCGTCCGCATCGGCGCGGTCGCGCCGGCAGCCCGCGACGATGCCCAGGGCCGCTTCCAGCGCGGGCAGGCCGTCGGGTTCCTGGAGGGGCAGGTGGTCGCCTGGGGCGAGCCGCACGCGACGCTGCTGGCGGTGATGCAGCAGCTTGCGCAGGAGGCCGAGCTGATCAGCGTGCTGCTCGGCGACGGGGCTCCGCTCAGCGCAGACCAGATCGAAGCGATGGCCGACGGGAGCTTCGAGGCCGAGCTGGAGCTGCGCGAGGGCGGGCAGCCGGCCTACTGGTGGCTGCTCTCGGCCGAGTGAGCTGAGGCGACCGCGGCTCGCATCATCATGGTTCGCGTGCAGCCAGCGGCACGCACAGACATCGAGGCGGAGCTCACGCGGCCGGCGCCGCCGCTCCGGCTGGGCTCGCGCGCGTCGCTTTCCCGCGAGCAGATGCTCCGCGCCCCGCTGCGGCCCCCGCGGCCATCGGCGCTGGCACGTCCGCTGAAGGGCTCGGCGCCCAAGCTGGCCGGCGCGCTGCAGAGCCTCGGGATCGCGACCGTCGGCGACCTGCTGGAGCACCTGCCGCGCGAGCTGCGCGCCAGCCGCACGGTGCAGACGCTGCGCGCCGGCGAGCAGGCCACGATCGCCGTGCAGGTCGGCTCGATCAAGCGCCGCACGATCAGGCGGCGAGGCGGCAGGAGCCTCACGCTGGTCGAAGCCAACGTCTTCGACCACAGCGGGGAGATCTCCGCGACCTTCTTCAACCAGCCCTGGCTGGTGGAACGCTACGTGGCGGGCACCAGGCTGCTGCTGCACGGCTCGCTGCGGCCGCGCCGCGGGTTCGCGGTCTCCCACCACGCTCTGGCGCCCCAGAGCGAGGTGGAGGAGGGCGATCAGGCAGAGGGCGCTGCGGCTCAGACCGCTTCTGCGCAGGCCTCTTCTGTTCAGACCGCTTCCGCCGCCCCCGCCGCGGGCGCCGGCTCGGTCGCTCACTATCCCGTCACCGAGGGCATCTCCTCGACCCAGATGCTCACGCTCGTGCAGAGCCATCGGGCGGCGGTCGCCGAGGTGGTCGAGCCGCTGCCCGGCAGGCTGCGCGCGGCCGAGCGCCTGCCCGACCGCGCCGCCGCCCTGAGCGCGATGCATTTTCCCGGCGACGCCGAGCAGCAGGAGGCGGGCCGCAGGCGCCTGGCCTTCGAGGAGCTGCTGCTCTCCCAGCTCGCGCTGCGGCGCCGGCGCGCGATCCACAGCGGCGCGCAGGTGCCGGCCCTCGATCGGCCGCGCGAGCTCACGCGGCGCTGGCTGAGCGACAGCCTGCCCTTCGCGCCCACCACAGACCAGCAGCAGGCGATGCGGGAGATAGACGAGGACCTCGCGCGCGCGGCGCCGATGCAGCGGCTGCTGATGGGGGAGGTGGGCTCGGGCAAGACGGTCGTCGCCCTGTACGCGATGCTGCGCGCCGTCGAGCACGGAATGCAGGCGGCGCTGATGGCCCCCACCGAGACGCTCGCCGAACAGCACTTCGCCACCCTGCAGGCGCTGGCTCCCGAGGGCCTGATCGCCGCGGCGCTGCTGACCGGCTCCACACCGGCGGCCAGGCGCCGGGACGCGCTCGGCAAGCTCGCGTCCGGGCAGCTCCAGCTCGTCGTGGGCACCCACGCGCTGATCGAGAGCGACGTCGCCTTCGCGCGCCTGGCGGTCGTGGTCGTGGACGAGCAGCACCGCTTCGGCGTGGCGCAGCGGACCGCGCTCGCCGCCCGGCAGCCCTCGCCGCATGTGCTGCACATGACCGCCACGCCGATCCCAAGGACGCTGTGGCTTGCGCGGTACGGAGACCTGGACCAGACGCGGCTGACCCAGCTTCCCAAGGGCCGCAAGCCGGTCGCCACGCACGTGGCCTCCAGCGCCGCCGAGCGCGCCCGTGCCTACGAGCGCATCAGGGAAGAGCTGCGCGCCGGCCGCCAGGCGTTCGTGGTCTGCGCCCTGGTCTCCGAGTCCGAGCAGCTCGACGCGCGCGCCGCCAGCGCTGAGCACGAGCGCCTGGCCGCCGGCGAGCTCGCCGGGTTCAGGCTCGGCCTGCTGCACGGGCAGATGCGCCCGCAGGAGAAGCAGAGCGCGATGGCGGCCTTCGCCTCCGGGGAGACCGACGTGCTGGTGGCCACCACTGTGATCGAGGTCGGGATCGACGTGCCCAACGCGACAGTGATGCTGATCGAGGACGCCGACCGCTACGGCATCTCCCAGCTCCACCAGCTCCGAGGCCGGGTGGGACGCGGCAGCCACGCCTCGCTTTGCCTGCTCTTCGGCTCCAAGGCCTCGCGCCGGCTGCAGGCGCTGGCCCGGCACAGCGACGGCTTCGAGCTGGCCGAGATAGACCTCGCCCTGCGCGGCGAAGGCGACCTGGAGGACGCGGGCCAGGGCGTGCGCCAGAGCGGTCAGCGCGAAGGCAGGGTCGCGCGCCTGCCGCAGGACACGCCGCTGCTGGAGGCCGCGCACGTCTGGGCCGCGCGCCTGCTCGACAACGACCCCGACCTCGCCGCGCCCGAGCACGCGCTGCTGCGCGACGCGCTGAAGGCGATTCCGGCGTGAGCCCGCTCGACGAGGCGGGCGCGATGACGCCGGCAGCGGCGCGCGCGATGACGCCGGTGGCGACGGGCGCGATGACGCGGGGCGTCTTGCGATGCGGGTGATCGCCGGCCGCTACGGCGGGCGCCGCCTGGTCGCCCCGCGCGGCGCGGGCACGCGCCCCACCGCCGACCGGGTGCGGGAGGCGCTCTTCTCGATGCTCGGCTCGATCGAAGGCGCGCGCGTGCTGGACCTGTTCGCGGGCACCGGCGCGCTCGGCATCGAGGCGATCTCGCGGGGAGCCGGCGCGGCCGTCTTCGTCGAGCGCGACCGGCAGGCGCTCACCGCGCTGCGCGCCAACCTCGCGGCGCTGCGCCTTCTCGGCGAGCGGGATGACGGCGACGGCCCGCGGGTGGAGGTGCGCGCCCGGGACGCGCTGGCCGCGCTCGCGGAGGACATCGAGCACGGCCGCACATACGATCTGGTCTTCCTGGATCCGCCCTACGCGCAGGCCGCGCATCTCGGCCCGCGGCTTGCCGAGATGCTGCCCGGCGTGCTCTCGCCGGAAGGGCTGGCGGTGGTCGAGGCGGACCGACGCGCGCCCCTCTGGATCGACCTTCCGCTGCGGCGGCAACGCCGATACGGAGACACTTCGATAACAATCCATGGCAGCGATGAGCGTCGATAAGTCGATAGCGGTCTGTCCAGGCTCCTATGACCCGGTCACAAACGGGCATCTGGACGTGATCCGGCGGGCGGCCGATCTCTACGACGAAGTGATCGTCGCGGTCGTCAACCGCTCGGTGCGCAAGAGCGGCACGCTCTTCTCGACAGAGGAGCGGGTCGGCTTCATCGAACGCGCCACCGCGCACATGCCGGGCGTGCGGGTGCAGCCGTTCACGACGCTGGTGGTGGACTTCGCGCGCAGCGTGAAAGCCAAGGCGATCGTCAAGGGCCTGCGCGCGATCTCCGACTTCGAGTACGAGCTGGAGATGCACCAGCTCAACCGCAGGCAGGCCCCAGAGGTGGAGTCGGTCTACCTCATGGCGTCCTCGGAGTACAGTTTCCTTTCATCAAGCGGCGTGAAGGAGCTGGCCACCTTCGGCGGAAAGATCGACGATCTTGTTCCCGCCGAGGTTGCGGCTCGGTTGCAGGAAGAGTGCGAGCGCTGACGAACCACACCAACGAGGCCCAGCAGATGCGCATCGCGACCACCCACTCCGATAGGCAAGACGCCGCTTTGAGCGGCGCGTCACCGCGGAGGTGAGCACAGCATGGATGTCCTCGTTCTGATCGACAAGCTCGACGATCTCGTCCACAACGCGAAGCCCGTCCCGCTCACCGACCAGGTGCGCGTGGACAAGGAGGAGATCTACGACATCCTCGACCAGATGCGCGCCACGATCCCCGAGGAGATCAAGCAGGCGCGCTGGATCGTCAAGGAGCGTCAGGAGATGCTCGCCGAGGCCAAGCGCGAGGCCGAGCGGATCCTCACCGAGGCGCGCGAACGCCAGGACCGCCTGCTCAGCGAGGAGGAGGTCACCAAGCAGGCCGAACGCGCCGCGGAGGACATCGTCGAGGACGCCCGGTCGCGCGAGCGCGAGATCCGCCTCGGCGCCGAGGACTACGCGGATGAGATCCTCGGAACGCTGGAGGTCAACCTCTCCAAGTTCATCGCCGCGGTACAGCGCGGCCGCGAACGCCTGGCCGGCAAGGACGAACCGGCCGAAGTCTCCTAGAGGCAGGCCGCGCATGCGCGGCCTGCACGGGGACGTGCATGCACGTCCCCGCCGACCGGCGCATGCGCCGGTCGGTACTGCTGATCACGCTCGTTATCGGATAGGGTGCCGCCCGTGAGCTCGCAGGTCAAGCACCGGCTCGAGGTCGCAAGGGTCCTACTAGGAACAGGAATGATCGCGCCCACCCGCCCCGACAGGGCGGCGCGGGCAGTGGTCGCACTGCGTCGCTGGGGCCCTACGCCCGCAGCCGCATACACCGGTTCTGCCGCACGCTATCCGCAGCGGCTGGCGCTCGTGGACGACCGCGGCGCGCTCACCTTCGAGCAGGTCCACCTCCGCAGCAACGCGCTCGCGCGCGGCATGGCTGCCGAGGGCATACGCGAAGGCGACTCGGTGGCGATCATGTGCCGCAACCATCGCGGGTTCGTGGAGGCGACGGTCGCCTGCTCCAAGCTCGGCGCCAGCGCTCTCTACCTCAACACCGCCTTCGCCGGTCCGCAGATCGCCGACGTGATGCGTCGCGAGGACCCGAAGGCGCTGGTCTACGACCACGAGTTCGCCGACCTGGTGCGCGAGGGTGGGGAGGGGCGCACCCGCTTCGTCGGTTGGTGCGAGCCCGACGACTCGCCCGAGGACACGACGCTCGAGCAGACGATCGCCGCCGCCAGCCAGGCCGACCTGAAGCCGCCCGCCGAAAAGGGACGCGTGGTGATCCTCACCTCCGGCACCACGGGCACGCCGAAGGGGGCGGCGCGCAAACAGCCGGACTCGCTGGAACCCGCCGCTGCGCTGTTCTCGAAGATCCCGCTGAAAGCGCGGGAGGCGACTGTGGTCGCCGCGCCGATGTTCCACTCCTGGGGCTTCGCGCACTTCACCCTGGCGCTGCCCCTGGCATCGACGCTCGTGCTGCGGCGCAAGTTCGACCCGGAGGAGACGCTGCGCGCGGTCGCCGAGCACAACGCCAGCGCGCTGGCGGTCGTGCCGGTGATGATCCAGCGGATGCTGGAGCTGCCGCCCGAGACGATCGCCCGCTACGACCTGAGCTGTCTGCGCGTGATCGCCGCCAGCGGCTCGGCGCTTCCGGGCGAGCTCGCGGTCAGGGCGATGGACGTCTTCGGGGACGTCCTCTACAACCTCTACGGCTCCACCGAGGTCGCCTGGGCGACGATCGCCACGCCCGCCGAACTGCGCGCCGCGCCCGGCACCGCCGGCACGCCTCCGCTCGGCACCGTCGTCAAGCTACTGGACGAGGCCGGCCACGAGGTGCCGCGCGGGCAGTCCGGCCGCATCTTCGTGGCCAACGAGATGGTCTTCGAGGGCTACACCGGGGGCGGCAACAAGGAGATCCTCGGGGGGCTGATGAGCACCGGCGACGTCGGCCGCCTGGACGCGCAGGGCCGCCTGTTCGTGGAGGGCCGCGACGACGAGATGATCGTCTCCGGCGGCGAGAACGTCTTCCCGCGCGAGGTCGAGGACCTGCTCTCAGACCACCCCGGCATCGAGGAGGCCGCGGTGATCGGCGTGGCCGACGAGGAGTTCGGCCAGCGCCTGAAGGCGTTCGTGGTCACCCGCGAGGGCGCGAGCCTCACGCCGGAGGAGATCCAGGCCTACGTCAAGCAGAACCTCGCCCGCTTCAAGGTGCCGCGCGAGGTCGTCTTCCTGGCGCAGCTTCCGCGCAACGCCACCGTCAAGATCCTCAAGCGCGAGCTGGCCGCCGCGCAATAGCGCGTCGCGCGCGACGCGCGCGACATCCAAGTTCGTCCAAGTTCGTCCAAGAATTTGGACCAACGCGCCAGATCTGAGCTGACATCGCGCGCCGCTAGGCTGGAGGAATGGCTCCCCTCGCGCATCTCTTCGATCTAGCCAGCCTGCACCTGCGCCCCGGCCAGGGGCGGCGGCTGGAGCTGAGCGTGCCGCTTGAGGGCATGACGCTCGGCGGCCAGGAGTACACGGTGGAGCCGGCCGAGGTGCCGGTGCAACTCGACGTCTCGCGGATGGCCGGGCCGGGCTACGCGCTGCGGCTGATCTTCGAGGCGGCGCTCTCGGGGCCCTGCATGCGCTGTCTGAAGGACGCCAGGCCGGTGCTGCGGATCGATGTGCGGGAGGTGGACGTGCCGGGCGAAGAAGGAGGCGACCTCGACAGCCCGTACGTCGAGCGGGACACGCTCGACCTGGCGGCCTGGGCGCGGGACTCCTTCGTGCTGGCGGCGCCGGTGGCGGTGCTCTGCCGGGAGGACTGCATGGGCCTCTGCCCGATGTGCGCGGCCGACCTCAATGAGGCAGGACCGGAGCACTCGCATGAGAGAGAGCCCGACCCGCGGTGGGCCAAGCTGCGCGAGTTGAAGCTCGAATAGACGCCCGCGCGTGCCACGGACGCCCGGTTGCGCTAGCCTTCACCAACCATGGCCGTCCCGAAGAAAAAGCAGTCGCACACGCGCACCTCCACGCGGCGTGCCCAGCATCGCATCTCCGCTCCGACCGTGAACGAGTGCCCGCGCTGCCACAGCCCGCGCCGGCCTCATCGTGTCTGCCCTGTGTGCGGGACCTACGCTGGTCGCGAGGTCCTGGCCGCCGGCGAGCACGATCACGACCACGATCACGACCACTAGCAAGTGGGAGAAGTGACCGCTCGCGCCGGCGACGGCGCAGGCGGAGCGGTGGTGGTTGAGAGGTCGAACAGGCAGGAGGGCATCACGGCACCGACGCAGCCGGTGATAGCGGTGGACGCGAACGGCGCCGATCTCGGGCCCGCCGAGGTTGCCGCGGGCGCCGCGATCGCCGCGCAGCGGGGCGCGCGCGTTCTGCTTTTCGGTCCCGTCGAGCAGATCGGCGCACCCGGCGCGGGGGTGGAGGTGATCGACGCCCCCGTCTCGATCGCCAAGAGCGCCGACCCGGCGCGCGCCGCGCGCTCCACGCCGGACGCCTCGATCGTGCAGGCCGCCCGCGCGGTCGCGCAGGGGCGCGCCGACGCGCTCGTATGCGCCGGCGGCACGGGCGCCGCGCTTGCCGCCGGCCTGTTCAACATCAAGCGCGCGCGAGGCATCCACCGGCCGGCCCTGGCGCTGCCGCTGCCAGTGCCGGGCCACACCGTCACGCTGCTGGACGTCGGCGCCAACGCCGAGGCGCGCCGCGAGCACCTGGTGCAGTTCGCCTTCATGGGCGCCGCGCTGGTGGGCAGCGTCTTCGGCGTGCAGCGCCCGCGCGTGGCGCTGCTCTCCAACGGCTCAGAGCGCGAGCGCGGCAGCGCGCTGGTGCAGGAAGCGCATGCGGAGCTGCTCGAGCGCGCCGCCGGGGCGTCATTCGAGTTCGTCGGCAACGTGGAGGGCGGCGACGTGCTCTCCGGCGCGGCGGAGGTGATCGTGACCGACGGCTTCACCGGCAACATCGCGCTGAAGCTGATCGAGGGTGTGTCCTCCACCGTGCTCGGCGCGGTGCGGCATGCCGCCGAAAGCTCGATCGCCAGCAAGCTCGGCGGCGCCCTGATGATGCCCTCGCTGCGCGCCTTCCGCGCGCAGATCGACCCGGAGGGCCAGGGCGGCGCCTACCTGCTCGGGCTGCGCAGCCTCGGCGTGGTGCCGCATGGCAAGTTCAGCCGCAACGGGTTCGCGGAGGCGATCCTGCGCGCGCGGCGCGGCGCCCAGGAGCAGATCGCCGAGAGCACGCACGCCGCGCTGGAGAGCGCCGGGGCGCTGCGCAGCGTGCCGGCCGACCTCGCCGCATCCGGGCCGGACGCTAGCCTGGCGACCCAATGACCAAGGAACAGGTGCTGGAGCTGATCAGGGACCACCTCGCCGACGAGCTGGACCTCGATCCCGAGAAGATTCAGGAAGCCACGCGCTTCAAGGAGGATCTGGAGGCCGACTCGCTCGACCTCTACACGCTCGTGCAGGAGCTCGAGGACAGCTACGGGATCAAGATCTCCGACGAGGATGCGAGCAGGATCCTCACGGTGGGGCAGGCGGTTGACTACGTGCTCGCGCATGGCGCCTGATCAGGTGCCCGCCCATCCGCTGGAGGCGGCCGCGATCGACCGTCAGAGCGACAGCGCGCCGCTGCCGGCGCCGGCGAGCCTGGAAGCGCTGCTGGCGGAGCTGCCGGAGGATCTCGCCACCCAGGTCTTCACGCACTCCTCCTGGAGCGAGCGGCGCGGCGCCTCCTACGACCGGCTCGCCTTTCTCGGCGACAGCGTGCTCGCCCTGGCGGTCACCTCGCACCTCTACCCGCGCCTGGAGGCGGATCGCTTCGGGGCGGGACGGCTGACGAAGATCAGGGCGCAGGCTGTCTCCGGGGCCTCCTGTCGCGCGGTCGCCGAGCGCCTGCGCGTGACCGAGCGGCTGGCGGCCGCGGCGCCGGCCGAGCTCGCGCACGGCGCGACCGGGATGCTCAAGACAGAGCGGGTTCTGGCCTCGGTGATCGAGGCGGTGATCGGCGCCTGCTTCCTGCACGTCGGCTACGAGCGCACCGCGGCCGCCGTGGTCGAGGCGTTCACTCCCGAGATAGAGCAGGCGCTGGAGAACCCGGTCGACTTCAAGTCGGCGCTGCAGGAGCTGCTCGCGCAGCGCGGCGAGATCGTCAGCTACAACGTCACCGAGGAGTCGGGGCCGCCGCACGACCGCATCTTCGAGGTCGCGGCCAGCGTCGATGGCAGGGTGATCGGGACCGGCAACGGCCGCAGCAAGAAGCTGGCCGAGCAGCAGGCCGCCAGGCGGGCGGTCGAGACGCTGCAGGAGGCGTGATCGGCGTGGACCGCCACAACACAACGACGAGGAGACTTTCCAAGGCATGCATCTGCGCTCGCTGACCCTCAAGGGCTTCAAGTCCTTCCCCGACCGTACGCGCCTGGACTTCGGGCCGGGGGTCAGCGTGGTCGTGGGGCCCAACGGCTCGGGCAAGTCCAACGTCACCGACGCGGTGCTGTGGGCGATGGGCGAGCAGTCGCCGCTGGCGGTCCGCGGCGCCTCGATGCAGGACGTGATCTTCGGCGGCGGCAAGGGCGTGCAGGCGCGCAGCGCCGCCGAGGTCGAGATCGTGCTGGACAACTCCGACGGCGCGGTGCACGTGCCGTTCACCGAGATCTCGATCGTGCGCCGCCTGGACCGCTCCGGTGAGGGCGAATACCGGCTCAACGGCGCGCGCTGCCGGTTGGCCGACGTGCTGGAGGCGCTTTCGGACACGGGCCTCGGCAAGGAGAGCCACTCGGTCATCTCGCAGGGGCGCGTCGAGTCGATCGTGATGAGCAAGCCGCGTGACCGGCGCCTGCTGATCGAGGAGGCCGCCGGTCTCGGCAAGCACCGCCGACGTCGTCGCCGCGCCCAGCTCAAGCTCGCCAAGACCGAGGAGAACCTTGACCGCGCGCTGGACGTCGAGCGCGAGGCGCGCAGCCGCCTGCGGCCGCTCAAGCGCCAGGCGGAGGCCGCTGAGCTGCATGAGCGCCTGGAGCGCCAGAGCCTCGAAATCCGGCTGCGGCTCGCGGTGGAGGCCGCGCGGCTGCGCCGCCAGGAGCTGGGCCAGGCCGAGGCGCAGGTGCGTGGCGCCAGGGATGCCCAGGCCGAGATCCAGGCGCGGCTGGAGGCGGTGATGGCGCGGCGCGCGCAGGCCGAACAGGCGCTTGCGCAGCGCGCCAGCCAGCGTGATGCGCTCTCGCGTCGCGTCTACGGCGCTCGCTCCGCCCACGAGCGCCTGCAGATGCGAGCCGAGCAGGTCGCCAAGACCAGCGAGGCGATCGCCGCGCGGATCGAGCAGACCACCGGCGAGCTGCAGGCGCTGGAAGCGCTCGTGGACCAGGAGCGCGAGCAGCACGAGGACGCCGACCGCCTGCAGGCGCTGGAGGACGCGCTCTCGGAGCTGCTGGCCGAACAGGAGCAGGCGCTGCAGCGCGAGCTCGCGGAGCTGGCGCAGCAGTGCGAGCAGGCCGCGGCGCGCACCGCCGAGCTGGAGCAGCAGGCCCAGACTGCGCGCGAGGCGCGCGGGGAGGCCGACGCCGGCGCCGAGCGCGCGCGCGAGGCCATGCGCGAGCGCGAACGCGCGGCGCAGGAGGCGCGGCGCGCCTCCGCCCAGGTCGGCTCCGAGCTCGCCGCCGCCAACCAGTTCCTGCGCAGCCACTCCCATCCGCTGGCCAAGCGCGGCGGCGCCGCGGGCGGGGCGGGTGGGTCGGATGGATCCACGATCCAGGCGCTCGGCGAGTTGCTGGGCGTCGAGCAGGGCTGCGAGCTCGCGGTCGCGGCGGCGCTCGGTGGGCGCCTGGAGGCGGCGCTCGTGGAGGACATGGCGGGCGCCAAGCGGCTGCTGGACAGCGCCGGCCCCGACGGCGGCAGCGCGCTGATCGTGGGCGGCGCCGGGGCGGGCTCCGATGCCGCGCTCCGCGTTGACGCGGCGCCCGGCGCTGTTGCCGGATCCGGCGCTGGCGCGGCGCCCGGCGCTGGCGCGGTGCCCGGCGCCCATCTCACGACCGGCGAGCCGCCCACCCCCGGGGCACGGGCGCTCGCGGAGCTGCTCAGCGGCCCCGACGCGACGGTGGCGCTCGCCCGCCGGCTGCTCGCCGACGCATGGCTGGTGGAGAGCCTGGACGACCTGCCCGAGACGTTCACGGGCGTCGCGGTCACGCGCGCCGGGCGCGTCTGGTTCTCGCATCTCCGCGAGGTGCGCCAGGTCGCCGAGGGCGGCGCCGACCGGGTGCTCGCGATGCGCAACGAGCGCGACCGGCTGATCGCGGCCACCGAGCAGGCCGCGCAGGCGGAGCAGACCGCGCAGGCCGCAGTGGAGGTAGCGCTACAAGCCGTGCGCGAGGCCGACGGGCAGCGCGAGCAGGGCGAGCGGCTGCTGCGCGAAGCCGAGCGTGCGCTGGGGGAGGCGCGGGAGGAGGAGCGCCGCGCCAAGTGGGTGATGGAGCGCCGTCGCAGCGCGCCGCAGGATGGGCCGCTGGCCGTCCGCCGCGCCCAGCTCGAGGGCGAGCTGGCGGCAGAGCGCCGTCAGGCGCAGCGGATCGAGCGCGAACGGCAGGAGCGCGCCCGGCGCACGCTGATGCTTGCGGCCCAGCGCGCCGCCGACGAAGAGCTCGCGCCCGGCGCGCAGCGCCTCGCGAGCGCGATCGAGTCGGCGCGGGTGGCGGTCGCCGCGCGAGTGAAGGAGCTCGAGGATCTGCTGGCCGCCGACAGCGAGGCAGGCGAGCAGATGGCCGCCGAGCTGCGCTCCTGCGCCGCCGAGGAGGCCGACATCCAGACGGCGCTGCGACGCGAAGGCGAGGCGGTGACCGCCGCCGAGGTCGCCGCTCAGCGCCTGCGCGACGCCGTGGCCGAGATCGACCTTGAGCTTGCCGCGGTCGCCGAGGGCCTGCAGATCGAGCAGCCCTCGCCGGAGAGCGAGGAGCCGCTTGACGAGCAGGAGGCGCAGGAGCTCCAGGCCCGTCTGCAGCGGTTGGCGCGCAGGCGCGAGCAGCTCGGCCCGGTCAACCCGCTGGCACAGGAGGAGTACGCCGAGGCGCTGGCCCACGTGGAGGAGCTGGAGACGCGGCGAGCGGACCTGGAGACCGCCCTGCGCGAGCTGCGCACGCTGATCCGCGACACCGACCGCCAGATCCAGGAGACCTTCCAGCAGACCTTCGAAGCCGCCGCGCGCAACTTCGAGGAACTGGCCAAAGAGGTCTTCCCGGGCGGCAGCGGACGACTGCGCCTGGTCAGCGAAGAGCCCGCGCAGAAGCCGGTGATCGGCGGCCAGCCCCCGCAGGACGCCGCCGAGGCGGAGGGCGCCGCGGACCGTGAGGCCAATGATCAGGGAGAGGAGGAGGAGGGGAGCGAGCAGGATGCGCTGCAGGGCGTGGAGATAGAGATAACGCCGGCCGGCAAGTCCGCCAAGCGCCTCTCGCTGCTCTCCGGCGGGGAGAAGTCGATGACCGCGCTGGCGTTCCTGTTCGCCGTCTTCCTGGCCAAGCCGTGCCCCTTCTACATCCTGGACGAGGTCGAGGCCGCGCTGGACGACCTCAACCTCGACCGCTTCCTGGCGCTCGTGCGCCGCCACCGCGACCAGGCGCAGTTCATCGTCATCACCCACCAGAAGCGCACGATGGAGGCCGCCGACTGGCTCTACGGCGTCTCGATGGGCGGCGACGGCGTCTCCAAGGTGATCTCCCGCCGCCTGCCGCCCGAGGCGCAGGAGGGGCAGGCCGCCGACGACGCCGCCGCGCCCAAGCTTGAGGCGGCCTGAGGGGCCGCAGCGCCGGATCTCAAGGGTTTGCAGTGTCGAGCTCCGTCCGGAGCTCGAGGCCGGGACAGCCGGCAAAGACCGCGTCATGCGCCACGAGGGGTATGTGCCAGCGGATCGCAGTGGCCGCAATCCAGAGGTCGGCGTTGTGGTGGCGCTGGTGCAGGCCGTGCCCGATCTGACGACATTCGTCGCGCAGCCTCGCGACTGTCTCAGTCGTGTCGATGTCGACCGGCAGGATGCGCGCGCGAGCGATCAGCCGCGACAACCTCTCTGTGCGAGCGTGTCCCCAGCCGGCGCTCAGCGCGCCGTAGCGGGCCTCGGCGACGGTCTGGGGAGCGACGGCGAGGCGGTGACCGAAGAGGTGCTTGGCGTAGCTTGTGGCTAGCAGTGAGCGCTCCCGCAAGCGTGCCGTGAACACATTCGTGTCGACGAGTACGGTTGCGATCACTCGTCGAGTGCCGCCATGAACGCGTCCCACTCCTCTTCGGTCACGTCGGGGATGTCGAAGTGCTCATTCGACTTCAGTGGCGCGACATCGGCCATCAGCTCCTCCAGCGAAGGAGGATTCCAGAACTGGGTGTTCGCCCGCTCGATGTGATCGTTGCTTGCCGCTGGCTCTGGCGTCATGTGGCCTCTGAGCCGAAGTGTAGGGGCTTGCCCGTGCGCCGTACACGTTTGATTCGCGCCATCCGGTGCAGCATTACTGAGATAGTCTCGTCCGCCGATGGCACGGCAGTGGAGCGATCTCTTCATCACCGACAACGGCGCCTCTGCGCCCGAGCCCGACGCCGAGCAGCGCGTGGGGTTCCTGCGGCGCTTGCGCACGAGCCTGTCCAAGACCAGGCAGGCGCTTTCGGGCGAGATCCAGGCCACACTCTTCCAGAGCCTCGACGACGAGACCTGGGAACGCCTGGAGGAGGCGCTGATCATGGCCGACGTCGGCGTGGCCACGACCGCCGCGGTCGTCGCCGAGCTCGAGCGCGAGGCCGGCGAGGGGCGGCTCTCCAGTGGGCCCGAGCTCTCCGAGCGCCTGATCGCGCTGCTCGCTGACACCGCGAAGGTGGGGGAGGGCACGATCGACATCCGCTCGCGCCCGACCGTGATCATGGCCGTCGGGGTCAACGGCACGGGCAAGACGACCACGATCGGCAAGCTCGCCTGGCATCTGCAGCGCGAGCTCGGCAAGAAGGTGCTGCTCGGCGCCGCCGACACCTTCCGCGCCGCCGCCGCCGAGCAACTCGAAGGCTGGGCGCAGCGCGCCGGCTGCGAGATCGTCACCGGGCCGGAGGGCTCGGACCCCGGCGCGGTGGCCTTCGAGACGATCGCGACGGCCCAGTCGCAGGGCTTCGACGTGGCGATCGTGGACACCGCGGGCCGCCTGCACAACAAGGCCGACCTGATGAACGAGCTGGGCAAGGTCGGCAGGGTGATCTCTCGCCAGCTCGACGGCGCCCCGCACGAGACGCTGCTGACGATCGACGCCACGACCGGCCAGAACGGCCTGCTCCAAGCCAAGATGTTCGCCGAGACGATCCCGGTCGGCGGCGTGGTGCTGACCAAGCTCGACGGCACCGCGCGCGGCGGCATCGCGCTGGCGATCGCCAGGGAGCTGAAGATCCCGGTGAAGCTGATCGGGGTCGGCGAGGCGCTGGAGGACCTGCGGCCCTTCGACCCCGACGAGTTCGCGCGCGCGCTGATCACGGCCGAGTGAGGCTCCGCGCGCGCTGATCACGGCCGAGTGAGCGCCTGATCGCCGCCGAGTGAGGCTCCGCGCGCCCGCGGTGCGATAATCGCCATTATGGGCGCAGGGATCGTCCTCCTCGTAGCGGCATGCCTGTTCGGAATAGGCGAGATGCACACGGGCGGCTTCTTCTTGGGGCCGTTCGCCCTTGGCGCCGTGATCGGGGCGGTCCTGAGCTTTGCGGGCGCGGGAGCAGCCGTCAGCCTGATCGTCTTCGCGCTCGTCTCGCTGCTCGTGCTGGCGATGCTGCGGCCGCTGGCCGCCAGACGCCATCGCCAGGCGCCGGCGATCCGCTCCGGGGCCGCGGCGCTCGTCGGACGCGACGCGATCGTGCTGGAGCGGATCGCCAACCGCGAAGGCGTCGGCTGCGTGAAGATCGACGGCGAGGTGTGGACGGCGCGCAGCTACGACGAGGACGAGGTGATCGACCCCGGCGAGCGGGTCCAGGTGATCGAAATCAAAGGCGCGACCGCGCTCGTGATGCACTAGAAAGGAACCGGGTCTCAGATGGTCGCATTGATAGTCGCCGTGGTGGTCGTGATCTTCGCGCTGTTCGTCGCGTCGAGGGCGATCAGGATCATTCCCCAGGCGCGCGCCGGGGTCGTGGAGCGCCTTGGCCGCTACCACCGCACCCTGGAGCCGGGGCTGGCGGTCGTCACGCCGTTCGTCGAAAGGGTGCGCCCGCTCGTGGACCTGCGCGAGCAGGTCGTCAACTTCTCGCCCCAGTCCGTGATCACCGACGACAACGTGGTCGTCGCGATCGAGACCGTCCTCTACTTCACGATCACCGACCCCAGATCGGCCACCTACGAAGTCGCAAGCCCGCTGCAGGCGATCGAGCAGCTCACCGTCACCACGCTCAGAAACGTGATCGGCGGCCTGACGCTGGAGGCGACGCTGACCGCCAGGGAGAACGTCAACGCCGAGCTGCGCACCGTGCTGGACGAGGCGACCGGCAAGTGGGGGATCAGGATCAACAGGGTGGAGATCAAGTCGGTGGACCCGCCGCCTGACATCCGCACCGCGATGGAGAAGCAGATGCGCGCCGAGCGCGACCGCCGCGCCGCGATCCTGACCGCCGAAGGCGAGCGCCAGGCGGCGATCCTGACCGCCGAAGGCCAGAAGCAGGCGGCCGTGCTGGAGGCCGAAGGCGAAAAGCAGTCCGCGATCCTGAAGGCCGAGGGCGACGCGCAGGCGATCGACACAGTCTTCAAAGCGATTCACGAGGGCAAGCCTGACCGCGCGCTGCTCAGCTATCAGTACCTGCAGATGCTGCCGCAGCTCGCGGAAGGAGACGCCAACAAGGTGTTCGTGGTTCCCTCCGAGTTCGCACAGGCCTTCGGCGGGATCGGCCAGGCGCTGGCCGGGCGCGGCGAGAGCCCCGGCTCGGGCGGCGCGCACGGCGACGCCCAGCTTCCCGCCGCCGCGAAGCGGCCGCCGCAGGACTAGGCTGAACGGCCGATGTTCGACGCCCTCTCAGAGAAGCTGCAGGCCACGCTGTCCGACGTGCGGAGGCACGGCACCCTGACCGAGGCGGACATCGACGCGGCGATGCGTGAGATCCGCCTGGCGCTGCTGGAGGCCGACGTCAACTTCAAGGTGGTGCGCACCTTCACCGCCGACGTCAAGCAGCGCTGCCTGGGCGCCGATGTGGTGGGCAAGCTCAACCCCGCCCAGCAGGTCATCAAGCTCGTCGCCGACGCGCTCGCGGAGCTGATGGGCGCGACTCCGCCCGGCGGGGCGGACGGCGAGGCCGCGCCGGCGCAGCGCCTGCGCTTCGCTTCGCGTCCCCCGACGGTGATCCTGATGGCCGGGCTGCAGGGCTCGGGCAAGACGACCGCGACGGCCAAGCTCGCGCGCCATCTTCGCGAGGAGCACGGCTCGGCGGTCGCGCTGGCGGCCTGCGACGTCTACCGCCCCGCCGCCGTGGACCAGCTCGTCAAGGTCGGCGCCCAGGCCGGCGCGACCGTCTACCAGCAGGGCACCGACCGCGATCCGGTCCAGATCGCCTCCTGGGCGCTCGAGCAGGCCACGCGGGACGGCAAGGACGTGCTGATCGTAGACACCGCCGGGCGCCTGCACATCGACGAGGACCTGATGGCCGAGCTCGTGCGGATCCGCGAGGCGGTCAATCCCGACGACGTGCTGCTGGTGCTCGACGCGATGACCGGCCAGGACGCGGTCGGTGTGGCCGAGAGCTTCGCGGAGGCGGTCGCCTTCGACGGCGTGGTGATGAGCAAGCTGGATGGAGACGCCCGCGGCGGCGCCGCGCTCTCGGTGCTGGCGGTGACCGGCAAGCCGATCCTGTTCGCTTCCACCGGCGAGCGCCTGGAGGACTTCGAGCGCTTCCACCCCGACCGGATCGCCCAGCGGATCCTCGGCATGGGCGACGTGATGAGCTTGATCGAGACGGCCGAGCGCGAGTTCGACGAGAAGCAGGCGATCGATCTGCAGCGCAAGCTGCGCCGCAACGAGTTCGGGCTCGACGACTTCCTGGATCAGCTCAAGACGATCAGGCGGATGGGGCCGCTGACCAGCCTGCTCGGCATGATCCCCGGCCTCGGTGGCCACCAGCTTCGCAACATGAACGTGGACGAGCGCGAGCTCGACAGGCTGCAGGCGATCATCCTCGCGATGACCCCGGAGGAGCGACGCAGACCGGAGAGCATCAACGGCTCGCGCCGGCTGCGGATCGCCAAGGGATCGGGCACCAATGTCCAACAGGTCTCGCGCCTGATCAAGCAGTTCGCCCAGATGCGAAAGGTGATGCGCCAGGTCGGTCGCGGCAAGATGCCCGACATCGGCGCGCTGATGCGGCAGGCGCGGTGATGCGCCTGGGTGTGCTGACGCGCCCGGTCGCGCGGATGCGGCAGGTGCGCTAAGCGGTCGCGGTGGCCTGCGCCGACCGGGTTGCGCAGGCCCATCCGTGGCGCCCCGCTCGCGGCCGGAGGCGCGCAGCCGCTAAGCTGTTGCGCTTCCGGCAATGACGCTGCGGCAGCCGCGGCGTGGAAACTCATCAGAGAGGACTACGTGTCAGTCAGGCTTAGGCTCACGCGGGTGGGCGGCAGAAAGGATCCGAAGTGGCGGGTGGTCGTGGCCGACCAGCGCTCTCCGCGCGACGGGCGCGTGATCGAGACGCTCGGCCACTACGACGCACAGACCAGCCCATCCACGATCGTGATCGACGAGGAGCGCGCCCGCACCTGGCTGGCGCGCGGCGCCCAGCCCTCCGAGGCCGTCGCCAAGCTGCTGCGCATCCAGGGCATAGGTCCGGCCGGCCGGGCCTGAGAGGGGAGCGCCCCTTGTCCAGGCAGGAGCAGCATGGGGCCGGCGGCGCGGACGCGCGAGCCCGCAGCGGCTCACGCCCGGTCGAGGACCTGCTCACCTACCTTGCTCGCGGGCTGGTCGACCACCCCGACGAGGTCGTGGTCGAGCGCTTCGACGAAGAGGACGAGACGATCCTGCTGGAGCTGAGCGTCGCCGACGACGACTACGGCAAGGTGATCGGTCGCGGCGGACGCACCGCTCAGGCGCTGCGCACCGTGCTGCGAGCAAGCGCCGACGGCCAGGGGCGTCGGGTGCTCATTGACATCGTCGACTGAGAACGGCCGCGAGCAGGGCGCCGGGCACGCCGGGGGCGCCGAGGCCCGTCCGGGCGCCGGGCACGCCGAGGGCGCCGCGCACGCCGAGCACGCCGCGCTCCGCCTGGGCGCGGGCCGCGTCGGACGCCCGCACGGCCTCGACGGCGGCTTCCACGTCTCCGCGCCCCGTCCGCGCCTGCTCGCCGCCGGCGTCTCCGTGCAGATAGGCGATCGCGCCTTCACCGTGCGGCGCCGCGGCGGGACCGAGCAGCGACCGGTGCTGCACCTGCAGGGCGTCGAGGATCGCGACGCCGCGGTCGCGCTGCGGGGCCTGGAGATCACCGTCGCGGCCGACAGCGCGCCCTCGCTGGGGGAGGACGAGTTCTGGGCACACCAGCTAGAGGGCTGCGTCGTGCATGACGGCCGGCGCACGATCGGGACGGTCGCGCGGCTGCTCGAGCTGCCCTCGTGCGAGGTGCTGGAGGTCAGCCGCGAGGAGGGAGCGACGCTGCTGGTGCCGATGGTCAAAGACGCGATCCGCGGCATCGACGTGGAGTCTCGCCGGGTGGACGTGGACCTCTCGTTCCTCGGGGAGACGCCGTGAACATCGACGTCTTCACTCTCTTCCCCGACTGGTTCGACTGGTTCCGCGGCCAGCGCCACGTCGCCAACGCGATCGCCGCCGGCTCGAGTCTCTCCTGCGTGGACATCCGCGCGCACACGCCGCTGACGGGCGGCCAGGTGGACGACACCCCCTACGGCGGCGGGGCGGGCATGGTGCTGCGCGTCGACGTGATGGACGCGGCGCTGAGCGCCCACTACCGGGTCGACCCGGTGCAGCTACGGCAGCGGCGGCGGGTGATCGCGCTCACGCCCTCCGGCCGCCTCTTCGACGAGGAGTACGCCAACGAGCTCGCCGAAGAGCGGGAGATCACCCTGCTCTGCGGCCGCTACGAGGGCTTCGACGAGCGGATAGTCGAGCGCTTCTGCACTGAGACGCTCTCGATCGGCCGCTACGTGCTCGCCGGCGGAGAGCTCGCGGCGATGGTCGTCTGCGACGCGGTGATGCGCAAGCTGCCGGGGGCGCTCGGCCACGAGGACTCCGCGCTGGAGGAGTCCTACAGCGCGGCGCTGGAGGGCGCCCCCGAGTACCCGCACTACACCCGACCCGCGCAATACCGCGGCTGGGAGGTCCCCGACGTGCTGCTCTCCGGCCACCACGAGCAGATCAGGAGGTGGCGCATGGCGCAGAGCGCGCGGCGGCAGGTCCACGCGGCCGGGGAAATCGAGGTGGATAAGGGGGAGGGAGAGGAGGGAGCGCGGTGAGGAGTCGCTGATCGCGCACAGTCCGCTACCATTGCGGACCGCGCCGCCGGTGCCCGCGCTCTCTTGCGCTCTGGGCCCGGCAGGCGACACTCCCCCAAGACCATGAGCAGCGTCATCGACAGACTTGAGCGCGCGCAGTTGCGCCGCGTCCCACAGTTCGCCCCGGGCGATCGCGTCCGCGTTCACTTCCAGGTGATTGAGGGCACGCGCCGCCGCGTGCAGGTCTTCGAGGGCGTCGTGATCAAGCGCCAGGGCCACGGGGTGAGGGAGACGTTCACGGTGCGCAAGAGCTCCTTCGGGATCGGCGTGGAGCGCATGTTCCCGCTGCACTCACCGAAGATCGAGCGCATCGAGGTCGCCGCTCGCGGCGACGTCAGAAGGGCCAAGCTCTACTACCTCCGAGATCGGGTCGGCAAGCGCGCGCGCGTGCGCGAGCGTCGCTACACCGGGCCGGAGGAGGCTGTGGAGCCGGGGCTGCTGGCCGAGGTAGAGGCGCAGCAGCCGCAGGCCGAGCACGCGCAGGAGCCGCAGGGGGCGGAGCCGCAGGATGGCGCGGAGACGGTCGCAGAGGTGGCGGACACTTCGGCGGCGGAGCCGTCGGAGAGCACGGAGCAGGCCGAGCAGCCCACGGCGCAGGCAGAGGCCGCGGGCGCAGACGGCGAGGACGCGCAGGCGTCCTCCGAGCCCGAGCAGTCCGCCGCCGAGCCTGAGAGCGCCTGACCGGCGCTCTCCGAGTCTCCCGCGTGAGCACCCCGACCAAGTCGCGCACCGGCTCGCTGCTCGAGCTGGTGGTGATCGTCGCGGTCGCGCTCGGCCTGGCGCTGCTGATCCAGGCGTTCATCGTCAAGCCGTACAAGATCCCCAGCGGCTCGATGGAACCCACGCTGAAGGTGGGACAGCGCGTGCTGGTGGACCGGATCGGAATGCATTTCGGGGGCCCCTCCGTCGGCGACATCGTCGTCTTCCATCCTCCGCAGGGCGCCGAGCACGAGGTCTGCGGCTCGGTGGCAAGGCCGCCTCACATCGTCAGCTACGGCGGCGCTCCGTGCTCGGCGCCGGTGCCCAGGCAGGCGAGCGTGAACTTCATCAAGCGCGTCGTTGCCGGCCCCGGCGAATGGATCTACGTCAAGGGCGGTCACGCCTACACCTCCAAGAGCAGGAAGGGGCCGTTCAAGCGCGAGCACGACCCCTACATCGCCCCCTGCGGATCGAGCCCCGAGTGCAACTTCCGCGTCCCGATCGAGGTTCCGCCCGGACACTGGTTCATGATGGGGGACAACCGTGGCGAATCAGACGACAGCAGGTTCTGGGGGCCGGTGCCCACGAGCTGGATCATCGGCGTCGCCTTCGCCACCTACTGGCCGCCTGACCGCATCGGCCTGCTCTGAGGCGAGGTGAGGATGCCGGCCGCCTCGACCGAGACCACGCAGGCAGCCAAGGGCGGCTCCTCCCGCAAGAAGGCCAAGCCCGCCCGCGCGGGCCGCAGGCTGTTCAAGTTCGACCGCGAGATCGGCACCCCGCTGATCGCCGGTGCCGACGAGGCGGGCCGTGGATGCCTGGCCGGCCCGCTGGTCGCGGCCGCGGTCCTCTTCGACGTGGAGGCGCTCGCCCCGGCGCAGGTGCGGGCGCTGGGAGAGCTCGACGACTCCAAGCAGCACACCGCGCCGGCGCGGGAGCGGATGTACCCGATCATCCTGCAGACAGCGCTGCGGGTGTGCGTCGTGAGCCGCAGCGCCCGCAGCATCGACAGCAACGGGCTGCACAGGACCAACCTCACCGCGCTGGCCGACGCGCTGCGGCGGGTCTCGGGGGAGCATGGGTCCGAGGTCACCCGCCTGGTCGACGGCTTCTCGCTGCCAGACCTGGAGCTGCCCCACCGCGCGGTAATCGGAGGCGACGCGCGCAGCGCCGCGATCGCCGCCGCCTCGATCGTCGCGAAGGTGACCCGCGATCGCTTCATGCACCACGCCGACGAGCTGCACCCCGGCTGGAGCTTCGCCCAGCACGTCGGCTACTCGACACCCGAGCACCGCGAGGCGATCCTGCGCCTTGGCCCAAGCCCGCTGCACCGGATGTCGTTCCAGTCGGTGGCCTACACGCAGCTCGAGTTGATCTAGGCCGATCGAGGCCAGATCTGGGCCGGCATCGCCAGGCGACGCCGAGGCCGCGGTTGACCTGCGCGGCGCTCTGCCGGCCCGCGTGGCCGGCATTGCCAGGTGACGCCGAGGCCGCCGGTCGGTCCGCGCGGCGGGCTGCCGGCCCGCGCGGCCTGCGCAGCGCGCTGACGGGCCCGCGTGGCCTGCGTGGCCTGCCGGCCCGCCCGCGCTCCGTTGCCGCCGCGGGCTCGCTATGCGGCCAGCGAGCCGAAGACCGGCTGTACGCGCAAGACGGAGGGAACCCGCTCGAAGAGCGCGACAGCCCGCAGCGCTTCCCGAACGACGCTCATCCCGAGCTCAGCGGCCGCGGCGCCGTCCGCCGTCTCGCTTGCGAGCACGATGACCATCGTCGTCTCGTCGTCCCAGGACGCGACCGGGCCGAGCCCGGCGTGCTCTTGCTCCAGATGCTCGATCAGAGGAAGCCATTGCGCTTCGCGATCGAACGGCATGTTCGGAATCGATATCCAGATGCGATGCTCCATGCTCACGGGTTATAGCCCTTTCGTCTCAAGCAGGCGATGAAGTTCGCCATCGATCGGGAGGACGACGGCGTGCCCGCGATGCGACAGGGTGTGGCTTTGCCATCCGGCGGAAAGAAGAGCCAGTACTCGCGGCGCTTCTCCACACGCCATCCCTGCTGAGTGGCACGTCGCTTGATCTTGTTGAAATCGCCGCGGGCGCTCAATGCTGCCTCTCACCACGCGCCTTCGACGTGGTCCAGCCGCAAGAGCCTGCCCTGAGCGTCGACCAGGATGCCGATCGCGTCGAAGCGCAGGTCGCGAGCGCGGATCGGACTCGTGCGGGCGGCGAGCCAGGCGGCGGCGAGGCGCCGCAGGCGCGCTCTCTGAGCCGGTCGCAGCCCTTCGAGCGGCACAGGCGCCACGGCGCCGGGGCGTGAGCTTGCCCGCCTGGTCTTCACCTCCACGAACGCGAGCACCGCGCCGTCGAACGCGATCAGGTCGATCTCGCCGTGACGGGTGCGCGCGTTGCGGTCCACGATCGCGAAGCCGCGACGTTCGAGATGCCCGGCGGCAAGATCTTCGCCCCGCCGCCCGAGGGCGCGGCGGGGGTCGGCGCCTGCCTGCGTGGGCGCCGCACATGGGCGACGCGCCTGTCTATGTGGCTGTCCTGTGCTGATAGCTCCCAAGCATCCTCAGCGCTTGGGATGGAACGCTTGGGATCTCTGCAGTGCGCATCGCGTAAGGTGCGGCACCCAGCAGCGGCAGTGCTACACATATGTGCATGCCGACTCCCCGGTCTCGCTACACCGTCACCGACGCCGACGGACACAAGGCGCAATGCGACAAGGCGCAGCGCCACTGGGCGGAGATCCGTGATCGCAAGAAGCTGATGCTTCCTCTCGTTGCCGCCGGAGGGGAGGCGATCGAGCGTGCGGCGACCAATCGTGGCGCCGCGGCGAGGGAGACCGCCGGCAGGCTGACTGGCATCTTCCGTTCAGGCGAGCTTGCACGGGCGCGTGACGACCGGCCGGCGTGATCGGCGCGGCAGGCCCGCAGCCTGAGAAGGCGGGCATGAGCTGTAAGGCCGCGCAAAGACCGGTCGTCACGGTCATTTTCGACGCGAGCGTGTTGATCGGTCACCTCGGCAGCAACGACCTGCATCACGTCAGGGCGATGGCTCCGCCGCTCGAAACCACCGGCGGGCGGGCGCTGGGAGCGAGCGCGATAACGCGCGCCGAGACACTTGTCGCACCGGCGCGGCAGGTCGGCTTGCGGATGCCGACGGCAGCGATCGGGCGCCTGGGCGTACAGGAGCTCGCGCTCGGCGAGAACGCTCCGTTTCGCCTCGCGTGGGTGCGAGCCGACGTGGGTCGCAAGCTCCCCGATTGTTGCGTCCTGCTGGCTTCGCAGATGCATGCCGGCTCGGCCGCAAGCTTTGACGTGGATCTGCTAACGGCGGCGCGTCCGCTTGGGCTGCACATGATCGAATAGGACGCCGAGGAACGAATCTCGACGGCGACGCGCTCAGCACGGCCGGTCGAGGATCAGCAGCTCGGTGGCCTCGGCGGAGGGCTGCGAGCTGGCTGTAGCCGTCATGGCGGCTGGCGAGCGCGACCGTGGCAGGACAGGGGAGAGTGGGCTATTCCTCGTGCCAGGGCGGCAATCAGTGGTCGTGGAGCCCACTCGCTCGGTCTGATCGCGGAAACAAGACGCGCTGCCCGTGACCTACTCGGCGCAGTGGTGGCCGTGCCGAGCGACGACGCGGGACCGCGGTTCAGGAAGACCGTCTGAAGAGGGTTGGATCGAAAACGATGCGGCAGTGCGGCGAAACAGTGGCAGGCAATGTATGTTGGTCTGGGCGATGACAGAGCGTGCCTCTAGCCGAGTCGATCCATCATGCGAAGCTGTCGCACCTGCCGGCGGCTATTTCGGAGTGCTGATCAATGAGAATGCGTGTGCGTCGCTGAATCTCCTCGCAGAGGACGGACCAGTAGATCACGCGGTCCACATGAACCGCCTCTGCAAGTCGCGTTACATATCGCGCTCGACGTTCAACCGCATTCATAAACAGTTGGTTCAGAGCGGGCTCGTGGCATGCGTGCGCGCAGCGGACAATCACAGTCGCCGAGTCGATCGGCTCCGCCCGCTTGCTCACGATCTGCTGCACCTACGGACAGAGGTTGCGGCTGTCGAACGCTGGGCGTATCCCAGGCTACGTAAACCGGACGCGGAGCCGCTGCTGGACACGATTGCTGATCGTCGGGGGCGCCTCGTCATCCGCGAGCTCGTTGACGGGCCGCTGCTCTATGTCGAGCTGAGCACACGGGTGCCTACGCTTGCGGAAGGAACCCTGAACGACACGCTACGCTTATTGACTGCGGCTGGGCTTGTGCGCCGGGAAGACGGCCCCCGACCAGCCCTGGGCCGCTACGTACTCACCGAGTTGGTGCCGGCGCTCGCTCGCGTGGCGCTTCTGGCGGCGCGTTTCCGCCGACAGATCACGCCGCGCAAGGCACCGTGGCTGACCGGCGATCTGTCCAGCTTTGTGAGGCTGATCGAACACGCACCCACGTTTTGCGCTCCACGCACCGCGCATGGCGCGGTGTTACTGGAGGTGATTAAGCAGCCCTGGGAGCAACGTGGCTGGCCCTACCTGGAGGTAGCGTTGCGTCATGGCCGCGTAATAGTGCTCTGTTAGGTCTTTACTCGTGTTGTGGTGGCCGGTGGAGGGGTAGATTGGTGAGGTTGATGGTTTGCTGGCAGGTGGAGCAGCGGCCGGCCCAGCACTTGAAGATCGGTTGGAGGAGCCGGATGGTTTTCGG
>DAHUYQ010000060.1 GCA_027315115.1 Solirubrobacterales bacterium | reverse complement strand
CGGAGTTCGCGCGGGCCGGCGCGGCCGGTCCACGGCCGGCACAGGCTCCGGCCGCGGCCGCGGCGCTTGCGGCCGCGGCGCCCGTCGCCTCCGCGTCCGCGTCGGCGTTGCTGGACGACACCGCGGGCCCTGAGGTGGAGGGCTTCCCGGGCCGATCGGGCGCGCCTTCGCCGGGAGCGACAGCGGCCTCTGCGCCGGCGGCGCCTGCCCCGGGAGTCTCCCCACCCGCTCCGGGTGCCCCCTCGCAGGCAGCCGCACCGGCGCGTCCGTCCCTCCCGCCCGCGCCGCCGCGCGTGGGCGCCGGCGGATCGGTGCGCGCGGTGGCGCCTATGTCCTCCTCCTCCTCTTCCTCCTCGTCCGCGCCGCGCGGCAACGCTTCTGCCGGTGCGGGCGGCAGCGATGATCGCTCGCCTCTGCCGCCGCCCCCCGCCGCGCGCCGCCCCGGCGAGCAGCTCAAACCTACGATCTACCGCCGGGAACGCCGAACCGGCAAGCTCGTCGCGATCGCGATCGGCGCGCTGGTCGCGATCGTGGTGCTGGTGGTGCTCATCTCCGCGGTGGCCTCCAAAGGCAGCGGCGGCGGTCATGGCACGAATACCGGCGCCAGCTCCAACGCCCCCGCGCAATCCACCAAGCACGGCTCGGCTGCCATCCAGCCGCGCTCGCTGCGCGTCGTGGTGCTCAACGCCACTCAGACCAACGGCCTGGCCGCACAGACCGCGTCCACCCTGAAGAGCCACGGCTACAGCCAGGCGTCCGCGCTCTTCGGCACGCCCTCCGGCTCCTACCCCACGACCACGGTGCAGTACGCCGAAGGCCACCGCTCCGAAGCGCAGGGAGTGGCGCAGGCGCTGAAAGTCGGCTCGGCGAACGTGCGGCCGCTCGGCTCATCCGCGGCTCCGCTCTCAGGAGGCGCCCCGGTGGTCGTGATCGTCGGCGGCCCCTCCGCGGGCGGCGGCTCAGAATCTCAGGCCGCCGGCGGAGAAGGAGAAGGCGAAGGGAGCACCGAAACGGCCGGCGGCGCAGAAGGCGAAGCGGGCACCGAAACAGCGGCGGGCGGCGAAGCGGCCACGGGTGGCGAAAGCGCCGGCGGCGGCGAACCGGGCGCGGCCGGCGAACCAGGGGCGTGAGCTTCCTCGACGTTCCCTCGCGGTCGGCCAAGCCGCGGCAGCGGGGGATGACTCACGTGATCGACCGCGGCCTCTCGATCGCCGGCGTGGAGGGCCTGATGGAGTCGGCCGGGCAGAGCGTGGACATCGTCAAGCTCGGCTGGGGGACGGCCGTCGTCGCCGAGAACCTGAAGCCCAAGCTGGAGCGCTACGCGGCCTACGGCGTGCCGGTCGTGCTGGGCGGCACGCTGACCGAGATCGCGGTCAGCCAGGGAAGGGTGGACGGGCTGATGTCCTGGCTGCACGAGCTCGGCCTGACGCACATCGAGGTCTCCGACGGCACGATCGAGATGGACCCGACCGTCAAGCAGGAGCTGATCGCGCGGCTGGCCAGGGAGTTCACCGTGCTATCGGAGGTCGGCTCCAAGGACGCGCACGCGATCATGGCGCCATACGTCTGGATCGAACGCATCCAGGGCGAGCTGCAGGCCGGCGCCTGGAAGGTGATCGCCGAGGCGCGCGAGTCGGGCACGGCCGGGATCTTCAGGGCTGACGGCGAGGTCCGCAGCGGCCTGATCGACGAGATCGCGCACATGGTCGACTGCGACCGGATGATCTTCGAGGCCCCGCAGAAGGAGCAGCAGGTGTGGCTGCTCGAATACTTCGGGCGCGAATGCAACCTCGGCAACGTCGCCCCCGACGACGTGCTCTCGCTGGAGACCCTGCGCCTTGGCCTGCGCGCCGACACGGTCGGCCGCCTCGAGGACGATCGCCGCCCGTGAGCGTCGCGCCTGCCACGCATGCGCGCGCGGATCGCCCGGCCGGCCGGCTCGGCGTGCTGGTGTTCGCGGTGCTCGTGGTCGCCAGCTTCGCCGCCTTCTTCGTGGCGCAGCATCTCAAGCACATACCCACGGCCGTGCAGCAGCTCAAGCTCGACTCCGCGTTCTATCCGGAAGGGGGCGGCGTGCCCGCGAGCGAGCCGATCTCCTTCCAGATCGAACGAGCGGATCTTGTCACGGTGAGGATCCTCGACGCCAAAGGCGCGTTGGTCGCGACGCTGGTCAGCCAGCACCCGCTGCGCGCGTACACCACCTACAGAATCACGTGGAACGGCCTGCGCGGAGCGCCCGGCCCGCAGGGCCAGCCGGCCGGCTCGCCCGCCTCGCGCGGCGAATACCGGGCTCAGGTGCTCCTCGCCCACCGCAAAGTGGAAGTTCGCTCCCCCACGATGGTGCGCCTGGTGAGAAGGTCGCGATGAACGCGCTCGTCGCCAGCATCGAAGGCGCCTCCGGCGCGGGCGAGAAGGTCGCGCTGATCGCGCTCGCGCTGCTGGCCGCGGGCGCGGTGCTCGTGCGCCCCACGCGGGCACCCGCGCCGCTGAAGGCCGGCCTGCTGCTGGGCACGGTGGTCGCCACGCCGCTGCTGCTCGCGATCGACGTCTGGAGCAGCTCGCCGCTGCGCCATCTGCGCCACCATCCCGCGCTCGCGGTGCTAGCGGTGCTCGCTGCCGTCGTGGTGGTCGCGGCGCTGGCGGTGCTGTTCACGCGCCGGGCGTGGGCGTTCCCGCTCGCTGTCGTGTTCACGCTGCCCCTCCGCGTGCCCATCACCTCCGGCGGGGACACGGCGAACCTGCTCGTGCCGCTCTACGCGGTGGTCGCCGCGGGCGCGATCGCCTGGTGCGTGCGCCTGCGCAGAGATGCGGCTGCGGGAGCCGCGCCCGGAGGCGCCGCCTCGGTGCCCGCGATGCCCGACGGCTCCGCCTCCGCCGCGCCCGACGGCTCCGCCTCCGCGCCCGGCGGCCCCGCCTCGCCCAACGGCGGCTCGCCCGCTGGCCCGCGCCCGCCCATCCACCGCCTGCTCTCCCCGATCCTGTCGGCGCGCACGCTGGAATGGCTGCTGATGTCCTGGGTCGTGCTCTACGCGGTCCAGGCGGTCTACTCGGACGACTTCTCCAAGGCGCTGCAGAACATGGCCTTCTTCTACGTGCCCTTTGCGTTGATGCTGGGCCTGCTGCGCGAGGTGCGCTGGAGCCGGGAGCTGCTCGTCCGCTGCGTGGCGCTGTCGGTCGGGCTGGCGGCTGTCTTCGTGGCGATCGGCTACGTCGAGTATGCCCGCAAAGCGCTGCTGTTGAACCCCTCGCTGGTGGACGCCAACGTCTACGGCAACTACTTCCGCGTCAACTCCGTCTTCTACGACCCCAACATCTACGGTCGCTATCTGGCGCTGGTGATGCTGTTGCTTGCGACCGTGGCGCTGTGGAGCCGGCGGCGCAGGGAGGTGCTGATCTGCGCGGCGGCGCTGATCTGGCTGTGGGGCGGGCTGGTCACGAGCATCTCCCAGACGAGCATGGTCGCGCTGCTGGTGGGGCTGGCCGTGCTCGCGGGGTGGCGCTTCGGCGCGCGCAAGGCGATCTCTGCCGCCGCCGCGCTCGTCGTGGTGGGGCTTGTCGTGCTGCTGGCGGCCCCCTCCTCGCTGCACTTCGGCGTGACCGGCAAGGGCGGCTCTGTGAACAACGCGACCAGTGGCCGCGCGAACCTGATCCGCGGCGGCGTCGACCTCTTCGCCGACCGGCCGCTGGCCGGCTTCGGCTCCGGCTCCTTCGCCAACCAGTACCGCGCCCATCAGGCCGCCAGCGTCGCGAGCTCCACCTCGGCCTCCCACACGATCCCGATCACCGTCGCCGCCGAGCAGGGCGCGATCGGCCTGATTCTCTACGCAGCGCTCGTGCTCTGCAGCTTGCGCGTCCTGTTCGCCCGAGCCGGCCGCTCGCCCCCACGGATCGCGATCGCCGCCTGCTTCACGGCGCTGCTGGCGCACACGATGGCCTACGCCGACTTCCTGGAAGACCCGATCACATGGGCGCTGCTGGCGATCGGGATGGCGCTCGCCGGCGCGCAGGCGCTCGTGCAGGCGGCGGCCCAGCCGGCCGCGGGCGCCGCCGAGCATGACGCGGGGGCCGCGGCGCGCCCGTCCCGCCCCGCGGCGACCGCGTCCTAAGAAGGCCCGCAGAGGGGGCGATCGGGTGCTCGACTACCTGAAGCGGCTGGTCAGGACCGGCGCCGCCTACCAGGCGGCGGACATCCTGGCCAAGGCGATCGCGGTCTTCACGCTGCCGCTCTACACCGCGCACGTCACAAGCAGCGAATACGGCGCATACAGCTCGCTGCTGACCGCGGTGATCCTCGCCTCGATCCTCGTGCGCTTCGGGGTCGGGGAGGCGTTTCTGCGCTTCTACTACCACGACGAGGACCACGAGCGGCGCCGCCGGATCGCGCGCACCACGATCGCGACGGTCGCCTGGACCACGACGCTGGCCTCGGCTCTGCTGGTCGCCTTCGCCGGCCCGGTCTCGCAGGCGCTGCTCGGCCGGCACGACCCGGTGCTGCTGGACTGCGCGGTGCTCGGCCTGTGGGCGTTCACCAACCTCGAAATCGCCTACGCCCAGCTTCGGGTGGACGAGCGCGCGCGCGCCTATCTGGTCGCCTCGATCGCGAACGTCGCGCTGACGGTGACGATCACGGTCAGCCTGGTCGTCGTCGGCGGGCTGGGCGCCAAGGGCCTGCTGCTCGGCAACTTCGGCGCCTCCGGCCTGGTTGTGCTGGGGCTGTGGGTCACGCTGCGGTCGCGCTTCTCGCTGCGCGTGCGGTGGTCGGACCTCAGGGCGATGCTCTCCTTCGGGGCGCCCACCGTTCCCGCGGACGCGATCGTCTACTGCCTCCAGGTGGCCGACCGCTTCTACCTGCTGCGCTTCTACAGCGAATCGGCCGCCGGCCAGTACGCGATCGCGTTGCAGCTCGCCACCGTCGTCTTCGTCGCCGTGCGCGGCTTCCAGTACGCCTGGCCGCCCGTCGCCTACTCGATCAAGAGCGACGCGGCGGTCGCGCGTCTGTACTCGCTGGTGGCGACCTGGTTCGTGCTCGCGACCGGCGTGGTGGTGGCGGGCGTGGCGCTGCTTGGGCGCTGGCTGGTGCGGCTGCTGGCCGCCGCCGAATACTTCGGCGCGCACTCGGCGCTCCCGTGGCTGGCGCTGGCGTGGACGCTCTACGGCCTCTACCAGATGGCGATCGTGATCACCGGCCGCGCCGGCGTCACCCGCAGGAACATCCCCGCCGCCGCCGCCGGCCTGGCGGTCAACGTGCTGCTGCTGCTGTGGCTGGTGCCCAGCGCCGCTAAAGGGCCGCTGCCCGGCGGCGGCGCGGGCCTCGGCATCGCTGGTGCCGGCATCGCGCTCTGCGGAGCCTACGTTGCGATGCTGCTGGTGATCCACACCATCACCCGCAGGGTCTTCCGGATCTCCTTCGAATGGGCGCGCCTGGCGCGCCTGGCGGCGATTCTCGGCGGCGTCGCGGTGTCGGGCAACCTGCTGCTGCCGGCCTCCGGCGCGGCGGGCTTGATCACCCGCGCGCTGTGGCTCTGCCTGATCCCCGTGCTGCTGCTGGGCACGCGCTTCCTGGCGCCGCGGGAGATGCTCCAGCTTCGCGCGATCCTCACCTCCGCGCGGCAGTGGCGCCGGCTCGTGGGCCAGTTGCGGCCGCGTTAGGCGGCCGGCTCAATCCTCGACGTTCGCGTGAAGGGCGGCGACGTCGAGGTCCGCGACGCCCTCCAGCGGGCACGGCACCGCTTCGCCGGCCCTGTAGATCCTGACGCTCTGGTACCGGTGCGCGGCGGGCTCGGTGCGCACCTCGACGGCTCGCGCGGGCACGTCGATCAGCCAGTAGGTCGGTATCCCGGCACGCGCGTAGAGGGGTGCCTTCACGTTACGGTCGATGGCCTGAGAGCTGACGGCCACCTCGATGACCAGCGCGGCGCTGCTCAGCAGCCGCCCGCGTGGAGGGCGTTCGGCGGCGATCGCCAGATCAGGCTCGGGCTCGGAGTCTGCGCCCACTTCGATCGGGTCCTGGACCTGCGTCCACCACTGTGGCGCTGCCGCGAAGTGGCGCACGAGCTCGCTCACCACCGCGATGTGTGCCGGTGACTTCGGGCTCATGTCGACGATCGCCCCGTCGAGCAGCTCCACGTGCTGTCCCTCCAGCGCGCCGGAGGCGACGATCCGGTTGTAGGTCTCGACGTCCATCCTGTGGAGCGGCAGCGTCGTTGCGGGTGCGGCAGCCACGGAATCATGCTACTGCCATGGCGCGGCCGCCCCGGCATGAATCGATCTGAGTGAGGTTTTCCATACGCGAAGGTCTACTCCGCGTTTGGGACGGTTTTGAGTGAGCCGGCCGGCGTCGGCGCGGTGCGTTCGCGCATTCGCTAACATTTCGGGCATGGACACCGATCGCGCCGGAGCGTTGCTCGTGCGTGAGATCCGCGCTGGCGCGCGCCTCAGCCAGGCCGAGTTGGCGCGCCGCGCGGGCATGCCCCGTTCGGTGATCAACGCCTACGAGCGCGGTAGCAGGCAGCCGCGCGCCGACGCCCTGGCACGGATCGCGGCGGCGGCGGACATGGAGCTGCGGGTGGCGCCGCGGCCGCGCGTGGACTTCGGCAAGGCGGGGCGCATCCTGGCGCAGGTCCTGGACCTTGCGGAGGCGCTTCCGCAGCGCCGGCGCGGCCCGCTCGCCTACCCCGTGATCAAGCGGGCGGCTTGAGTTTGAGCCTCCTCGCCGAGCGGCTGCTGGAGATCCACGACGCTCTGTCGGCCGCCGGCCTCCCACATGCGTTTGGAGGGGCGATAGCCCTCGCCTACTGCACGCAGGAGCCGCGCGGTACGCGCGATCTCGACGTCAACATCTTCGTTTCTCCAGCCGCGGCCGGCGAAGCGCTCGCCGCGCTCCCGGAGGGGGTGACGGTCACTCCATCCGACGTGGAGAACGCGACGCGCGACGGGCAGGTTCGCCTCTGGTGGGAGGAGACGCCGGTCGATGTCTTCCTCGACGTCCACGACTTCCACTCCGAGGTCGCCGCCAGCGTCCGCGAGCGCCCGTTCATGGATCGCGAGATACCGGTCGTGGACTGCACCGCGCTGTCGGTGTTCAAGGCGCTCTTCGACCGCACGAGGGATTGGGCTGACATCGAGGAGATGATCGCGGCGGGAGCGCTCGATGTGCCTCGTGCGAGTCTTTGGCTGCGCAGCTTCCAGGGCCCGGAGAGCCCTGCCGCGCGGCGCATGGAAGAGCTGCGCTCGCCGCCCGCCTGAGCGGCTGCGATCTCGATCCGCCAGTCCGGCGACGTCGAGCGTGCTGTCGTCGAGCGAGCTGTCGGCGAGCGTGCTCCCGCCGGCCTACTCCGCCGCCGCCGGCTCCGCCAGCGCGCGGTTGTAGGCCTCGGCGGCCTCGCGCAGCCCTTCGCCGCGGCGTGGCCACAGGGTCGCGGTCACGTGGCGCATGTAGCGCCGCGGTGAGTGTCCGGGCAGCACGAGAGCGGCGGCCGCGCGCAGCGCGTAGGGCAGCGCGGTCAGCCACGCGAACACGCGCGCCCGCACGGCGCCGTGGTGCTTTCGCATGTAGAGGTCCCTGTTGCGGGAGAACTCGACGATCCGGCGCTCGGGCACCGCTCCGGTCGAGAGCTGCTCGTGGTGCACCGCGACCGCGGCCGGCACGTAGAGGCTGTGCCAGCCCGCGTCGTGCAGGCGCTTGGCGAAGTCGACCTCGTCGGAGTAGACGAAGAAGTCGGGGTCGAGGAAGTCGACCTGTGCCGCCGCCGCGCGCCTGACCAGCAGCGCCGAGGACTGGCACCAGTCAACCCTGCGGGTGCGCTGCCCACTGCTCTGCACCGTCAGCCGCCGGTGCAGGAAGAGCGCGCCCGCGAGCGCCGTCCAAACGGTCGGAAAGCGCCAGGCGCACGGCTGGGGAGAGCCGTCCGGTCGTCGCAGCGCGGCGCCCGCGCAGGCCGCGCCGGGATCCTGCGCCAGCGCCTGGTGCAGCGCGAGCGTCGCCCCCGGCATCAGCTCGGCGTCCTCGTTGAGCAGCATCGCGTAGGTGCCCCGCGCCTCCCGCAGCAGACGGGAGTCGTTGCAGGCCTTGCCTTCCCGGCGCGTCAGCGCGATCACGCGATCGACCGCCGGATGGGCTTCGCACGCCTCCACCGAGCCGTCCCGGGAGCAGTTGTCGAGCACGATCACCTCGGTCGCAAAGCCGCATGCCCGCCTCTGCCGCGCGATCGCGTCCAGGCCGCGCAGCAGCAGGTCGCGCTGGGCGGTGTTGACCACGCAGAAGCTGAGCTCGATCTCGCTCACGCTCGGCACGCTAGCGTGCCATGGCGGCACCGGCGTGGCATCAGCGCCCGGCAGCCGCCCCGCCGCCGCGGTACCGGCGTGACCCCCGGTCCGCCGCGGCCGCAGCGCCGCGCGCCGGCGGGCCCTCCGCCTGCCCCGTCCGCCGCACGCCGAGGCGCACTCTCGGTCCCTGCGCAAGGCCCCTTTTCGCCTTCACGGCCCCTCCCGTTCGGTGCCATGCCTAGAAGATGCGCCGAGCGCCCGTCCTGCACCTCCGCGCCGTCGATTATCGTCATCCCATGTTCGTGCTGCGGGCATTCTCGGGACTGACCGGGCTGGCGTTGCTGGCCTCGCGGATCGTGTGCTTGATCGTGATCGCCTGGTTCGCGGTCTTCGTGGTCAACCAGTCCAAAGCGGCTGCCGCGCGGCAGCTCGGCGAGCTGGCGGGCACGCCGCAGCACGCGCAGACGCACACGGCGGCCAAGCGCAGCGGGCTCACCAAGACGCTCGACGAAGTCGCCAAGACCGTCACCACCCCCTTCGCGAGCATCACCTCGGGCCGCAGCCCGTGGGCGGAGCACGGCCTGGACACCCTGCTGGTGCTGCTCGTCTACGGCTTCGGGGTCGGGTTTCTCGCCCGGTTGGTGCGGCTGCGGGTGTAGCCTGCAGGGCATGGCGCACTTCAAGTTCAGGGACCGGCACCGTATCGCCTACACCGAGTACGGCGGTGGTCCCGCCGCGGTGACCTCGACCGGGACCCGCGGGCGCACCTCACGTTCCTCCACGGCGCTGGAGCGCCCGGTGATCCTGATCCACGGCCTGCTGCTCTCCCAGACGATGGACCAGCGCCTGGCCGAAGACCTCGCCGCGCGCGGCAACAGGGTGATCACGGTCGATCTGCTCGGCCACGGGGACTCGGACCGTCCGCGCGACATGTGGCTCTACTCGATGCAGGCGTTCGGGCAGCAGATCCTGGCGCTGATGGATCACCTGGCCATCGAGGACGCGGTGGTGATGGGCACCTCGCTGGGCGCGAACACCGCGCTGGAGGTTGCCGCCACGCACCCGCAGCGCCTTCGCGCCATGATCATCGAGATGCCCGTCCTGGACAACGCGCTGCTCGCCAGCGCGCTGACCTTCACGCCGATCCTGGTGGCGCTCACCTTCGGCGAGCCGTTGATGAAGCTGGTGCAGCGGGGCGCCAAGGCGGTTCCCCGCTTCCTGCTGCCCCACTACGGCAACATGCTGCTGGATCTCGTGCGGCAGGACCCCGGGCCGGGCGCAGCGGTCCTGCAGGGGCTCTTCTTCGGGCGGATCGCCCCGCACCGCAGCGAACGGCGCGAGTTTCAGACAAGGACGCTGGTGATTGGCCATCGCCGCGACCCCGTACATCCCTTCTCCGACGCCGGGATGCTCGCCGAAGAGCTGCCCAACTCGAGCCTGATCGAAGCCAACTCGCTCGTGGAGCTGCGCCTCAAACCGGAGCGATTGACGGAGGAGATCGCCGGCTTCCTGGACGAGGTGTGGGCAGGTCGCGGCAACCGCAACCGCCGGCGCTCGGGGGCTGCTCGCGGCGGCACGCGGGCGTCCTCCTGAGAGGACGCGCGGCAGGCTCGGGCGGCAGGCTCGCGCGGCGGGCTCGCGCGGCGGGCCCGGGCGCGCCAGGCTCGGGCGGCGGCAGGCTCGGGCGGCGCCCGTGGCCGCCGCCCCGCTCAGCCCTGCGACACGCTGCGCGGCGCTTCGTAGAGCTGGATCTCGTCGACGGCGACTTCGCTTCCGGTGAACTGGCCGGTCGCGGAGGTCGGCGCCTTGACGATCCAGACCAGCAGCCGGCGGAAGCTCTTCTTGGATTCCGAGAGCTTGATCGTCGCCTTGCGCTTCTTGACGACGTGGGCATGGCTGAGCCGCACCCATTCCTTGGAGCTGAGCTTCTGCGGCAGCTTCTTGGACTTGGTGCCGTAGACCTGGACGGTGACGCCGAGAGTTTCGGTGATCAGCGTGAGCTGAGAGATTTTCAGCGACGCTTTGAGGTTCAGGCTCAGCCCGGCGTCCACGTTCGGCGCTTCGCCGCCTTCGAGCTGCATCGTCCAGGCCGTCGTGGTGTCGCCGTCGATCGCGAGGCTGGGATCGCCGAAGCGGCTTTCGGCCAGCTTGTGCGGGTTGTAGACCTGGGCGGCGTTGGTGTCCAGCAGCACCGCGACGGGCTGGCCCGGCTTGCCTTCGCTTTCGGGGGGCAGCGTTTCTTCTTCAGGCGGCGCTTCTTCGGTGGAGGACGAGGTGGTCGTGCTCGTCGTGCTCGTGCCGGTGCCGGTGCCGGTGCTGCTCGTGCCGCTGCTGCTCGTGCCGCTGGTCGTGGTGGAGCTCGTCGTCGTGCTTTTGCTCTTGGTGCCGCTGCCGCTGGTCGTCGTGCTGGTCGTCGTGCCGGCAGGCGTTTTGGCCACGCCTGGGATTTTCGGCGGCGTGGCAGGCGTGTTCAGCGTCCCTTCCGGCACGGTGGTGCTGGGGGGAGGCGTCGACTGCGGCGTGCCGGTGGATGGCGGGGGCACCGTCGGCGTCGTGGTGGTGCTGGTCGTCGTGGTGGCGACCGGGGTCTGCGCCACGGGCGTCGGGGGCTTCGCGGGTGAGCCCTGCTGCAGCGCGGCATAGGCCGCGGCAGCCGCGCCCAGCACGAGTACGCCGGTGGAGCCGAGCACGAGCGCGGCCGTGCGCCATCCAGGCCCCGTGCGCCCGCTTCGCGGCCCGCCGGCGCCGCACTTCAGGCACCAGTCCTGACCCTCCTGCATCGACGCTTCGCAGTGGGAGCAAGTCCTCTCGCTGCTCATCCATTCCATTCTTGCAGCCTCAGCGCTCGCGCACCGCGATTGGGCCTCTCAGGCCCAGAGCCGGTCCGTGCTCAGCGCGTCGAGCAGACTCGCGACGGGCCACAGATCGATCCCGTCCTCGGTCCTGCCCGGCCGGCCGCCCTGATGTACGAGCACTCGCCGTCTGAGTCCGGGCAGGGAGGCGATCGCGCGCAGGCCGGTCAGGTGCTGGGGTTGGACTCGACCCGCCGCCTTGATCTCCAGGGCGCAGTGCTCGGAGCCGCGACTGAGCAGGAAGTCGACCTCGGTGTGCCGCGAGCCGGCGGGAGACCAGTAGGCGATCTCCTGCGCCAGGTCGCGCTGCGCCATGTAGGTGAGCAGCAGGGTGTGGATCCATCCCTCCAGCAGGGAGCCGCGCTCCTCCGCCGCGAGCGGCCCGTACGCCCCCTTGGCGGCGCGGGCCACGCCGGCGTCCATCCAGTAGAGCTTGGGGTGCTTGCGCTCCCGCACGCGCAGGCGTGCCGTGTACGCCGGAAGGCGGCGTACCAGCAGCGTGTCTTCGAGGATCTGGATGTAGCCCTCTACGGTGCTGCGCGCCACGCCTGCGTCCCGCGCGAGGCCGGCGAGGTTGATCGTCTGTCCGTGCAGAATGGCGGCGAGCGGCAGGAAGCGGACGAAGCCCGGCAGGTTGCGCACCAGCGCCTCGCCCTTGATCTCCTCGCGGAGGTAGAGCTGCACGTAGGCGCGCAGCGTCTCCTCCGGCGCGGGAGACGCCAGCACCAGCGGCAGCGCGCCGATCTGGAGCGTGCGCTCGACGTCGAGATCGCCGCCCAGCTCCTCCGGCGTGAGGGGGAACATCTCGCGCCAGAGCGCCCGTCCCGCAAGCAGGTTGACGCCTGCCGCCCGCAGCTTGCGAGCGCTGGAGCCGAGCAGCGCGAAGCGCAGCCGCCGCTCCTCGATGAAGCGATGGACCTCGTTCAGCAGCCCGGGAAGCCGCTGGACCTCGTCGAGCACCACCCAGCTTTCGGGCTCCAGCGGCCGCAGCGCGTCGGCGAACTGCGCCGGATCTGCGAGCAGTTGCTGGTAGAGCGCCTCGTCGAGCAGATCGAAGCGCGAAGCATCTGGCAGTTGCGAGCGTATCCAGGTGCTCTTGCCCACACCGCGCAGTCCGAACAGAAAGAAGCTCGACTCCGGGAGTCTGTAGAGACGAGGAACGGCCGGCAATGACATGACGCCGTCATTTTACCGTGCAAAATGACGACAAGGTAGGCATTTTTCCACTCCGCCAGTAGTCCACGCCGCCGGCGGGCGGGGCCGACGGTCCGATGCGGCGGCGGTTCGACCCAGCGCCTGCGGTCCTCCTAGAACCGGCGGCCCAGCAGCATCCCATCGTCGGTCGTGTCGGTGAGCAGCACCGCTACGTGCTCGTCCGCGACGAAGTCCTCCGGGAGCTCGTCGCTTGGGAACGCATCCGAGTTCATGGCGCATATGTACTGAAAGCCGTGTCGCTCGGCTTCGCTCTTGGCGAGCATCAGAGCGGATGCCACCTGCCGCTCGTCAACAGGATCGAACAACGTGCTGTCGTGCATCAGGAAGCCAAGCCGCATGTCACGGCTTGCCCATAGCTGGGAGAGCATGAGGTCGAAACAGAAGATCTTCATGTTGCCGACGCCCTCGCTGTCGGCGCGATCGATCTCGACGTTGAACCGCAGCCCAGAGGGGCCTACGTCGATCACGAGGTTGCCGGGCACTTGGTAGAGCGCCTCGGTGTTGGCGTTGAACAGCGAAATCGCGCGGTCGCGCTGTGCTGTGAGCTCGTCGAAGTGCAGCCGCGCGCGCTGCTCCTGTTGCCGCTTGTGGATCGTAAGCTGGTTGGACGCATCTGTCAGCTCTCGCAGCCGCGCGATGCGGGCCTCGACCTCTCCGAGCCGCGTCTGCGACTCCGAGAGGCGGGTCTGCAGCGCTTGGTACTCCTCGAGCGCGCCGTGGGTTCTGAGCACCTGCATCTGCTCTGCTCGCCGGGAGTCCAGGACCTGGATCTGCTCCTCGCGCTCTTGTATGGCGCTGCGCAGCCTGCCGATCTCCTCCTGCAGGAACGATCGTCGGTTGCGGACCACGGCGGCATGGAACGCTTCGACTTGGTCCAGCCGCTCGCGCACCTGGCTTGGAAAGACGAGCCCAAGCTCCGCGTAGACGTCGGCCACTTGGGCCGGCCCCAGTCGCTCGTTTGCCTCCGTCGCGGCTTGCTGTTCGTAGAGCTCGAGGATCCGCCGCTGCTGTTGGTTTGCGTTTGAGAGGTCGTGTATCGACTGGGTCAGCTCGTTGGCACGGACCTCGATCGCTCGATATTCCTCGTGCACCCGGAAGCTCTCCAGCCGCCGTCGTTGCTGCTCCACGGAGGTCGTCAGCCGGACTCGTTCCACCTCCAGCTCCCCCTCGGTGCCGATCCTGCTGGCGAACGAGCTGGACTTCGAGGCCTGCTTGAGGGCCTTGACGAGCTTGCCGTCCTCGACCAGCAGTCGGGCAGCTCTCGCGTCCTTCCAGTCGAGGTCGAGGTGGTAGGCGATGTTGACCTGTTGATCCCAGGGCTGCTGGAGACGGCTGTGCGTGAACGGCGAGAGATAGGCCTCGCCGCCACGCCGAGCCAGATAGGAGAACAGGCTTCGAAAGCTTGGCCCGTAGCTGGTCGACTCCTCGTGTTCGGTCAGCCCGAAGGCCAATCGGCCCAGGTGTCGGTTGATCTCCTCAGTCCCCGCCACCAGGTCCAGGCCGGCGTTTGCGCTGCCACCGTGCTCGCAGAGCTCGATCCGCCGCGGATCCGCGACGCTGCGAGTGAGCGTCAGTGCTCTGCCGCCAAGCTCGACGTCCACCGAGAACACCCAGTCAGCCAGCTCGTCTCGGACTATGCCTCTTCCCTTGGTTGCGCGGGCGCCCAGGCAGAAGTGCACGATCTCGAGCACGGTGCTCTTTCCGAGGCCGTTCCGTGAGTCCTTGCGAGTCGACTCCTTGGTTCGCTCGGCGAAGATCAGGTTGAGTCCGGGCTTGAACTCGACCGTTCGGAACGTGGGCTGGTTGGCGCGGACCGCGTGGATCATCGCACCGACCTTCGTCTCAGCCTGCCGTCGCGAAACTCGACCATGCCGACCGCGAACAGAACGTCAAGCGCGAGCACGAGGTGGTCGAAGGAGGCAAAGGCGATGCTTCCCCTCACCTCTTCCCAGAGTGTCGACACCGTCTGCGGCCGCTCGAGCTTCCGCAGCAGTTCGGCTCCCGCCGCAAGCAGTGTGCGCTCGAGGGGCAGATGCTTGGTCGGCAGGATCACGACTCAAACAGGTCGCACACGGTGAACAGGTACGTCACAACCGCGATGGCCGCGGCCATGACGTCGAAGTCGGTCGAGGCTCCGCTCGCCCAATCGACGATCTCCTCGAAGAGCCCGTCGCCGCTCACGCCACTGTCGACCAGGATCTCGTAGCGCTCGCGAAAGCCTGCTCGCAGGCGCTCTCCGTAGCCGTCGTCGCTTTGGGTGGCGCGCGCTACGAACTCCTGGACCTCCGGAAACCGCAGCGAGCCGATCTGAAGCTTCGTGGAGACAGCCAGCGTCAGATCGTTCTTGCGCAGCTTCTGGCCCGGCGGGATCGGCGGCGCGACCGACGCCACCGCCGGCGCGACCTGTGCCACGAGCGCGTCTGTGAGTCGCTGGAGCTCGGCAAAGCCCAGGTCGGCCACAGCCTCGGTAAGGCGATTGCCCACCCATGCGACGTGCTCGTCCTTCCACCGCCGCAGGTCCTCGGCGGTGTGGGTGTTCGGCTGGCCATCGACCAGCCTGTGGTGGTTGGGGCACAGGAGGATCAGGTTTGGCTCGCGGCGGCGCTCGTCCGCGGGCATCGATGGATCGGCCCGCGGCCCGCGGTCGCTGTCCGCGACGATGTGGGCGATTTCTCCCAATGCCTTCTTCGGGTCGCGGTCGGTGGACTCCCGTACCAGGCCCATGCGGCAGCCGGGGAACGCGCAAAGTCTCGCGGCCTCGCCCCACAAGACCTTCAGATCCGCCTCCAGGTAGCGTGCGGTCACGTCGCCTCCCCGCTGGGCGGCGCGCAGAGAGTCGATCGGCATGTGCTCGTTGCCATCTCGACGATCATTCCATTTGCCGGGGACGGCCCACGAGATTGCCGCCGCGGGAGCCGACGTGTCGAAGCGTGCCCGCGAGACGGCCCGGGCGCCTCAGCGCCGTGGCGGTAGCGGCCGGTGGGGCTCCGGACGGACGAGCTCCCTGCCGGTGGGCTGCATCTGCTGGTCGAGCTCGAGCTGCCAGTAGTAGCGGGTGAAGGTCATCCCGGAGGTGAAATCTCCGACGTGGGGCTCGATCTGATCGCCTGCGGCCATGCGCACGATCAGCTCCGGGTAGGAGCGGCCCTCGCGGGCGGCGTAAGCGGGGCCCGGGAAGGCGCCGCCGAAGCGGGTGTTGACGTCGGTGATGCCGATCCCGATCTCGGGGTCGCGGAAGATCTGGATCGTGGCGGGGCCGCGTACCGCAAGCGCCTCCATCACCCGCGCGCCGAGGTCGATCAGCTCGCGGTCGTGGAGCACCTGGCCCTTGATCGACTCGCCGCCGCGCGACTCCAGCATCGTGCGCGGGATCGCGTTGAGGCAGCGGCCTTCGAGGTCGCCGAGGCAGTCGATCGACATCTCCTCTCCACCCATCGCCCACTGCACCATCGTCGGCTCCTGCACGTAGTCGACGAAGAAGCGCGCCTGGTCGGGGGTGTGGGCGAGATGGATCGAGCGCGCCCCCGAGCCGCGCCTGGGCTTGACCATCACCGGGTAGCGCAGCGAGTCGAGATCGTCGCCGGGCAGCACGGTCGGCGGGGAGGGCAGCCCCAGCCGCTCCAGCATCATGTGCGCCTCGTACTTGTCGTAGGTCGCCCGGGCGACCTGCGAGGACGGGGTCATCGCAGGCAGCAGCCCATCCTCGCGCGCCCGCGCGAGCACCTCGATGTCAAGGTCTGTGAGCGGCAGCACCGCGCCCACGGCGTGCTGCTCGCAGAGCTCCTGCAGGAACGGCACGTAGGCCGGGTCGTCGATCCGGGGGGGCGCCACCCGAACCTGCGCCGCGTACTGCGCGGGCGCGAGCGGGTTGGGGTCGACCGCGATCGTGTTGGTGAGCGCCGCGAAGCAGGAGACGATGTCATAGCGCTTGCCGACGCCTGTGAGCGCAATCGCGACGCGCGTATCCCTCTCTCTCATCTCCATCCTCCTGTCTGCCCCTTGTAGAGGTCCTCGCCGGCGAGGACCATCCGCAGCGTGCGCCGCAGGATCGCCAGGTCGATCGCCAGGCCGCGGTGCTCGATGTAGTGCAGGTCCAGCTCGATCCGCTCGCTCCAGGGAAGCGATGCGCGCCCGTTGACCTGCGCCCAGCCGGTGATGCCGGGCTTGATCGTAAGCCGCCGCCGCTGCCGCGGCGTGTACTGCTGCACCTGCACCGGGATCGTCGGTCGCGGTCCGATCAGCGACATCTCGCCTCGCAGCACGTTGAACAGGTTCGGGAGCTCGTCCAGCGAGGTGCGGCGCAGCAGCGCGCCCACCCGCGTGATCCGCGAGTCGTTCTCGTTCACCGCGAGCCCGGCGCCGATGTGCTCGGCCCCATCCACCATCGTGCGCAGCTTGAGCATGTCGAAGGGCCGGCCGTCCTTGCCCACCCGCCGCTGTCGGTAGATCGGTGACCCCGGGGACTCCAGCCGGATCGCCGCCATCGCGGCGGCCAGCAGCGGAGAGGCGAGGGCGAGCGCGGTCGCGGAGACGGCGATGTCGATGGCGCGCCGGATCATCGGGTGCCCTCCGCCGCCTCCCAGGAGGCCGCCACCCCGTGGCGCAGCCAGTCCCAGAGCCCGGCCGCCAGCGAGGCGGTCGTGAGCACGTAGTAGCGGGCGATCAGCAGCGCACGCCAGCGCACCGCGCCGCCCAGCGCGGCTGCCGCGACCAGCGCGAGCTGGAGGGCGAGCGTGACGTCGTAGAGCGTCGCGCCGCCGCCGGCCTGGCCGGCGTACAGGGCCACGAGCGCGACGTTGCTCGCGAGCGCCAGCATGTGCAGGAAGGGTGTGAGGTAGCGCAGCACGCGGTGGGAGAGGATCATGACCCCGTAGCGCAGCCCGTACCCGCGCGGGGAGAGCAGCCCGCCGCGGAAGACGATCGCCCAGGTGTGGGCCATCATCCGCCGCTTGCGCTGCCGCTCCCCCTCGATCGAGGGGACCATCTTCTCGGCGGCCAGGGCCTGCGGCACGTAGACCGCCCGCCGGCCCCGCTTGACCATGTTGAAGGGGAAGGAGAGGTCGTGGCCCATCACCGGATCCACGACGATGTAGTCCTCACGCCTGGTGGCGTAGATCGCGCCGTTGCCGGCGGTGATCGACGCCAGCAGCGACTCGTAGCCGCGCAGCGCCATCTCGTAGCGCCAGTAGGCGCCCTCCTGGTTGGTGGCCGCCGCGCCGGTGGCCGGCTGGGTGAAGCGGACCTGGCCGCAGGCGTAGCCGACTCGCGGGTCCGCGAAGGCGCCCACGAGCAGCCTCAGCGCGTCGGGCCGCCACAGCGAGTTGGCGTCCGAGAAGGCCACGATCTGTGCGCGCGAGCGCGCCACCGCCGCGTCCTGCGCGCGGATCTTGCCGCCGCGCGGGAGCTCCAGCACCACGTCTGCGCCGGCGGCGCGCGCGCGGGCTGCGGTCCGGTCTTCGCAGCCGTCGCATGCGACGACCACCTCCAGCAGGTTGCGCGGGTAGTCCAGCGCGAGCGCGTTGGCGACCTTCTCCGCGATCACGGCCTCCTCGTCGTGGGCGGCGATGATCAGGGAGACGGTTGGCAGGGCGCCGCGCGCCTCGCGCGCGGCGCGCGCGGGCGCCCCATGCGTGCCCTGCGCCCCACGCTTGTCCCGCGCCCCACGCTTGTCCCGCGCCCCGCGCCCGCCCGACACCGACGCGGCGATCCACAGCGCGAGGCCGTAGCCGAGCTGGGTCCAGAGGATCAGCGCGGCGCAGACCCAGAAGACGATTTCGAGTGCGAGACGCATGTCGCGGCGCCATTCTCGCCCAAGCGGGCGTCGAGCAGCCGCTCGTAGAGGCGCATGTGCTGCTCGGCGATCGTCGACCAGGAGTAGGGCCCTCCCCGGCTCGCGGCCGCCGCGTCGGCGCAGCGCTCCATCCGCGCCAGCTCGTCGGGGTGTGCGAGCAGGTCCGCAAGCGCCTGCGCCAGCGCCGCCGGGTCGCCGGGCGGCACGAGCCGGGCGGCGCCGGTGGCCGCGATCTCCGGGAAGCCGCCGACCTCGGTGAGCAGCAGCGGCTTGGCGAACGCCAGCGCGGTGAACAGCACGCCCGACTGGTCGATCTCCCTGTAGGGCAGCACGACCAGGTCCGCGCGCGCGAAATAGCCGGGCACCTGCGCGTCGGAGATGAAGCGCGGCGCGACATGCACGCCTTCCGCGGCGGCGGCGCGCTCTCCCGCGGGCGTCTCGATGCCCGCCAGCCCCGCCCGCGCGAGGTCCATCCGCGGCATGCCGGCGATCCAGAGCTGCGCGTCGCCGCGCCCAGCCGCGCTGAGCGATCGCCAGGCGTCCAGCAGCACGTCGAGGCCCTTGTAGGGACGGATCAGGCCGAAGAAGAGCACCACCGGCCCGGAGGGCTCGCGCCCGAAGGGCGGCGGGCCGATCGGCGCGGCGGCCAGGTGAGTGAAGGCCCCGTGTCTGATCACGTGGACGCGGGCGGGGTCGATGCCGAGCTCGTCCGTGAGCCGGGCGGCCCCGTGCTCGGAGTGCACGACGATCGCGTCGAAGCGTTCGTAGGCGAGCCGCTGCCCGTCGAGCTGGCCTCGCCGCGGCTCGCGCGGCATCACGTCGTGGGCGGTGAGGACCAGCCGGGGGCCGCGCCCGTCGCTCCGCCTGCGCTCGTCGCTCCGCCCGCCCCCCGCGCCCGGCGTGTGCCCCGCGCCCGGCGTGTGCCCAGCGCCCCGCGCCCCGCCCGCGCCCCGCCCGCGCCCTGCGCCCCGCCCGCGCCGCCGGGGCAGCAGGTGCGCGTCTAGCTGCTGGACCGGCAGCCACTGGAAGTGGGCGATGTCGGCGCGGGCGGCGATCGCCCGGCAGCGCAGCATGCCCGGCACGTGCTCGGCGAGCTTCAGCGCGAGCCCGCCGCGAGAGCGCACGCGCTGCATGGAGGCGGCGTGAGAGAGCCGGTAGAAGATCTCGCGCCGCGTGTAGCTCTCGGCCGCCGCCACTGGCCCGTAGGGAAAGCGGCTGGTCAACAGCTCGACCTGCGCGCCCGCCGCGGCGAGCGCCGTGCAGAGGGCGTGATCGTAGGGCGGCGTGTAGGCCGACGGGTCGATTATCTCGACGCGCATCAGCGCAACGATATGCCTGTCGGGCCCCCGTCGGCGCAAGCACGCGCCCCCGCGATGAAGCTCGAGCGGCGCCCGCAAGCTCGCCGACCGCCCCCACTGGCCCGCCCGCGCGCCGTCTCACGACTGCGCGGCGCCCCGCCCCGGTGCGGACGACCCGCCTCGACGACGGGCGCCGGCGCGGCCCGCGGCCCGCGCCCCGCAC
>DAHUYQ010000053.1 GCA_027315115.1 Solirubrobacterales bacterium | reverse complement strand
GGCGGCGGCGGCCCCGGCGAACAGGAAGCCCCGCCCGGCGGCGGCGGCGGCGCGGGCGAAAGCACCGGCCCCGGTGGGGGCGCGGGCGGGCCCGGCACGGCCACGACTCCGGGCGGCGGCACCGCGCCCGGGCACTGACCGGGGCGGCGACCCGGCAGCGCGACTGATAGTTTGATCTCCCAAACGAAGGTCAAACGACGGCGGCGACGTCAGAACACGGAATTCACACAGTGGCCAAGGAAGACAAGATCGAACTCGAGGGCGAGGTGATCGAGGCCCTGCCCAACGCGATGTTCAAGGTCAGGCTCGACAACGGGCACGAAGTGCTCGGCCACGTGGCAGGCAAGATGCGCCGCTTCAGGATCAGGATCCTGCCGGGGGATCGCGTGCGCTGCGAGCTCTCCCCCTACGACCTCGACCGCGCCCGCATCACCTATCGCCACCGGTGAGCGACGCCCGCGGCCACCTCGGCGCCGGCCGGCGGGACGCGCGCCGGGGCAGCCGGGCGCGCATGTGCCGGACGGGGCGCCCGGGCCATCGCCGGGGCGGCGCCTGAGCGCCGATGCACAGCGGCGCTGAGCTCTCGCTGATCGACGCGCTGACGCGGCGGCTGCCGAGCCTCGGGCCGCGGGTGATCGCCGGCGCCGGCGACGACGCCGCGGTCGTGCTGGCCAAGCCGGTGAGCCTGACCTCGGTCGACGCGGTCGTGCAGGACGTGCACTTCAAGCTCGGAGAGGGCTCCTTCAGCCACGCCGACGTCGGCTTCAAGGCGCTGGCCGGCGCGCTCTCGGACATGGCCGCGATGGGCGTGCAGGCGGGCGAGGCCTACCTGGTGCTCGGCGCCCCCCCGGGGCTCTCGGAGCCGCAGGCGCTCTCGGTGATCGACGGCGCCGGCGAGCTGGCCGCGCAGACGGGGGTCAGCATCGCCGGCGGCGACGTGGTGCGCTGCCCCGTCCTGACCCTCACCGTCACGGTCGTCGGGTGGGCCGACTCGACCGCCTCCCCCGTCTACCGCCGGGGCGCCGCCGCCGGCGACCTGGTCGGCGTGACCGGCCGCCTCGGCGGCGCCGGCGCCGGGCTGGCGCTGATGGAAGGCAGGATCTCGCTGCACGCGCAGGACGCCGCGCACGTGCTCGCCCGCGCTCGCCGGCCGCGGCCGCGGCTGCTGGAGGGGCGCGCGCTGGCGGCCGCGGGCGCCAGGGCGATGATCGACCTCTCCGACGGGCTCGCCACCGACGCGGCCCATCTCGGGCGCGCCGGCGGGCTGGTGCTGGAGATCGACCTCTCGCTGCTGCCGCTCGACCAGGGCGTGGCGGAGGCCGCCGCCCAGCTTGGCGCCGAGCCCTGGCGGCTGGCGGCGAGCGCCGGAGAGGACTACGAGCTCTGCTTCTGCGCCGCTCCCGCAGAGCGCGCGAAGATCGAGCGCGCGCTGCAGGCCGCCGGCGGCGTCGGGGTGACGTGGATCGGCGAGGTGGTGGCGCCGCCTGGCGCGGGGCTCGCGCCCGGAGGCGGGCCGGAACCCGGCGGGCCGGAACCCGCCGCGGGACCGGGACCAGGCGCGGGACCAGCACCCGCCGGCGCGGCGCCGGCACCCGGTGCCCGCTTCACGAGCGAGGCAGGCGTCGTGCAGATGCAGGGCTACGAGCACCGCTGGTGACTTTGCCCCTGCCGTGAGCGGCAAAGACCGCCGCCGAGAGCGCAGGGGCGAAAGCACCGCTGTGCCCGCGTTCGCGGATCACCGCCGCCCCACGCGGCGTCACCGAAGCCAGAGCACCGAAGACGAGTATCCGCTTTTCGGCACTGAAGAGCGGGTAGCAGGCGGACAGCACGACGTGCGTGCTGCCGGTGGGCGCGGTCACGGCCTGCACGTCGTCTTCGGGCACGATCCGCAGGTGCGTGATGATGTAGGTGAAGCGCGCGTAGGGCATCGTCACGAAGATCTTCTCGCCGCGATGCAGTTCGTTCACGCGCCGAAACGGCTCAAGCCAGGTGGTCCTGTGCCCGGCGATCGCGGTGATCGACCCGACCCCCGGGAAGGTGGTGGCCGGGAATTCCGCCTTGGAGTAGATGCCGGGCCCGAGCTCCAGTTCAGGCTCGCCGCTGCCCTTGACCATCGCGTAGGAGATGTGGATGCGCGGGATCGTGATCCGCCCCACGGCACTCCCGTCGGCGGCCCGGCGTTCCAGCCGCTGCGCCAGGAAGTGGATGCGCCGCCGCTCGGCCCGCAGCGTCGCGAGCACCTTCCGTTCGCGCTGCGAGGGCGACTCGTGTTCGACGATCGTGAGCTGGCGTTCGACGCCTTCCTCTCGCAGCGAGGCGATCAGCGCGGTGATCGGCTCGCGCCAAGCCAGCGTGAGCGCCGTGTCCACGAGCGCGAGCACCCCGAGCAGGATCGCGACCCAGGCCGCGAGGCGGGCCAGTCGCAACCCGCGGCGGCGGCTCGGTTTCGGTTTGCGCATCGTGAAGAGGACGTCCGACATGTCTTGCCAGCGCGGTGGCCACTAGTGCAGTGCGCGTTCACGATATACGTGCGCCCTGGCCGGATAGCGCACTTGCGCGCGGCGCTCCGGCGGCGGGCGGCGCACGCGCGGCGCCTGGCGATCGCGCCCGCCGAGAGTGGCGATCGCCATCGCGACCAGCAGCCCGAAGCCCGCGCTCCACAGCAGCGTCCCGCCCCAGTCGACGTAGCCGCCGCCGACCATCACCATCGCCTCGTGCAGGGTCTGGCCCGGCCCGAGGCCCAGCGAGATCGCGTAGAAGCAGACCAGCGCCGCCGCCGGCGCTAGCGCCGGGATCGCCACCAGCGCCAGCAGGGCAGGCCGGCTCCGGGGCCGCAACTCTGGCGAGATCGCGATCAGCCAGATGTGCAGGGCCGGCACGAGCAGCAGCGCCGCGTAGGGATCGATCAGCCACACCGGCAGCGCGAGCAGGCAGCCCGCGCACAGCACCGCGACGCCAGCCAGACCAGAGGCCGGCACCTTGCGCGGGCTGGCCGCAAGCTGCAGCCGCGACCATCCCCACCAGGCTGCGCCGAGGACGGCCGCCGCAAGCATCAGCGCCGCGATCGCGCCCGCGTCGAAGCCGAGCGCCGAGGCGCCCACCGGGTTGGGCGGGGCGTGCAGCAGGCCCGCCGCGGCCAGCAGCTTCAGCGCCAGGCCACAAAGCGCGAAGGGCCAGGCGCAGACCAGCGGCAGCAGCATCCAGCGCCGCATGTTCCGGGCGCCGCGACGCGACATGCGCGCGAGCGCCTCGGCACTGACGATCGCCGGCCCCAGCAGCAGCGTGAGGATCAGCAGCGCGATCGCCCACTCGGGCAGCACCTGGCCGGAGAGGCTCAGGCCGGTGGCCGGCGCGGTGCTGACTTCGCCGGCGCGGTCGATCGCGTAGAAGGCGCTCAGCACGCCCCGGCCGGCGGCCTGCAGGCGGCGTTCGCCGACGGGTTCGCTTGGAGAGGGACCGCGTTCGCCGGCCAGGCTCACGCCGACGCTGGGCATGCCGATCCCGTTCAGCGGGCCCTGCTGGGCGATACTCAGCGGGAAGGCGAGGTGGGCAAACTGGGAGGCCAGGCTGGGCGATCCCGGCTGCAGACCCATCGCGGAGCGCAACGCGGAGGTGACGGTGGCGGTGAGCGCTTCCGGCGCCATCCCGAACCCGGTGGAGAAGGGCTGCACCAGCGGCCTTATGAGCCCGCGTCCGGCGAGATCGCCGAGCACGATCGCCGCGTCGAGGCGCCCGCCGAGAGCCGACTGCAGCCAGCTCACGATCGCCGCGTTGCCGTTGCTGCCGGCATCGGAGAAGATCACGTAGAGGGGATGCCTGGTCTCCCCCTGGGCCAGCACCGATGCCAGCTCCAGCAGCGCGGCGGCGCCGGAGAGCTGTGCCCGCGCCCCCCGGGCCGCCGAGTCGCGGGATGCGATCAGCGCGATCGGAGCCAGCGTGTCGCTGCCGGCGCGCTGGGCGATCAGCAGGCTCTGCGGCGTGCTCCCCCAGGTCGTCTGGCCCTGCATCGCGACCGTCCGCAGCGAATAGCCGCCGCTGGAGGTCGAGCCCAGCGACTGGAGCTGGGCGCGCAGGTAGGCCAGCAGCCGCAGGTCCCCGCTGCTGCCGGGGCGCCTGCTCGGCGCGATCGCCGCCATGTGCGAGAGCTGGCCGTAGGCGTGGGAGCCTTCGAAGGCTTCGGGGACGAGGCTCGAGCTCAGCGGCGCGGCTCCCCCGCCCAGCGAGAAGGCGAGGATCAGAGCCGCCGCTGCGACCGGCGCAAAGCAGAGCCGGTAGAGGCGCCAGCTCAGTGACGCCTGCGGCGGTCGCGAGCGTCCGCCGGGCCTCTCCTCCATGGGCTTTGCGACTGCCATGGACACTGGACCATAGTGACCGATGGGGCGGCGGGCCGCATCGCTCCAGGCCGCGGCGGCGCGCGGGCGCGGCCCGGACGCCGCCGCATGCGCGGCCCGGCGGGCCGCATCGGCTATCGTGCCCGCGGTGCTCCAGCCCGTCGCAGTAGGACACAAGCAGCTATCCGATTACACGCACATCTGCGGCCGCGGACTGATCGACGAAATCAGGGAGCTCGCTGAGCCGCTCGCGGGACGCCGCGTGGTGCACGTCTCCGCGACCGCCTTCGGCGGCGGGGTCTCGGAGATCCTCTACACGCTGGTGCCGCTGATGCGCGACGTCGGCCTGGACTGCGAGTGGCAGGTGATCTACGGTCGCGAGGAGTTCTTCAACGCCACCAAGCTGATGCACAACGCCCTGCAGGGCGCGCCGCAGGACCTCGACGAGGAGCAGTGGCTCACGTGGCGACGCTACAACGAGATGAACGCGCGCGAGCTCTCCGGCGGCTGGGACGTCTGCCTGGTGCACGACCCGCAGCCCGCCGCGCTGTTCAGCCTGGTGCCAGAGAAGGCGCACGGGTGGCTGTGGCGCTGCCACATCGACCTCTCCACGCCCAACCCGGAGACGATCGAGCGGCTGCTGCCTTACATCCGCGACTACCCCAAGTCGCTCTTCCACATGCAGGGCTACGTGCCGGCGGGCATGAACGGGAAGGTCAGCGTCGTGCCGCCCGCGATCGACCCGCTGACGCCGAAGAACATGGCGCTCTCGCCGGAGGACGCCTCCTACGTCTGCGACCAGTTCGGGATCGACGTCGACCGGCCGCTGCTCTGCCAGGTCTCGCGCTTCGATCCCTGGAAGGACCCGCTCGGCGTGATCGACGCCTACCGGCTGGTCAAGGAGCGGATCCCCGAGGTGCAGCTCGCGCTGGTGGGCTCGATGGCCTCCGACGACCCTGAGGGCTGGGACTACTTCAACGCCACGATCGCCCACGCCGACGGGGACCCCGACGTGCACATCCTCAACAACTTCAACAACGTCGGCGCGATCGAGGTCAACGCCTTCCAGTCCCACGCCGACGTGCTGATCCAGAAGTCCACGCGCGAGGGCTTCGGCCTGACGGTGTCCGAGGCGATCTGGAAGGGCAGGCCGTTCATCGGCGGCGACGTGGGAGGCATCCCGCTGCAGGTGGAGGACGGCGTCACAGGGTTCTTGGTGCAGGACGTCGAGCACTGCGCGCAGCGCTCCCTGGAGATCCTCGCCGACCCCGCGCTCGGCAAGACACTGGGGCGTCGCGGCAAGGAGCACGTGCGCACGCACTTCCTGACGCCGCGCTACCTGCGCGACTACCTGAAGATCTTCGGCGAGCTGCTGGGGAGCTGAGCGGGGTGGCGCCTGGCACCGCGGAGCAGCCGGGGGCGCCAGCGCGCAAGCAGCCCGCCTCGCCGCTGGTGCTGGTCTCCAACCGCGGGCCGGTCACATTCCACGAGAACGGCGAGGTGCGGCGCGGCAGCGGCGGCCTGGTGACGGCCCTGACGGGGCTCGCCTCCCACCGCGAGGCGATCTGGATCGCCTCGGCGATGAACGAGCACGACGTCGCGGTCTCGCGCTCCCACGGCGGCCGCGCCTTCCCTGTGCGCTCCCCCGCCGGCGGCGAGTACCTGGTGCGGCTGGTGGCCTCCGACCCGCAGGCCTACGACCGCTTCTACAACGTCTTCGCCAACCCGATGCTGTGGTTCATCCAGCACTACCTCTGGGATCTCTCCAACGCGCCGGACATCCGCCGCGAGGAGATCGAGGCGTTCGAGTTCGGCTACAACGTGGTCAACGAAGACCTCGCCGGCGCGGTGATCGAAGAGATCGAGGGCAAGGAGCGGCCCGTGGTGATGATCCACGACTACCACCTCTACACGCTGCCGCGCATGGTGCGAAGCGCCCGTCCCGACGCCTTCCTGCACCACTTCGTGCACATCCCCTGGACGCAGCCCGACGCCTGGCGGGTGCTGCCCGCCCGGATCAGGGAGGAGATCTTCGCCGGGGTGCTCTGCAACGACATCGTCGGCTTCCACACCCGCTCCTACAGGCGCAACTTCCTGCAGTGCTGCCGCGACCTGATGGACCTGCCGGTCGACTTCGAGCGCGGGGTGGTGCGGTTCGGCGATCGCGAGGTGTGGGTGCGCGCCTACCCGCTGCCGATCGACCACGAGGCCACGCAGAAGCTGGCGCAGGGGCCGCGCGTGGCGGCCTTCGAGCAGGAGATGCTGAGAAGGCGCCGCGACTTCCTGATCCTGCGCGTGGACCGCGCAGACCTCTCCAAGAACGTGCTGCGCGGCTTCTCGGCCTTCGACCTGTTCCTGGAGCAGCACCCGGAGTTCGTCGAGCGCGTGACCTTCATGGCGCAGATGATGCCCTCCAGGACCGACGTGCCCCAGTATCAGGAGTACCTGGAGCGCATCGAGGCGCTGGTGGCCGTGGTCAACCACCGCCACGGCACCCCCGACTGGATGCCGATCCAGCTCAAGCTGCGCGACGACATCGACGAGGCGATGGCCGCCTACCGCCACTACGACGTGCTGCTGGTCAACGCGATGTTCGACGGCATGAACCTCGTCGCCAAGGAGGGTCCGATCGTCAACACGCGCGACGGCGTCTGCATCCTCTCCGAGAACACCGGCGCCCACGAGGAGCTCGCGGAGCACGCGCTGTCGGTCAACCCGTTCGACATCCAGGAGCTCGCCAACTCGATCCACGCGGCGCTCTCGATGCCGGGGCAGGAGCGCAGCCACAGGGCGGCCGGGCTGCGCGGCATCGTGACCTCCCGCGACCCCGGCGACTGGATCGACGATCAGCTCGCGGACATCGCCGCCAAGCGGGCGGCGGCGTAGCCGCGGGGGCGCATGTCGGCGTAGCCGCGGGGGCGCCGCTTTGGGGCGAGGGCCTGGTCGCGGCGCCGGCTTGGTATCATCCCCCGCCGCAAATGACTCAGGCGCCGATCACATACGACCTCGTGGTGCTCCTCGACCCCCAGTCGGATGGCTCCGCCCGTGAACGCACCCTCGCCGAGTGCAAGGCGGCGATCGAGGGACACGGCGAGCTGCTGCGCCAGGACAACTGGGGCCCGCGCGCGCTCGCCTACCCGATCAACCACAAGACCGACGCCGAATACCATCTCTTCCAGTTTCACGTCAGCGACAACAGCGTGCTGGCGCAGATGGACCGCTCGCTGCACCTCGCCGACGAGGTGCTGCGCTTCATGATCAGCAAGCTCGCCCCGGGCACGCCCGAGGCGCCGCAGAACCCTGACACGCGCGCGGCGCGGCACGGTTCCGCGGAGCACGAGCCGGCCGCCGCGGCCTAGTCTGCCGGAGCAGGCCGGCGCCGAGTCCCCGGCGCCGTGGGCTGGCTCATCGCGACCCGGTGCGTCGCGGCATGATCGTCGTCACCGCGCTCGGCGGCGTCGAGCATCTCCAGGAAGAGCTTTCGCGTAGCGGAGCAGGCGGCCAACGCCGGCGCGAGGTTCAGCGCAACCCCCCCCGGGGGGAGGCGCGCCACGCCGCGCGTAGCTATAAGCCGCACTAACGCTGCCCATCCATCGCGTAAGCCGATGCGATAGCTCACGCCGCATGATTGCTCCCCAGGAGCGGCATGGGCACCAGGGCCGGTCATACATCAGCCGCAGACGTGGCGGCAACAACGACCTTCGCCCAAGGCGTTATTACGTTTCCGGGGCGATATCGATAACAAGGGGCCGCCTTGAGCGGACCTGCTGTCGTCCGTGAAAATAAGGCCGGCGGCGTCCACCGAGACGTGGACGGCTCGTGTCGGATCGCTAAACTCGCGCCATGGCGAGCGAGCGGATCGGCGAGCATCCGGGGGGCGGGGGCGATACGAGCCAGCGCAGGACCGATGTCCTGAAGGCCTCGCCGCCGATGTTCGACTCCAAGCTGCTGGACTTCTTCTCACGCGTGCACCCGTCGGTGCCGGTGATCCTCTTCGTGCCGGCGATCGCGGCGATGGAGATCTGGGGCCTCTCGCGGGTCAGCGTGCTGGCCAGCATCGGCCTGTTCGTCGGCGGCTACCTGCTCTGGACGCTCTTCGAGTACTGGCTGCACCGCCTGGTCTTCCACTTCGAGCCCGACAAGGGGCTCGGCGCGCGCCTGCACTGGATCATCCACGGGGTCCATCACGACCACCCCAACGACCCGCTGCGCCTGGTGATGCCGCCGGCGGTCAGCGTGCCGCTCGCGGCGATCGTGTTCCTCGTGATCTGGCTCGTGGCCGGCACGGACTACGCGCCCGGGATCGCGGCCGGCTTCTTCACCGGCTACCTGATCTACGACATGCTCCACTACGCGCTGCACCATCACGTGCCCAAGAGCCGCCTCGGCCGCGCGCTGCGCGAGCGCCACATGCGCCACCACTTCCAGGACGACACCAAGGGCTTCGGGATCTCCGCGCCCTACTGGGACGAGCTGTTCCGCACCTCGCCGATGAGCCGCAACCAGGCCGCCGAGGGCGTCAGGCGGCACTGAGGAGCTGCGCGCGCAGCGCGTCCGCGGCGCGCTGAGCTGACAGGCGACCTCGTAGGTGCCTGCCAGGCACCTACCTAGGCGCCTCGCTGGCACCTCTTTGGTAGCCTGAGAGGCGCCCATGCAGCCGGACGTCAACCCATTCGTCTATTCGCGACCTCTCGCCCCGGAAGAGATCATCGATCGCGACCAAGAGACAGAAACGCTCCTCAGACACGCCATCGGCGGTCACTTCGCAAGGCTGTTCGCGCCGCGCAAGTTCGGCAAGACGAGCTTGCTCAGGCGCGCGCTTGCGGATGGCCATGCCAAGCACGGCCTCACGCCGGTGCTTGTCGATCTCTACCGCGTCTCATCGATCGCCGACGTGACCGTGCGCTTCGAGCGCGCCTACTCGCGAGCGCTGAAGGGCCCGCTGCGCGCCAGGGTCGAGGAGTTTCTGCAGCGGACGGGCATCGGCCTTTCCCTCGGGGCCTACGGAATCAGCGCCAAGCTGCAGATGGAAAGCAGGTTCGACCCTCTGCCCGCACTGCACGCGCTGCTCGACCTGCCGCTCACCCTCAACGAGCGTGGCGGACGTCGCGCCTTCATCGCAATCGACGAGTTTCAGGACATCGCGCGAATACCCGACCTCGACGGCCTGATTCGCAGCCACATCCAGTTGCATGGAGACGTGGCCTCATACGTGTTCGCCGGCTCCGAGCCGGGAATGATGAAGCAGCTCTTCGAGGACCGCGACCGCCCGCTCTACGGCTCCGCGGTGCCGCAACGCCTGCTCAGGCTCGCCGACGAGGACATCGCCGCCTACGTCTCGGAGCGCTTCCATGACACAGGCCGTTCGGTCGGCGAAGCGCTCAATCCGCTCCTCGCCACCGCCCTCGGCCACCCCCAGCGCGCGATGCTGATGGCGCATCGCCTCTGGGAGGAGGTTGACCAAGGCGAAACCGGCGCGATCGAGCACTGGAACGCAGCGCACACCGCCACGCTCGCGGAGCTCGATGCCGAGTTCGACGCGCGCTGGCGAGGCTTCGACTCCTCGGAGCAGAAGACGATGCGCGCCGTGATCGCAGGCCACGGATCGCCCTACAGAGCGGAGGTGATCCGTCGGCTCGCACTCACCAAGAGCATGATCAGGAGAGCGCTGCCGCGCCTCACGGCCACCGCCGAGATCGAAACGGTGGATGGCGCTCATGTGGTCGTCGATCCCCTGTTCGCCGAATGGATCGCGGGCATTGAGACTGAGTGACGTAGGGCGCCAGTCGGGCGCGGAGATGCCGAAGCCCTTGGAAACGAGCTCTTCCGCACCTCGCCGATGAGCCGCGGCCAGGCCGGCGAGGGCGTCAGGCAGCACTGAGGAGCTGCGCGCGCAGCGCATCGGCGGCGCGATACCGGGTGCCGCGGCCGCTGCCCCGGCGGACGATCAGCCCGGCATCGAGCAGGCGCCGCAGATCGCCGCTGGCGGTCGGCGCCGAGACATCCGCCTCCGCGGCGTAGGAGGCGCGGTCGACGCCGTCGAACAGGCTCTGCTCCAGGGCGATCACCAACCGTTCGGGCCATCCGCGAGCATCCACCAGACGCTCGAGATACGTCCCGCGGCGTCCCGCGGCCTCCAACTGCTCCAGGCGCCGGCGTCCCTGCTCTATGTGAGCCTGCACGCAGAAGCGCACCCACGGAGCGGCGTCCCGATCAGGCTGGTAGCGCCCTCCCTGCACCTCTTCGAGCACAGAGTAGTAGGCATCGATGTTTCGGCCCAGATGCTCCTCGATCGAGATGAGCTCGGGCACCAGCACGCCTCCGCGCACAAGGACCAGGGACTGCAGGATCCGTGCGACGCGGCCGTTGCCGTCGCTGAACGGGTGCACCGAGACAAGGTGAAGATGTGCCATCGCCGCTCGGACCACGACATGGAGCGCAGGATCGCCGCGATCGAGCCAGTCGACGACCTCGGCCATCAGCGCCGGCGCCTCCTCGCCCGGCGGGCCGATGTAAGCCGGGGCTCCGTCGGCGCGTGTGCCGGTCACCGCGATCGGCCCGTGACGGTAGAGGCCCGGATCCTTGTCCTTTTGGAACCAGCAGGCGTCGAAGTGCAGATCGAGGATCACGCGACTCACCCACCGGAACGCCGGGTCCCGCGCCATCACGCCGACGTGGTCCATCGCGCGGGCGTAGCAGGCCAGGGCCATGCGGTCCTCGTCTCCCGGATCTGGCTGCCGGCGCCCCCCGGCAATCGCAAGCGTCTCCTGCGCCGGCACGTGGAACCCCTCGATCTCGATCGAGCTCGCGGCGACACGCGCGCGCCACTGGCGGCGAAGGCCGCCGAGCCACGGGCCGGCAGCCCCGGCGCGATCGCCAAGGCGGCCACGCAGGTCGTCGAGCTCGCGCAGCATGCGCGCAATTCGATCGTCGATGGCGGGAGCCGCGAAGATGATTCTTAGAGCATAGTACGGATAAACGTATATTCGTCTAAGGACCATCCGTGGGCAGCGCTCGCACGTTCCGCCCCCGGCACGGAGTGCTATTCCCAGCCCGCCCCGCAAGGCCATTATTTTCCGAGTTGCCGGCACCGATTTTCCGAGTTGCCGCCATGCACTCCGCGCTAGAAAGCCAAGCCGACGGCGGGCAGCCACCCGCCGTCATCTCCAGGCAGATCGCCGACACGGTGGTCCAAGCGATGTCGGAGGCTCGCGCCGTCGCCCTGCTCGGCCCACGACAGGCCGGCAAGAGCACCCTCGCCCAAATGCTCGCCACAGGCCCTCTGCCTGCCGACTACGTCACGCTCGACGACGAGCGCGTGCGCGCGCTGGCATCCGGCGATCCACAGGGATTCGTAGCCGGGCTGGGACGCACCGTGATCGACGAGATCCAGCGCGTGCCGGCGCTGCTGCTCGCGATCAAGGCCAGGGTCGATCGCGATTGGACCCCGGGACAGTTCCTGATCACCGGCTCGGCCAACCTGCGCCGCATACCCACGGTCGCGGACGCGCTCCCTGGGCGTATCGACTATCTCACGATGTGGCCCTTCACGCAGGGCGAGATCAGAGGCGCGGAGGACCGCTTCCTAGACCGGCTGATCGCCGGCGAGACACCGCGGCCGGCAAGCGCTCCGAAGGGCCGTGATGAGTACGCCGACATGTTGCTGGCCGGCGGATACCCGGAGGCCTACCGGCGCACGCCCGCCGCTCGCCGACGGTTCTTCGAGAGCTATGTCGACTCGATCATCGACCGAGACGTCGCGGAGACCTCGCGCGTGCACGATCCCGCCGCGGTGGGATCGCTGCTGCGGCTGCTCGCCGCGCGCTCCGGGTCGCTGGCCCGCTACGAGGCGATCGCTCGCGAGACCGAAATCGACGGCAAGAGCGTGAAGTCGCACATCGACGTGCTCGAGCGGCTGTTCCTCGTGCGCGTCAGGCGTCCGTGGCACGTCAATCTCGGGCAGCGGCAGGTGAAGGCGCCAAAGCTCTACCTCACGGATCCCGGCATGCTGGGCGCGCTGCTCGGCGCCGACGCGCGCCGCGTGCGCGAGGACGACGGATTCGCCGGAGCGACCTTCGAGACGTTCGTGGCCACCGAGCTCGAGCGGCAGGCGTCGTTCTCGCCGGAGCCGCTCACTCTCTGGCACTTCCGCGAAGAAGACCGCGAGGTCAACGTGGTGATCGAGCGACCTGCGGGCGAGATCGTCTGCGTCGAGGTGAAGGCGAGCGCGACGGTTCGCCCACGCGACTTCAAGGGCCTTGCCTACCTGACGGCCGACAGCACATCGTTTACGTCGAGCCGACAGCACATCGTTTCCATCGGCTGGGCGTGTAGCCGACAGCACATCGTTTACAGCGGCGGTGGCGTGGCACTCTCGCGCGCTCTTGTTGAGCGAGCGTGGAGGTGT
>DAHUYQ010000052.1 GCA_027315115.1 Solirubrobacterales bacterium | reverse complement strand
CGCGACACCGGAGCATCGGCAAGGCATCGGTCGAAGGTAGTTGACGGCACACAGCCTCCCGGCGTAAGCATCAGGTCGCGCAACGCGACCAGAGACCCGTCGTTTACATGTAAGAAACCTAGATCATTTACCTAAGTACTTGATTTAGGGGGACATTAACAGGCGGGCCAGGCCATTTCAAGAGCACCGGCCAAGATCGCGCCGGGCGGGCTGCCCGGATCGGGCTCATGACCTGTTTGACGGTTACGCTGGGATGATGACGCCGGAGAAGCTCGCCGACCTGGCGCGCCTGCGCCGGGCCCGGGACCTGATGGACCGCGAGTACGCGCGCCCGCTCGACGTCGCCGAGCTTACGCGCGCCGCGTTCATGTCCAGCGCGCACTTCTCGCGCCAGTTCCGCGCCGCCTACGGCGAGACTCCCTACTCCTACCTGATGACGCGGCGGATCGAGCGCGCGAAGGCGCTGCTGCGGCGCGGCGACATGTCCGTCACAGAGGTGTGCATGGAGGTCGGGTGCACCTCGCTCGGCTCCTTCAGCGCGCGCTTCACGCAGATGGTGGGGCAGACGCCCACGGCCTACCGAGCACGCGACCACAGCGGGCTCGCCGGCGTGCCGGGATGCATCGCCAAAGACCTCACACGCCCGCGCCGCAAACCGAGCAGGATTCGAGAAACGGCCGGGACGCCGGCTCCGTAGCCTTGACGGCATGAACCTCTCACTTTCCACCTGCTTCGTATTGGTCCACGACCCGGATGCCGCGCTGGGCTTCTACCGCGACGTGCTCGGCCTCGAGCTGCGCAACGACGTCGCGCGCGAGGAGTTCCGCTGGATCACCGTCGGCGCCGCCTCGCAGCCGGAGGTCGGCGTCGTGCTCACCAACTACCTCAACGGCAGCCCGGCCGACAACGACGCGCTGGAGGCGCTGATCGCCAAGGGCGCGTTGAACGGCGTCCACTTCCACAGCGACGATCTCGACGCCACCTTCGCGAAGGCGCGCGACGCGGGCGCGGAGATCGTGCAGGAGCCGACCGATCAGCCCTGGGGCACGCGCGACTTCGCCGTGCGCGACCCGTCCGGCAATCTCGTGCGCATCGACCAGCCTCCCGCCTCGTAGGCGGCGCGATGGCGGCGTGATCGCCGTCGCCGTCGCGCCGCCGCGATCATCGAGCCTCACGCGGTAAGATTGGTCTATGCAGGCAGAGAGCCGCACGCCGTTGCTTGGTCCAGGGCATGAGCAGGAGTGGGCACGTATCAACGCCGAAGAGCAGGCGCAGCTCGACGCGAGCAACCTCGCGCTCACCATCCCTCAGCGCCTCGAGATGGGTCAGAAGCTCTCGCAAGACGCCGTCTCGATGCTCGTGGCTGGCTACAGGGCGGGCCTTGTTCCCGAGCGAGCCCTCTGGTCCTGATCTCGCCGGCGTGGTCGCGGCCGCCCAAGCGGTCGATATGCCATACGTGGTGATTGGCGGATTCGCGGTGATCGCTCACGCCCATGTTCGCGCGACCAAGGACATAGACCTGCTGGTGCCCGACGGGCCGCAGGGCGACGCGGCCGTGCTGCGCTTCTTGGAGCACACCGATGCGGTCAGGATCAGCGATGGCAGACGACTCGTCGCCGAGGACGTTGCCGGCGCGGAGCATCTGCGCGTGAGCGGCCGCTACGGCATCGTCGACGTCCTGAGGGGTGGCGCTCCTCCACTTGACTTCGACACCGTCTCCGCGCATGCCGAGACGGTTGAGTTCCGCGGACAGCCGGTCCGGGTCGCAAGCCTGCGCAGCCTCGTTGGCTTCAAGCGGCTTGCCGGCCGTCCCGATCCGGATCGCAGCGACCTGCGTCACCTAGAAGCCATTCACGGCCCGCTGCCGATCGACCCGATACCGGGGCTCGATTGCTGAGCGTGCGCGGCCGCCGCGATCGAGGCCCGCGCTCGCCGTGCGCCTTGGTCAGATGCGCACGCGGTAGCGCAGGTACACGACGCCGCTCTCGAAGCGGCGCTGATCCAGGAGCTCCAGCCCCACGCGCACATTGTCCGGCAGCGCGGGCCTGCCGCCGCCCACCGCGATCGGATGCAGGAACAGGTGGCACTCGTCGACCAGGCTCGCGGCGATCGCCTGGCCCGCGAGCGTCGCGCCGCCGATCGTGATGTCCGATCGCGACGTCTCCTTGAGCGCTTCGACCGCGGCGGGGTCGAGATCGCGCTCGATGCGCGTCCGCGTGCTCGACGGGGCGCTGAGCGTCTTGCTGTAGACGATCTTCTCGGCGGCACGCCAGATCTCCGCGAAGCTCCGGCTGACCGGAGCCTGATCGGCGCCGGTGCTGACGGTCTCCCAGTAGACCATCGTCTCGTACATCCGGCGCCCGTAGAGGTAGGTGCCGATCGGCCGCTCCAGATCGTTTATGAAGGCATGCACCTGCTCGTCTGGCGTCGCCCAGTCGAACTTGCCCTGGCGGTCCTCCACGTATCCGTCAAGCGATGCGATCGCTGAATAGATGAGCTTGGCCATCTTCGTTGCCTCCGGCGTCGGGCGATGCGGGTCGTTGCAGACACAGACTTCTCGGCGCCGGAGAGCTCATCGTCGCGCGGGCTCCGGCGGTGCGTCCGCCGCCCGCGCCTGGCTGCGCAGCAGCGCCCGCAGGTTTGAGCCGTGACGGTAGCCGACCAGCGGCGCGATCTGGTCGAAGCTGAGGTTGGTGGTGCGGCGCAGATGGCGGGCGCGCTCCGCGCGCAGCCGCTTGATCAGGTCGTGTGGCGAGCGGCCGGTGCGTGCGCGGCAGTGCCGCTCCAGGGTGCGGCGCGAGGTGCCGATCGCGGCTGCGGCCGCCGCGACGGTCAGCTCGCCGTCGCCCAGGCTCGCGCGCACCCAGTCCTCGAGCTCGCTCACCAGCGCGTCCGCCTCGGCGAGGTGGCCGGCGGCCGCCTGCACGCCCAGGGCGGGACGCTCGTCGATCAGCAGGTAGCGCGCCACGGCGTCGGCGAGGGTGGGGCTGGCGCCTGCCAGCAGGCTGATGCCGAGATCGATGTGGGCAAAGGCGGCGCCCGCGGTGGTGACCGGCCCGCAGTGGACCACCATCCGCGACATGTCCAGATCCACCCGCGGGTAGAGGCGGCGGAACTCGCCCGCAAGCCACCAGCAGGTGGTGGCCGTGCGCGAGTCCAGCAGGCCGCTCTCGGCGAGCACGAAGGTGCCGGTGCAGGCCGCCGCCAGGCGCGGGCCGCCATCCGCCGCGATCAGCCAGCGGCGCAGCCGGCGGACGGGCGGCGCGGCGAGCATCTCGCGCAGGGCCGCCGGAGTCGCCGTGCCGAGGCCGGGCACGACGAAGACATCGAGATCGGAGATCAGGCTGCGCTCGCCGATCTGGCGGTCCGGCGTCAGTTGCAGGCCGGCGCCTGTCGAGATCCGCGCTTGCTCGCCGACGATGCTCACCGTGATCGGGTCGATCGCGGCGTCCACCGTCCGGCGCAGCCGCTCCCCGGCGCGCAGGACGTCCAGGAGGGTGGCCAGGCCGGAATCGAAGCATCCAGGCAGCGCTGCGATGCCGACACGCATGTCGCAAAAGGTAGCGAGGCTGTCGCGTCTGATGCAACGCGCGCTCTAGCGTTTGATCCCATGAGGGTGAGAATGCTTGACGGCGGCCACTTCACCTCCGCGGCAGGCATCTGGCGCAGCGGCGAGGATCTCGACCGTCAGGTCCGCTTCCCGATCCCGGTCTATCTGATCGAGACCGCGACGGAGCGGATCCTGATCGACACCGGCCTGCACCCGGGCGCCGCCGCGGACGCGGAGAGCCACTACGGCGGCGCCGAATCGCTGCGTGCCTTCCGGCTGGAGATGGACGCCGGCATAGACGAGCAGGTCGATCTCAACACGGTGACCAAGGTGGTGCTTACCCACCTGCACTTCGACCACGCCGGTGGCCTTGCGCTGCTGCCGCCGAGCCTGCCGGTCTTTATCCAGCGCCGCGAGTGGGAGGCCGCGCGGGATCGTGCCGCGATCGCCAGGAACTTCTACCTTCCGCGCGACTACGAGGCGATCTCCGAGCGCGTGATCGCGATCGACGGCGACCACGACCTGCTCGGCGACGGCGCGGTGCGGCTGCTGCTGACGCCGGGCCACACCCCCGGCCACCAGTCGGTCCAGGTCGGTGAGCGGCTCGTCATCGGCGGGGACGTGACCCACTTCGCGTCCGGCCTCGACGATCACCGGCTCCCGATCTTCGGCGACGACCTCGACGCTCAGCGCGCATCGGCGGAGCGGCTGCGCGCCCTGCGCGACGCCGGCGCCGACGTGCGGCCGGGGCATGACCCGGCGGTGCTCAGGGTGGGGCCGCTCGCGATTCCGCCGTCGCCTGTCGACTGAATCGCCGCGCAGCCCTCAGTCCCGCCGGTGCACCACCAGCACCGAGCGTCCCGAATGTGAGACGACGGCGGCGGCGACGCTGCCGAGCAGACGTCCCGTCAGGCCGGTGCGGCGGTGGGAGCCGAGCACGATCAGGCTGGCGTCGCGCTCCTCGGCGACGGTGACGATGCCCTTCCACGTCGGGGCGGCCTCGACCGCGATGCTCTGCGGCAGAAAGCCGACCGCGCGGGCAGCCGCGGCTCCGTGCTCGGCGGTCTCATGCGCGGCGGCTCGCACTTCGGTGGCCTGCGCGGCGTTGAAGTGGCGCTCGCCGACCGGCACGAATCCGACGTCGGCGGGCTGCCACACGCAGACCACGAGCGCGTCGCGGCCGCTCGCGAGCTCTCGGGCGGCCTCCTGGATCGCGTACCGCGCAAGCTCGGAGCCGTCGTAGGCGAAGAGCACCGGGCCGGCGGGCGGGGTGGCGGGTGTGGGGTTGGTTGCCATGTCAGTCCACGCTTTCGGTGACGGCGCGGCCGGCATGCACGCGCGGCCGGACCTTGGCCAGCAACGGTGGTGAGTACCAGGCCGGCGCTTCGCCGGCCAGGAAGCGATCGACGTCGGGCGTCTGCGCCCGCGCGCCGCCGAGCGCGTAGACCGCGATTCCGATCACCGCGCCGCCGAGCGCGAGCCCGACCCCGATCCAGAGCGCGATGCCGGTGCCGGCGTCCAGGCTGCCGCCGACCGTGGCGGCGAAGTGGGCGAAGATCGGCGCGATCATGAACGCGGCGCAGGCTCGCATCAGCTCCACGATCGCGAACACGCGCTGGAGGTTGGCCGAGGGCAGCGAGAAGCCGGCGACGAACAGCGCCGGCGCGACGGTCGCGCCGAGGCCGATGCCTGTCAGCCCCGAGCCGACCAACGTGAGCGTTTCGCTGGAGGGCACCTGGATGCGGAAGACCACGATCCCGGCCGCGAGGAAGATCATGCCCCCCAGCGGCAGATAGTGAATCGAGCGCCTGTCGAACACGGCGCCGAGCAGCAGGGCGGTGATCGCGGCCCCGCCGACCTCCGGCAGGTAGAGCAGCCCCAGGTGCAGGGGGTTGTAGTGAGCGGCCAGCGCCTCCGCGGTCAGCGCGGTCGCCGAGACCGAGGCGGCCGCCGCGAACAGCGCCACCACGATTCCCGCCACCGGGATCGAGCTGCTCAGCATCGTGCGGATCGTCAGCAGCGGCCGCTTGGCGCGGTACTGGTAGACGATCAGCGCGACGATGCACGCCAGCCCGCCGAGCAGCGGCACGATCGTCATCGTGTCAAGGAAACGGTGGGTCAGCAGCTCGGAGGCGCCGAAGAACGCCGCCACGCAGCCGACGGCCGCCAGCCCGATCGCGGGCAGGTCGCGTGGCGAGTCGGGATCGGCGGCCGGCGCGTCCTCGAAGGTCAGGATCGCCAGCAGCAGCGCCATCAGGGCGATGCCCGCGACGATCCAGAACAGCGGCCGCCAGCCGTGCGCGTTGGCCTGCAGCCCGCCGACCGTCGGCCCGAGCGCGACCGCTCCGAAGATGCAGACGTTCATGATCACAGCCGTGTTGCGCATCTTGTCCGCCGGAAAGCCGATCGCCAGCGGCGGGATCGCGGCGATCAGCAGCAGGCTGGTGCAGAGGCCCTGCAGCACGTGGCCCGCGATGTACATGGCCGGGCTCTGCGCCGCGGCGGCCAGCACGGAGCCGATCACGAGCAGCACGCCGTAGCCGATCATCATCCTGCGCTGCGGCATGTGCTGGGCGAACTGGACCGCCAGCACCGTGCCGACGGCGTAGGCGGCGTTGCCAAGCCCCGAGCCGAGGCTCATCGTCTGCAGGCTCGTGTGAAGCTGCTTGGCGATGATCGGCGTCAGCGGGCCGAGCGCCGCGGAGAGACCCAGGTAGGGGATCAGCGCGAACATCACCATCGCGGCCACGGCGGGATAGCGGCCTGCGAGCGGACCCTGGCGCATCAGCGATCACCACCCGGACTGCACGCGATCGGTCTGGATGTCACAGCGGGCGGGTGCACGGCCTCGCTCCTTGCAGGTGAGGGTTTTACAGGGCGCTTCCCCGGTCGAGCCTTGACGGGCGATCGAGCATCGCTCTACCGGACAGCCCTGTCCGATCCGAGGACCCCGTTCTTTTAGCACAAGACCGGAGTGGATCTCCGTTTCCTGTTTGGAAGAGGTGTGGAGATGGCCAGCAGAGACTCTCGGGCAGGTTCGGAGAAGCCTGTCCGGTTGTAAACTGACTGCCGTGGTAGTCGTGGCGCCGATCGAGGGGCAGCGCAGGGACGCCAGGCGCAATCGCGCGGCGATCCTGGATGCCGCCCGTGAGCTCCTGGCCGAGTCGGCGGAGGTCCCGATGTGCGAGGTGGCGCGCCGCGCGGGAGTGGGCCAGGCCACGCTCTACCGCAACTTCCCCGACCGCAGGGTGCTGGCCGCGGAGATCCTGGGCGAGCAGGTCGAGCGCATCGCGCGGCTGGCAGCCGAGTGCGCGGGAGACCCGGATGCATTCTTCGTGCTGCTGCGCAGCCTCGTCGAAGGCGTCGCCAGCTTCTACGGCCTCAGCCAGCTCGCTCGCGAGGACGCGTGCGTGGGCTCCGAGCTGGAGCGCAGCCGCAAGCAGATCGCCGAGCTGATGAAGCGCCCGCTGCGCGATGCCAAGGCCGCGGGCGCGCTGCGGCGCGACTTCTCGCTGGACGACACCTTCCTCCTGCTCGGGATGGTCAAGGGGGCTATGGAGAGCGCCGAGGGGCCTGCCGCGCGGGCGGCCGCCGCGGCGCGCGCGCTGACGCTGGTGCTCGACGGCCTGGGGGCCGGGAGCGCGCCCGGCCCGCGCTGAGGGCCACTCGCGGCCGGAGCCTGCTCAGGCGGGATCGGCACGCACGGCCGTCACCACCATCGTGACGTAGCGCATCGTGAAGCTGCCGCCGGCCGCGTCGATCGTGGCGCCGATGCCCGCCAGCAGCTCCGCCAGCTTGGCCGGCGCGAAACGGCCGTGGCCGCCGAACGTGGGCACCTGCTCCAGCCATTGATCCCGCGTGTAGAGGCGCTCCCAGTCGAAGCGCCACTGCTGCGGCTCCTGGAAGCCGCCCGACCGGCGCATGCCGTCGGCCGCCTTGGAGCGCAGAGCCGTGTAGCCGACGCGCGGGGAGGGCCTTCTGGGGTCGGCCTCCTGGCCCCTGCGGTTGAAGACCGGCATCTCCGGCGCCACGCGCCGGTAGACCTCCGAGAACGCGTCCGCGATCTCGGGCGGCGGCTGCTGCACGTTCCAGAACACCGCCAGCCGGCCGCCGGCGCGCAGCGCCTGTGCCGCTTTGGCGGCGCCGAGCAGCGGGTCCACCCAGTGCCAGGACTGGCCTGAGATGACAGCGTCGAACATGCGGCCCGCGGGCTCCCATGCCTCGAACGCGGCGACCTGCACCTCCAGCCCGCCGCGGCGCGCGAAGTCGGCCATCCGCGCGTCGACGTCGAGGCCGAGCACGCTGCAGCCAGCCGCCTGGAAGGCGCGGGCGGAAATGCCCGTGCCGCAGCCGACGTCGAGAACCTCGCGGCCGGGGGAGGCGGCCAGGATCCGTCGCACCATCGCCTCGGGGTAGCCAGGCCTGGCGCGGTCGTAGCGTTCGGGGTCGGCGCCGAAGGACTCCGCCATCTGGCGGGCTTCATGGGGATCCTGGCCGGGCAGGCCGGCCGGCTGCGCGGTGGGCATGGGCCTACTCTAAGCCGCCGCCCTCCGCCCTATACGCTGAGGTGATGGCGGCGCGAAAGTCCGGGGAACTGAGCGCGGGTCGCGAGCACGGCTCGCAGGCGACGCGCAAGCTCGACGCGAGCGATCCCGCTCACTTCCGTCGCGCCCTGTCTCGATTCGCCTCCGGCGTGGTCGTCGTCACTGGGATCGAGGCCGGTGAGCCCGTCGGCATGACGTGTCAGTCGTTCTCCAGCCTCTCGCTCTCACCGCCGCTGGTTCTGTTCTCTGCCGGGGCGAGCTCGACGACGCTGCCGCGGCTGCGTGCCGCCGGGGAGATCTGCGTCAACGTCCTGGCGGACGACCAGGAATGGCTGGCATCCCAGTTCGCGCGGACCGGGACCGACAAGTGGCGGGGAGTGGATTGGTCGCCCGGAACGCACGGCGTTCCCCGGATCGCAGGCGCGACGCTGTGGTGCGAGGGGGCCATCACCGCGGTGCACGAGGGCGGGGACCATCTGATCGTGGTCGTCAGAGTGGAGAGCCTGCTCGCTCCCCTGGCGCCGTCTCCACCGCTGATCTTCCACGAAGGAAGCTTCAGGGTGCTCGGGGACGATCGCGGCGAGCGCTCGCGCGGCTGAACGAGACGAGGCGCTCGTCACCCAGTGGGCAGCGATGGATGATCTCGGCGCTTCGCGCCGGTCGCGGAGATGCCGGTCGATCGCGGCAGTCGAAGCGGGCAAGCCCGCTAGAGGATCGCCTCCGGCGGTATCCGCGCCTCCGCCATCACGACCCGCCGGCCGCGGATCGGCACGTCCTCCGACGTGAGCAGCTCACGCTGCTGGCGTCCCTTCGGCCAGGTGCCGTCGCCGCGCACCACACGCCACCAGGGGACGCCACCCGGCGACCGCGAGAGCACCCATCCCGCGTGGCGCGGCGCACCGGGCGAGAGGTCGCCGTACGTGGTCACGTAGCCCGGCGGCACGCGCCGCACGCGCTCGATGATCGTGCTCTCACTGACCGCCATCCAGCGAGCAGTATGCAGGGGCGATCGCGTCTCAGCGGCGTGTAGATTGGTTGCGAGCAATGCGCATCGTCCTGACAGCCGCCGCGCTCGCCGGGGTGAGCCTGCTCGCGCTCGGCGTGGGCGGGCGCCTGGCTGCCGATCGTGGCCGCACCGGCGCGAGCCCTCATCCGAGCTCTGCCAACACCTCGGGCAGCCCCGGCGGCGGCAGCGGAGGCCATGCCCAGACACAGCCGCTAGCTGGGAAGATCGTGGGCATCGATCCTGGCCACAACGGCCGCAACTACGCCGATCCCGCCTACATCGACCACCTCGTCTGGAATGGCCGCGAAGAGGAGACGTGCGACACCACCGGCACCGAAACCGACGGCGGGTACACCGAGGCGAGCTTCAACTTCGAAGTCGCGCGGAGCCTTGCCGCCGACCTGCGCGCGGAGGGGGCGAGGGTGGTGATGACCCGTGGCTCCAACTCGGGCGTGGGGCCGTGCGTGAACCGGCGATCGCAGATCCTCGACGGCGCGCATGCCAACGTGGCGATCGATATCCACGCCGACGGCGGCCCGCCCCAGGGGCGCGGGTTCGCGGTGCTGGAGCCGGTGGCCGACGGGCCCAACGACCGCGTGATCGCCGCCTCGCGGCGCTTCGGAGCAGATGTGATCAGGCGCTACGCCGCCGTCACGGGCATGCCGCGCAGCAACTACGACGGCAGCGGCGGGATCTCCTTCCGCGACAACCTCGCCGGGCTCAACCTCACCACGGTGCCGAAGGTGCTGATCGAGTGCGGGAACATGCGCAACGCGATCGATGCTTCGCGCCTGGTCAGAGCGGCCTTCCAGCGCAAGGCGGCCAGAGGGCTCGCCGAGGCGATCACCGAATACCTGAGGTGAGACGGTAGAAGGCCACAAGCAGATCGCGACGGCCTTATGGACCCCTGCGCGCGAGACTACGCTGGAAGCGGCGAAAGCGGGTTGGCCGTGTGAGACTGCTGCTGAACATCATCTGGTTTGTGTTCGAGGGGGTGTGGATCGCGATCGGCTACACGATCGCGGCACTGATCTGCTTCGTCTTGATCATCACCATCCCGTTCGGCGTAGCCTCGCTGCGCATCGCCGCGTTTGCGCTGTGGCCATTCGGCAGGACAGTCGTGCCGCGGGCGGACGCCGGTGTTGCCTCGGGGATCGGCAACGTCCTGTGGTTCCTGCTCTGCGGCTGGTGGCTTGCGATCGCGCACCTCGTGTCGGGGGTGCTGATGTGCCTGACCATCATCGGCATCCCGTTGGGCCTTGCGAGCTTCAAGCTGATTCCCGTCTCGCTGTTCCCGCTCGGGCGTGAGATCGTGAGCGTCGGCGAGGCTCGCGCGCGCGGCATGGAGCCGATGTTCGCAAGCGGCGAATAGCCCGCGCGGCGCTCTATGCGGTGCGGCCGAGCGTGAGCGTGATGCTCCTGCGCTGACCGTCTCGTTCGATCTCCAGCGTAAGCGTCTGGCCCGAGCGTCGGGTCAGCGTCAGCGCGATCAACTGGTCGGTGCTGCCGGCCGCCTCGCCTTCGATCGAGGTGATCAGGTCTCCGGCGCGCAAGCCCGCCTTCTGGGCCGGCCCGGATGGGTCGACGATCACCACCCGCAGCCCGCGCGGGGTGCCGTCCGCGCCCTGGGCAGGTTCGGCCTGCAGGCCGATGTAGGAGTGTGTCGCCTTGCCTGTGGAGATGATCTCCTCAGAGACGGTCTTGGCGAGATCGACGGGGATCGCGAACCCCAGGCCGATGCTGCCTCCGCTGGATTCGCCCGATTCATTGGGCACCGTGGCGCCCGCGGATGGCACGCCGATCAGCCGGCCGGCGCAGTTGAGCAGCGCGCCGCCGCTGTTGCCGGGGTTGATCGCGGCGTCGGTCTGGATCGCGTCCACCAGCAGCGCGCTCTGCGAGGCTTCGCCCGGCACCGCGACGGTCCGGTCGAGCGCGCTCACGATTCCGCTGGTGACGGTGTTCGAGAGGCCGAGCGGCGCGCCGATCACGATCACGGGGGCGCCGATCTTCACTTCCCGGTCGCTGCCCAGGGTGATGGTGGGCAGGCCCTGCGCGCCGTTCACCTTCAGCACCGCCAGGTCCGTAGCCGGATCGCGGCCGGTGATAGTGGCCGGCGCGGTATTGCCGTCGTTGAAGATCACCTGCACGCGACCACCGTTGGCGGCGGCGGCGACCACGTGGTTGTTGGTGAGCACGTAGCCGTCAGAGCGGATCACGTCCCCGGAGCCCACGCCCTGGGAGCCTTCGCCTTCAGCCTTGATGGTCACGACCGCGGGCAGGTCGCGGTCGGCGACGCTCGTCACCGAGCAGGACGCGGGCGACGGGGTCGCTCTCTGCGCCGCTTCTTCTTTGCTCGCGCTCGGGTTCGATTTGAGCGCTTCGACGGTCAGCCCGCCCACGACTCCGCCGAGCGCCGCCGCGACTGCGACCACGATCACCAGCCCTGCGCGGCCGCGAGGCCGCCGCTGGCCGGGGGACGACATCAGGCCATCTCCGCAAGCCGCGACGTCACGCTTCTGTCCGAGGCGAACATGCCCGCAGCGCCCTCACCGCACACAGCACATCACGGTAGCGCGCGAAGCCGATGCGGCCGAGCCGGGCGTCTCGCCGGATCACCCCGCGGAGGCGATGCACGCTCACCCGGCCGCACCGTTCAGTTGCGAGGGTCAACGAGCATCATGTGAGCGGCACGGCTTGCCTTCCGAAGCGCTATCGCTGGCCCTGGCGGCCTCGATCTACCCGCCCGCACTGGCGGCGGTGATCGCGTTGGGCCGCGGCAGCGAGGTGCAGCTCCGGGTGCTGCTCTTCGTGGCTGCCGCGTATTTCACGGTGTTCGCGGTCGGGCTGGTGGTTCTGGCGCTGTTCACCGAAGCGGGCGCGACCAGCAAACAGGTGCGCACGCCCAGCGCCGCGCTCTACATCTTCGGCGGCGTCGTGCTGCTGGCGATCGCGGCACGGCTGCGGCGCCCGCAGGCGGCGAAGGAGCCGCAGGAGAGCGCGCCCTCAAGGACCGCTCGCTACCTGGAGAGCCGCTGGGGCATCCTGGTGCTGGCGTTGATCCTCTACGTGGTGCCCTCGCCGATCTTCGTCGGTGGCGTCAAGTCGATGGTTGACACGCACGCCTCGACTGCGGCCCAGATCGGATATCTGGCCGAGATGCTCGTGGTGATGCTGTGGCTGATCGAGCTGCCCATCCTGCTCCTGATCGCCTTCCGGGAGCGGACGGTGAACGTGCTGGAGGCGATCAACGCCTGGTTTGGCGGCCACTGGCGGCACATGGCGGTGCTGGTGGCGGCGGTGCTCGGCGTCTACCTGCTGATCGTCGGCGTGGTCGAAGTGCTCGGCTGAGACGCCTCCCGTCCGCTTCATCCCCACCGGGCGATGGCCGCTCATCCTGCGCGGGCCTAGCGTGGCGATGGCCCACATCGAAGGCACCCGAGATCAAGGAGACGCAGATGGCGACGCTGACGGTTTGGAAGTTTCCCGACGAGAACGGCGCGGAGCAGGCCGTCAAGACACTTGAGCAATTGCGGCGCCAGGAGCTGATCAAGGTCCACGACGCGGCGATCGTGACCTGGCCGCCGACCAGCAAGAAGCCGCGCACGCGGCAGCTTCACAACCTTGCCGGCGCCGGCGCTCTGGGCGGCGCCTTCTGGGGCCTGCTCTTCGGGCTGATCTTCTTCATCCCGCTGTTCGGGATGGCGATCGGAGCGGCGGCCGGCGCGATCGGCGGCGCGCTCACCGACGTCGGGATCGACGACGACTTCATCAAGCGGGTCCGCACGCAGGTGACTCCGGGCACCTCGGCCCTGTTCGCGCTCACCTCGGACGCCGTGATGGACAGGGTTCAGGGCGCGTTCGAGGGCACCAAAGCGGAGCTGCTGGAGACCAACCTCTCCAAGGAGGACGAGGCGAAGCTGCGTGAGGTCTTCGCCGAGGAGGAGTAGTGGCCGGCGACGGGATGCTGGAGGACGTGTGGTGGTCGCAAGCGCCTACGAGATCCGGGTCAAGGGACAGGTGAGCGAGCAGGTGCTGAGCGTCTTCGCGGGCATGGAGGCGACCGTGCACTCCAACGAGACCGTGCTGCGCGGCCCGGTGGTCGACCAGGCCGCGCTCCATGGCCTGCTCGACCGCATCCAGGCGCTCGGGCTGGAGCTGGTCGAGGTCAGGCGGCTGCGGGGGCGGGAGCAGTGACGGGCGCGTCTGCCCGCCGGGACCGGCCGCCGGCGTCGCCAGTCACGCGAGCAGCCGCTCCAGGGCCAGCTTGAATGCATACCGGTGGGTCGCCGAGCATCGCTCTCAGCTCTCGCGGCTCATACCGGCACGGGCCAAGCGCAACGCGCGCAGACGCATCCTGGAGCGATCGAGCCGGCGGGTATGCTTGCCGTGAATGGCGCCGCTGATCATCACCAGCGATGTGCGCGCGCCGGTCGGGGGATTCCATCGCGCCGTGGCGGGGTTGATGGTCGAGGACGGCCGTGTGCTGATGGTGCGGCGAGGTCCGACGCGCGCTTGGGCGCCAGACAGGTGGGACCTGCCCGGAGGTCACATCGAGCAGGACGAGACCGAACATGCCGCGCTCGTGCGTGAGGCTCGGGAGGAGCTTGGCGTCACGCTCGTCGCGGACTCGGCCTCCCTGCTGGGAAGGCTGACTGGGCCAAATTACGATGTCGCCTACTACGCGGCGAGTCTCTGGCTCGGATGCCCGCGCAACGCCGCGCCGCTCGAGCACTCGGAGCTCGCGTGGGTCGCGGAGGATGAGCTTGGCGGCCTCGACCTTGCCGATCCCTCCGCCCTCCCGATCATCATCCAGGCATTCAGGCAACACTCGGCATGAGGAGATCCCATGCGTAGACATATCGCCACAGCGACAGCCATCCTGAGCCTTGCTCTCGCGGTAGGAGCGCCCGTCGCAGCACCTGCGCAGCCCGCTGGCCCGCCAGCGCAGCCCGTCGCGTCTGCCGCCAAGACATGCCGGTCCGGCTACGTTCACGGTGTGATCGGTGGAGCGCAGAAGTGCTTGCGTCGCGGCGAGTTCTGCGCCCATCGCTACGACCGTCAGTATCGGAAATACGGATTCCGCTGCATCCACAGAGACGCTCGCGGCAACTATCACCTGACTTGACGGCGCTGTCGTTGGTGAGTGCGCTCGCGTCAGCCCCGCGGCCTCGCCGCCGGCCGCCGAATCCCCCGAGGCAGCAGCCCGAGCGAGCGCGCTCGGGCGACCGCGTCCGCGCGGTTGTTGGCGCCGAGCTTGCGGTAGATGCTGCGCAGGTGCGTCTTGACGGTGTTGAGTGAGACGAAGGTCTCCGCGCCGATCTCGGCGTTGGAGAGCATCGTGGGCAGGTAGCGCAGGATCTTCATCTCGCGTTCGGTGAGAGGCGTGGCGATCGGCGCGGGCGTCGCCGTGGCGCCGGCCCGTCGGCCGAGGCCATCCAGCAGGACCTCCAGCAGCGCGGGATGCTCGGTGCCGCACTGCGCCTGCCGTTCGAGCAGTGCCGCGGTCCCGCCGTCCGTCAGGAACGGCGCACAGAGCTGCTCCTCCTCGGCCAGATCGAGCGCGCGCTCGAGCGCTCGCGCGGCCGCCTCGTGCTCGCCATCCTCCTGCTCGATCAGCGCCAGCAGCAGCCAGGCTTCGACCTGGGGCGCGCGGCGCGGCTCCAGCCGCGGCGAGTCCTCGGTCGGCGCGTCGCAGGTCGATCTCGCCAGACGCCGAGCGAGTTCCGGCTGCCGGGGCCGGGCGCGCAGCGCGGCCTCGGCCCGCGGCACCCGCAGCCAAGCCTGCGCGGCGGGATCGGCGTCTCTCGCGGCAAGCACCGCGCCCGCGGCCGCCTCCTGCGCCTCGCCGGCGGCGAGCATCGTGCGCGCGCGGGTCCGATCCAGGTAGACGCGCAGGAAGGCCGGCGCCGCCGGAGCCTGGTCTGCGAGCGCCGCGCCGACCGCGTCGAGCTCCACGATCGCCTCGCGCGCGGACCTGGGCCCGCAGGCCGCCAGCGCGGCGGCTTGGAGCACTCGGGATGCCAACCGCACGCTCAGCGAAGCCGCTGCAGCGGCGCTCACGGCGTTGCCGGCAAGCCCCTCGGCGCGCTCGTGCTCGCCGCGCCAGTAGGCCGCGGCGCCGGCGGCCAGATAGGCGCATGCAGCCGCCGGGCTCTCGTCGAAGCCGTGGCGGCGCGCCAGCGACAGCGCCTCCAGAGCCGCCTGCTCGGCTCGGTCGAGCCGGCCGCCGAGCAGGCCGGCGCACGCAAGCTGCGCCCGGCAGTCGAGCTCCAGGTGCGCCGACCCGCACTCGCGCGCCAGCGCGAGCGCCTGCCGCAGGCTCGCCTCGGCGAAATCGAGGTCTTCGGTCCAGAGCAGGGTGGCTCCGAGGTTGGCCTGCGCGAAGCTGCGCAGAGACGGCCAGCGGTCCTCGCCGGGCGCCCCCGCCAGCTCGCTGAGCCTGCCTGAATAGAGCCTCGCCTGCGCGGCATTCCCGAGCAGCCGCGCGCGCAGCAGCGCGACCGCGGCGAACGAACACGCCGATCGCGGGTCCGCCTCGACCGCGGACGCCGCCCGCGGGTCCGCCTCGATCTCGGAGTCCGATCGCGCGAGCGACAGGTACTCCTCGGCGCCCCGCAGATCCCCGTCCTCCAGGCGGCTGCCGGCGAACGCGACGGACAGGCGCGGGTTGGCGGCGACCACCTCGCCCGGCAGCCCGCCCATCTGCGCTCGCATCGAGCGCGAGGCCCCGCTGATGAACAGGTCGAGCCAGTTCTCCTCGATCAGACTGCCCGCCTGCTCCCAGCTCTGGCCGGCCAGCGCGTGCCTGATCGCGGAACGAACATGGCCCTGCTCTTCGTGCCACCGCGCCGCCCGACGGTGCAGCAGCGGCACCTCCTGGGGCTGAGCATGGCCCAGGTTGGCGCGCAGCAGCTCGCGAAAGAGCGGGTGGTAGCGGTACCAAGGGCCGTGTGCGGACACCATCTCCACAGGCGCGCCGGAGCGTTCGAGGCTCGTGAGCAGGACCGCGCTTCCCTCCACGCCGGTGAGCGCGTCGCACAGCTCCGGGCAGAGCGAATCCACGATGCTCGTGCGCAGCATGAACGCGCGCCGCTCGACGCTCGCGCGCGCGAGCACCTCGGAGACGAGGTAGTCGGCGACCGCTCGCTCCGTGCCGGCGAACTCGGTCACGAAGCGCTGCGGCTCGCGATGGCTCTGCGCCGAGAGCCCCGCCAGCCGCAGTGCCGCGGCCCAGCCCTCGGTGCGCTGCCAGAGCACCTCGACGTCGGCATCGCACAGCTCGACGCCCATCTGCCGGTAGAGCTTTCCGGTCTCGTCGCGGTCGAACGCGAGGTCGACGCCGCGGAGCTCGCTGAGCTCTCCGCTGACGCGCAGCCGCTCGACCTGGATCGGAGGGTCGGCGCGGCCGGAGAGCAGCAGGCGGCATTGCCGCGGCGCGTGGCGCACCAGGAAGTCGAGCATCCCGGTGGCCTGCGGGCTGACGAGCTCGTGAACATCGTCGAGCGCGATCAGCAATGGACCGCGCAGCTTGGCGAGGCCGTTTACGAGCATCGCCAGGAAGACATCCGCACGCGCACCCTGTGGCGGGGCCAGATGGTCGAGCGTGCTGCCGCGACGGATCACCCCCGCGGCGCGCAGGGCGCCCAGCAGGTCGGCTGCCAGGCGCGATGCGTCGTTGTCGTCCTCGTCCAACGAGAGCCACGCGACGGGTCCCGGCCGGCGCCGGGTCTGCAGCCAGGAGGCGAGCAGAATGGTCTTGCCCGCGCCCGGCGGCGCGCAGAGCAACGTCAGCGGTCCCTGCGCTCCGCGGTCGAGCCTGTCCAGCAGGCGCCGGCGGATGATCAGGTAGGAGGGCGTGGGTGGCGCGAGGATCTTCGTGGCGAGCGTGGGGGCGCGAGCCTGCGGCCTGGAGGCGCGTGCTGCATCTGATGTCCGTGGCTCACCTGGCATCGCTATGCGCCGGACACGGGACCTGGACGGAGGTCGGGGCGTGAGAGCGTGCCCGTTGCTGAAGCTTGATGTCGGCGATTGCGGAAGCCCACCGGGCTTACTACTGAAATCGCCCCGTGGGCTCTCCCGGCATCCTCCTCACACCATGCTCGCCGGGTGATGACATCTCATCCTCCGCCGCGGAGACTGGGGTCGTTCATCTACCGCTTGGAGGATCGATCGTGAGCATGACACCCGTGGCGGCGCAAGAACGCACATCGCACGGATGGGCTGTCTTCGTAGCCGTCTATCTCCTCATCGCCGGAACCCTGAACCTCATCTGGGGAATCGCTGCCCTCGAGAACAAGTCCTACTTCACCGCCGAAGGACTGCTGTGGTCCTCGCTGAACACCTGGGGCTGGGTCGCGATCATCGTCGGCGCGCTGCAGCTCATCGGCTCGGCGTTCGTGGCGGCGCGAATGGCCTTCGGCGCGGTGCTGGCCGTCTTCCTGGCGTTCTGCGGGATCATCTTCAACTTCCTCTCGATCGGGGCCTATCCGGTCTGGTCGGCGATCCTGCTGCTGATCGACGGCCTCGTGATCTGGGGAGTGACGATCCACAGCGAGCAGTTCGTGAGGGAATGATCGAGATGGCAGAGAATCCAACATTCCTCTTCATAGGCGCATACGGCTCTGAGGACGACGCCTTCGCCGACTACGAGGATCTCAAGGCGCTGCACGCCGCCGGGCTGGTCGGCACCTACGACGCCGCCGTGGTGACCAAGGCGGACGGCAAGGTGCACGTGCACAAGCACGAGAAGCCGACTCAGCACGGAGCCTGGACTGGGCTTGCCGTGGGAGCGCTGCTGGGCATCCTCTTTCCGCCGAGCCTGCTGGCATCGGGCGTGGTCGGCGCCGGCGCCGGCGGGGTGATCGGCCACTTCTGGCGCGGCATGTCGCGCTCGGACGTGCGCGAGCTCGGCACGCTGCTGGACGACGGCCAGGCGGCGCTGGTGGTGGTCGGCACCTCGAAGATCGAAGCCGAGGTGGCAAAGGCGCTCAGTCGCGCTCAGCAGCGGATCGCAAAGCAGATCGACGCGGAAGCCACCGAGCTCGACGAGCAGCTCAAGAGCGCTGCCGCGGCCTGAGCATCCGACCGGGCTTGGCGTCGAGCTGCTCGAGCGCAATCGCTCCGGCGGCGGCGCTGCCCGTCAGCACGAAGCCGCCGCCGACCAGCCAGCTCAGGATCGCGAAGGCGATGCCGATCGTCCCGAAGTTGCGGGCGGAGGCCGTCAGCGAGTGCGGGAGATAGATGACCGTGGCGATGCCGAGCCCCGTCATGCCTACGGCTGTGAAGAGCGCTCCGGGCGCCAGGCGGCGACCGCTGATGCGCCTGCCGAGCAGGATGTAGGGAGTGACCAGCCATGCGACGGCGGCCAGGGCCATCGAGCCGAGGACTCTCCACAGTCCGCCAGAGAGCGAGGCGATAACCGGCCGCAGAGTCAGGTAGGCAGGGATCAGAGCCAGCCAGAGCAGGTGCCAGGGCGTGCCGCGAATGCCCATCGCGGACAGGCGATAGGCCGTCTCGTACATCCTCTGCAACGCGCGCGCGAAGGAGAGCGCCGAGGCGACCAGCAGGACGAAGCCGAGCACCGAGACGCCCTCGGCCACAGTGCTCGGGGGAGCGATCGCCTGGTGCACCGTCGCGGCCGCGGCGCCCGTGAGTTTCAGGTAATGGACCAGACGGTCGGCGAAGCCGCGCGCGTCGGCGAGCGGCACGACCGCGCTGTAGACGATCATCAGCGGGATCAGCGTGGTGAACGCCTGAGCCCCGATGCCCACGCTGCGGTCCACGAACTGCATGGAGGCCAGGCGCTCAAGCCAGGCCGCAAGCGGCTTGCCGGGAGCGAGCAGCATCCGCATCGGCCCGGATACCCGCTGCCGGACACCAGGATGCCGCGTGTCGGCCACGTGCCGCCTGCTAGAGACCGGCCTGAACGTGGATGCGGCCGGTCTTCGCCGCTCGCGCCAGCAGCTCGTAGTCGTGCGCGTTCTGCTCCGCGTAGGCCTGTGAGAAGTCGACGATCGCCCGCTCAAAGCTCGGCCCGCTGCCGAGGTAGGACGCGATGGCGATCCGGTCGCCGCTTCTTGAGTGCGCGCGCGCCAGCGTCCAGCCGCAGAGGCGGCCGTATGCGGTCATCCCCGCCGGCACCATCTGCTCTATTTCCGCCGAGCCCTTCCAGTCCCGAAGTTGGCGTACGTAGAAGTCGCGCGGCTGGCCGTCGGCGCCTGCGGAGATTGCCGCCCAGCCCAGGAAGATGTCGGAGCTGGCCTGCATCAGGCGCTGTCCCACCACCACCCGCTCGCCCTGGTTGGTGAAGACGCTGGGTGAGAGGAACGCCTCCATCACCGAAGGCTCGGCCTCCTTGATCTGAAGGAACAGCGGATCGTCCTGTGCGCGGCCGGACAGCAGGGCGATCCAGCAGCGGGTGCCGACGCTTCCCACGCCCACCACCTTGCGCGCGAAATCGATGAGGTGGAACTGGTCGAGCAGCACCCGCCGGTCGTAGGAGAGCGAGTCGTGGTAGATCGCCAGCCAGGACCGAAGCTGCTCGAACACCTCCTCGCGGCTGAGGCCCCCCGCCTCGGCGAGCGCCTCGATCGGCACTATCAGCGGCGGCTGCGGTGAGATCCGCGTCTGTCCGTCCACGGTCTGCGTCAGCTTGGAGAAGGCCTGCATGCTGTCTCGCGTGCGCGCCTTGGCCAGCCCCTTCTGGGTGCGCTTGACCATCTTCGGCTTGAACTGATCCGCGACTTCACCCAACAGCGCCTCGATGTCGAGATGCGCGTACCAGACATCGAGGTTGCTCATGCCCGCAAACCGGGTCATCGCGTCGCGGTAGGCGCCGACGGTGGCCAGCACGATCTGCTCCTGCGCCTGCACGGGGAACTGGCGATCCTGGGCGGCGATCGCCATGCTGGCAGCCAGGCGCTTGACGTCCCACTCCCACGGGCCCGCATGGGTCTCGTCGAAGTCGTTGATGTCGAATATCAGCTTGCGCTCGGGTGAGGCGAAGACGCCGAAGTTGGAGAGGTGCGCGTCGCCGCAGCATTGCGCCGTGAAACCCGAGGCCGGTGTGCCTGCCAGGTCATTTGCCATGATCAGGGCCGCGCCGCGGTAGAAGGTGAACGGCGAGACGAGCATCCGCCCGTAGCGGATCGGCACGAGCTCCTGCACGCGGCTCTTGGCCTGGCCTTCGAGCAGCTTGACCGGGTCCGGCCGCCGCGGGGCCGGCTGGAAGGTCGCGTGAGCGGAGCGCGGGCATGCGCGCCTGGCCTCCTTGCCGAGCCTCGCGCGCTCTGCCGGCGTCAGGCGCGCGGCCGTGGTCTCAGTCTGTTTCGCTGTGGGCATCGATGTGCTCCTGCCTGCCGCTGCCTCCCCGATGCAACCAGTTCCATTCCGGCGGCGCCAGCGCAGTTTGCCGTGAGAGCCCGCGCGGCTTTACACTGAGTGGGAGGTGCCAGCCTCGGCGAAGCTCACCGCTGGTCCGTTGCCTGCCGCGCGCGGCGCGGCGAGCGGATGAGCGCGCGGCGACCCGATCCGCTGCCCGAGGGCATTCTCGCCGGGCATTGGAGCGACCCGGTCGGCCGGACCGGCTGCACGGTCGTGCTCGCTCCCGCCGGTGCCGTCGGCGGCGTGGACGTCCGCGGCGCCGCGCCGGGCACGCTGGGCACGGACGCGTTGCGGCCCGGAACGCTTGTGCAGCATCTGCACGGCGTGCTCCTGACCGGTGGCAGCGCCTTCGGCCTCGACGCCGCCACCGGCGTGATGCGCTACCTGGAGGAGCGTGGCTGCGGCTACGAGCTGGCCTCGGTGCGGGTGCCGATTCTGGCCGGCGCTGTGATCTTCGACCTGCCGACGGGCGACCCGCTGGCCCGGCCGGACCGCGATGCGGGTCACGCCGCCTGCCTGGCGGCCACGCGAACGCCGGAGGTCGGGGCGGTAGGGGCGGGCACCGGCGCCACGGTGGCCAAGGGTGGCGGCGGCTCGCAGGCGCGTCCCGGCGGCTTCGGCGTCGCGGTGGGGAAGGCGGGAGATGCCAGCGTCGCGGCTCTGATGGTCGTCAACAGCGTGGGAGGGATCTTCGACCAGGAGTCCCAGGAGTGGGTGGCGCCGCCGGCGGCCTGGGATCGCAGCGCCGGCCTGCTGGTGGGCGCCAACACGACCATCGGCGTGGTCGCGACCGACGCGACGCTCACCAAGGAACAGGCCAACAGGATCGCGACCGTGGCTCACGACGGGATCGCGCGCGCGATCCGTCCCGCGCACACGATGTACGACGGCGACACGATCTTCTGCATGGCCACCGGCGCGGCGGCCGCCCCCTATGACGCGGTCGAGGTCCTCGCCGCCGACCTGGTCGGCAGCGCGATCGTGGAGGGGGTGCGCTCCTCCGCGCGGTCGTAGCTCGGGGCGCGCGGCGGGCCGAGCTCGAGGTTGAAGCGCACGAGCGCGATCAGCAGCAGCGCGGCGCCGATGATGTGGACCTCGACGAGATCGATCTGCAGTTTCGTGAAGTACTGGATGTAGCCGACGATCCCCTGCAGCGCCATCAGGCCGAGCAGGCGGAGGTGCAGCTTGCGCAGGCGCTCGGAGGCGCCGGTCGCCCTGAGCACGAAGAAGGAGGCCACGACCAGGCCGAAGAGGAACATGCCGACCACGGCGTGCAGCTCGACGGTCGAGGAGAACTTGAACGGGAAGCGCTTGGTGTCCGGGCTGCCCGCGCGCGGACCGCTGCCGGTCGCGACCGTGCCGAGCACGATCACCGTTGTGATCGCCGCCAGCAGAACCTGTCCCAGCCGGCGCACCTCGATTCCCACGATTGGCGCCCGCTGCTGCGTGGGCTCCCCGGCGGGGCGGCCATCGCCGGCGCGCCAGTGCAGCACCACGCCGTCCACCAGCAGCAGCATCGCGAGGATGAGATGCGCGGCCACGAGCTCCGGCGCGAGCTTGAGCAGCACGGTGATGCCGCCCAGGACCGCCTCGCCGACATACCCGACGACCAGCCCCACGGCTAGCCAGCTCAGGTCGCGGCGGGGGTTGCGGCGTCGCAGCGCGGCGATCAGCGTCAGCACGACCAGCACGCCTACGGTCGTGATCACGCAGCGGTTTATGAACTCGATCAGCGCGTGATAGGTGTCGTGCGCCGCGAGCTGGTTGGAGTAGCACTTGGGCCATGTCGGGCAGCCGAGCCCGGATTCGGAGAGCCGCACCCACCCGCCGCTGCCGATCAGCGCGACCAGGGAGATCAGCGTCAGCAGCGAGAGCCACCTGAAGTGGCGCTCTGGGACGCGGGCGTCGCGGATGCGCTGCAGCAGCGCGCGGCTGTCCGTGGATGCTGACACGACAACTAGCTTGTAGCACCCTTGCGGCCGCCGTGACGCCGAGACGAGACCTCGCTGGCGTCGAGAGCGGCTCCGGCCTGTGAGAGGCGCCCGCGCCAACCCGGCGCGGCGGGCGTCCAGGGAGCCGAACATGCTTCGTTGACCGAGCGCCTGCGTGCGCCGTAAGCTGTGGCGGCCGTGCCGCTGCTTTCCTACCCCGTGCCGCACGCCGCGGTTCGTTTCGGGCTTGGCCTGCGACGTCGCGTGCAGGCGCTCGCCGATTGGATGATGCCCGCGGAGGCGGCGCTCTGGGATCACCTTGCCGGGATGCAGCGCGCCAGGCTGGCCGGCGTGCTCGTCACCTCTGGGCTGGCGGACGCGATCGGGACGGGCCGGCACGACGCGCGCGAGCTGGCTCGCCGGCTCGGGCTCTCAGCGGAGGTGACGCTGCGAGTGCTCGGCGCCGCCGATGCCGCGCGACTGGTCGAGCTGGACGGCAGCGGGAGAGTGCGCCTGGCACGCCTGGGAGGTCCGCTGCGCGGCGATCATCCGCGTTCGATCGCCGCATGGGCCGCCTACCAGACCTCCGCGATGAACCTCGCCGCCTACGGTCAGCTCGAGGGGCAGCTACGCGGCGGCGAGCAGCCCTCCGGGCATCGTCTCGCCTTCGGCAACTCGATCTGGGACTACTTCGCCGAGCACCCCGACGAGGGAGCCCGCTTCGGCGAGGCGATGCGGCAACTGACCACGATCGACGTCGGGGCGCTGGCGCGTGCCTATCCCTGGCCGCGGCAGGGGGTGATCTGCGACGTCGGGGGCGGGATCGGGACGCTGCTGGCGGCGATCCTGGCGCGCCGACCGCTCGCGCGCGGCGTGCTGATCGACGCGCCGGGGGTGCTGGAGGACGCCGAGTCCTTCCTGCGCGCGCAGGGGGTGCTGGATCGGGTCACGCGGCAGCCGGCGAACCTGTTCGGCGGCATCGAAGCGCAGGCGGACGTCTACGTGTTGAAGTGGATCCTGCACGACTGGAGCGATCAGTCCTGCGCACAGATCCTGGGCGGCCTGGCCGCGGCGATGCCGCCGGGCGCACGGCTTGTCGCGATCGACCAGCACCTGGAGCCGGACAGGCCCAGCCCGATCAGCTCGATGGCCGACCTGCTGATGCTCGCCACCTGCGAGGGCGGCAGGGAGCGCAGCCCCGACCACGTTCATCAGATGATGCAGGCGGCGGGGCTCACCCCGGGCAGGGTCCGGCATGCCGGCCTGCACATGCTCGTTGAGGGGATCGCCCCGGCAGAGAGCCGCTCCGCGACCTGATCGGCGCCGGCGGGGCGGCAGGGACCGGCGCTACCGAGGCTGCTCGTCGGTCTGCGACGCGACCTGCTCGGCGGCCTGGCGAAGCTGTGCGAGCGAGAGATCCGAGCGCCCCGCGATCCAGCACGCGAGCGGAGCCGCCGTACGTTCGGAGGCGTGCGCAGCGGTCCCGGCGAGGTCCAGCAGCTCGCGGATCTCATCGGGAGAGGGTCGTTGCACCCCCGCCGCGACGGCGAATGCGGCGATCCATTCATCCCTGGTCATGGGCGCAGCTTAGCCTGGTCGACCGCCCAGACGGACACGTCCCGCGGGGCGATGTGCAGCCGCACCGGGGCGCCGAGCCGCAGAGGCTCGCGGCTGGCGGTCCGAACCGCCAGCTCGAGCTCGCTCCCGAGCGCAACCGTCAGCTCCCGGGCGCTGCCAAGGTCGACGTCATCGACCAGGGTGCCCTCGTAGCTGCCTGCACCGTCGAGCGCTATGCGCTCTGGACGTATGCACCAGGAGACCGGCGTTCCAGCCGGCATCTCATCATCGGCGATGGCGATCTCGACGCTGCCGGCGCGGATGCGACCGGGCGCGATGCTCACGGCCTGGTGGACGTTCGCTATGCCGAGCAGCCCGGCGACATGCTGCGAGCGGGGAGCGGCGAACACCGACTCGCGCGTGCCGGCCTGCAGGACGTGCCCCTCGCCGAGGACGACGATCTCGTCGGCCAGCAACGCCGCCTCCTCGGGGTCGTGGGTGACGATCACCGTGCAGAGGTTGCGTTCGCGCTGGAGCCGGCGCAGATCGCGACGCAGGCGGTCGCGCACCGGCGCGTCGAGCCCGGTGAGCGGCTCGTCGAGCAGCAGCACCCGGGGCTGGGTCGCAAGCGCCCGGGCGAGCGCGACTCGGCGCTGCTGGCCGCCGGAGAGCTCGTCGGGATAGCGGTCCTGCAGGCCATCCAGTCCGAGGCGCTCGATCCACCAGGCTGCCAGTCCCGGGTCGGCGCGCACGCCGAGGGTCACCTGCCACCAGACGGTGCGGCGGGGCATCAGCGCCGGCCGCTGCGGCACGTAGCCGATCTCCCGTCGCTCCGGGGCGAGCGCGTGCAGCGCCTCCGTCCCGGCGAGCAGATGCGACTCGCTGTCGGGCTCCACCAGGCCTGCGAGCAGCCGCAGCGTCAGCGTCTTGCCTGCGCCCGAGGGGCCGAGCAGCGCCAGCCGCGGGGAGGCCGGGGCGGCGGCGACGCGCAGCGAGAAGCTCCCGAGCCGCTTGCTGAAGGCGAAGTCGAGCGGCGCCGGGGAGAGCGGGGCGGCCGGTCGCGCAGCCGGCATGCGCGCCCGGCGACGTCCGCGCCGTGGCCCCGGACTCGCCGGCAGCGGCAGCGGCAGCCGCAGCCGCGCGGCCAGCAGCGCGATCAGGGCGGCGGCGAGGGCCGCGGCGATCGGCGCCATCGTCGCGGGCAGACCCGTCTCGTCGAAGCGTACGTAGGTGAAGACGGGCAGTGAGTACGGGTGGTAGGCGAGGATCAGAGTGGCGCCGAACTCGCCGAACGCGCGCAGCCAGGTCAGCATCAGCCCGGCGCCGATGCCAGGCAGCGCCGCCGGCACGGCGACCTTCGCGAAGCGCGCCATGCGCCCGTGGCCGAGAGTGGCGGCCACATCCTCCAGAGCCGGATCCACGGCCGCGAACGCGGCTCTGGCGGCGATGATCAGAAATGGCGCGGCGACGAACGTCTGCGCCAGCACGATGCCGATGTAGCTGTCGGTCAGCTTGCCGCCGAATATCTCGCCGGGGAGGGTGAGCGGGCCCACCACGTCGAGCAGCAGGATCCCGCTCATCAGCGGTGGCAGGGCGAGCGGCAGCGCGATCAGGGCGAGCAGCAGCCGCGAGATCGCGCCCCGGCTGCGCGCGAGCAGATAGGCAAGCGGCGTGCCGAGCACGGCCACGATCGTGGCGGTGATCGTGGCGGTGAGAAGCGACGTGAGCAGCGCCGAGAACATGCCCGGCGCTGAGGAGACGCCACCGCCAAGCCGCACCACGAACGCCACGATCGGCGCCAGCAGATAGAGGATGAGCAGTCCGCCGAGCCACGGCAGAGGATCGCTCGCCCGCAGCGGGATTCGCGAGCTCACCGGCGCACCATGCCCACCGCGCGTGCCTGCCCGAGCCGGTCAGCCGGCGCCGACGTCGTTGCGCAGCCCGGCCGGCACAGAGGAGGTGCGGCCGTGGAACTGCGGTTTGATGGCGACCAGGCCGCTCCTCTTCAGAGAGTCCGCGCGCCGCGGGCTCAGCAGGTAGCGCACGAACGCTTCCGAGCCGCTCGAGTCGGTCTGGCGTTCGAGGATGCTGATCGTGTACCGCGCGTACCTCTCGACCGGGGCGAGCGAGACGGTCGGGAACTTCGCGGCGGCCGCCTCGACCGCGTAGAAGAAGCCAGCGTCAAGCTGGCCCGACTGCAGGCGGCCGACGAGCGCGGTCTCCGGGAACACGGGGAAGCCTTTCAGCGCCTTGGTCAGCGCGGAGTCGTGCAGCCTGCCGGCCGCCGCGTCGATCGCTTCGACGGTGAGCCGGCCCTTCGGGTCGAGCTTCGGGTCGGTCCTGCCGACCAGGACGCCCTTCCGCGTGATCGCCTCATACCAGGGGACTCCTCTGGCGAGCTCCCTGCCGATGTCGGTGTGCGGGTTGTAGCCGAGCACGAGCGCAGAGACGGCGAACGTCGAGTACCACGAGACCCAGCCGCCGTTGCTCGCGCCCTGGAGCTCGCCATCCGCGGAGGGCGCGGCGCTCAGAAACACGTCTCCACGGCGCACCCCGCCCTTGACCTGCGCCACCAGTTCCTCGGAGCCGCCGCCGAAGCCTTCGAAGCCGAATCCGGTGGCCTTCGTGAACGCTGGGCCGAGGTCTTCTTCCATGAAGTCCTCCAGCGAGCCGGCGTAGAGCACCGACACAGAGCCCTTGGCCGCCGCTCGGGCGGACGTCGTGCCGCCGGTCGCGGCCGCGCCGCCGCAGCCTGCGAGCGCGAGGGCGGCGAGCGCCGCGGCGGCGGCGATCGTGGGTCTCCGCCTCTCTCTCAAGTCCGTTCGACCATCACGGAGGTCGCCTTCACGAACGCCGTCGCCTGTACTCCGGGCGCGAGGCCGAGCTCCCGCACCGAGTCCTTTGTGACCGCGGCGGTCACCAGGAACGGGCCCGCCTCGATCTCCACCAGCGCCATCACGCCGTCGGCCTCGACGGAGCGCACGACCCCCGCGAAGCGATTGCGAGCCGAGTTGCGCGTACCCGTCTGGTGTCGCTGTGGCGAGGAGCTCAGCCGCTCGACCTCCTCCGCCGAGACCCGACGGCGGTTGCTGTCGTCGCGGTGCGTGCGCAGCTTGCCGGCCCGGTCCCAGCGGCGCAGCGTGTCGACGCTCACGCCGAGCGCGGCCGCTGCGTCGCCTAGAGATAGATCGTGAGGCTTCTGCCTGGGCATTGCCTAGGCAATCATACCCGCCCGGCACGCGGGACCAAACGCTCGCCGCCGCTCGCGACGTTGCAGTGAGAGACACAATGCTTCTGAGAGTTGGATGTCGCGCACGGATACTCGCGGCCGAGCGAATGGCTGCTTTTCCCCGTCGGTAGTGCGATTGTCGGGGTATCGATATTCGTAGTGCCAAGGATCACAAAGTCCGAGGGATCGTGTGCGTATCTCCTTTTTGACCGGCATGAGGACGGCCGCTACGTTGCCTTCGCGCGCCGTCAGGCGCGGCGCGCGCATAGGGTCCAAAACGAATAGAAAGGGAGGCAGACGATGGGCAATCTGCGCCGAATCGTCGGATTGGTCGTGCTGTGCTTTGGCGTGCTGTGTGCCGTCGCGGGAGCCGCCGCGGCATCGCAATACGTCGCGCTTGGAGATTCATACTCATCTGGCGTGGGCTCGCGCGTCTTCTACGAAGAAGAAGGAAGCTGCGACCGCAGTCCCTACGCCTATCCGCCGCTGATCGCCTCGGCGAAGAGCTACACGCTCAGCTTCAAGGCCTGCTCAGGGGCCACCACCAGCGAAGTGGACAGCAATCAGCTCGGGACGCTGAGCAGCTCCACGAGCCTCGTCACCATCACGATCGGCGGCAACGACGCCGGCTTCAGCGAAGTCATGCTGAGCTGCGCGCTGTACTACTTCACCTGTCAGGAATCGATCGAAGAAGCGGATTACTTCATCGAACACACGTTGCCGGAACGCCTCAACACGACCTACAGCGACATCAGGTCGAAAGCCGCGAACGCGACTGTGGTCGTGCTCGGCTACCCGCGCCTGTTCACCTCGGAAGGCACGACCTGCAACGTCAACTTCCTCACCTCCGAACACGAGAAGGAGCTCAACCACTCCGCCGACCTGCTCGATGGAGTGATCAAGGCCAGGGCGGAAGCGCACGGCTTCAAATTCGTCGACCCCCGCAGCGCATTCTCGTCGCACGAGATCTGCTCGTCTGAAGAATGGCTGAACGGCCAATCCAACCCACTGTCAGAATCCTACCATCCGAACACCAAGGGCCAGAAAGACTTCGCCTCCCAGATCGAGGCGGTTCTGCCGTAGGCGCCACGCGGTCCGTTCGTCCGCCCGTCCGCAGGCACACGTCCGCGGGCGGGCGGCGCGACGCGCGCCCATGTGCTCGACGCGCCGGCGTCCGTGGCGAGCGTTCGGTGGCCGCCGCGCGTATGCTCGGGCGGCATGGATGCCTATCCCCGGCCGATGCTCACCGTCGACGTGGTCGTGCTCACCGCCGGCGAGCCGCCGGAGGTGCTGCTGATCCAGCGGCGCAACCCGCCGTTCGAGGGGCGTTGGGCGCTGCCCGGCGGCTTCGTCGAGGAGCGTGAGCAGGTGGCGAGCGCCGCGCCGCGCGAGCTTGCCGAGGAGACGGGCCTGAAGGTCGCCGGTCTCGACCTCCTGGGCGTGTACGACACGCCGGGACGCGACCCTCGCGGCTGGACGGTCTCGGTCGTCTACCTCGCCCGGGTCGATAGGCGCGAGGCCGTGGCCGGCGCCGACGACGCGCGCGACGCGCGCTGGTTCCCCGCGGAGGACCTGCCGGATCTGGCCTTCGACCACCGGCTGATCCTCGCCGACGCGCTTGCCGCCGCGCGCACGCCCTGAGCCGTTGTCCGATTCCAGACTCTTCACAAGGTCGCCGCACGCGCGGCATATGGTTCCCGCCACGTTGCGCGTCTGCGCTGTCGGGCGCCTCGGCCCGCTCGAAGCGGCACGCCAGACGCCACACCTCTGACACGATGCCGCCCATGACCGCAACCTCGCTGTCCGTGACGAGTTGCCTGCTGCTGTGGGTCTGAGAATCAGCCGCGGCTTCCGTGGGCTCTCGCTGTGCCTGGGCATCGCGCTCGCAGCGATCGCGCTCGCGGCGATCGCGTTCTCGGCGACGCCCGGCGCCGCGCGCGCGGCGGCGACGCTTTCTTGGTCCGCGCCGCAGGCGGTCGCCCCGGCCGGAGGCAGCGCCATCGTGAGCATCTCGTGCGTCAGCGCGTCCGCGTGCGCCGCCGTGGACGAATCCGGGAGCGTGATGGTCGGCAATCCGAGCTCGGGCCCCTGGAGCACGGTCGTGCCCAGCTCCGGGGCGCCGGCCGGCTCCTTCGACTCCGTCTCCTGCGCATCCGCATCTCTTTGCGTGGCGGTCGGGTCCGGAGAACCGGATCTCGCCACGGGCGGCCTGGGCGGCGGCGGGTGGACCACTGCCAAAGCCGCGATCGACGAAGAACCGATCACCGGTGTCTCGTGTCCGAGCGGCAGCTTCTGCGCCGCGGTCGACGCGGCCGGGGATCTGCTGACGAGCGCGACTCCGAGCGGCCCGTGGGGAAGCCCGGTGAACATCGCCGGCGCCACGGCGCTGAACGCTGTCTCCTGCGCGGGCGAATCGCTGTGCGTCGCCGGCGCGGCCGACGGCCGTCTGATCGCCGGACCGAAGTCGATCGTGGACGAGCTCGCGTCCGGCAGTCCGATCGCGGGCATCTCGTGCGCAAGCGCCTCCACCTGCGCCGCCGTCGGCGAATCGGGCAACGCGATGGCGAGCGCCGACGCAGGCTCGCCGCCGGCCACCTGGAGCTCGACGCTTCTCAGCCTCAGCCCGCTGACGGGCGTCTCATGCAGCTCCACAGGGCTGTGCGTCGCGATCGAACGCGGGGGCCAAGCCTGGGCAAGCGACAACCCGACCGGCGCGCTCCCCGGATGGAACGCCTCGACGGTTGGCGGCGCTCCGACCGCGATCTCCTGCGTCGCGGAAGGGCTCTGCGCGGTCGGGGAGTCTGACGGCAGCGTCGCGGTCGGCCGACTGCCGGCGCCGGCCGTGTCCACCGGCGGACCCTCAGAAGTCACGCGCACCGGCGCGACGATCTCCGGGAAGGTCGATCCAGAGGACGTGCCGCTCACAAGCTGCGCCTTCGAATACGGCACCGGCGCCGGCTACGGAGCGACCGCGCCCTGCGCCGTCGCGCCGGGACCCGGCAGCGCGGAAGTCGCGGCGTCGGCGACCCTCTCCGGGCTGGCGCCCGCCACGACCTACCACTACCGGCTGGTCGCCTCGAGCGCGGCAGGACGTGCCGCCGGCGCCGACGGCACGTTCACGACCACGGCCGCGCCAAGCGTGCCGTTGGTGCATCCCGAGCCGTACATCACCGGTGTGCCCGCCGACGGCGACAGGCTCGCCTGCAACGCCGGAATCCACGGCCCGAGCACCGCCACGCTCGCCTACGCCTGGTGGCGGGACGCCGCTCCGATCCCCGGCGCGACGAAACGGATCTACCACATCGGCTCCGCCGACGTGGGCCAGCATCTGCAGTGCGAAGTGATCGCCACCGACGAAGCAGGCAGCGCCAGCGCGCGCAGCGCCTTCGTGGCGGTGCCGGCGGAAGGCGTGCCCGCCGCCGTCGGCGAGACCACGATCGGCGCGGCCCGCATCGTGGGCAGCATCCTGCAGCTTCCCGTGAGCTGCTCTCCGGCGGCCGATCCGGGATGCAAGCTCGAATTGCGTCTGACCGCGGTCGAGATGCTGCGCGGCAACAGGCTGTTCGCGGTCACGGCACGGGCTCCCGCCAAGCGCTCGCGCGCCGTGCGCTCGCGGCCTGTGACCCTGCTCGTCCGCAAGGCGAGCGTCCCCAGGGGCAGGCAGCGCGTGATCTCGATGCGCCTGAACGCGACCGGCAGGCGCCTGGTCTCTCAATACAAGCGCCTCTCTGCGCAGTTGACCGTCGAAGGCACGGTGATCGGCGTGCTCAGCGCGACGCTCGCCAAAGAGAAGGTGGGGGTTGTCTCGGCGCGCGCCCGGTCCGGCCGTCGTGCGCGTGCCGGGCATGCGCACGGGGCAAGGCGCCGCCGGTGAGGCTGCGCGCGGCAGGCATCGCAACGGTCGCCGGAGCGCTGGCGCTGCTCTGCGGCGCCGCTCCCGCCGCGGCGGTGCCCGCGTCCAAGCCGGCCGCGCCGTCCGCGAAGGCCACCGCGACGACCGAGCCGGAAACGCCCACCGTACTGACGCCGACGCCGTACATGGGCTGGGACACATATCTGGCGCTCGGCCCGCGCATAGACGAGTCGATCGTGCTCACCCAGGCCAGCCAGATGATCGCGGACGGCATGCAGAAGGCCGGCTACCGCTACGTGTGGCTGGACGTCGGCTGGTGGCAGGGCCAGCGCAACGCCAAGGGCGAAATCACGGTCGACAGCGCGCAGTGGCCGCACGGCATGAAGTGGTTGACCAGCACTCTGCACAAGGCCGGCTTCCTGGTCGGCCTCTACACCGACGCCGGCAGGGATGGCTGCGGCGGATCGGGCCAGGGCAGCTATGGCCACTACCAGCAGGACGCCAACACCTTCGCCGCCTGGGGATTCGACGCGGTGAAGGTCGACTTCTGCGGCGGCGGCAAGATGCACCTGAATCCCGCCAAGGCGTATGCCGCCTTCGATCGGGCGCTCACCCACAACTCCAGCCACCGCCCGATGCTGCTGGACATATGCGATTTCAGGGAACCGGGCCAGGTCGAAGGTGAGCCGCCCTACGGCGAATCGGCCTTCACCTCCTACAGCTTCGGCCCCAGCGACGGCAACAGTTGGCGCACCGACACCGACATCGGCTTTCCCGGGATCGTCGGCTTCGCGGGCGTGCTGCGCAACCTCGACGCCGACGCGGCGCACCCCGAAGCGGCCGGGCCGGGCCATTGGAACGACCCTGACTACCTGGCGCCGGACCAGGGCTTGACCGGAGCGCAGTTCAGGACGCAGATGAGCATGTGGTCGATGCTCGCCGCGCCGCTGATGGTCAGCGACAACCTCACGACGATCACGCGGGCGAGTCTCGGCGCTGTGGAGAACAGCGAAGTCATAGCGATCGACCAGGACCCCGCGGGCATCCAGGGCCGGCTGCTCTCCACCAGCGGCGAAGGCCAGGTGTGGGTCAAGTCGCTCTACGGCGGGCAGCGCGCGGTTGCGCTGCTGAACGTCGGCTCCAAGAAGCTGACCATCGCGACCACCGCCGCCGCGATCGGAATGCCGCGTGCGTCCCGCTACCGGCTCCGCAACCTCTGGTCCCACGGCACGACGACCTCGACCGGCGCGATATCGGCGCAGGTGCCGGGCGAATCGACGGTCCTGCTTCGCGTCGCAAGGGTGAGCACGCCCGGCAGATAGCGACGCAGCGGGCGCAGCGGGCGCCGCGGGCGCCGCGAGGGCGCTGAGTCGGAAACAATTCCGGCTAACTGAAGTCCCGATGGTACGGATAGAAGCATCGAATTAACGTCGATCCTCCGGAGAAGGATTCCGCGCGATTGCCTGGCCGCTGTATCTGGCTGTACTGTCAAAGCCGCTGGGTCTACGTGGGGCTTGAGGATCGAGAGGTCGTGGATGAATTTGGGTCAGGTTGCGACGGCCGAGGAGCAGACCAGGGATTGGTCGCGCCTCCAGGATGCTCTGATCGGCTTTCTCGCCGGCGGGCCGTTGGATGCGGCTGCTCTCCGTCGGGCGGTGGAGCACGGGCTCCCCGGCTCGGATGTGTCCTCACAGTTCGTCAATGTGATGCTCGATCGCCTGAGTCGGTCGGGGTTCGTGGAGTCGCTGCCGCCCGGGGCCTCGTCCGGCGGCCCTCCACGCCGCATGGTCGTCAGATACAGGGCTACCGACCGTGGCCTGGAGCATCTGCGTGAGTGGCTGCGCTCTCCGCTGCCGACCCCGCAGATCCACGACGAGCTGCTCACCCGGCTGGTCGTCTGCAGCCGCAGCGACGCGCCACGGCTGATCGAGCTGGTCAAGGAGCGGATCGGATGGTGCTCCAAGCAGGCGCTGAGCCTGCAGTTCATCAGCGATGAGATCGCTGAGCTGCGCGACGACGGGCTGCCGGTGCACGACTGGCGTACGACCACGCGGGTGCTGGCGCGAGATTGCGAGCTGGCATACTGGACGGCGCAGCTCGGCTTCCTGGAGGAGGTGCGCGAGATGCTCGAAGCCCTGCGCGATGGGCGTCGCAGCCGGTGAAAGGCTCGCCGTATGCTGAGCGGATGTTGCCGCTGCTGTCGTTTGCGGGCGTGCGATCGGGCCGCGAGCGGAGTGGCGTTCGCAAGAGCGCGCTCGTGGACGTCAGCTTCGATCTCTACGCGGGTGAGACCCTGGGCGTCTACGGCAAGCGTCGCGCCGGCAAGACGACTCTGCTGTTGATGGCGGCGGCCCTGGAGCTCGCCGAGGCGGGCTCGGTGCGGTTCGAGGGCCGCGACCTGAAGGGGATGTCCGACCGGGAGCGGGCGGCGCTGCGACGGACCAAGATCGGCTGGGTGCAGCATGAGCCGCCGCGGATGCAGCTGCGCGTGGGCGAGTGGATCGCGCTGCAGGCGGATCCCGATCATTCCGATCGCGAGGCCCATCGTGACGCTCAGGAGGCATTGGACCGCGTCGGCGTCGGCGACTGCGCCGAGACGCTGTGTCGTGACCTCTCCGACGCCGAGCGCACGCTCGCCGGCATCGCGGGCGCGCTGGTGCGCAACCCGCGGCTGCTGATCGCAGACGATCCGGCTCGCGCGCTGGACTCCGACGAACGCGAGCGGACCATGCTGATGCTTCGCTCCCTGGCGCAAGAGCGCGACATGGCGATGTTGATCGCCGCGCCCGACCTGGCGACGATCGCCTACGCCAAACGCACCGGCGCCCTCTCCGGCGGCGAGCTGATCATCAACGACGACCCGCCCGCGGATGTGATTCACATCCACGAGCGCCGACGCGCCCTGGGGCTCTGATGCTGAAGCTGGAGGACGTGAGTCTCAGCTACCGGGTCGGTGGCGAGGAGCCGGTGGTCGCCGTGGAGGGAGCGAGCACCGAGATCGAGTCGGGCGAGCTCGTGATGGTGTACGGGCCAAGCGGATCCGGGAAGTCGACCTTGCTGCAGCTCTCCGCCGGGCTCCTGGCACCCGACAACGGCCGGGTGCTGGTGAACGGTCGTGACATCTCGGGGCTCTCGCCACGCGAGGCGGCGCGCATGCGCCTGCACGAGCTTGGCTTCCTGGCGGCGTTCACGAGCGTGCTGCCCGCGCCGGCGATCGAGAACGCCGCGCTGAAGCTGATCGGCAGGCGGGTCTCCTGGAAGCAGGCCGAAGACCAGGTCAGGCCGCTGCTGGAGCGGCTCGGCATGGGGGAGAAGCTCGATCGCGACGGCCGGCACCTCTCGATGGGCGAGCGCCAGCGGGTGATGATCGCTCGCGCGCTCTCGGGCAAACCCAAGCTGCTGCTCGCCGACGAGCCGACCAGCAACCTCGACAGCCGGCGCAGCAAGGAGGTGCTCGGCGTGATCCGCGACCTCTGCCACGAGACGGGTCTGGCGGCGCTGCTGGTCACCCACGATCCCCAGGCAGCCGTCATCGCCGACCGCGTCCACGTGCTGCGGGACGGCCAGCTCACGGACTGCGAGCCGCACGAGCTGACCGTCGCCTTGGAGGGATGACCGGGGTGGCGCGGTGAGGTGGGCGACCATACTCCGGCTCTACCGCCGCCGTCTCAAAGAGACGCTGGCGCCGGAACTGCTGGCGCTGCTCGGGATCGCCGTAGGCGTGGCGTTGCTGTACGCCTCCCAGGTCGCCGGCAGCACGCTGAGCGGCTCCGCGGCGCGTCTGGCCACCGACGTGCTGGGGCCGGTCCGGCTGCAGCTTCTCTCCCGCTCGCCGGAGGGCATGGACCAGAGCATGGTTGCCCGCGTGCGCTCGCTGCCCGGCGTCCGTGTCGCTGACCCGGTGGTCGAACTGCCCGCGAACGTGATCGGCGCGCGCGGCAGCGACTCGGTGCAGCTCGTAGGTCTCGAACCGGCCGCGACGAAGATCTCCAACGCCACGATCCGCAGATTCAGCAACGCACAGCTCGAAGCGCAGGAAGCCATCGCCGTGCCGGCGTCGGTGATGTCGAAGATCGGGTCGGGCACGGAACCCGTCACGCTGCAGATCGCGGGCCAGAGGCGCGAAACGCTGATCGGTCTGAAGATCGGCGCCCGCGAAAACGCGCTGGTCGCGAGCAGCCCGCTGGTCGTGGCGCCGTTGCGCTACGCGCAGCGGCTCGCTGGCATCGGGCATCGCGTCACGCGCATCTTCCTCACCCCGCAGCAGGGCCGGGAAGGGGCGGTCAGGCGGGAGCTCCAAACGCTGGCCGGGAACAGCCTCAACGTCCGCCCGGCGGCCTTCGACGCGACCTTGTTCGAACAGGCCGCGACGCCGATCGAGCAGTCCACCGCGCTGTTCGCCGCGATCAGCGCGCTCGTCGGGCTCGCATTTGCCGCCTACGCGATGCTGCTCACCGTTCCCTACCGCCGCGGAATGGTCGACGACCTGCGGATGCTCGGCTACAGCAGCGGCGAGATCGTCAAGATCCTCGCCGTCGACGCGCTGATCCTCGGCGTCCTGGCCTCGCTGCTGGGGCTGCTCGTCGGCGAACTGCTCTCGGCGCTGCTGCTGCACGCCGACCCCGGCTATCTCGTCTTCGCCTTCCCGGTCGCCACGCAGCGGCACGTGACCGCGAGCGACCTCGTCCTTTCGGTCGCCGCCGCCATGCTCGCCGCCTTCGGCGGCGTGTTCCTGCCGATGCGAGCTCAAGTCTTCGGTCGCTTCCAGCGTCGGGGCGGGGAGCACACCGAGATGTCGGTGCACCGAAACGTGGCGGCGCTCGCCGGGCTGGCCTGCCTGGCGCTCACAACCGCGGTGCTCTACCTGGCGCCGCAGCTTGCGTTGCTGGGCATGGCGAGCCTGACGCTCGCGGTGCTGCTGATCCTGCCGGCCGCCATGGACGGCGTGGTCGCGGTCTGCGCGCGCGCGCGGCGACGCATCCTCGTCGCGACCCTGCGGATCGCGATCGTCAACCTGCAGTACCCGAGCAACCGGGTGCGTTCGCTGGCGATCGCGGCGACCGGCGCGATCGCGGTGTTCGGCGCGGTGGCGATCGGCGGCGCGCGCGAAAACCTCCAGCGCGGCCTGAACAACTCGAGCATGGCCTTCAACGACGTCGGCCAGCTCTGGGTCGCCCCGGCAGGCGCCTACGACCTCTTCACGACGACCCCGATGGGCGCCAAAACGGCCGCGGGCATCGAAGCGCGGCTGCAGGGGCTGCACGGCGTGCAGAGCGTCGCGGCCTACCGTGGCTCCTACCTCGACGTCGGCGCTCGGCGCACCTGGGTGCTGGCTCCGCCGCTGAGCACGGCCACTCCGATCTCCGCCAACCAGATCGTGGAAGGCTCGGCCGTGCAGGCGACCCGGCTCTTCAGGGCGGGCGGCTGGATGGTGGTCTCCCAAGCGCTGGCCTCCGAACACGATCTGCACGTCGGCAGCCGCTTCACGCTGCCCACGCCCGTGCCCACGATGCTGCGCGTCGCCGCGATCGGCACCAACATGGGGTGGCCGCCGGGCGCGCTGATCATGAACGCCGAGGACTACGCCCATGCCTGGGGCTCGACGGCGCCGAGCGCATTCCTCGTGACGCCTGAACCGGATGTCACGCTGGCCGAAGTCCAGGCGCAGGTCAGGACGGCGGTCGGTCCTCACAGCGGGTTGGCGGTCGAAACGGCCGAACACCGGATCGACCGCGGGCACGTGGCAAGCCACGCAGGGCTCGTGCAGCTCAGTCAGATAGCGGACCTGGTGCTCGCGGCGGCAGTGCTGGCGATGGCGGCCGCCATGAGCACGTTGATCTGGCAGCGCCGCCCTCAACTGGCTCAGCAGCAGGTGGAGGGCAAGTACCGGACCACGCTGTGGGTCGCGCTGTTGATAGAGACAAGTTTGCTGTTGGGGACCGGCTGCATGACAGGGGCGGTGATCGGCATCTACGGACAGCTTCTGCTGAGCCATGCGCTTGCCACCGTCACGGGTTTTCCGGTCGTGATATCCGCGGGCGGGGCGATCGCGCTCATCAGCTTCGGGGTCGTCACCGCGGCGGCGGTGGCGGTCGTGGCTGTCCCTGGATACTTTGCGGCCCGTGTGCGTCCGAGCATCCTGTTCGCCGACTAGCTTGTGATCATGGCGCCGCGCCGGCCTTCTCGTCGGCGCGTCAATGGCGAGCGCTCGCAGCCGCGGCGATGCGCCAGCTCGTCTGGGGACTGCCCGCGGCCGCTGCCCAGATGCGTCAGTGGCGCCGCCGAGCGCAGGCGATCGTCGACGGGCCGATTCGCATCGACGCGCTGAGCGTGCTGAGCCGCAAGCGCACGCACGTCGACGGCGCGGCCCTCTTCTGGACCGTCCTGGCTCGACGCCGACCACGTCTGCTCTGGCTCCTGGTCGCCTACGAGCTGCTGCTCGACTTCCTCGACTACGCGAGCGAGCGCGCCCAGGAGATCGAGCCCGACCCGCGGGCGGGGCAGGCCAACGGTGAACGACTGCACCGCGGCCTTCTCGACGCGCTCGATCCCACCGGCAAGATCGTCGACCATTACGCGCTGCACCCTTGGCGAGCCGACGCCGGCTACATGCGCACGCTGGTCTTCTCCTGCCGCCTGCAGACGGCTTGCCTGCCGTCATATTCCCTGGTGGCGCCCTTCATGGCCGCTGAAGCACGCCGTGCCGCAGAGATCCTTGCCATCAACCACATCCCCGACGCAGCGTGTCGTGACCGGCGATTGCGTGCATGGGCGGCACGGCACTGCGATCTGGCGCCCGATCTGGAGTGGTTCGAGCTCACCGCGGCGGTCAGTGGATCGCTGGCGATCCACAGCCTGTTCACGCAGGCAGCCGACGAGAACGCCACCCCCGCCCAGATCGAGGCGACCTTCCATGCCTACATGCCCTGGGTCGCTCTGGCGACGGCGATGTTCGACAGCTTCGCCGATCAGGTCGAAGATGCTGCCCTCGACGGCCATAGCTACATCGCGCACTATTCTCCCGCCACTGTCGACGCCCGCCTGCAGCAGATCGCAAGGCAGACCATGCACGCCGCCCTCATGCTGCCTCGCGGCACGCGGCACGCGATCCTGGTGGCCTGCATGATCGCGATGTATCTCAGCAGGGACGACGCGCGCTCGCCCGAGATGGCCGCAAGGACACGCGCTCTGGCGCGCGCCGGCGGCCCCCTGACGACGAGCCTGCTGCCGGTGCTCGGGATCTGGCGAGCGGCGGTGTCGCACCGCGCCTCATGAGCGGGACAGTCGGCGCCCGGCCCCTCAGTGCAGTTGCAGCCAGGCCAGCGCCTGCCGCGCGTCCTGTCCGGGAACGACCGGATGGAAGACACGCTGGATGCGCCCGCCGCGCGCCACGATGGTGAGGCGCTCGTAGTAAGCCTTGCCCTCGTGCTCGAAGGTCGGAAGGCCGAGCTCTTCGGCAAGTTGCAGCGTCTCGTCGCTTATGCGGTAGTGCTCGAAGGGAGTCTCCTGGTCTTGAAGCCAGGCGAGGTCCGGTGAGCGATGCAGTTGCAGCCAGGCGGGGATGGAGCTGAGCGCGACCAGCGCGCCGCCGGGAATCGCCTGCGCGAACTGCTCGCGCAGAGCCTCGTAGGTCGTGTGCTGCAAGACGTCGCCGGCCACGCCCGCGTCGCTGTCCGGCGGCAGGTCCTCACATCCCGGATAGACATACAGCACCAGGCCGGCGGCGGCGATCTCGCCAAGGTCCACCAGACGCCGGTCGAAGTTGTTGAAGAGGATGCCCGGGATTGTGAACCCCTCCAACGCGCGCGGAGACGTCGGCGTCGGAGCGGGCCGCGGCGCCGCGCGAAGCGAGCTGGCCGGAGGCTCGCGCTCGGTCGGCGCGCCTGCGTGCCGATCGCCCGGCTTGCCGGGGGACGCCTCGTCCAGCTCCTGCGCCGCGTTTGCGGCTCTGCGACATGGGAACCGTCTCATCGCCTGTCCAGCCTGTCACATCGAAAGCACGCGAACAGTCAGCCGCGGATTCTCTTTCCCCAAAATGCAGAGGTTTGATGAGGTTCCAGCCATCGGCCGGAGGGCATCTGTCCGAGTTGGCGGCCGGCGCAGCGCCGCACGGATTGGCGATAGCATCCAGCCGGCATGAGCGACGAGGGCTCCAGCCTCATGGGAGGACAGGGGGACGACGCGTCTGCGTCGACGCCGCCTCTTGGGGCAGGCGCGCTGCCTGCGGAGGCGTTGCGCAGGCTGGCCCAGCGCGGTGACCACGGCGCCTTCAGCTCCGACCTCTCGGTCGCCGACTTCGCCCTCTGCGATCGGCTGGGCCTGCGGCCGCTGAGCCAGGTGATGGGCACCTCCGTCTATCAGATCGGCTATCAGAGCCCGGTCTGGGGGGCGCAGGCGGAAATGAGCGAGCTGACCACCGTCTCGGAAGCCTGGAACGAGGCGCGTCGGCTCGCCTTCGCGCGGATGCGGCACGAGGCGTCCAGCGTCGGCGCGAGCGCGGTCGTGGGCGTGGAGGTGAGCAGCAGCGTCGGCGATTGGGCGCAGTCAGGAGGTTACGGCGCCGTCCAGTATCTGGTCACCGGCACCGCCGTGAGCGCTCCGGCCGATCGCGCCGAGCAGCCTCGTCCGGGAGGGCACGGCGGGCAGGGCGCGAGAGGCGAGCGGGCTTCGGTCCTCACCGAGCTCTCGGTCGCCGACTACGCCAAGCTGCTGGCGGCGGGCATCGAGCCGGTCGGCATCGTCGCCTGGACCTCGGTGTTCTTCGTGAGCCTGCTCTACGTCAGATCCGAACAGCCACTGATGAGCGGGATGGCCTACCAGAACTTCGAGTATCGGGAAGTCACCGAGTGCTTCTACAACGCGCGCGAGCGCGTGACCGCGGAGCTCGGCCGCCAGGCGCAGGAGCTCGGCGCGAGCGGCATCGTCGGCGTGCGCATCCGACACACGACCGCGCCGCAGTCGCTGAACGTGGGGCCGGGGGCGCAGCGCCCCGGAGTGATCGCGAGCTTCTCGGCGATCGGCACGGCCGTGCGGGAGCGTGGCGACGCGCGAGTGCAGGTTCCCAGGCTCACGATGGACATGACGGCGGTCGGGTAGGGGAACGGCGTGAGAGCGGCGACGATGGCAACCACGACACAGACCAGGAGAGCGCGATGAGCGACGGCGAGACCGAGATCACCTACGACCCGACCTCGCTGGAGGGCGTTCCTGAGGCGGGCAGGGAGCGCTTGCGGCAGAACAAGCAAGGTCTCTTCACCTCCGACCTCTCGGTCAACGAGTTCCTGCTGATCCGCCAAGCGGGGTTCGACCCCGTGGGCCTGGTCGTAGGCAGCTCGATCTACCACATCGGCATTCAGCTCGCGGGCTGGAAGAAGAGCCAGGAGCTCACGGTTCTCTCCCAGGCGATGTACGAGGCGCGCCAGCTTGCGATGACCAGGATGGAGGAGGAGGCCGACCAGCTCGGGGCGGACGGAGTTGTCGGCGTGCGCCTGGACATCGGCCGCTACGAGTGGGGCCAGGACATGGCCGAGTTCATCGCGATCGGCACGGCCGTCAAGCACCGCGAAGGCGTCCTGCACCGCGCGCCCAACGGGCGGCCGTTCACGAGCGACCTCTCCGGCCAGGACTTCTGGACGCTGCTGCGCACCGGGCACCGGCCGGTCGGGATGGTGATGGGAAGCTGCGTCTACCACGTCGCCCGCCGCGGGATGATGCAGTCGCTCGGCCAGACCGGGCGCAACGTCGAGCTCTCCAACTTCACCCAGGCCTTCTACGACGCCCGAGAGCTGGCGATGGAGCGGATGCAGAGCGAGGCCCAGGAGTTGCAGGCCAAGGGCATCGTCGGCGTGGACCTGCAGGAGAAGAGCCACGGCTGGGGCTCGCACACGATCGAGTTCTTCGCGATCGGCACCGCGATCGTGGAGACCGAGGGCCACGACGGCCAGATCGAGCCTCCGACCCCGGTGCTCGATCTCTCCAACTGACGCGCCTGGCGGCCGTGGGCGCGCCTGGCGGCCGCGGCGCGGGGCTGGGGTGCGGGCTAGAATCGAGTGGTGCCTCCAGAGCAGGATTTCGAGCTCGACGCCGCGGGCCTGCGCCTAGACGGCACGGAGCTGAAGATCTCCGTCGAGGTGCTTGCGAGCAAGCTCGAGGGAGCGCTGCCGGCGGCCACCAAGGTCACGCGGCGCCGCAAGAGTCCGCTCTCCAAAGACCAGCGCGTCAGAGAGATCGAAGTGCGCTTCGGCGCCTGCTCGTTCTCGCTGCGCGTGGCGGACGGAGGCGTGGAGGCCTGGCGGGGACGCGAGGTGGGCGGCATCTCGATCAAGCGCGAGCAGCTCGACCCGCAGGCGTGGGTCAGCGCGCTTGCGCGGGAACTGCACTCCGAGGCGCAGCGCAGCGAGCAGGCGCGCTCAGCGCTTGCCAGCCTGCTCGGCTGAGTTCGCGCGACCTGAGCTCGCGCGACGCTTGTAGGGGCGCCACTGCGCCCAAGGAAGCTCGGCGATCGCGGCTGTCAAGCGCTCGGCAGTCGCTCTGAGCTGATCGAGCTGAGCTTCGAGGACGGCGAGGGTGACCTGCGGCGCAGCTCCCACCAGGTCGATCGCCGCGATCGCCTCGTCTCTGCCGGGCACGAAGATCGGCACCGCGATCGCGCAGACCTTCGTATCGTCCTGGGTCGCCACCCCGCGCTCTCGCACCTCGGCGAGGTCCTTGTGGGCAGCGCGTCCACGGCGGCGCAGCTCGGGCGTCAGCGCGTCGAGATCGAGCCGGGCAAGGAGCGCCTGTCGCAACGCGCAGCCGGGCTGCGTGAGCTTGGCGCCCGGACGGGAGTCGAGTGCCAGCAGCCTCTGGCCCGGCGCGAGGCTGGCGGCTTGGTCGACGAGCAGCGCGTCGAGTCCCGCTCTGACCGCGATGCGTGCGGTGCACCCGCTCTTCCTGCGAAGCGCGGCCAGCTCCTGGTGGGCGACCTCCGGGAGCCCGGTGGCGGCGATGGCAACGGCGCCCGGGCTCCCGGCGAGGGGCGTCAGCCTGTAGCGGCGGCCGGGCGTGCCGCGCTGATCGACGAGGCCGAGCACGGCGAGGGTCTGGAGATAGCGGTGAACGCTCGATCTGGGAAGCTGCACCGACGTGGCGATCTCGGCGAGGCTCTCCGAGCCGCGTTTGCCGTCGAACCGTTCGAGGATCGCGAAGCCGCGGTCCACCGAGACGCTGTGACGCCCGTGGGCCGGCTCACGTTCGGCGGCGGCGATGCGCGGACGAGGACGCCTATGTCCTGAAGACTCGGACACGCGACGCAGCCTGTCAGGCGGAGTGCCACTTAGATAGTCGGAGAGTGGGAGTTTCGGCTCCGACCATTCAAACTGCGAATACCCGGGGCGGCCATCGCCCCCAAAAAGCCGCTCAGGACGCCCCTCGCGGCGGCGCGCCTCCTCAGACCAGCTCGGGCTGCAGCGGCTGCTCGCCGAGCAGCTCCCGCATGTCCGGCCGCTGGACGGGCGTCGCGGCGAGGCTGACGCGGTTGCGCCCGCTGCGCTTGGCGACGTAGAGCGCTTGATCGGCGGCCTTGAAGAGCTCCTCGTATGAGGCCTGCTCGCCGCTCGCCGCGCTCACCCCGAGCGAGATGGTCGTGAGGATGCCGGTCGGCTTGGCCTCGGCGATTGCCAGTCGCAGGCGCTCGCCGAGCTGGCGTCCGCCCGCCAGGTCGATCCCCGGCAGCACGATCAGGAACTCCTCGCCGCCCAGCCTGTAGACGAGCTCGAAGGAGCGCAGGCGCTTGCGCAGCTCGTAGGCGACGTCGCGAAGCACGGCATCGCCGCGGTCGTGGCCGAACTCGTCGTTGATCGCCTTGAACCCATCCACGTCGCAGAGCAGCAGGCAGATAGGCTGTCCGGTCAGTCGCGCCTGCTGGGAGAGCTCGTTGAAGCGCGGCGCGAGCGCGTGACGGTTGAGCAGGCCCGTGAGCGGGTCGAGGATCGCCTCGTCGCGGTGGTGCAGCTCGGCCGCCTGCAGCGCCCAGACGATCGACACCAGGCTCACCAGCAAGGCGAGCGTGGCGAGCACCGGCACGGGGTGGTGGACCGCCTGTGCGGGGGTGGCGCCGAACGTGGCGCCAATGATCAGCATCACGGTGATGGCCAGACACACGATCACGACCTGGGGGCGAAAGCGCGCCGCGACCATCGCCGCGGGCAGCACCATCCAGGGCAGCGCGGGGCTGCTGGAGCCGCCGCTGATCGTCACGCCGACCGCCAGCATCGTCAGTGTGACGAGGATCCCGAGCGCGCTCACACGCTCAGGACGCGGGCTGCGCGCGATGCGGCGGTCGATGTGCCAGAGGTTGAATGCCGCCAGGCCGAACGGGAGGAGCGTCCACCATCCAACCCAGGGCCCCGCCGCCAGCAGCGCGATGCCGATGGAGGCCGCCCCTACGTGACGGATCGTGCGCACGCGCGCGTTCGCGTCCACGACGCGCATGCGATCCAGCTCGGTTGGGCACAGCCACGATCCCTCCATGAGTGATTCATTCGGCTGACTGGAGATCGGGCTTGAGCGCTGGAAGCGGATTCCCGCCTGCAAGCACATGCCCCTCAAGGCTCGCGTCGGGGTGCTTGGCCAGGAAAAGCGAGCGATCTTCGTGGACCCGGGAGGCGATCCAGCAGGTCGGTGTCCTGATACCAGACCACAAGCGAGGGGTCGAATAGCTCTCCCGGGGCGTGCGAGAAGCGGGCGAGCCCGTCGCGGGCGATGGCAAAGCACCAGGCCGCGAAGTCGCTGCGCATCGGGCCTTCGATCGTCAGCGGGAAGCAGACGCTTGCGCCGGACCCCAGAGCCGCGGCAAGCGGGGGCCACCAGCCCGGTTGCGGCTCCACGTCGTCGTTCATCACCACCACGTAGGGAGTGTCCGCGGCACGCACTCCGGTGTTGACCGGCGCCGTGAAGCCCTGCGGCGGGCTGCCGTTCTCGACGATCACCGGGCGCTTCGGTGTTGGCCGCCACGGCGGCCAGGCATCTGCGCAGGCGCGGCGAGGTCGCATCGAGAGTCGGCACGACGATTGTCAGCTCGGGCGTGCCGCCCGGCGCCAGCGCGCCCCCGCCCGCTCTGGCCCCCGGCGGCTCGATCTCGCTTCCGGTAGCCGTGATCGCATTCATCCCCGCCTGCGCGGTCGAGAGGCAGAGCGCGGCCACGAGCAGCTCGTCGGGCGCCTCGGGCACACCGGCTGCCTGCAGGTACGCGGTCCGGATCGCGACCGACCATGCGGCGAGAGGGCTCTGGTCCGGGCTCGTGCCGGCGCCCGCGCTCGGGCCGACGGCCGCGCCCGCGCGCAGCCCTGCGCTGGCGCCCGCGCTCTGGCCCGCGCCCGCGCTCTGGCCCGCGCCCGCGCCGAGCGTCGCGCTGGCCGCGAGCCCGACCGTGGGCTGCGCCAGAGCATCCACGAGCGGGCCCAGCCATCCGGCCGCGGGAGCCGCGGCGTCGCGGATCAGAACGGTGATCTGGCCGCGCGCGCGCCGGCATCCCAGCGCGAAAGCCGCGGCGGCGGGAACTCGCCCCTGTGTGGCGAGCACCTCCACGTCGCCTTCCAGGCCGCCGAGCAGCGACTGGAGGCCCACCGAGGCGTTGTCGACGACGATCACCTCGAAGGATGGCGCGAGCGTCCGCGCGATCCCTTCCAGGCAGCGCGTCGCCTGCAGGCGTCCACCCGTCAGCGGCAGGACGATCGAAGCGAGGGGGCTGTCTGACATCGGGCTCGGGCCGCCGCGTCATCTCATGTTGACGTAGCCGGTCGGTTCGCTGGGAGTGCGAACGTTGAGGGCGACCTTGTTTTCGTAGTTGCCCTCGATCGTTTCGATGTCGCCGTCGGGCAGCACGCGCCTGACGATGCCGACATGCTCGCCGCCGAAGACGATCAGATCGCCCGGCTGCGGAACGACGCCGGCGCCGTTGGGGATCGCCCGGCCAACGCTCTGCGCCCAGGACCAGATCTCCGAGACGGCGCCAAGGCCCTGGCCCTGGCTGCCGAGCGGATCACCCGCCTGGCGGGCGGCCCAGGAGGCGAAGTACGCGCACCACGGCGCGCCGGGGACCGCGCCGGCTGTCGCGGTCCGGTACTGGGCGATCGCCAGCGATTCGTTTGAGCCGGGCGGCTGCTCGGCCTGGCCGACCTGGGTTTCGGCGATCGCGACGATCCGCTGCCCAGGGGTCTGCGGCGCATAGGCGCCGCCGAGCGGGGTCGACGGGTAGGCGCCCGAGACGCCGCCGAGCGAGGGCAGGCCGCCGGTCGCGCCGCCGTAGGTGAGCGCGGCGGCGCCGCCGCCAGCGGGGTTACCAGCGCCGAGTCCGGCAGGCGCCCCGGCGCCGAGGACCGGCGCACCTGCTTCGCCGGCATAGGCGCTCGCCTGGCTGCCGCCGGCGCCCGCCTGTTCGAGCGCCTGCGCGAATGTGGTCGAGCCGGCCGGGGCCGCCGTGCCCCCGGTCTGTGAGGCCTGCGCGCTCGCCGCCGAGACCGAGCTCTGGACCAGCAGCGCAGGGTCGGACAGCGCGTTGTGGATCGCCGCGACGCGCTGGATGGTCGACTCGAGGGACATCGCCCCTGTAATCGGCCGCGCCCACGCGCGGTTTAGGGCGCTCGCGCGTGCGGGTCCGGCCGCGCATGCGCCTCCCGGGCCCGCGCCGGAGAACGACGAGGCGGGCAGCCGTGGGGCTGCCCGCCTCGACCACCGTTCCCTCGATGAAGCGGCGGTATGTGGCTGCGCCGGCCATCCCTGGCCAGGCGAAGCGTTATGAGTCCCGTCACGGTGTGGAGATCACCGCGGAGGGCTTCGCTTCGGCGGCGACGCCTGCGACGCCGCCGCCGAGGAAGGTGTTGCTGCGATCAGCCGACGAGCTTCAGGACGGCCTGGGGCAGGGAGTTGGCCTGCGAGAGCATCGCGGTGCCGGCCTGCTGGAGGACCTGCTCCTGGGTGAAGTTCGTCATCGCCTGCGCCATGTTGACGTC
>DAHUYQ010000040.1 GCA_027315115.1 Solirubrobacterales bacterium | reverse complement strand
GGCGTCCATCACGCATCACCCTCAAGGTGAACCTCCAAACTCGGGATTCCAGGACTTGAACACCCCAAGAATCCCTGCTCCACCGGACGTATCCGCGCCCCCGCTCAACCCGGGGGCGCGGTGCTTACTGCACGATCCGGGTTAAGGACACGCGCCCGCATCAGGGCGCGGGCGCCGGTGAGGAGCCGCCCGCGCCTCCGCCAGGAGGCGCGATCCTCGCGGCCCGCCGGCGCCGCGCGCCCGCCCTACCTATGCGGCACGGCAGCGCTCCCGTTGCTCTGCGTCGGCGTTTGCCAGCCGGACCAGCAGATCGCCGTGGCACGGCCGCGGCGCGCACCAGCATCCGAGCACCAGCCCGCGCAACTCATCCAACGCGGCGAGCAGCGTCGCGTTATCTCTCAACCAGTCCTCGTATAGCGATATGCACTCGCCGCGCGCCCCCTGCCTGCCGACCACGAACGGGTTGCCCCACCTGCTGGGCCGTCCGATATAGACGTGGTGGCGCCCGCGCCTGCAATGCACTACGCGCGGCGGGCCGAGCGGGACGCTTGTGGGGACGAGCAAACTGCTGGATCGCTGTGTGTAGCGGCTCATCGCTGCTCCTTCGGGTCGTGGTTTGAGCATGCCCCGGCCACAGCGGGCCGGCGCGACGAGTCCATGCCATATCCCGTCATGGATCGCCGCAGGCGACGCGCAGCGCAGGGCTTGACGCGGCAAGCGCCGGCCTGCTGGCCTTTGCGGGCTGCGCGATTGCGGCGACCCGCAGCGGCGAGCGTGCCGCGCAGATCAACGCCGGGTCAGCGGCGCTGCGCACCGGCGAGGGCGGCCGCCGTCGGCGGCCGCCCTCGTGCTCGCTGGTGAGCTACCCGCGCACGGTGGGGTGCGTCTCGGCGAAGGCGACGCTCTCGATCTGGTGGTCGGGCTGCTCATCACTGGGCTGGATCGTGATCTGCGCCTCGCCTGCCGCGACCGGAGTCAGATGCGCGGGGATCGCCAGACGCAGAGATGCTTGGAGGGCGCTGATCAGATCCTCGGCGGTGTCGCAGCGATCCTCGAACTCCTCAAGATCGCTCACGCTGAGTACCGGCTCGCCCGCTGGGGTCACGGTGAACCGCTGCTCGATGCCGAGCCTCGCGTCGTACGCGCGTCCATTCCCGGCCGCCGCGCCATCTTCGAGGTCCCACGCTACATATGAGATGTCGGCGAGCCGCAGCGTGGCGAGCACCGCTTCCAGATCTGTCAGCCCGTAGAGCATGTCCTGGAAACCGAAGTCGAGAACCAGAACCTCCTCAGCACGGGATGCGCTGAGCGTGCCTTTGTTGACCTGGATAGCCGCGAGGTCCACCCCAAGCCACGTGAGCTCGCGCGCCACGCCGGCCGTCAGCGGCGTGGCCGGCCACAAAGTCAGATGCGAGCTGTAGAAGTTCATGTTGCTCATGCCGCGTACCTTTCGCGTTCGGGCTCCCACTCGGATGCGGGTGCCGGTCGGCAGCCCCGCGCACCCCCGCAGGGGTGCGATAATCTGGGCTGCCGGCGCCCGCCGACCACACTTCCAATCGGTCGATGTGTGACTCCGAAGATCGACGCCGCCCGGTATGGGCTCTCAGCCTGCGAGCGGGTCGCCGCAGCGAAGAAGCCGCGCGTGATGCTCCGGGCGGGCGAGATTGAAGACGGGGATGCCGTGCTGGTGAGCGATGCGCAGCGCCTGCCCGGTGCCGCCGCCGCGCCTGCCGCGGCCGTCGAGACTGCCATCCGGTGTCCAGCAGATCACGAAGCGAGCCGGGCTTGCAAGCTGAGCACCAAGCACCTGGTGGCAGTTGCGGGCGTGCAGCGCGCGTGCGGGCTGCGTCAGTCGTGACCAGTTGGGGTGATACCGGGCGGCCATGTCGTACGCCTCCGGTGTGGGCTGCCCAAACACACGCTGCTGCCGGTCACCCTGGTGCGTGCGCGCGTCGCGTTCGAAGCTCAGCCACGGCAGATAGAGCTCACATGCTCCCAGCCGGTCGGCGCCGCGGTAGAACGCCTGGTCGGCTCCGCTGGCCATGCCGGTGCGGAGCACCCACCCCTCACGGGCCAGCCAGGCAGCGGCACGGCTCATCAGGGCCAGGACGACGGGCGGTGTGGCCCGCGAGCCGATACCCGCGTAGGTGGGATGTCCCGGCGAGGACGATCTGGTCTCGTGCATCATCGCGCTTCCTTCCTGGTAGGCGGCTGCCTGTAGGTGCGGAGCCGATCCCCCAATGAATCCGCACGCGCAGCGTGCAATCATCTGCGGGGATCTCGGCCCAGAGCCCGACCGCTGTCAGCAGGTCCAGTTCAGCGCGTGGCGCGCCAAGAGCCGGCTGCCGCTCGACGCGCCGCAGCCCGTCGATGGTCACCGGCGGGCACGTCAATCGCGCTCCTGGCGCCGCGGTTCTTCACCCGCTCGATGAGGGGACGTGCTGGTAGCAGTCTGAGCCACGCGCGGAGCACGGGGTCAGCCTCCGGGTGGGTCGGCGCGCAGCACGGCCGGGCCACCTGCGGCATGGTAGAGGGCGATCCAGTCGCGTGCCATCTCGCGCTGAAGCCTCACCAGCGGTATTTGGTGGGCACAGGCCATCCGTGCTGCCCAGGTCTCAAGGCGGTCCTTTTGCCCGGCGTCGTAACGGCCGCTGCGCGGCTCGGGCCAGAGGTTGCGCGGGTTGCGCGGCGCCCCACCGATCGAGAGCGGCACGAGATGGTCCTCCTCGTATCGGCGCGGCGACCCCGGCAGGCCGTAGGCGCGCATCTGGCGGAGCTTCAGCGGCTCCGTGTAGCTCTCGGGCGGGCGTACTGAGTGGCTGTAGTGGTAGGCACAGATGATGGCGAGCGAGATGCCGGCGCGGGTCGCTCCGGGCGTACAGCGAGGATCGGGCAGGCCGTGGCGCTCCACGCAGCGCGATCGCGGCTGGCCGGCGGGTGAGCGTCCAGTGCCAATCGGCGACGCGCAGCGCGTCAGCAGGATGAGCAGCATCGCAGCGAGCGCAGGCCGGCGGACGAGTGCGATCATCGGTGAGCCGGCCTGTCAGCGGGGCGCCCTTTGGCGTCGAAGGTGCGCCGGTCGAACGGCGTGCCGTTCCTTTGCTCCCACTGGTACGCAGCCTCCAGGTAGCTCCAGATCGAGAAGCCGCCGCAGCCGTGGGAGCAGGCGAGATCGAGGGCGGTGCCGCTTGTCCCGATCCATGCCTCGGCGTGGCAGCGAGGGCATTGCCCCCATCGCCAGCGGGGCGCACCGCGGCCCTGGTCGACCGCCGCGCGCTCGGTGTCTATAACCTGGATGAGCCGTAGTGGGTCTACGCGCAGGTCGCGTATGAGCGCGATGACAAGCGCCTTGAAGGCGCGTAGCAGCTTCTCTGTGGCGTAGTTGGGCTCGGGGCCGTTGTTGAGAACGCAGCGCGTCATCAGGTGCACGGTCTCCGCCTCCGTGAGCATGGTGCTGCGCTGGCTGGTTGTCGAGTCGCCTGACATCAGCGTTCTCCGTGGGGTCGAGCTATTGCGAACGTCGCTGCCAGGCGGCGACGCAGTGCGAGGAAGTCGTTGTGGCGGGTGCCGGTGCCCCAGAGCGCCGCTGCGAAGTCGAAGATCGTGCCGCCCTTGTGGCAGTGCGCGCCGAAGCAGTAGAAGGTGCCATCGCTGTAGGTCTGCAGGCTCGGGACGGTCTCCTGATGGAACGGGCAGAGCACCTTGCCGGCCCGGTCGGGCTGCCGGCCAGTGAGGGTGCGCACGTAGTCAGCAGCGGGGATCGCTAGCAGTTGCCGGTCCAGCGCGGTGCGCGTGAGGCGCCGTGGCCTGGTGGGCGTCACCGGCTTGCGGATGGGCTCGGCATCGTCGGGGAGCGCGGCGAGCACGTCAGCGAGCGCATAGCGCATGGCGGGGTCGTGGCGCAGCAGCCTGACCGGCCGTGGCGGGGTGTGCTTGTGGTTGAGGCTGCCGGGTGGGCGCAGCAGCCGCACGATGTCGGCGCAGCCGGGCTCGCCGTGCAGAGCGAGCGCGAGGCGCCGGTTGGCGCTCTCGATCTGGGCGACACTGGCGCGGTGGCGCAACCGCCAGTAGATGTGCAGGTGCCCTGGCGTACCGGAGGCGATCACCATCGCTGGCGGGCAGGCGAAGCCTGCCAGCCGCCTGCCGGCGTGTGGATCGTCAGACTCGATGTAGAGCAGGTGCGCGCCGCTGATAGCTGTACGGTCGCCAGCGGCGCGGTCGCGCAGCGCAGCACCGAGGTACACGTCGGCGCGGGGCGCGAGCACGGCGACCTGTTGCGCGAGCTGGTCGGGCCGCAGCACGGAGACGAACCGACGGCGCATCAGCCCGGCGGGCGGCCTGTAGCGCAAGTCGAAGAACTGCGCTGGCCTGGCGCCATCGGCGAGAAGGCGCAGATAGGCCAGCAGTTCGTCGGGTTGGCGTTCAGCGTGAGGGCTCAATCCAACACCTCCGGGGTGAAGATCGTGATGTACTCGAACTCGCCGTCGAGCAGTGGGACCTGCTCGGGGTGGCGTGCCGCCCACGCAGAGCACTGCTCGAGTGTCAGTTCGCCGCGGCGCATCGCGGCGATGCGTTGCGAGACGGGCATCTGCCACAACGTGCGCAGGTCTGTCCGCCCCGCTGGCGGCGTGTCGAGGCGCTGATCGAAGGCGGTCGTCTTGTTGTTCACATCTGGCTCCTTGGGCTCTTGAGCGTGCGGCCCGCGCCCCATCGGGGGCGCGGGCCCGCGAGCTCTAGAACGGGATGTCCTGGTCGGCGCCGGCGGCGACCGCCTCTGTCTCGGGCTCGGCGTCGCCGCTGGATCCGTTGGCGCTGCCGAGGAACTGGACGGAGTCGGCGATGATCTCTACCGCTTGCCGCTTGCCGTCTGTGGCGTCCCACTCGCGCCACTCAAGGCGCCCGTCGATCGCGACGGGGCGGCCCTTGGCCAGGTAGCGGGCGACGCTCTCGCCTTGGCCGCCCCAGACGGTGACGGTGAAATAGTTGGGCTTGTCCACCCACTGGCCGTCGCTGGTCTTGCGGCGGGTGTTGCAGGCGATCCGCAGGCTGCAGACCGCTGTTCCGCTTGCGGTGGCGCGCAGCTCGGGGTCGGTCGTCAGGTTCCCGGTGAGGACTACTCGGTTGATGTTGTTCATTGCTGTTTCCTTTACTGGTGGTTGGTGGTGCTAGTGACGCCGCCCAAAAAGAGACGCCGACCGGCGCGCGGAGCCGTAGCCCGTCAGGGCGAAGGGAAGCCCCCGTTGAAAAGGGGGCCGAAGCGCTAGTCCGGCGGTGTCCAAAATGGGGCAAGACACGACGCGCCGACAACCAGCGGGGAACGCATGAACGGCCGTTGTCGGCTGACTGCGGTGAAGCTGTCCGAGGCCTGTTCTGACTCTGCCGCTGCACAGCGTGCGCGTGTCTCCTGCGTGTTCGGGGCCGCACCAGGGACGGGCGGCCTTTGAGGGGTACTGACCGCGACTGACACCGAGCGGCCAGCGAGTTCGTTGCGCGCCAGGTCCGAGAGCGTCGGCGAGCTGCTTTGGGTGCAGCGCGGGTGAGGGCGGGTCGAAAGTCGCTGGCCGGTGCAAGCCGGTGGCGGTCAGTAGCGGTGATGGGCACCAGCTCGATCAGCCAGACGCGCCTGGCGCCACGTGGCCTGCCGCCTGCCTTCGCGCGGGGAGCGCTCGCCGGATGAGGGCTCAAAGCGTCGGCCGGCGTCCCGTGGGCAGGTTGTTGTTCTGCGTGGCGTGCCTGCTCGCGCTCGTGTGCGTGGTGAGCGGGCTGCTGGCGTGGTGTTGGACGCAGGCGGCGTGCCTGGTCTCCTTCGAGGCGCCGATGCGACTGCCGCTCGGTGACGCGGCTCGTGCGATGTGGCGGCTTCTGCTGCGCGGCGGCTGGGGCACCCCTGCGGTCGCGTTTCCGACGGCGGTCGAGCGTGTGGCAGCGCCCGGCGCACCTGGCTACGCGCTGGCAGCTGTGTTCTCGCTCGCCCTGCTGTGTTGGGGTACATGGAAGACGCATCGCCTGGCGCGCTCTTGGCGAGCCGGCTCACCGCTTGGCAAGGAGCAGCGCACGCTGGCGCGGCGCGCGGTCGACCGTGGCTGGGTGCGACAGCACACCTGGGCGGTTCCCGCGGACCTGCGGCGGCTGTGGGTGCCAGGGCCAGCCGCGGGCCGTCCATATCTCGGCGTGATCGGACGGGTGCCGGCACGCACGCTTGCGGCTGAGCTGGAGGTGCAGCCGATGGTCGTGGCGCCGCCGCGCAGCGGCAAGTCCAGCGGCTATGTGGTGCCCTGGCTGCTGGATCACCAAGGGCCGGCGCTCGTGCTCTCCACCAAGCGCGACATCTACGACGCGACCACGCTCTACCGTCGAAGTCTGGGGCGCGTGTGGGTGTACGACCCGTTCGGCGACCGGGCAAGCGCGGGGTTCACACCGCTGGTCCCGGCACGCAGCTGGCCCGGCGCGATTCGCGCCGGAGAAGCGCTGGCTTCTGCGGCTCACCCGGACAGCAGCAACGCAGCCAACGAGTTCTGGGACAAGGAGGCAGCGTCGATGCTCGCTCCTTTGTTGCACGCAGCGGCGATCGGCGGGCAGAGCATGAGCGACCTGGTCAGGTGGCTTGACGCGCGTGACTTCGGTGACGCGATCGGCTGCCTGCAGGCGGCGGGCGCCTCGGCCGCCGCCGATCAGCTTGAGGGCGTCAGCCGCCGCGACGAGCGCAACCGCGAGACCACGGTCATGTCGGCGCTGAATCTGCTGCGCGCCTACCGCTACCCACAGGTCGCGGCGTGCGCCGTGGGAGATCTCACACCAGAGCGGTTCCTGGCTGGCAACAACACGATCTACGTGGTGGCGGCCGGACATGACCAGGATGCGCTGCGGCCGGTGATCTTGGCGCTGCTGGCGAGCATGTACGAGGCGGCGATCGTCAAGGCGCGCGCCAGTGGGCCGCTGGACCCGCGGCTGTTCATCCTGATGGACGAGGCGGCGAACATCGCGCCTGTGCGCAACCTCGCGCCGTGGCTTTCCCAGTGCGGCGACCACGGCATCGTGATCGCCACGATCTGGCAGAGCATCGCGCAGATCGACCAGCGCTACGGTCGCGCTGCCCGCGACGCGATCTGCGCCGCCTCGACCGCCCAGGTGTTCATCCCGCCGCTGGCGGAGCCAACAAGCGCCGGGTACCTGACAGAGCTGCTCGGCGATGAGCCGGTCGCCCACGCCTCGACCTCATCGGGCATGGCGCGGCGGACCCTGACCGTTGCCCATCAGAAGGCGGCGCCGCCGCCGTGGCTGCGACAGATCGGCCGCGGCCGAGCCGTGCTGGTCTATCGAGACCTGCCGCCAGCGATCGTCCGCGCTCCCGGCTGGTTTGAGGACCCGCGGTTCACTGCCCTGTGGGAATCTCCCCACCGGGGAGTTAAGACCGACCCTGTTGAACATGGCGGCCAGCCGAAGCGCGACTCTGGCCTTCGGTTCTTCTGATGGTGGCAAGCCGTTGGTGCCGGCTAGCGCTTTATTTTATGGGCACTTCAAGCGTCTGCAACTCGCGCTTGAGCACCTTGCCAGCCGCGTTGCGCGGGAGATGGCCCATGAAGATGATCTCGCGCGGCACCTTAAAGCGCGCGAGGTTCTCACGCACGTGATCTTGCAGCGCGTGCTCGGTAATGGTCTTGTCTGCATGTGGGACGACGAAGGCACGTAGCCGCTGGCCGAACTGCTCGTCCGCAACGCCGATCACCGCTACCTCCTTTACCGCGTCGTGGTCGGCGAGGACATCCTCTATCTCGCGCGGGAAGACGTTCTCGCCGCCCGAGACGATCATCTCGTCATCGCGGCCAGCGACGAAGAGGCGGCCGGCCTCGTCGAGGTAGCCGAGATCGCCTGTGCTCATCAGCCCGTCGATCGAGGCCTTCGTCCCGCCGCCGGTGTAACCATCGAACATGAGCTCGTTGCCGACGAAGATCCGGCCGGTATCGCCACGCGGGGCCTCGTTCCCATCCTGGTCATAGATGCGGACGACGGTGCCGCGGGGCGGTGTGCCGGCGGTGCCGGGGGCGGCTCGCAACTCAGCGGGGCCTGCGATGCTCGCCCATGCGACCTCAGTCGAGCCATACAGGTTGTAGAGCACGTCTCCAAAGGTGTCCATCACCCCGAGGGCCAGTTCGCCGGGGAGGGCTGAGCCGCTCACCGCGATCACGCGCAGGCTGTCGGTGTCATAGCGAGCGATGGTCTCCGGCGGCAGATCGAGTATGCGTTTCAACATGACCGGCACTACCACGAGCGTGTGAACACGGTGGCGCTCCACGGCGGCAAGTGTCTGCTCGGGGTCGAAGCGCTTCTGCAGCACAATGTTTGAGCCGAGTGTAAGTCCCCACGCGAATTGGCCAAATCCCCACGTGTGGAAGAGCGGCGCCGCGATCAGGGTGCTGCGGCGTGCTCGTAGCGGGATCCTGGAAAAGATCGGCGCGAACGTCGCGATCGTGTCCGGAGTGCCTCGCGCCGCACCCTTTGGCAGTCCAGTGGTACCAGACGTCAGGATCACCACACGTCCGGACGCACTCGGCGGCTCGAGGCTCCCACACGCGTAACGAGCCGCGAGGTCCTCAAGCGCGGGATGCTCGTGGCTCATAGAGCCACGCCAGGACAGGAAGCAGTTCATACCGGCCGCCGCTTGACGGACGGCAGATGAGAACTCCTGGTCGTAGACCAGCGTCCCAAGACCCTCGCGTTTGCAGACCTCGGCGATCTGCGGCCCGGCGAACCCTGTGTTCATGCAGATCACGTTGGCGCCTAGCTTTGAGGCAGCGACCGTCGCTTCGACGAAGCCGCGGTGGTTACGAGACAAGACCGCCACGCCATCGCCCTCACCGACCCCACTGGCGCGCAGACCGCGAGCGATGGCGTTCGTGCGCGCCTCGACCTGCGCAAAGGTCAAAGGACCAAGCTCGTCGTAGATCGCGACTCGCTCAGGCGTGCGCGCAGACTGCACGGCATAGCCCGTAGCGGGTGTGGTGCCCCAGCGCCGCAGCGCGCCCAGCGCGCGATACGCGCGATCCGGTCGGTCAAGGCGGATCACACCGCTTGCAAGCAACGTACGGAACGTAAACGCCGAATCGAGCACCCATGGGGCGATCCTGCGCCGCACGAGCTGCTCACCCTGTCGGACTCTGTCGATCGTTCGCATTAGACCTCGGTCGCGGACGTCCCGGTGGCGGGAGTGGGCAGCGATGCCAGGTACAGCGCGAATGCCTGCTCCACGCGGTTGCGTTCGCCGGTCGTGAGCAAATCAAGAAGCAGACCCCTCAGCACCGCGAGATCGAGTGTCGCGCGCGGCACATCGGGAGTGACGAGCCAGTCGGTAACGACCCGGCCAAGGAAACGTGTGAAGCGGTCGGGCTGGCGCAACGCAAGGCCATAGGCTTCAAAGAAGGAGCGAAAGAACGGCAGGCGCTCCGGGCTGGAGGTCCACCGCCAAGCGCCGCGCAACGGGTCGCTGCCAGGATGCTGCATTTCGGCACGCATCATCCCCTGCAGGCGGTCACGCACGCCATTGAGGATCGCGCTGAGCAGTTCCTCCTTGCCGCCGAAATGATGAACGAGGGTGTTAGGCATCACGCCGAGCGCATCGGCAAGTGGACGAAGGGTCAGATCGGACAGTCCATGCTCAACGGCGTAGTCGATCGAGGCTTCGAGGAGCTGTTGGCGGCGGTTAGGGTCGATAGGTCTCGGCATCAGCGCATTCCTTGTACGACCGTGCAAGTATAGGGGACCGTGAGGATACTCAATCCGGACACCATCTCGATCGGATACCTACTGCCGACCCGCGACGCAGTCGCGCAGGGACAGCACGCAGCAACACCCTTGATCGCGCTCGGCGAACGCGCCGAGATGCTCGGTTTCGACGTGATCTGGCTCGGCGACGGTCCGCTCGCGCGCGGGCGCCATGACGCGCTGAGCATGATCGCCGCGCTCGCGGCTCGCACCGAGAGGGCCTTTCTCGGCACGGGAGTGCTGATCGCGGCGTTGCGTTCGCCTCTGCTGCTCGCCCAAGCCGCGGCGACAGTCGATCAGATCGCACAGGGACGCCTGCTGCTCGGCATCGGCGCCGGGTTCCCATTCCCCGAAACCGAACGCGAGTTCGAAGCAGTGGGAGTCCCCTACGCGGACCGGGTGGGCCGAATGACCGAGACGATCACCGCGATGCGCGCACTATGGGCCAACCCCGGCGAGCCGGTCCACTATGAAGGCCGACACATCACACTCGACAGGGTCGCGCTCGCACCCGCACCCCATCGTCGCGGCGGACCCCCGATATGGCTCGCAGGAGCCGGAGAGGCAGCGGAGCGACGGGTCGGTGACATCGGCGAGGGCTGGCTACCATACCCACCCACCGCCGAGCTCTACGCCCAAGGATGGAAGCGCGTTCGCGCGGCCGCCGTCCAGGAAGGACGAGAGCGGCCACCGCTCGCCGGCCTATACGCAACGGTCGCCCTGGACGCCTGCACCGAGACTGCCCAGCAGCGCCTGAGACGTCACATCGAGCGCTACTACCGGCAGCCGCTCGAGTTGATCAGCATGCTACAAGCGACGTACGCGGGCACTCCCGAAGGACTTACAGCATGGCTCACGCCGTACGTGCAAGCCGGCGCCAGACACATCGTGCTGCGCATCAGCGACGAAGATTCCGCACGCGGCTTGGAGATTGCTGGCGAGGCCCGCGCCGCGCTCAGGCGCGAACTCGTCGACGCCGCACGAGCGTAAGCGTGAGCAACCAGTGAGCGACCCGAGCAACTTGAGTCTGATCCGCGACGCGATGCCCTTCGCCACGCTCGTCGGTGTCGAGCTGCTCAACGCCCGCCCCGAGCTGGTTCGCGGACGTCTCGACTTCTCGCAGAACCTCTGCACCACCGGCGGCGCAATACACGGCGGGGCGCTTATGGCCCTCGCCGATACATGCGGTGGGATCTGCGCGTTCCTCAACCTGCCCGAAGGCGCTACCGGCACCGCCACAATCGAGTCAAAGACCAACTTCATGCGGGCCGTCCGAGAGGGCTGTGTCACGGCCAACACCCGCCCCCTGCACATCGGACGCACGATCATCGTGCTTGAGACCGAGATCACAGGCCAAGACGGCTCCCTAGCAGCCAAGACCACCCAGACCCAAGCCTTCCACTACCCGCGCCGCTGACATCGCGAATTTGTAGGCCAGACCTCGTGCCCGCGGGCAGGGCGACGGCGGTGGTGGCGCCGCGAACGGCGAGGTGAAATTCGTTGGCCGGTCACGGGGGCTGTGGGGTCAGTAGCAGCGATGAGCCAGCGAACCGCAGTCCCGGAGCGCGTCAGCGAGCGCGCAAAGAGCGCCCGCCGCGCTGGTGCCCTCAACGGCCAGGCGGTGGGCGACTATGTGGGCCAGCCGGCGGGCGAGGCAGCCCAGGCGGTGCGGCGCGCGGGCCTTCGCCCCGGCCTTGACCGCTCCTTTGGCTGCCCTGCGGAGCTGCGGGGTCTCGTGGTCGCGCAGGACCCGACGGCCGGCAGCGAGTTGGCCCGCAACGGCATGGTGACGCTGTATGTAGCGGCGCCCGGCAGCGACCCACTCCACCAGGACACCGATGACTCGCCGGTCGCCGGCGAGACGCCGGATGGCAAGCCGATGCCCACGAGAGCGGATGTGCCGAGCCAGCCGACGCGGGCACGGCGACGCAAGCGCACTCGCGTTCGCCAGGCGACAGCCCCAGCACGGGCCGGCGGCGCGGCGGCGGCGGCAGAGACAGCGGACCTGAGGAGTGTGGAGCAGGTTGCGCGCCGGAGGCCCGGCGTGCAGCCGCCTGAGGTTGGGGCGCAGGACGAGCTGGCCGATGATGCCAACGAGCGTGAGGGTCGGCACGAGGCGCTTGTGGCGCAGGCGCAGGATGTGTTGGCCGGGCGAGCCGGCCCGCCGGATTGGCGGCGCGTGTACTTGCGGCGCTCGGCGCGTGCAGCCGCCGGTGGTCGTGTGCGTCGATGGCTGGCCGAGCACCGGCTGCTCGTGGGCGCGGTCGCGGTGGCGTTGCTGTTGTGGATGATCGTCGGCATCGCCTCGACGCCGGCGGGTGGCTCCCATCCGCCGGCAGCCGGCGCGTCTTCACCGAGAAGCACGCACGCCAGCAGGCATCGCAGCCCACGGCCAAAACCAGCTGCGAGACCAATGGCGCGTACGCGCGAGGTCTCGCCACGCCGCGCGTATCGCGCGGCGAAGCGAGCGCGGGCGCGTGGCAGATCGCCGCGGACGGCAAGGCGCGTTGCGCTACGGGCGCCGGGCGCTGGCGCGTCGGTTGCGGCGCCGCCGCCGGCCGGGCAGACGGCGCCAACCGTCCCGCCGAGATCGGCCGCCGCGTCGGACTCAGCGCAGATCCCGGTGCGGCAGGCGCCGCCCGCAGGCATCTCGCCGCGGGTGCCCGCGCCGGAACAGAGCGGTGGGGGTCCGTTCTCCCCGTGAGCTTGCAAACCCGAAACAAGGAGGTGAGGCCAGTGATGGCGCTCACAGTCCGACGGGCGCTTGCCTGTCGAGGTCGAAGGCCGCCGGTTCTGCTGCTGACCGTAGCGATGCTCTGCGGCGTGCTGATCGCGTGCGGGGTGCTGGCGGTGTCTCCCGACGCCCACGCGCACGCGCTGCAGGCGGCCGGCGCGTTCAAAGGCCAAGCGATCAGCGGGATCGCCAACTTCGTCAAGAAGATCGAGGGCAACCTCGTCTGGCTGGGTGGAACCTCGATGGGGCTGGTGATCGCGGTCGTGGGGATCATGTTCATGGCCGGGCACTCCCGCGCGCATGACGTGGCGATCAAGACGCTGGTGGGTCTGGCGATTCTCGCGTCGATCAGCGGCATCGTGGCGTGAGAGGAGCGGTGTGGCGGTGAGCTTTCGGCGACGCGCGCGGCTGCTGCCGGTGCTCTTCGCGGGCGCGCTGTGCCTGCTGCTTGTGTGCGCGCCGGCGGCCGGCGCTGCTGCCCGCGGCGCTGGCGTGCCGCCGGGGTTTCTGGGGCTGCCGAGCCTGCACGAAATCATCGAATCGATCGCCAAAGACTTCTTCTCCGCTTTGGCGGGAGCGCTGGTGCCTAGCTGGCTTAAGCACGGCACTGTCGCGACGATCCAGCATCTGGTGGCGCTGCCGGACCCGGCGAGTTGGGGGCACGTCAGCGAACTGGAGGGCGACATGACCTATCTGGGCATGTCGCTGATGCCGGTGACGCTCGCGGTTTGCACGATGCGCTATTGGATGATGGGGCTCACCGGCAGCGCGCACCCGGCGAGCGCGCTGGTGCGCTGTGCCTGCGCGACGGGGGTGCTTGTGATCTACCGCTGGCTGGTGGAGCAGGCGGTCGCGGCGACAAACACGATCACGCACGCGATCCTCGGCTTCCCGGTCGTCGCCAACGGCTTGGCGAGCATCATCACCGTCCTGTTCGGCGGCGCGCTTCTGATCGGCGCGGGCGGCGTGTTCGGCGCATTTCTTGTGATCGTCGGCGTGATCTTCGCCGCCGCCTTGTTCGCTTGTGGCGAGGCGCTGACCGTGCTCTTGGCGGTGGTGTTCTGTGCGGGACCACCGTTCATCGCGCTGGCGCCGATCCCCGAGCTCTCGCACCTGGCGCGAGCGTGGAGCCACGCACTCGCTGCGATCGTGCTGGTGCCGATCGGCTGGACGATCCTGTTCGCCGTCGCGGGCGCGCTGACTTTGGATGCGACGAGCGTCACGCATGGCGCGGGCGGGCTGCCTGGCCATGTCGCGGCGGCGTTTGCGGGGCTGATCACGTTCATCCTGGCGGTGAAGCTGCCGCTGATGCTCTTCGGGGAGTTGCGGCACATCCTCGGCGGCGCGCTGCATACGAGCAACGGTGGTGGTGGCTCGCATGGGGCCAGCAGCGTGCCGGGCGCCGACCGGGTGCGGGCCGCGCACGCACGGCTGCGCAGCGTGGCCTTCGAGGGCGTCCCGTCGTTTGGCGGGAGCGCCGGTCGCGCCGTGGGCGCGCTGGGCGCCCCTGAGGGCGGGCCGCTCGGCGCCGCGCGCAGAGGCTTGGCCGGCGCAGCCGCACGCAGCGGGGTGATGTCGCGCATCGCCCCGGTCTCCGCTGCTCGCGCGAGGATGAGAGGCGCAGCCGCGGGCGCAGCCGCAGGTGGGCGCGGCGGATCCGGCCGCGGCGGCGTGCGCGAGCGCGTGGCACGAGCGCGTCGCATCCTGGCGGACGCTCCACGCGAAGCGGCCGTGAGGATGGCGGGCACGCCCGTTGGAGTACGAGAAGCGGCGCGAGCCACCAGAGCAACGGGGAGCGTCGGCGCCGGCAAGAGCCCACGGAACCACTCCCGTGCGGACAAAGGCGCGAGCGCACCCAAGCAGGCTGCTCGTGCGCGCACAGCCGGCGGCGGAAGAGCCGCCGCTGCTGCCGGCGGCTCGCCCGGTTCGCGGACACCGCCGCAGCCTCGACCCCAACCCCGTTCGAAGGCACCATCCCAGAGGCCGGCCGGCTCGGATGCGGCGGCACCGCCAGCACAAGCAGACAGCGGCAGTGAGGGCAAGGTGCATCCTGGCCGGCGGGTGACAGGCAGCGCCGAGCGGGAGGCGAGCGCGCGAGCGCAGCCCGCACAAAGCCCGCCGGGGTCTGTCCAGCCGTCACCCAGGTCGCCGCAGAAGCCTTCGCCCGCGAAGAGTCGACCTGCGCCGCCTTCCCCACCGCGCAGGCCATCGCCGAACCGCAGACCGCGTCCTTGGAGCAAACGGTGATCCACCGCACCTTCAGATCGCTCGATGACGCGCCGAAGCTGGTCGGGTTCACCGTCAGGCAGTGGGCGACGCTGATCGCCGCCAGCGCCGCGGTGCTGGGCCTGATCGAGGTCTGTGGCCTTGCGACCAAGCCAGCGATCACGCTCTTGGTGTTCGTGATTGGGCTGCCCGCCGCACTGACCTATGTGTCAGAGAGCGGCGGCCTGCAGATCACCGTGCTGCTGCGCTCGATGCTGGGCTGGCGCTGCAGCAGGCACACCCTGCCAGCAGCGGCCATTGCGGAGCCGCCCCCTGCGCGGGTGGTGATCCTCACGGCGGACCAGGCCGCCGACGAGGAGCCTTTGGGCGAGCAGATGAGCAGCATGGCGGACGCGATGGCGTGGGAGCGCTGGGGATGATGGGTCGCCGGCGTCGCGCATCGCGTCTGCTTGGGGTCACGGCGATCGAGCCCGATGGTCTGCTGATCCGCGACGATGCCACCTACGTGCGCTACCTGGAGGTCGGCGCGGTCAACCCGCTGGTGCTCGAGCAGGCCGAGGGCGAGCGGATCTCCAGGGCTCTTGCGCAGGTCGCCGCGCGGCTCGCAGAGGGCCAGTCGCTGCAACTGTATGTGCAGGGCCGCCCGCTTGACATGGAGGCGCTGCTGGCGGAGGAGACCTACCGTTGCGAGCGGGCCGCCGGTGCCGCCGAGGACGCGGGCGAGCATGAGCGGGCAACCGCGATACGGCGGCTGGGTCTGGCGCAGGAACAGTCGATCAGAAAGACTGCTGCGGCGATCAACCCATTGCAGTTGCGCTACCTGGTGATCTGCCCGTGGCAGCCGCCGCAGCGCAAAGCGATACGGCGCCGAGGACGGGTGCTGCGGATCGGCGAAGCGGCGCACCGCAGCGCGATACGCGAGTCGTTGCGCCACTGCGAAGGGGTGCGCGGTGACCTCGACGCGATCGGTCTGCCGGCACGCTTGCTCTCCGGTGCGGAGGTGCTTGACCTGCTGCACAGCCGCTTTGACCCCGACGCGGCCGGGTCGGGGGTGCTGCCGACGAGCTTCATGCACAGCGAGGCAGTGCAGCCGCTTGTGGCGGACGAGAGCACGACGCGGGCGCAGGATCGCGCGCGTTCGCTGGCGCAGGCGATCTGCACTGCGGAGATAGACGGCTCTGATCGCAGCCGGATCAGGATAGGCGGCTGCTTTGAGCAGACGCTCTACGTCTCGCTTGCGCCCGAGCAGACGTGGCTCGGCTGGCTGCTTCACATGATGCAGGCACCCTGCCCGTTCGTGCTCAGCGTGCATATCGAGGCGACCGAACGGTTCCGCGAGCGAGCGGCGCAGAAGCGCCGCTACAAGCGGCTTTACGGCGTCAACCGCGGCGTTGAGCAGCGTGGCCGGCCGCTGGACCCCGACGCGCGAGTCAGGGAGCAGGAGGCCGCCGACCTCGTGCAGGAACTGGCCACGAGCGCGGGCGCCGGGATCTACCGGATCAGCATCTACTACACGGGCAGCGACCGTGACCCGCAACGGCTGGCCGAGCTCTGCCAGGCGACCGCGCGAGAGGTCGCGATGGCAAGCGACGCGCGAGTCAACCACGGCCTTTTCGCGCAAAGCCAGCTCTGGCAATCGACGCTGCCGCTGGCGCGCGATGTGGCGCGACGACGCCACAAGTCGGTGAGCCGCAACGTCGGCGACACGTTCACGCTGGTCGGCACGAGCGCCAGCAGCCCCGGCGGCATCCCGCTGGGCTATGCGCTGCCAGGCCGCACATTGGAGCGCCTGGACCCGTTCGATACGGAGCACACCAACCATCTGATGCTGGTCGCCGGGATCACGGGGTCGGGCAAGACGATGGCGACGATCATCCTCTTGATCCGCGCCATCGCACAGGGCGCGACCGGGTTCATAATCGACCGCGCCGGACATTTCGCGTTTCTGGCGTCGCTGATCCCCGGCGCCGCGTCGGTTGAGATCGGCGCGGACGCGCACGCAATCAACTCGTGGGACGTCGATGACCCGGCGGACGTCTCGGCGGAGAAGATCGACTACCTGCTCGCGCTGCACGCCCTGCTGTTGGGCGAGCATCACCCCGGCGATGACTCCTACGGGCTCAGCGACCTCGAGAGCAACCTGCTCGGCCTTGCGATCACGGAGGTGTATGAGCGTTGTGCGCTGACCGCAGAGCAGCCGCGCGAGTTGCTGCTGCAGGAGGAGCTTGAGCGCCGCTACCACAAGGAGCGAAGCGAAGGGTCGGTCGGGATCGCCGAGAGCCTGCGCAACCTTTCGATGCGCCTGAGCAACTACGTCGGCGATGGTCCCTACGCCTACCTGACGGACCGTCCAACGACGATCCTGCCCGACGCGCCGCTGATCGTCTTTGACACCAAGAGCGTGCCGGAGGCCAAGGCGGGCGCCGTGTTGTTCGTGCTCTGCGAGCACGTCAAGCGCAGGATCGACCGCACCCGCGAGATCTTCCTGGCCGGGCAAGGCCCCAAGCACGTCTGGGCAGGCCGCAGCTTCCTGGTCGTGGATGAGTGCTGGAAGCTGACCGAGCGGAGGTCGACCGGCCGCTGGTTCAACGAGTTCTGCAGAAGATCTCGGCATTGGGCGGTGTGGGTGATCGCTATCTCCCAGCAGATCAGCGACTTCGACAACGAGCACGGCAAGGCTCTGGTCGCAAACGCCAGGGTGCGCCTCACCGGCCGCCAAGAGGCGCGCGAGCTGGCGCGCATGCGCGAGGCGCTGAACCTGACCGAGGAGCGCGAGGCCGCGATGAGCCAGCTGCGCACCGCCCCAGGGGAGTACGCGATCGTCTATCTGGAGAACGGCAGCCGTGGCGAGGCGATCGTGCAGATCGTCGTCGCCGAGCTTGAGTACTGGATCGCGACCTCCAGCCCGGCGCGCGATGACCCGGTGCGCCGCCACGCGCTGCGGCAGACCGGCGGCCATGACTGGAGGGCGCGCTGGGAGGCCCTTTTGCTGTGCGCCGATGAGCAGTGGCGCGCTGCGGCGATCGACGATCTGGAGCTGGCGGGATGATGCAGGCGCGGATCGTGATCGCGCTGCTGCGCAGCCGCCAGGTGCAGACCGTGCTGCTGACGGGCGCGATGATGGTCGTGCTGCTGCCGGTGCTCGCGGCTGCCGGCGTGGCCGGCCTGTTCTCCCAGGAAGCAGAAAGGGCCTGCGGCGGCGGAGCGAGTGTCGGGGAAGTCGAGCAGCCCGCCGGCGGCGGACCGCTGTCGCAGGGGCTCTATGCGGCACCGCTGGAACTGGCGCAGGGCCGCTGGTATGAAGTCGGCGCGACCGAGTACGGCGGGCCAAGCGACCCGACTTCCGGTGATTACGGGGCGATCCCCAACCCCGGCCAGTCCTACCTTCCCGCGCACCCCGACTCGTTCGCCGAGCTCTCGGTGCTCTCCAGCAACCCGGCCAACCACGGCACGTTCACGTTCGCCGACGCCAACGCACTGGCTCACCTGCCCTATCTGGCGGGGCTGCGTGTCGCCCACGACGGCCGCGAGCGCCTGCTGCTCAAGCGGGATGTCGGCTACGGACAAGGCCCCGGCCAGTTCATCGGCGACGGCCAGCCCTACCGGCTGGATGTCTGGTACCAAGCGGCGCAGCAACTCGCGATCAGCAAGAGCGCGGTGAAGATCGAGCTTGCGCCGAGCACCGGCGCCGCCGCGACGCTCGGCGAAACCCCGGCATCGGCGCAAGCGAGCGGCGCTGGGCAAGCAAGCCCAATGGCCTGCCCGGCGGGCGAAGCTGCCGGCGGCGCGCCGCTGCCGCTGACAGCGGGCACCCGCACGAAGATCCTGCCGAGCGGCCTCGCGGCCGCGGGCGCCGAAGCGCCGCAGCCGGTCAAGCGGATGGTCGCCGCCGGCAACCGCCTGTTCAACGCGACATATCTGTATGGGGGCGCGCACGGTACGCCTTTGAGTGAGCTGCAGCCGGCCTACGACTGCTCGAGCGCGGTGAGCTTTGTACTGCACGCGGGTGGCGTGTTCGGCGAATACGCCGAGGACTCGACCCAACTTGAGGGCTATGGCGACCCCGGCCCCGGCCGCTATGTCTCGATCTATGCAAACGCCGCCCATGCCTTCATGTACGTCGGCGGGTTGCGGTTCGACACGGTCGAAGACCCGCAATGGGACACCGGCCCGAACTCGGGCAAGCCCGGCCCGAGGTGGCGCGTCTCCCCTTCGGTCCCCGACTGGTCCACATGGACAGTCCGTCACCCCCCTGGCCTATGAACAGCGTGCGCCTGCAGATCGCGGCGTGCCTGCTCGCGCTCGCGCTGTCCGGCTGCAGCAACCCGGACGCGCCAAGCAGCAAGCCGGCGTCGCATTCGGCGGCCTCGCCACAGAGCGCGGGCGAACCGCCGGCGCCGGCAGCTCCCTCCCCGTCATCTGAGAGACCCGTCGAGGTGCGGCGAACGCCACAGGCGGCGCTCGCCGCGTTCAGCCACATCTACTCGAACTGGACCTACCGCACACTCAGCGACAGGCAGCGCACGCTCGCGTTGATGTCGGTCGGCGCCGCGCGGCTGGCCGAGCAGCAGGCCGCCGCGTCAAGCAGGGCCGATACGACGATCAGAGCTGGGCGCATCTGGAACAGCGGGCAGATCATCAGCATCGCCGAAGACCAAGCCAGGCCGGGCACCTGGGCGATCGTGACCCGCGAACGGACCGGAGGCTCGACGCAGTACCAAGGGCTGCCGGCCTCCTACCACCTCACCCTCGCACGACTCGCGCCGGTGGCCGGCGGCTACGCGGTCAGCGAATGGCTGCCACAGAACTAACCCAAAGGAGGATTCGCCGTGCATACTCAGAGCAACCACACCGAGTTGGCCGTGGCGGCGGTCCTCGAGGCGGCGCGCAACGAGCATGACTTCGCGGGCTGGCTCGCCGACGTCCTTGCCCAGACCGCCTGCGAGCTCGGTGGCAGCGATGCGCTCACGGCCGGTCGGCCCGGCTCCTGGGAGGCCCAGTTCGTTCAGAGGCTCGTCAAGGGAACTGTGGGCTGGCAGGACGAGTACCTGGCCACCTACGCCAAGACCCCCACGACAGACGGCGAATGCGACGCGCAGTGACCGCGGTGGAGGCCCCGATGATCGACCATCGGCCCGTAGCATCTCGGGGCGTTTTGCGGCGCTGGCTGCCGGCGGAGCTGCCACGGATGTGGCTGGCCGCCTACACGAGCGTCTGGACAGCGACGGTTGCGCCAGCGATCATCGTGAGGATAGTCGGCCGGCCGCTGGCAGCGCCGTCACGACGCGCGCTGGCGCTCACGTTGAGCGCGCAACGCAACCCCGCACCGCACGCAAGCCATGTTCTGGCGCTGGCGGCGCACAACATCCCGATCGCCTCCTGGCCGCTGCTGCTCGGCCTGCTCGGCGCCGAGCAGCACCGGCTCGGCAAGCGCGTGGCGGACGGGCTGCTGCTGGCGTGTGTGGCCGCCAACGCGCTGCCGGTCGGCGTGGCGCTCGGCGCGTACGGCACCCGTGTGCTGCCCTATCTGCCGCAGCTTCCACTTGAGTGGGCCGGCCTCGCGCTCGGCGCAGCCGGCTGGATTGCGCAGCGTCGCAGCGCGCTGGCAAACGGGCAGCGGCTTGGCCTGCTGGTGCTGATAATCGTGGTGCTGACCTGCGCCGCGATCATGGAGACCGTCGCGGTGCCGCACCGATGAGCCAGCCGCCGCACGTTTCATTGGCGTGGTCGCCTTCGGAAGAGCGGCAAGCTTCGATAATATCTAGTGCCGCAGAACGGTTCGGGATTGCTGGGCCTTGCCGGCTGGTCAAGGCTGACCGGAGACGGTGAGCATGGACAGAGCAGGAGATGGCGATGCAGAGGCCGTAGGACCCGGTGAGCCATCCGGGGATGTGCTCACCGATGCGCCGCGGCATGGGCGGCCATCTGCGTTTGGCTCCCAGCGAGTCGGCGAGATCCTTGGGCGCTGGCAGCCGATGGAGCTGCGGATCGCCCGCGGCTTCCCGGAGTGCCGCGACCTTGGCGCCGAGCAGCTGGAGGACATCTACCAGGAAACGGCGCTCGCGCTCTACAGCCGCCCGTACACGAGTGAGGAACACTTGCGGCATGCGCTGCGGACTGGCATCAAGCAGCGTGCGCTGCGAGCCCACCGCGACGAGCGGCGCCGCAGCCAGATCCTCGCGCGCAGCGCACCCCTGCTGCATCTGGCGGCGGCAGCCAACGAGGAACTGACCGCGCCCGAGCCCGCCGTCTTGGCGCATGAGGATCGGCTGATAGCCGCGGAGTTCATCACCGAACTGACCGACCAGGAGAAGCGCGTCTTCGGCTGGCTGGCGGAGGGCCTGCAGTACCGGGCGATCGCCTCCGCGCTGGGCATCCCCGAGAATGACGCGCGCAATACGGTCCGTGCCTGCGAGCGAAAGCGCGAACGCTTCCAGGTCCTCTATGACTCGGGCCGGCTCTGCGGGTTCCGGGCAGGCACGATCCGCGCGCTGCAGGCCGGGGAGGCGACCAGCCAGGCGCTTGCCGAGCGGGCTTTCGCGCATCTTGAGAGCTGCGCGCACTGCCGGCATGAGCACAAGACCAACGCCGGTCGCCTGCGGCGCAGCTTCCGCGACCAGGCGGCTGCGCTGCTGCCGCCGGTCATGGTTGGCCATCTGGGCTGGCTTACCAGAGTCGCTGTGCGCACGAGGCTGCTGCTGCATCGCCTCGGGATCGACAGCGCGCGATTCGGGCAGGGCGAGGTGCGTGAACGAGCCGTCGCGCTGCTTGCCGGCGGCGGCAGTGCAGCGAAGATCGCCGGGGGCGTTGCCACGCTCAGCGTGCTGGCGGGTGGAGCAGTCGCCACCCACGTGCTCGAGCATGCCCCGCCCGCCAGCCACCACCACACCGCGCCGCGCACGGCCGCGGCGCCGTGGCCGATCGTGGCACCCGTGCTCTCGCGAGCGGCGTTGACCCCCGGAGCATCCGAAGCTGCGATCCCGGCATACCGGCCGCGCACGAGCACTCACCGCGATCTGCGCAGCGCAACCCGCCCGCGCCAGCGGCGCGCAACGGCGCCTCCCGCGCCACCTAGCGCCACACCCGCCGCTGGGACCGGGCAGCGCGAACCGGGCGGCTTTGCCTACCTCGGGGTACCGCAGCCGAGCAGCGGCGGGCCAACCGCCTCCTCGGCGACCGCGAGCAGCGGCACCGAAGCCCAGCATGGCGGCGGACAGTTCAGCCCATGAGCGAAGCAGCGAAATTTGTTGGCCGGTCAGCGACGGTCGGGGTCATAGACCGTCAAAGCCCCACCAAACCGGGGCCTGAACACGGAATCACGGAGATGAAAAACCGGCATAGATCAGGATTTGCCCACGGCGCACTGGCCCTTGCGGTAACGCTGATGCTGCTGCTGGCAGGATGGGCGGCGGCCGGCAGCGCATACGCAGGCCGCTGGATGGAGGTCTCGTGCGTGAACCCGAACCGCTCGGCGGCGCCCAGCGAAGGCTGGTCTAGCTTCGGCTCCGGCGGCGGCTACGGGTCTGACAACGGCACCGGCTGCGGGCCGGGCAGCTCAATGTACGCAATCCTCAGCAGCCAGGCGGCGGTCGGCGTCGGCGCCGATGAGACGCTGCAGTACACGCCGCCGGCAGGGTCACGACTGACCGGCGGCTCGCTCGACGTGAGCCTCTACGCCGACGGCTACGGCTACAGCGCCTCAGGCACCGCAGCTCTGTACACGCCCGAATTCGCCTACAACGGCTCCAACGTCTTCTTTCAGTGCGCAGCAGCGCTCACCGCGTGCTCGGCCAGCGGCAGCGACTTCTCTGGCACTCTGGAAATCCCAAGCAGCCGCGGAGGCAACCTGTACGTGAGCGCAGGGTGCGGCGGCACCGCCGGCTACTCGTGCAACGCGGGCGGCAGCGAAGGAGCCTGGTCGCTGGTGCGCCTCTGGTGGGCGGACCTGCTGCTGGAAAACGCGGCAACGCCGAGCGCCAGCAACATCGGCGGCACGCTTCTTGACCCCAACGCGCAGGGCACCGCGGAACTGACGATGAGCGCCGCTGACCCCGGCGGCCCCGGCGTCTACCTCGTGGTCGTGCAGATCGACGGCAGCACCGTCTACTCAGGGACACCAAACGGCAACGGCGGCAGATGCGTGCCGGTGGGCACAAGCGGCGGCACGCTGATGTTCGACTACAGCCAGCCGTGCCCAGCCAGCGAGTCGGTCGACGTGCCGGTCAACACCACGAGCCTGCCCGACGGCCAGCACACCTTGAAGGTGATAGTGGACGATGCGGCGGGCAACTCGGCCGTCGTCTACGACGCCACCATCTCGACCAAGCAGCCAGCCGCCAGTTCGCTTGGAGCGCAGCCCGGCCCCGGCACGGGCAGCAGCGCGAGCGGCGGCAACTCCCCGGTCGGCGATGCGCGCGGCACGCCGAACAGTACGGGCGCGAACACAGCAGCACAGATCACTCTTGGCATGAAACGGCGCGTCAGCCGCCGCTACGCGCGTCGCGCGTTGCGCCTGCCGGGACGCCTGCTAAACGCGCAGGGACAGCCGATAGCCGGCGCGAGGCTGGATGTGCTCCAACAGGTCAAGGGCTCCCCGAAGCTGCGCCTGATCGGACACGCGGACACCCGCGCCGACGGGACGTTTGTGGCGAAGGTGCCGGACGGTCCCTCGCGGATGGTCGAGGTCGCCTACCGCGCCTTCTCAAGCGAACGCCGCTATGCGACCTCGGCGAAGATCACGGAGCTGGTGGGCGCCGGGGTGAGGCTTGAGGTGGCGCCTCGCAGCGCCCGCTCGGACGGCACGATCACGCTGGCGGGCAGGGTGCTTGGGCCGATTCCGCCGCGCGGCGTGGTTGTCGAGCTGCTGGTCCACTACCGCGGCCGTTGGGAGCCGTTTCGGACGCCGCGCACCAACGCGCAGGGCCGCTTCAAGGTCGCCTACCAGTTCCAGGGCGGCGTGGGCAGGTTCCCATTCCGAGCGATGGTGTTCAACGGACAGGGCGGTTTTCCATTCAGCCGCGGAGCAAGCGAGGTGGTCGATGTCACCACAAGCTAGACGCGGACACGATCGCTGGCGGCGTGCGCGCTGTGCGCTCTGCCTGGCTGGTCTGGCGTGCATCCTCGTGCTGTCGCCGGCCTCCGCGCACGCGGGGACCTGGACGCTGCTGTCCTGCGAGCAGCCAAACGGGCAGCCCGCGCCAACGGAAAGCTGGAGCGCCAGCGCAACGGGCGCGCTTGGCCCCGACAGCGGCAGCAGCGACTCATGCGCTGCCGGCGGAGAGCTCGCCGCGCTGAGCAGCGGCGAAGCGCCGCAGAGCGCCTACGACGGCCCGGAGTGGGTGTTCACGGCTCCGCCGGGCTCGACGATCGCCGGCGGCACGATCACCGCGAGCCTGAGCGCGCCGCACGGGCAGGCGTGGATCGGAACGCCGAGCGGCAGCTACGACGCCGCGGACGTACTGGCCAACTGCCAGTACAACCTCGCCTGCGGCCAGGACGGCACGCTGGAAGGGACGTTCCCGATCACCCACCCCGGTGGCAGCAGGCTTTACGCCACGGCGGTCTGCGTCGGCGCCTCCGAAGGCGCGACCAGTTGCCCCGCCAGCGGCGGCATCGACGCCATCGTGTCGATCCGCAGCGCGGCGATCGAGCTGGCCAACGACGCAACGCCCGCCGGCAGCGACTTCGGTGGCACGCTTCTTGGCCCAAACGCCCAGGGCACCGCGGAACTGGCCTTCCAGGCCACCGACGCGGGCGGACCGGGCATCTACCTCGTGGTCATGCAGATCGACGGCAAGACCGTCTACTCCGGCACGCCGAACAACAACGAAGGCAGATGCGTGCCGGCCGGGACGAGCGAAGGCGTATTGATGTTCGACCACGCTCAACCATGCCGCACAAGCGAGTCGGTGGACGTGCCGGTGAACACCGCCACGCTCCCCAACGGAATGCACACGCTGAAGGTCATCGTCCAGGACGCGGCAGCGAACACGAGCGTCGTCTACGACGGCCAGATCAGCACTCTGCAGCCCGCCAACAGCTCGCTCGGCGCGCTGCCAGGCCCCGGCTCACCTCCAGGCGCCGGCGCACCGGGCGCCAGCACCCCGCCCGCATCGCCAGCGGGACAGGCCAACGGCAGCGTGGCGAGCGAGAGCGCCCATCTGGAGCTCGGGCAGCGGCGTCGGGTCACGCGCTCGTTCGCCAAACGCGCGCTGAGAATCTCCGGCAGGCTGCTCGACGCACAAGGCAAGCCGATATCGAGCGCGATCCTCGACGTGCTGCAGCAGGTCAAAGGCACACCGAAGCTGCGCGTGGTCGGACACGCGCGCACGCGCGCCAACGGGACGTTCGCAGTCAACGCGCCAAATGGCCCCTCGCGAATCGTGCAGGTCGCCTACCGCGCGTTCTCGACGGACACCGGCTACGCCGCCACGGCAGAGATCACAGAGCGCGTACAGGCCGGGGTGCGTCTGCACGTCACCCCGCGCAAGACGGGATCGCAAGGGACGATCACGTTGACCGGCAGGGTGCTCGGTCCAGTGCCGCCCCAGGGGGTAAGCGTGAACCTGCTCGTCCACTACCGCGGCGCGTGGGAGCCGTTTCGCACCCCACGCACCGACGCAGCGGGCCGCTTCACAGTCGTCTACGAGTTTCAAGGGGCACTCGGCCGGTTCCCATTCCGGGCTGAAGTGCCGCCAAGCCAGGCCGACTTCGCGTTTGGCCGCGGCATAAGCAAGGTGGTCTACGTTGCGACCGACTAGCGCTCGCGATAGATGCCAGCAGGCGACCGCGCTGCTCGCGACCTGCAGCCTGATCGCCGTCAGCATGATCTTCGCCCGGTCCGCGAGCGCAGGCACGTACCTGATGCACCAGTGTGCGCCCGGCCTACCAGCCGTCTCCTCAGGCTGGAGCGTCTTCGCCAACGACACGCTCGCCGACACGGTGCTCTCCGACACCTGCTCCGCCGAAGGCAGCATCGGCGACTACGTCTTCACCGCCGAACAGCCCGGCGTCGTGACCGAGAACGGGCACAGCGGCAGCCAAGTCGGAATCCAGGTCGATGTGCCAAGCAGCCTGCCCGAAGTCACGATCCACTCGATCAAGGCCGAGGTTCAAGGGTCCGCTGTAAGCGGCGATGACGCCTGGCTTGAGTTCTCATCAGCCGGCCAGTCGCTGCCCGGCGGGACCGAGCTTCCGTACGGCGAAGGCAGCCCCTACACCGCCAGCGAAAGCTGGACGCTGCCGCAAGGCGCCCGCGACTTCGAGGCAGCCGTGGAGTGCAGCACCGACCGCAGCTCCCCCAGCTGCCAGTTCGCCGAGCCGACGCTCGTGCCCGGACTGAGCGACATCACTTTGACCCTGGAAGACAACGCCGCGCCCGCCCTCGCCAGCGTGAGCGGCCCGCTCGCGACGGCGGCCGCAACCAACGCATCGGTGGCGGGCTCCCAGTCGATCAGCTTCACCGCCTCCGATGCCGGCAGCGGCATCCGCGAGGCGATCATGACGCTCAACCCGCTGGACGGCGGCTCTCCCTACGCTCACACCTTCGACTTCTCCAGCCAGTGCGCCTCCGACTCATGGAACGCCTGCCCGCTCAGCCAGACGATCAGCGGCTTCACAATCGACACCGAAGCGCTCGCCAACGGCTCCTACACCGTGAGCCTTGCGATCACCGACGCGGCCGGCAACGTGACCAACGACGCGCTCGGCTCGCTCACGGTCAGCAACCCCACGGTCGCCGACAGCTCGCTCGGCGCGACGCCGGGACCCGGCACTGCATCCCCCATAAGCGCGACCGTCGCCGGCACGCCGAACGGCAGCCCGGCAAGCCAGAACGCGCACCTGGAGCTTGGCATGCACCAGGCGATCTCCCGCCGCTACGCCAAGCGAGCGCTGCGACTCCCCGGCCGCCTGCTCGACGCTCAGGGCCTGCCGATCGCAGGCGCGACCCTGCAGGTGTTCCAACGAGTCCAAGGCGGGAGCCTTGAACTGGTCGGCCAGGCGCAGACGCGCACCAATGGCACGTTCATCGCCACAGTGCCGGCGGGTGCCTGCCGGACGGTCGAGGTCGCCTACCGCGCGTTCTCGACCGAAAGCGGCTATGCCACGACGGCCGCCCTGACCGAGCGGGTCAAAGCGGGGATCCGTCTTCACGTGACGCCACGCCGCACCGGCTCACAAGGCACGATCACGCTCAGCGGTCGTGTGCTTGGGCCAGTGCCGCCACAGGGCGTCGTTGTCGAGCTGCTGGTCCACTACCGCGGCCGTTGGGAGCCATTCCGCGACCCCCGCACCGGCGCACATGGGCGCTTCAAGGTCGCCTACCAGTTCCAAGGCGGCGTCGGACGCTTCCCCTTCCGGGCAGTGGTGCTCGGCAGCCAGAGAGACTTCCCGTTCGCCTTCGGCGAGAGCAAAGCGATGGATGTCAGCACCGTTTAGACACCGCAGAGACCCGTCGGCGGCTACGCTGCTCGCCGCAGCCGTTGCGCTGCTGGCTTGGCCACCGACGGGCGCGGCAGCGCTGCCGCGAGACGGCAACGGCAACTACACGCAGATCCTCTGCGCGAGCCCGATGACGGGAGAAGGACTCGGGCTCTCGGGGATGCCCGAAGGGCTCAGCAACCCGGCAAGCACCGACCTCTGGCAGAGCACGAGCGCCGAAGTCAACTGTGGCGCCGGAGCAATGAACGCGGGCCGCGGCGTGCCGATGCGAGTGAGTCAGACCAACAGCTACGCGCAGGGCACCTGGTCGGCACTGCTCTACCAAGCGCCGCCGGGCGCAACGATCAACGGTGGCACGATCTACCGCGCCGAGAAGGCCGAAGGCCCCAACAACGGCTTCATGGGGATCATCCAGCAAGGCGGCGACTATGAAGTGCTCTACTCGCTGCCGCGCAACCCAACCGACCAGGGCGACTGGTATGTCGGCAACATCGCCGCCAGAGGCACCTTCGCCGCCCCATTCTCCCCGGAAAACAAGGTCGCCCTCACGATCTCCCCGGACGGCGGCCAGTGGGATGTCAACGCCACCTGCGACCCCAACGGCAACAACGGCAGCAGTTGCAGCCTGAGCACCGGACAATGGGAATACCGGATCTTCGGCGGCGAAATCAGCATGCACGCCCCGCACGATCCGCAGGCGAGCAACATCTCCGGCGCGCTGCTCAGCGAATCGCCACTCCGGGGATCGGCGTCGATCACATTCTCAGCCGCCGACCAAGGGCCGGGGATCGCCTACCTGAAGGTGCTCGTCGACGGTGCTGCCATGCAGTCGCAGATCATCGACACCAACGCCGGCCGCTGCGTGCCGGTGCCCGGATATGACGCCTACACCTGGGCCTACCAGGTCCCATGCAAGACATCGCTCGGAGGACGCACCTACACGCTGAACACCACCGCACTGCCCAACGGCCCCCACCACATCCAGGTGATCATCGAAGACGCCGCGGGCAACCAATCCGAAGTCCTCAACCGCACGGTGGCGATCGAAAACCCCAGCGTCAGATCGCTCGGCGCCACACCCGGCACCGGCAGTCCCGTCCTGGTCACCGGGGTGGCGAACGGGTCGCATGCGACCACCAGCGCGAAGCTGCACCTCGGGGTCCCACGCCAGATCGCGCGCTCCTTTGCGCACCGGGCGCTGCGAATCCCCGGCCGCCTCACAAGCGCCTCCGGCCAGCCAATCGCCGGCGCAACGCTGCGCGTGATCCAGCAGGTCCTGGGCGCAAGTCGCAGTCGCGTGATCACCCTCGCACGCACCGCAGCCAACGGGACGTTTATCGCAAAGCTGCCGCCGGGACCATCCCGGATGCTCAACATCACCTATCGCGCGTTCACCGCAGAGTCCGGGTATGCCGCGCACGCGATGATCAGAGAGTCTGTGCGCGCGGGCGTCGTGCTCCGAATCAGCCCACGCCGAACGAGATCCACAGGAACGATCACGCTCAGCGGCCGAGTCAGGGGGCCAGTGCCGACGCAGGGGGCGATCGTCGATCTGCTCGTGCATTACCGCGGCCACTGGGAGCCGTTTCGGACGCCGCGCACCAACCGGCACGGCGAATTCCGCGTGCTCTATCAGTTCGAGGGCGGTGTCGGCCGCTTCCCGTTCCGCGCCGCGATCCCAGGCGGCCAGACAGGCTTCCCGTTCATCCACGGCGAGAGCCAAGTGGTAGATGTCAACACGGGCTAGGCTCCAACGCGGCGCAGCACTCATGCGCTGGTGCGGCGTGTGCATCACTGCCGCGCTCGTGCCGTTGCCGCTGCCCTGTGCGGCGCGCGCCGAGACGACCATCACCGCACAGGCAGTCGCCGACAACGGCGGCTTTTTGCCCTACGCTCCGCCGCCAGCGCAGCGCGCCGGGCTATGCCTCGTCGATACAGGCGTGAATCTGAACCCCGACACAGAAGGCGTGGTGGTCCAACGGACGGCACTGGACGGCGGCTCCGGCGAAGACGTATCCGCCACGCTCCACGGCACCGTGATGGCGATGATGGCAGGCGCCACCGCCAACGGCTGGGGCATGACGGGCACGGCACCGGGCGCAATCCAAATCGTGTCGGTCGGCATCACCGAACCGGGGAAGACCACATTCCCGTTCAGCTCATACGCGGCGGGGATCACAGAATGCCTGGAACAGCGCCACAAGGACAACGTTCGCGTGATCAATCTTTCGCTTGGCACCACCGAAAAACCATCCGGTGAAAGCTATGAAGCGCTGGTCAACGCGATCGAACGCGCCACGAACTACGGCGTGGCCGTCGTCGCCGCCGCCGGCAACGATGACGGCGGTCCGGTCGAGTATCCGGCCGCCTATCCGCGTGTGCTATCCGTCGGAGCGACCGACACGCAGGGCGGCGGCTTCTGCTCGTTCTCAAACCGCGGCGAAGGACTGCGACTGCTGGCGCCCGGCTGCGACCTTGACGGCGCCAACCCCACGACGGGCGAACCTGATTACAACTACTGGCAGGGCACCAGCGAGGCCTCGTCCATCGCCGCGGCGGCACTGGCCGCGCTGTACTCCTACGCGCCGGGCCTCTCAGCGGAAGCCGGCGAGAACGACCTGACCGGCGCCCAGAACGGGGTGCTTGACATCGCGCAGAGCTTCCGCAACGCGGGCCTTGAAGGGATCATCACGGCCGGCGAAGCAGCGACGCCAAGCACGCCCGCTGCTCCGCGCGTCGAATCGCCTCCGCAGCAGATGCCACCATCGAGGACTATGACGCTCATTCGACCGTTTGCGCGCCCGCGAGCACGGCTAAGGCGCATCAAACACCGCCTCATGCTGACCCTGGCAGGACGCCCCAAAGAAGCCGAAGCGCAGGTGCGCTACCTCGGCCACCGCGGACGCTCCCACCGGCTCCGCGCTCTGCGTACGCTCCACGGCGCCTTCAACAAACTGGCCTTGCCGAGGACCGGCGTAGCCGAGGTATCGGTCCGCTACATCGACCCCTACGACATCGAACGAGCAAGCGCCTGGATCACGCTGCGACTCCCACGCCCAGCAAGAACCGCGAGAAAGGCCCGGCGCAGACGATGAGAACATGGACGGCGACGATCTCGGCAGTGCTCGCCGCGGTGATCTGGACGGCACCGGCAATGGCGGCAGGTAGCTATCAGGTCAGCGCATGCAACACCGCGCCGGAAGCCGCCAACAACTCGTGGGCGTGGGCAACCAACGATCCCGCGCGACCCTCCCACTACGCCCAGCACATCAACTGCCCCTACCTGCTGGGAGGCAACGGCGGCAACGCCGACCAAGAGGGCGGGCTCTCAACCACCGACGCGCTCGGTCTTTCAAGCGGCGCCGAACCAGGCACCAGCGCCGACTGGACATTCACCGCGCCAGCAGGCACAACGATCACTGAGCTCACCTACGAACGCTACATCGGACAGACGCTTGACCCGCGCAACTCCTGGTCCCCGGCGCTGCGTGCCGACGGCGCGATCGTGCCTGGCGAAACCTGCTTGGATACGGTCGAAAATGGCGAGGCGTGCTCCGTGGGCGGCCCGCCGGGCACAGGAATCGAACCGGCGAGGATCACCGGACTGGACGCGCACGAACTTACGCTCGGCATCATCTGCCAGGCTCCCTCGGGCAATGAATGCGTCACGGGCGCAACGCAGCATCAGGTGTGGGCTGCGATGTACGGGGCCACGGTCACTGTGTCCGATCCGACGCCGCCAAGCCTGGGCGTCCCGTCCGGTTCGCTTTGGGAAGCAGGCGCCTTTCACAAGGGCACCGAAAGCGTCGCCGTGGAGGCAAGCGACCTCGGTGGAGGAGTGCAGAGCATCGTCCTCTCGGTCGACGGCCGGGCGATGGAGACCTACAACGCACCATGCAACTTCACCTTCCCCCAGCCCTGCCCGTCGTCAACAGGGTCGCAGACGCTGAGCCTGCCGACGACCCAGCTCTCCGACGGCAAGCACATCCTCACGCTCGCCGCCGTCGACGCGGCAGGCAACCAGTCAAGCGTCGCCTCACAGGAAATTACCGTCGAGAACAGCGCACCGCCAGCGCCGCTCGGCCTGTCCGCGACCCCGACGCAGACCGGCGGCTCGACGTTCACGCTCACATGGAGCGACCCGCCCGAACAGGTCGCGCCGATCACAAGCGCGCTCTACCAGGTGTGCCCCGCTACCGGGTCGGCCTCGTGCAGCGCTCCCGCCGGGGCGCCGGCCACCGGGCCGGCGACCCTGACCGTCCCCGGCGCTGGAAGCTGGAACATCGCCGTGTGGCTGGGCAACGCAGCGGGCAACGCGAACCCCGCCAACGCAGCGCACACGACGGTCGTGGTGCCAGCGCCACAATCAAGCGGCTCCGGCACGGGCAAAGGGTCAGGCCGCGGTCCCACGACGACCAAGCCAAAGCTCCACATCACCGAGACGCTGCACCGAAGCGAACTGATCGTGCATGTCAGCGGCCCGCCGACGGGCCGGGTGCGTGTCAGCTTCACCGGCCGCCTGAAAGGCAAGATCACCGCCCGCGGCGCGAAGACCGCCCTCCTGAAGCACCGCCGGCTGACGGTGAGATTCAAGCTGCGACGGCGCGTGGCAGCGCACGCGCTGATCCGCATCAGCGCCAGGCTGGACCACAAGGCCGCAGCGACGAGCACACTGCGCCGCCGCCATTGCGATCTGCGGCAGCGCTCTCGTGGGTCTGCGGGCGTGGCCTAGCGTCGTGTCTGCATGATGAGGCGATGCCCGGCCTCCGTGGCACGCCAGCGAGCTTTCTCGACTCCTGCGAGCGCGATGCACTCAACAAGACCGCGGTCTCGTACAACGCAGAGCCGTTCGCCGGCGTCGCGTGGGCTGGCTGGTGAGCCTGCGGGGATGGTGGCCGATGTCGAGAGCCATGCTCCACCGGCGTCCACGAGCTGTTCGAGTTGGCGCCACTGGATGGGGTCGAGGCCCGTTCGTTCTGCTGCCGCGCGCCGCATGCTCTTGAGTTGCCAAGTGGCGCTGACGGTGGACGATCTGCTCATCTCTTACCTCCCGTTGTGTCGCGGGTCGGGAGGCTGGGACCGGCACTGGTGGCCCCAGCCTCCGACTGCTCGGTATCCAGCTAGGCGGCGACCTGCGCTGACTCCTGATCGCCGGTGTCGGCTCGGCGCTTGCGCTCGGCGGCGATGGCGGTCTCGGCCTCTGAACGCTTGAGGCCGTAGGGGCCCCATGCGGTCTGCGCGTCGGCGAGCAGTTGGTCCATCTCCTCCTCGGAGAGCTCGCTGAGGCGAGCCTGCGCAACTTCTACGCGGATGCGCGCCTCGTTGACCTCGATTTCGCGCTCGGCCTCCTGTTCATCCTTGGCGATCCTGTTGGCCAAAAGCTCGTCGAGCGCCGCGCATTGCCCCTCCTTGATGCGTTCGCGAACGATCGCGTTGAGCTCGCGTGCGGCCTGGGCGGCCCACGGACCATCAAAACGCAGCGTGTAGAAGCTGCGCTTTCCTTGCGGCACGGCATCCTCGTCGGCGAGCACCGCGAGCGCGATCAGCGTGATCGCGCGCCCGGCCATGTCGCCGCCGCTCTTGGCGTCCTGGAGGAACGTCATGGCCCTGCGTTCGGCGTCGCGCGCATCGAGATACACCGTCTTGGTCTTGCCGTTCTTCTGCTCCACCTGGTCGGTCCAGGTCGGCAGAGCGAGCCTAGCGCCGCGGCTGGCGATCTTGCCAAGCGACCCGCCGAGATCGACGCTTGCGAGGATGCGCAGCACGCGCTCGTCGACCTTGATCTTCGGCAGATGCTTGAACGCCAGCAGGCCGAGATCGAGGTTGAACTTTGCCGCCTCCTTGCGCCTCTGCTGCTGCTCGGCGTGGCTGGCCTTGGCCTGACCGGCTTGACGCTGGACACGCTCGAGAGCGCTCTCACGCACCTTGGAGGCTTCCACGGCGGCCAAGCCAACGCCGTCCCCGTCCGCGTGCTCCCCGGCACCTGCACGCTCAGCGTCGCGTTCGCGGCGATGGCGAGAACGTGCTTCTTTGACCACCGCGGCGATGTAGTCCTCGGCCAGCCGGCTGGCCACATCTTCACCGAGGATGATCGAGAACCAGCTCGCCTCGCGGGTCGCGCCCAGCAGCCGCGCTTGCTCGACAAGGTCCGTCGTGAATCGAACGTGGGTAATCTGTCCGCCCTCGGTGAGCTTGGTGTAGGCAACGAGGTCCTTCTGCGCCTTCTCGCCGAGCGTGAACTGATCGACGGGGTATGAGCCGTGGCTCAAGTACGTCCCGGCAGGCAGATCCTCCATGAAGTCGACCGCGATGTCGACCGGCCTCTGGATGACCTCTTGCCAGCTGTAGAGGCCGTCGGTCACCGCAGCCACGGCGGCATACGCGTACCCCTTGTGGATCTCGGCAAGCGCGACGAGCGTCTTGACCGCGAACAGCGGGATCTCCTGCTTGGCGACCAGCGCCTTCAGCCGATCCGGCAGAGACAGGATCGGCAGGTGCTCCTTGATTCGTTTTTCACGCGAAGCGCGCTTGGCTTTGCCGCCAAGACGTTCTGCGACCGCGCGGACGCGCAAGCCGCCGTCGATCATCGCCTGGTAGCCGCGGGCGCGCTGTACCGGGTCCAGATCGCTGCGCAACTCGTTCTCGATCATCGCGTCGGTCAGCAGATCCAGATACTCCCCCTCATCCCCAGCGCCTGCGCACAGCACGACGGCAGGAAGCGTGGTGAGTGCCGCAAGAGCCGCGGCGCGGTAGCGCCGCTCCCCGGCGATCACAACGAACTCGCCGCTCTCGGTCGCGCGTACCTGAATCGGCTGCAAGCAGCCGCGTTCGCGCATCGTGGCCGCCATCGCCTGCAGCTCGGCGTCCTCTACGACCTCGCCGCGCGGGTTGAAGCCCTCAGCGACGATAATCCGCGAGAGCGGGACGTCCATGAGACGCACTCTGGCCCTGCGGCGGCCATTCTCGTTCTGATCTGGGCTGATCGTCTGGGTAGACATGTGTCTTCTTCCTTTTCGACTGGGCTCCCACCGAAACGGGGAGCCGACCCCGACCGTCCGCACGCGGATGCGTGCGATCATCGGGAGGGGCGGCACCCCGTTCGGCGGCAAGCCGTCGGCCTCGCCAGCCGCCGACTACGCCGCGCTCACCAATTCCAGAGCACGGGTCTTCTCCACGCCGCTGTCAAGCACGCGGGCAAACCGCTCGCTGCCGGCCCGCAGCGGACGCAGCCAGTCGCCGTACTCCACGATCGCGTTGACCGCCGCCCACTTCGACCGCGGAGCATTGCCCTGCGTGGCGCCGCCCAGGAACAGATCCATGATCTGCTGCCTGGTCTGCTCGCGCGAGCGCCGCGTGCGTGACGTCGCAGCATCGCCGGTGCCACTCGGATAGAGCTCTTCCAGCACACGCGAGAACTGCCGCTCGCTGCAACGCTCACTCGCGAGCCGGTCACCGAGCTGCTTAAACTGCCGGTAGTAGTCGATCGAGAGTTCAAGCACGCGACGCGCCTCATGTACCCGCTGCGACACCGCCTCGGTGTGACGGATCGCGAACTTCTGGCGCGCCTCACGCAACCCCCAGTTCAGCGTGTTCTGGCAAACCACCCGCACCGGCGTGGTCGCAGCAACCACCGCTGTCGACCCATCGTGGCTGTTGAGCAGCAGCAGATACGGCCGCACTGGATCGCCGCCAACCTCCACATGCTCGGGCAGCGTCGCCAGCACCCACACGCGCCGGCCGCCATGCAAACTGCCAGCCGTCTCGAAACTCACGCCGCTGCCAAGCAACTGATCAACGAACGAGAACGCCTCCGCATTCTGCACGATCCGATAGCGCTCCCCGACGACACCAAGTACCTCATCGTTGTCCTGACGAACCGTCGCGTAATGCCCGTCGAAACCGCGGTAGCGCAACACATCGGGCAGCTCGGCGCCGCAGTCGATCGCCAAGCGCCGCTTGGCGACGCTCCACCCAAGCCCCGCGACGTCGACCGCCTCCGCGACCGACGCCGGAGGCCGCTCCAGCACAGCACCAAGCCCATGCCACGGCACCTTGCGAACAGAAAACATCGAATCGGCTGCTGTAAGACCAGCGGACATCACAAACTCCTTCGCTTGTCATGGGCCCCGCCCGCTGCGGGGCCGAGGCCGCACGCGCCGCACGCCCAACGGGCGTGCAACAATCGCGCAGGCACGGCCACAGCGGACGGGTCTGCAACCGCCCAACTCACCGCAAGCCAGGACCGCGTGATGGGACGCAGCATGTTGAGCCGCGCCCATCAGACGGATGCTTCGATAGACGCCGGCTATCCGTTGTTGTGCAGACGTTGATCGGCGACCTGGCGGGCAGAAGGACTGCCAGGGCTGCTCGGGGTGCCCGCGGCCGAACGCCGGATAGGCCAGACAAGCTGGCCAGCGGTCTCAACTCCGCACCAGCCCGAAGGCCACCGTGCCACGGATCGCATCGGCCCGTTGAGCCAGGCCGGTTTCGCGGATGGCTTCCCTGCGTGAGCGCGGTCTGACTCAGGAGATGACCAGCCGGAGCCCGCCGTCGATTGCGGGCTGGGTGCGCAGATGGCCGCGACGTTCCTCCCAGACGCCTGACCGCAGGTCGGCTGTGAGCGCGTCGATCGCCCTCTGCTCGACGCCCGCAGCCAGTCGTGGCCATATCGACTGGGCGGCACGCACCTCCGGATCGAGGTATGCCTGCGGTTTGGCATAGTGGGCCTCGAAGAAGCCGTCGGTGCAATCCGATGGGATCGGGACGGGTTGCACGGTACCTCCGCCGAACGTGTCAACGATCGTGTCGATGGCAGGGAACCGGACTCGGTCATCTGCTAGCGCCTCCGGCAGATAGTCTCTGATCATCCAGAAGCCGGCGAACACGTCGATGTCGAACGTGAGGACGACGACGTGGCCGCGCGCCACTCTGCGCATCTCCCGCAGCCCCAAGATCGGATCGTGCCAGTGGTGGATAGTGAGGATCGCCATCGCCGCGTCGATCGACTGGTCGTCGAACGGCAGATGCTCGGCCGTGGCGTCGATCGCCGGCGCAAGATGGCATGGGCGCTGCGCGCGCATCCCAGCGGACGGCTCGATCGCGATCACGTGCCGGTCGAGCGGCTCATACGATCCCGCGCCTGCGCCGACATTGACGACTGTGCGCGCATCGCCGAGCGCCGCGTCGATCTCGGCGGCGATCCGCGGGTCCGCGCGGCGCTGCGACGGGTAGGTCGGTGCGCAGGCGTCGTAGTCGATGCTGGCGTTGCGGGTCATCGGCATGTACGCGCGATGTTGTTCATGATCGGCTGGTGGCGAGCAGGCGGCTGACGCCATCGGTGTGCGCGGTGGTGGTGAAGCATGCCGGCTCGGCGAACTCCTCCATCGTGACCGCCTGCTCCCAGGTCATGTCCGCCGCGCCGCGCAGGAGTGGCTTGCTCATCGCCAGCACATGCGATGGCAGTCGTTCGATCTGTTCACACCACCGTGTCGCCGCGAGGTGGAGCTCCTCGTGGGCGACCAGTTCGTTGCCGATACCCATCTCGAAAGCCTGCTGAGCGGCCAGGTGGTCCCCCGAGGCGAAGAGCCCGAACGCGCGCTGATGGCCGAGCCGGCGGCTGAGATACCAGCTGTTACCGACCTCCGGGATCAAGCCGATGCGCCCGAACGCCGGCACGATCACCGCCCGCTCGGAGAGAAGCAGAATGTCGCAGGCCAGCGCGAACGCGAGACCTACTCCCGCCGCCGGCCCGTTGACCGCAGCGATGAACGCCTTATCGGTGCGCGTGATCAGTCGCGCTATCGCGCCGAACTGGTAGCGGATCCAGCGCCAGATATCGGCCGCGCCTTCAGGGGACTCGTGCAGCATGCGCTGGGCGTCACCGACCATCAGCTTCAAGTCGCCGCCGGCGCTGAACGCGGGGTCGCTGCCGGTCAGAACGATCGCGCGAACATCCCGGTCGGCTGCCAGCTCCGCCAGCCGGTCGTGCAACTGCACGGTCAGTCGCGCGCTCAACGGGTTCAGACGCTCCGGGTCGCTGAGCCGCACGACCGCATACGCGCCTGAGCGCTGCACCTCGACCAGACAGCTGCCCTGGGCTGCGCGAGCGGCCGCGACAACCTCGCTGTAGGTGGAAGACATCTGACGATCGCCTTTCATCGGTCTCGTTTGGGTGGACTTGTGTCGGCGGCGGCGCGAGCGTGCGACGTGTTGGCGACCGAGGCGCGAACAGAGTCCGCGAGCCGTTCGCGCCGGCCAGGAGGCGGTGCAGTGGCCGCTTCTGCGTGACGTCGCGCACCACCGTATGGAAGATCAACGACCGCGAGCAGTATCGCGTCGACCGTCTCGGCGGAAGCGCGGCCATAGAGCCGACGCGCCAAGTCGCGGATCGGGCCCTGGATCGCGTCGTTGACGTGTGCGATGTCCTCGCTGAGCGCCCGCGGCAGCATGACCGCCGCGAAATGGGCGGAGCCGAATGCGCTCAGAAGTCGCGCGTCCTCCGGCTCGGCCAGACAGAAGTCATACGTGGCAAGCGCACAGTTGACCGCCTGCTCGCACGGATCCTCGTCAGCCGCAGCCGACAGCACCGCCTGCTGAGAGCGTCTGACCGCGCGCAACCACAGGCGCGCAAGCAACTCATCCACGGAACCGAAGCGATGATAGATAGACCCGCTTGGAGCGCCGCTCGCCGCCGCGATCGACGCAATTGTCGCCGCACGGGCACCGGACTCGACGACGACCCGCCGGGCACCGTCGAGAATCGCCGACTCAGGATGAAGCTCACTACGCGCCATCAAAGCCCACCTCGATATAGACCGCATCGCGCGTCGGCACCAGGCGGCTGTAAACCCTGCGAACCACGCCATAACGGGCAGTGAGCGCACGCTCCGCAACCGCCGTATCGTCGTGATCGAGAATCCGCGCTTGCGCTCTGGCCACCGCGCCGCGTGGCCTGCCGCGCCAGTTGCACGGCGCTATAAGCACGCACCCCTGACGACGAATCCGCTTCGCCTTGCCGCTCTCCCGCCCAGTGCGCGCGCAAAGCACGCCGTCTATCTCCGCGAACCACAACGGCGTCGCCACCGCACGCCCGTCACGACGAAAGCTCACCAGCAGCAGGTAGCGGCTGCCGCCCATCCGCACCCCAGATGCCGGCCGCCCCGCACCGAGCGCCAACCCACGAGCCTGCGGATGCAGCAGATGACCGTAGAAGCGATCGACCAGCGACCTAGTAGATGACATGCTCTAGAACATAGCATCTATAAGCCTTCCATGCACATCCGGGCGTTGCGCATAACGGCGACCCGTCAGGCTGGGAGAGCCCGGCAACTCGGAACAATACGATGGCCCATGCCGGGAGCTTGCCGACCGAAACGCTCGGCCGGACCTTGGTGCGTATATCGGACGCCCAACGTTGCCGGTCGGGCTTGGCGACATCTCGGGCGTGGCACATCTTTGGCACAAGTCATTTCGTCCGATGCGTCCAACGCCGTCCGCGAGCCGCATGAAATGGACGATCTGGATGGTGGCGAACCCATATGGCGCCGGTGGATGAAGTTGAGGGCCTTGTGGGCTTTACGGCCCGTGGTGGTTCGAGTCCACTCGAGCGCATGCAGCAACCTACGCTGCGTCAGCGGCAATCAGACCAGATGACCTCTCTGTCCGCTGACGAGCTTCACTCGGCGTCCGGCGCGTTGCGCAGCCGTCTGCCGAGCCGGCGCATGAGAAGCTCGGCGGCCTGGCGCGGCTCGTAGCCAGCCGGCCGTTCGGTGAGCAGCGCGTCGAGGTCCTCCAGGAACGCGCGCGAGGTGATCTTGCGCTGGAGGTTGAGCGCGAGCTGCGGGTAGCTGAATACCGTGTTGCGCATGTAGTGCTGTAGGCCGTCGATGATCGCCGGCTCGTCGGGATGGAGTCGGTCGAGGGCGATCCAGAGGTCGAAGAGGTCGCGGCCCTTGCGTCGCTGGTAGAGCGCGCGGAACTTGGTTGCCAGCAGCTCCTCGACGGTGAACGTGCGGACCTGCGCCTCTCCAGAGAACCAGCGCGAGCTGACCGCGTAGCGGCGCACGCTGTGTTGGTACAGCGGCGTCGTCTCTGAGACGTTGATCTCGATCTTGATGCGTATCCGCTCTCCGCCGTCGGTCGCGGTCGCGTCAAACCAGATGCAGGCGATATCCGAGTCCCGGCTTGGGAATCGACGTCGGTGCTCGCGCAGGCCGATCCGATCCACGGCGATCTCCCTGATCGCGTCGAGCACCTCGCCCAGGCGCGGCTCCTCGCTCGTGCGCACGTAGTCGAGGTCCTCCGAGTAGCGGTAGGCGCCGGGCAGATGCAGCTTGTGCAGGCAGGTTCCGCCGCGGAACGCGAGCTCTCGGGAGAGCATCTCGTGCTCGGCGATCTCGACGATCAGTCACGAGAGGATCAGATCCTGCTCGACCTGTGCAGGGCTGGGCCAGGGCGCGCGGAGAGTCAAGTCGTAGGTAGTGGTGTAACGCCTCGTCGGCGGGGGTTGCGGGGCTCAGCCGGCTTGGAGCTGCTTCTCCTCCTTCTGTTCTTCTGGGGTGTGTGTGCTGGTCTGCTCCTTGGCAGCGTGTAGTCCCTCGGGGGTCTCCAGGAGGCTCATCGACTCCGTGGAGAGGTAGCGCCGCGAGACCAGCCACTCGTCGTTCTGCTCGATCAGCAGCGAGCCGACGAGGCGGATCACTGAGGCGTCGTTGGGGAAG
>DAHUYQ010000005.1 GCA_027315115.1 Solirubrobacterales bacterium | reverse complement strand
TGCACCGGCCGGTTCACCGCCGCCATGAGCACCTCATCAGCGAACGCCTCCAACCGCTCGCGCACCGCCACCGGACCATCCACCATCGCCTCCAACACCGCCATCACGACCTCCTCACGCCGATCACCAGACGCAAGAAGGGTTCGCCGGACCAGCCACGAATCCTACAAAAAAGCTAACAGAGCACTACTAGCTGATCGAGCATCGCCTGCGCTTTGTCACGCTCGCCACGGCGTGATCGCTCCGCGCCATGCGACTTCAGCATCGCGCGTATTCGTGACGTGGACTGGCCTTCCAACCGCATCTCGAAGACGCGCCGCACGAGCGGTACGGTCTCGGTGTCCGGAGAGAGAGGACACCGTTGTGGCGCGTATAGCCCAGCGGCACCCGCGCCCAAGGCGTAGCTCCCCGCGCGACAGCCTGAGCTTGTCCTCGCGCGGCGCGCTCTCGCACAGATCGACGGAAGTACTCGCTGACCGCGCCCATCATCGTGCCGGAAAGTCACTGGCTTGCGCTCTCGCCAGTGACCCTTCTGATATTGACAGCGAGCACTTGGTCGCCGGCCCTCTCGACGCGCTGCACAACCTCGCTCTGCGTGCCAACAGAGCGAAACAAGCGATCGAAGTAGGCGGCCCCGCCACCGCTTCGGCCCTGCCTGCGTCGATCGCCTCTACGGCAGCGCTGAGTCCGGGACGCTCCGCGAGAGGCTTGCCGCCGGAGAGGTCCAACTCCTCGTGAACGGTCACAAGCTGAAGACCATCTCTCTAAGCCGCCTCGATGCGTTCGTGCTACTCGCTCGGCGAGACGAAGCGCGCCCCTTCGCGCCCAGCGGTCCGCGACACGCGGACGATTTCTACAGCACCTGGCATCATTGGGGTGATGCCCAGCAGTCCTGATATACAGAAGTCCTTCCACCTGACCACGTTCGGCTGCCAGATGAACGAGCACGACTCGGAGCGGATGAAGGGGATGCTGCATTCGCTTGGCTACAGCGAGGCGCCCGAGCGCGAGCAGGCGGATCTGATCCTCTTCAACACCTGTTCGATCAGGGAGACGGCCGACAGCCGCTTCGTCGCTCATCTGGGGCAGGCCAAGCGCCTCAAGCGCGAAGACCCGGAGCGGGTGATCGGCGTCGGCGGCTGCTGGGCGCAGTCGGTCAAGGACGAGGTCTTCGAGCGCTTCCCGTTCGTGGACGTCGCCTTCGGGCCGGGGCAGGTGCACAAGCTCGCCGAGTTCCTCACCAGCGACTCGCTCAGCGCCCAGGGCTACTTCGAGTTCGAGGGCTTCACGGGCAGCCTGCCGGCGCACCGCGAGCGGCCGTTCCAGGGCTGGCTGCAGATCAGCGTCGGCTGCAACTGCCGCTGCTCCTACTGCATCGTGCCGAGCACCCGCGGGCGCGAGGTATCAAGGCCCTTCGCCGATCTCGTCGCCGAGGCGCGCTCGATGGCCGCGGACGGTGTCAAGGAGATCACGCTGCTCGGGCAGAACGTCAACTCATACGGGCGCGACCTGCGCGCCGAGGGCGGCCCGCGCAGCTTCGCCGAGCTGCTGCGCGCCGTCGACGAGGTGGAGGGGATCGAGCGCATCCGCTACACCAGCCCGCACCCGAAGGACATGCGCGAGGACGTGATCCGGGCGCACGCCGAGCTTCCGAGCCTCTGCGAGCACATCCACCTGCCGCTCCAATCTGGCTCCAGCCGGATCCTGAAGGCGATGCGACGCACATACGACCGCGAGCGCTATCTCGATCGCGTCGCGCTGATCCGCGAGCACGTGCCCGACGTCGCGCTCTCCACCGACATCATCGTCGGCTTCCCCGGCGAGACCGAGGCCGACTTCCAGGAGACTCTGGAGGTCGCCGAGCAGGTCGGCTACGACAGCGCCTTCACGTTCATCTTCTCGCCCCGCCGCGGCACCGAGGCGGCCGAGATGACCGCCGAGGCGGTCCCGCACCCGGAGAAGGTCAGACGGCTGGAAGCGCTGGTGCAGGTGATCCAGCGCCACGCGCAGGAGCGGGCCGCCCGCTTCGTCGGACGCACCGTCGAGGTCCTGGTCGAAGGCCCCTCGCGGACCGACCCGGAGAAGCTGCGCGGCCGCACGCGCCACAACAAGGTCGTCAACTTCGCGGGCCTGGCCGCCCCCGGCGAGATGGCGCTCGTGGAGATCGCCTCCGCCACCAGCCAAACGCTCGCCGGCGAGGAAACGCTGCTGGCGCGGGCGGGGGGATGAGCGCCTGGCGGACGAGGGCGCCCGCCTAACGCTTCTCTTGCTGCCCCGCGGCCAGCGAGGCGGTGATCTTCTCGCCGCCCATCTTGCGCGTGAAGGTGGCGGCGATCTCGGGCGCCACGCCCGAGAACGTCGAGCCGAGGCGCAGGGTCAGCGGCGCCACGTCCACCTCGCCGCGGTTGCGCTCGATCGCGCTGAGCACCGCGTCCGCGACGTCCTGTGGGCTGCGCGTGCCGACTCCGGGCGGCAGCTTGGCGCCGGACTCGGCGAACATGCCGGCTTCGCGGATGAAGCCAGGGAAGACGGTCGAGACGCCGACGCCGTGGGGGCGCAGCTCCGCGCGCAGCGCGCCCGCGAAGCCGCGCATCCCGAACTTCGTCGCGTTGTAGATCGAGCTGCCGGCGGTGGCGGCCTTGCCGGATAGAGAGGACATGAACAGCAGATGGCCGTGTTTGCGTGCGGCCATCCGCGGGGCCATGGCATGCGCCATCACGATCGGCGCGCGCAGGTTGACGTCCAGCGCCTTGTCGATCTGCTCCACGGAGAAGGACTCCAGCAGGCCGCTTCCGGGCAGCGCGGCGTTGGCGATCAGGATGTCCACCTCGCCGGCCTCGGCGAGCAGACGGTCGACCTCCCGCGGGTCGGCCAGATCGACCGCGATCGTGCGCGCGCCGGAGAGCTCGGCCGCCAGCGGCTCCAGCACGTCGGTGCGGCGACCCGTGAGCGTGAGCTTCGCGCCCTTGCCGGCGAGAGTGCGTGCTATCGCTTGACCAAGCCCGCCGGTTGCGCCGGTCAGCAGCACACTGGACCCTGAGATCTGCATTTTGTAAGCCTACGGCAATGCAAGTGATCGCGATATTCGGCCCCACCGGCATCGGCAAGACCGATGTGGCGGTAGCGCTCGCCCATCTGCTGCGCGCCGAGGGAGAGGACCCGGTCGCCGTCTCGGCCGACGCGCTGCAGGTCTACCGCGGACTGGAGGTGCTGACCGGCGTCGCGAGCGCCGCCCAGCAGCAGGCGCTGGAGCACCGGCTGATCGGCTTCCTGTCGGTGAGCGAGAGCTTCAGCGCGGGCCGCTTCGCGCAGCTCGCGCATGCCGAGATCGACGGGCTGCTGAGCGAGGGCAGGCGTCCGATCGTGATCGGGGGAACGGGCCTGTACCTGCGCGCGGCGCTCAGCGAGCTGGATCTGCGGCCGCCGCCGGAGCCGGGCGCGCGGGAGCGGCGCGTTGAGCAGCTTCGAGCGCAGGGTCCCGAGGCGCTGCACGCCGAGCTTTCGATGATGGCCTCGTGGGCCGCCGCGGACATCGACCCGCGCGACGGCCAGCGGCTCGTGCGCGCCCTGGAGCTGCTGGACTCCGGCCGGCTTCAGCCCCGCGCGAGCGCCTCGCAGCTTTGGAGCACGGAGATGCGCCGGCCGACGGTGCTGGTCGGCCTGACGATGCCACGCGAGCTGCTCTACGAGCGAATCGAGGCGCGCGTCGATGCGATGCTCGCCGCGGGCGCGCGCGAGGAGGTGCTGGCCGCGCAGGCGGCGGGCGCCGGCGGCACGGCGCGCAAGGCGCTCGGCTTCCAGGAGCTGCTCGAAGGCGACGTGGAGGCGATGAAGCAGCACACGCGCAACTACGCCAAGCGCCAGCTCACCTGGATGCGAAAGCTCGCGGGCGCCCAGCTGATCGACGTCGGACATCGACATCCGAGCGAGGTGGCCGCCGAGGTCGCCGGCCTGCTGGAGCCGCAGAGCGCGCGCCGCGCAGAGCGACCTAAACTCCCGCCCGCATGAGGTTCGAGAAGTGGCAGGCGCTCGGCAACGACTACATCGTGGTCGAGCGCGACGAGATTCCCTTCACGCTGAGCGCCGGCAGGATCGCCAAGATCTGCCAGGGGCACTTCGGCGTCTTCTCCGACGGGCTGCTCGTGCTCTCAAAGCCCGACCGCGAGGACCTCGTCGCGACGCTTGAGATCTACAACCCCGACGGCTCGCGCGCCGAGCTCTCGGGCAACGGCGCGCGGGAGGCGATCCTCTACCTGCGCCATCGGGGCTGGACCGAGGAGGACGACTTCTCGATACAGACCGATGCGGGGATCATCACACCTCACATCACCGGCCCGGACACCTGCCGGGTCGATATGGGGCTCGCCGGCCTCAGATCCAAGGACTATCCGGGCGGCCCGGCAGACGGCGGCGGCGAGATCGAGGCCGGCGGCCGCACCTGGAGCTTCCAGCACGTGAGCATCGGCAACCCGCAGTGCGCGATGGCCGTCGAGGACCTGGCTGCCCTGGAGGCTCTGGATCTGCCGGCGATCGGCCCCGGCATCGAAGCGGACCCGCGCTTTCCCAATCGCACGAACGTCTCCTGGTTCGCGGAGATCGCACCGGCGCGGGACGGAGAGGCCGCGCGGATCAGGGCGCGGATCTTCGAGCGCGGCGTCGGGGAGACCCTGTCCTCGGGCACCGGGGCCACGGGCGCGGCGATCGCCTACGCGCTGGGCGGGCGCGGCGGCGCGCCTGAGCCGGCCGCGGTGCAGGTCGTGCTCGACGGCGGCGAGCTGCTGGTGGAGGTGGGGGAGGATCTGCACGTTCATCTGACAGGCTGGGCAAGGCCCGTGTTCGAGGGCCGGCTGAGCGACCGATTCATCAAGGAGCTGCATGAGACCGAGTAAGCGTCTGAGCCTGATCCCGCCGTACCTGTTCGCGGAGCTGGAGCGCAAGATCGCGCGCAAGAAGGCCGAAGGCGTGGACGTGATCAGCCTCGGCATCGGCGACCCGGACCGGCCGACGCCCGCGCTGGTCGTGGAGGCGATGCAGGAGGCGGTGACCGAGCCGCAGACCCACCAGTACCCGACCAACCGCGGTCGCGCGGACTTCAGGCAGGCGCTCAGCGACTATTACGAGCGTCGCTTCGACGTGCGGATCGACCCGGAGCGGGAGGTGATGCCGGCGATCGGCGCCAAGGAGGCGATCTTCAACCTCAACCTGGCCTTCCTGGATCCGGGCGACGCCGCGCTCGCGTCCGACCCCGGCTACCCGGTCTACACCGCCGGGCCGCTGCTCGCGGGCGCCGATCCGGTCGTGATGCCGCTCGTGCCGGAGCTTGGCTTCACCCCCGACCTGAGTTCCATCTCCGCGCAGGATCGCGCGCGCGCAAAGCTTCTCTATATAAATTACCCCAATAACCCGACTGGGGCGATCGTGCCGCCCGGCTTCTTCGAGCGCGTGGTCGAGTTCGCGAAGGCCAACGACATCCTGGTCGTGCACGACAACTCCTACTCGGAGATCGTCTACGACGGCTATCACGCGCCGTCGTTCCTGGCCACTCCCGGCGCCAAGGAGGTCGGGATCGAGGTCTTCTCGCTGTCCAAGGGCTACAACATGACCGGCTGGCGCTGCGCCGCGGTGCTCGGCAACGCGGACGCGATCGAGAGCTTCTGGAAGCTGAAGACCAACATCGACTCCGGCCTCTTCGAGGCGGTGCAGCTCGCGGGGGTCGCGGCGCTCTCGCCGGACGCCGACGCCGAGGTCGCCTCGATGAACGAGCTCTACCGGATCAGGCGCGACCTCGTCTGCGAGGCGCTGCGGGAGGCCGGCGTGCACGTCAAGCCGCCGAAGGGCACGATCTACGTGTGGGCGCCTGTGCCGGAGGGCTTTGAGAGCTCGGCCGCCTACTGCGAGCACGTGCTGGAGCAGGCCGCCGTGGTGATCTCGCCCGGCAGCGCCTACGGGCCGAGCGGCGAGGGCTGGTTCCGAATCTCGCTGACCACGCCGGACGACCGGCTGCAGGAGGCCGTGCGGCGGTTGGCGGCGCTGTAAGGGCTCCGTTGGCGGCGCTGTAAGCGCCCCAGACCCTAATGTAAACGGCCGCCGGCGCCGAAGACAAACGGCGTGACCGGGAATCGGATGACGGGAGACTTGACGATGGGAACGGCTGCCTCGCATCTTCGTGCCGGGCGAGCGCTGCTGGTGGCGTTCGCAGGCGTCCTCTGCGGCGTCGCGCTCGCCGCGTCGCCATCGCCGGCCGCAGCGGCCGAACCGGCGCCGGTGTGCTCCGGCGGCTACTGCACCGTCACCTATCCGTACACCGGCGCGGCTCAGGAATGGGTCGTTCCCGCCGGCGTGAGCGCCGCGACGTTCACTCTCGACGGCGCGCAGGGCGGGGCCGGCGCCATCACCACGCCGATCATTCCTGGAGGACTCGGCGCCAAGCTCGTCGCCGGGCTGACGCTGACGGCCGGCCAGAGGCTGGAAGTCAGCGTGGGCGGACAGGGTGGCACAGGCACAGGCGCAGGCGGCTATGGCGGGGGCGGCGACGGCGGCCTCGGATACGCCAGCAGCGCCGGCGGCGGCGGAGGCGCATCCTCGGTGAGCGCGTCGGGTCATCCACTGCTCGTCGCCGGTGGCGGCGGCGGTGGTGGGAGCAACGGAATCCAGCCGGTCACGCAGCCGGGTGGAGCAGGCGGAGCAGGCGGGGCGGAAGCGGGAGGGGCCGGCGGCGCCGGCGGCGGGACCGAATCTGATGGAGGCGGTGGCGGCGGCACGCAGATCGCCGGCGGCGCAGGCGGCAGGCCTGGCGTCGGCGGGAGCTTCGGCGGCGCCAGCATTTCAGGCCTCGGGGGCAGCGGCGCCGCTGGACCCGGGCCAGGCGACGGCGCCGGCGGTGGCGGTGGCGGCGGATATTTCGGCGGCGGCGGGGGCGGGACCGCATACACCGAAACGGGCGGCGGCGGTGGAGGCGGCGGCTCCAGCTACGCGCCGCTCTCGGCGCTGGCCAACGTGGTTCCCGGGGTCAGAGAAGGCGACGGCCAGGTCGTGATCGCCTACGTCGCGCCGCCCGCGATCTCGCTCGGCAGCGCGACGCTCTCCTTCGGCACGCAACCGCAGGCGAGCGTGAGCGCTCCGGCGCCGCTCACGATCACCGACACCGGAGCAGGGCCTTTGCAGGTCACAGGGGAGACCTTCGTCGGCGCCGATCCCGGCGACTTCCTGATCGGCGCCTCCAACTGCGGCGCAGAGATCGCGCCGGGCGGTAGCTGCGAGATGCAGGTGCGCTTCGCGCCGCAGGGGCCGGGCGCGCGCGAAGCCACGCTGCAGATCGAAAGCAACGATCCGAGCAGTCCGGCGAGCGTTGCGCTGACGGGGACCGGTGGCGCCCTGCCCCAGGGCGAACCGGGCGCCAAGGGCGAAGCCGGGCCCACGGGCGCGGCTGGGTCCGCCGGGCTGGCCGGTCCGGCCGGCAAGCAGGGCGCCCAGGGTCCGCCTGGGAAGCCCGGCTCCGTTGTGCTGATCTCGTGCATGAGGACCCAGCACGGCCACGGGCCCGTCGTGCAGATCTGCGAGCTCAGGAGAGGGGCAATGCCGTTCAAGCTGGAAGGCGGCGGCACGAAGCTCGCGACCGTGCTGCGGCGCGACGGCAGGGTCTATGGGCGCGGTCTCTCGATCCGTTTCCAGCAAGGAGAGCGATTGCTGCTCGCGGGGCGCCGCGCGATCGTGCCCGGACGCTACGAGCTGGTCATCAAGCGGCGCGGAAGGCGACGAGTGGTGACAGTGGTGGTTCGCTGAGCGCCTCTGAGCGCCGACGCGCAAGTCGCGGCGAGCGCGTGTAGGGTGTTGTTTCGCGCGGCGGCGCGCGGGACGCGCGCCGGTCGGTGATGTCGGGCAACCAGAGCAGAGGGAGCGCCTGCGGTGGGGGAAGCCGAACGGGGAGGATCGATGAAGCGGTTCGCGGCGCCATCGTGCGTGCTCGCCTGCCTGGCGCTCTTCTCGTGCGCTCTTGGTGCCGGGCCGGCGCTCGCCGCGACGTGTGAAACGGCCGCGCATGCCTTCGCCTCCACGGGGGCCGAGCAGTGCTACACGGTCCCCGCGGGCGTCAACGAGCTGCGCATAACCGTGGTCGGTGGCCGCGGAGGCGAAAGCGCCAACCTCGGGCATGGCGCCGGGCCCGGCGGCGCGGGCGCTGTCGTCACCGGCGCGCTGCCGGTCAGCCCGGGCGAGGTCCTCTATGTCGAGGTCGGCTCCGACGGCTCCAAGGAAGGCGCGGCGAGCTTCGGCGGCGGCGGCGACGCAGAAGCGAGCCTTTCGGGCAGCGGCGGCGGAGCATCTGACGTGCGCACCTGTCCGCTGGCGACCTGCCCGCTGGCAACCCGTGACACGCGCCTGCTCGTCGCCGGCGGAGGCGGCGGGGGAGGGGCGCCTGCCACCGATGCGTCCGGAGTCGCCGGCGGGACGGCGGCGGCAGCAGGTCTCGCGAGAGGCGGCGCCGGACAGGCCGGCGAATCAGCCGCGGTGCCCAACGGAGCGACCGAAGCGCTTGGTGGCGAAGGCGGCGCAGGCGGCACCCTCACCGGCGGCGGCGCCGGCGGAAAAGGCGGCTACGGCTCGAAAGGCAGCGGCGAAACCGGGGAATCCGGCACTCTGGGCAACGGCGGCACGACCAACGGCAAGGGCGCCGGCGGAGGCGGCGGCGGCTACTACGGCGGCGGCGCGGGCGGTGCGGGCGGCGCATCCGAAATCGGCACCGGCGGAGGGGGCGGGGGCGGCGCCGGCTCGAGCTACGCGGCATGGTTCATCTCGGGTGTGACGATCGCGTCCGCGAGCGCGGGACAGGAACCGGAGGTGGCGATCGAACCGGCCGCGGCGCCCGTGGGGCCGACCGGCAAAGAAGGGCCGACCGGCAAAGAAGGCGTCCCAGGCAACGAAGGCGCTGTCGGCGTCGAAGGTCCCCACGGCCAGCAGGGCGAAGCCGGCGCCGCCGGGCCCGAAGGCCAGCAGGGACCAGCGGGCCAGGCGGGCCAGCCCGGCAAGACCGGAGCCCAGGGCGCCCAGGGCGAAGCCGGGGCCGCGGGCGCCACCGGTGCGGCGGGGCCCGCCGGCTCCCCGGGGCGCCGTGGCGACGCGGGAGCGACGGGACCGCGTGGGCCATCCGGGAAGCTCGAACTCGTCGTCTGCGCCCGGATGGGCGGCACCGGCGTCTCGAAGCTGACATGCAAGGTCAAGCCGGGAGCCACTCCATTCAGGCTCACACGCTCAGCGGCCGAGCCCGTCGCCGCCACGCTGCGCCGCGGCGGTCGCCGGCTCGCCCGCGGCTGGGTGACCGTGCGAGGCGGCCGGCGCGATCCCAGGATCCAGCTTGTCCTGCGCCCCGGGCGCGACCTGGAGCCCGGGCTCTACGAGCTCGTGCTGGGGCGTGGCCGGCGGACCGCGCGCAGGCTCGTGAGGATCGCCCGATGACCCTTGTGAGCGTCCCTGCGCGCGTACGCGGTCTGGCGGCGGGCGGCTGCGCCGTGGCCGCGGCGGCGTGCTGCGCGCTGGGATGGGCGCCGGCGGCGGCGCAGGCCGAACCGGCATGCGGGACCGACGTCGCCGACTTCCTGTCGATCGGCGAACAGCAGTGCTACGTGGTGCCGGCCGGCGTCGATGAGATCCGCGTCGAAGCGACCGGCGCGAAGGGCGGCCCGGCGGGCGGCGGCGAAGAAGGCGGTCGCGGCGCGGTCGTGAGCGGATACCTGTCCGTGATCCCCGGGCAGACGCTGTACGTCGAGGTCGGCTCGAACGGAGCCTTGGAAGGCACGGCGGGCTTCGGCGGGGGCGGCGCGGCCGGCGAATCCGACGGCAGCGGCGGCGGGGCCTCCGATATTCGGACGTGCTCGGCGAGCGTCTGCTCGCTCAGCGCGATGGACACCCGCCTGCTCGTGGCGGGCGGCGGAGGCGGCGGGGGAGACGTCGGGGAACCGTCCACCGCGCGCGGCGGCATCGGCGGCTCCGCAGGCGCCGGCGGCATCGCGCAGGGCGAATCGGGGCGCAACGGCTCCGCCCCCGGCCCGCTCGCGCCCGGTGGCGAAGGCGGCGGAGGCGGCACGCTCATCGCCGGCGGAGCCGGCGGAAAGGGCGGGGTCGGCACCGTACGGACCGGCACCGAAGGATCGAGTGGCGGTCGCGGCATCGGCGGCGGCAGCGGAACCGGCGGCAGCGGAACCGGCGGCGGCGGTGGTGGCGGCGGCTACTTCGGTGGCGGAGAGGGCGGACAGGGAGGCGTCTCCAACGTAGGGCTCGTCGAAGAAGGTGGCGCGGGTGGCGGTGGAGCCGGGTCCAGCTACGCCTCGCGCGAGGTGCTGGACGTCGCGATCGCCGCCGCCGCCGCCGCGGCCGCGCCGGCCGTCGCGATCGAGCCCTCCGCGCTTCCCGAAGGCCCCGAAGGCAAAGCCGGCGCGGAAGGCAAACAGGGGCCTGAAGGCGCGCAGGGCCCGCAGGGCGCGGAAGGCCCGAAAGGTCCGTCTGGACCGGTCGGCGCGGAAGGACCGCAAGGACCAGCGGGCGCGCAGGGCGCGACTGGAGCCGAAGGCGCGCGCGGCAAGACCGGCGCGAAGGGGCAGCCGGGCGCCGCCGGCGCCCAGGGTCCCGCCGGGGCCGAGGGTGCCGCTGGCGCGCGCGGCGCCCTCGGCGGACCCGGCGCCCCCGGCGCAAGCGTGCTGGTGCTCTGCACCGCGACGATCGACGCCCGGGGCGATGTGCTCCAGAGCTGCGAAATCAAGCTCGGCGGCGCGCCAGCGCACCTGGCGGGCGGCATGCGCCGGATTGCGGTCCGGCTGCACCGCGGGGCCAGGACATACGCCACCGGCTTCGAGGTTGCGGCGGGCAGAGGTCGCGCCGCGCGGCTGCGCCTCCATCCGCGGCGCAAGCTGCGGCCCGGGCGCTACACCCTCAGCTTCGAGCGTGGACGCCACCAGTTCAACGAGATCGTGCGGATCGGCAGGCGATGAGCGCCCGAGCCGCCATATCGGGGCGCGCCCGCGGGCATCGCGCGCTCTTCCTGGCGATCGCGGCGCTGACGTGCGCGCTGGCCGCGGCCGCGAGGCCCGCCGCGGCGCCGGCGGAACCGGCCTGCGGCACCGGCGTGCACACCTTCTCCTATCTCGGAGAACAGCAGTGCTACCTCGTCCCCGCCGGAGTCCACGAGCTCCACATCACCGCGACCGGAGGTCGCGGCGGAGAAGAGGCCAAACACGAAGGCATCGAGGGGCTCGGCGCCGTGATCGCCGGCGACGTGCCTGTCATCCCGGGCGAAGTGCTGTTCGTGGAGGTCGGCGGCAACGGCCAGCTCGGCGGGGCCGGCGGCTTCGGCGGCGGTGGCGCGGGCGGTGCCGAATCCGGCGGCGGGGGCGGCGCCTCCGACGTGCGCACCTGCTCGATGCTCGTGTGCGCCTCGCTGGCAGCGGATGACACGCGCCTGATCGTCGCGGGCGGCGGAGGCGGAGCTGGCCTCGGAAAAGGCCCCGGCGGCGACGGAGGCGCGGGCGGCCTGATCGAGGGCGGGTCCACGGGACAGGCCGAATCCAATCCTGAAGGGGCCGGAGGCAGCGGCGGCGGAGGCGGAGGCCTGGAATCCGGCGGCGCGGGCGGCGAATTCGGCGCGGGAGTCGAAAGCGCAGGGGTGGACGGGTCGCCCGGCGTGCTCGGCGCAGGAGGAGCGTCGGCGGGCAACGCCGGCGGTGGTGGCGGCGGCTACTACGGCGGCGGAGGCGGTGGCTCAGGCGCCTCGGGCGCGGGCAACGGCGGTGGCGGCGGAGGATCCAGCCACGCGGCGCAATACATCACCAACGTGACGGTCACGACCGCGAGCGCCGCCGGCGAACCGTCGATCGCGATCGAACCCAGCTCCTACCCCGTCGGCCCCGAAGGCGGCGAAGGCAAAGAAGGCGCCGAAGGCAGCCGGGGCGGCGAAGGGCAGCGCGGCATCGAAGGCCAGACCGGCGGCACCGGCCCCGAAGGAGCCACGGGCACCACGGGCAAACAGGGCCCCCAGGGCCAGGCCGGCGCAGCCGGGGCAGAAGGCGCGGAGGGCCTCACGGGTCCGGTCGGGGCGACCGGCGCCGCCGGCCCGCGCGGTCCGGCGGGCAAGAAGGGGGAGACGGGCCCTGCCGGCCCGAGGGGCCCGGCTGGTGGCTCCCCGCAGGTGGAGCTCCTGCTCTGCGGCCGCGTGACCAACCGCGGCGACCGCCGCTCGCGCACCTGCAGGATCGCGGCGACCAGGGCGCCCTTCAAGCTCGACGGCCAGGGGGAGAAGATCGCTGTCGCGCTCACTCGCGGCAGGGCCACATACGCGCGCGGGTTCCAGCTCGCCCGGTCGGGCGGAGCCGGCAGCGAGCTGCTGCTGCACTCGCGGCTCACGCTCACGAGCGGCCGCTACACGCTCACCCTCAAGCGCGCGCACAAATACTTCAGCGAAAGCTTGACGCTGGGCTGAGGCGGGCGTTCAGCCCGTGGGCTGGGCTGGGCCGTCGGCCGGCGGGCTGAGGTGGGGCCCGTCGGCCGGTGGAAGGTCCAGCCGGTCCCCAGGCGCGGACGCCCCGCCGGCTCTCGCGCCGCCACCCGTTGGCTGCCGTCCGCCGCTCCACTACCCTTGGAGATGGATGACGAGCAGCCCGCCACGCGCACGACAGCGAGCCCTGTGCATCGCTGCCCTGCCCGGCGGGGAGGATGAGACGCTCGCCGAGCTGGGCGAGCTGCTGCGCACAGCGGGCGTCGCGGTGGCGGGGGAGATCGTTCAGCACCGCGACCAGCCGCACCCCGACACATACCTGGGACGCGGCAAGCTGGCTCAGGCCGCGGAGGAGGCCAAGCGCTGCGACGCCAACGTGATCGCCTGCGACGACGAGCTCAGCCCCCGCCAGGAGCGCAACCTGGAGCGCGAGCTGGGGCTGCCGGTCGTGGACAGGACCGCCGTGATCCTGGACATCTTCGCCGCCCACGCCTCCAGCGCCGAGGGCAAGCTGCAGGTCGAGCTGGCGCAGCTCGAGTACAACCTGGCGCGGATGCGCGGCCTGTGGAGCCACCTGGAGCGGCTCGGCGGCGGGATCGGCACCAGAGGGCCGGGCGAGAGCCAGATCGAGACCGACCGTCGTCTGGCGCGCGACAGGATCGCCGCGCTGCGCCGGCGCCTGGAGGACGTCAAGCGCTCGCGCGCGGTGATGAGACGCGAGCGGGAGCGAGCCGCGCTGCCGCAGATCGCGCTCGTGGGCTACACGAACGTGGGCAAGTCGACGCTGCTGAACGCGCTGGCCGCGCGCTTTCCGAAGGGCGGCGCCGCGCAGCAGTCGGAGACGAACGGCAACGGACGCAGCCCCGCGGCGCGGCCGCGCGACGCGGCGGCGGCGCTCAGCGCCGGCGCGCGAAACGGCGCCACCGCGTGGGAGACCGCGCACGCGGCCGTCGGGGACCGGCTCTTCCACACGCTGGACCCCACGACGCGCACGATCTGGATCGGTGGGCGGCGCCACCTTCTCACCGACACGGTCGGCTTCATCAGCAAGCTGCCGCACCAGCTCGTCGACGCCTTCGGCGCGACGCTGGAGGAGACCGTGCGAGCCGACCTGCTGCTGCACGTGTTGGACGCCTCGGCGCCCGAGGAGCGGCTGGAGGAAATGCGGCTCTCGGTCGAGAGCACGCTGGAGGAGATCGGCGCGGGTGAGACCCCGCGGCTGATCGTCGCCAACAAGATCGACCTGCTCGGCGAGCAGGAGATCGCCGACCTGCGCCTGCGCCACCCGGCGGCGATCCTGGTCAGCGGCAACTCCGGCGAGGGGCTCGACCGGCTCGCCGACGCGGTCGAGCGCGAGCTGCGGCGCAGCCTGCGCGCCGTGGAGCTGCTGGTGCCATACAGCGCCGGGGGACAGCTTGCCGAGCTGCACGAGCTGGCGGGCGGCCTGGACCGGCGCGACACGCCGGAGGGCGTGCACGTGCGGGCGCTGCTGCCGGACCGGCTGGCGGCGCGGTTCGCGCGGTTCGCGGTGGCCTGAGCGGGGTTGCGGGCCCGGCGCGCGGTGGGGCGGTTCGCGCTTTGGACCACGCTTCAGTAGCGCTTTGAACCAGTATCAACCAGGCGGCGCGGGCGCAGGCCCCGGAGTGCGCTCGGTGTGTTGGGGATCGCTTGAGTCGGGACACTCTGGGTGGTAGGATTTCTATCGCAGTGATTCCTACCGACCAGATACAGGCTGCGGGTGTCAGCACCGTGTCCGAGAAGGGGCAGATCACGGTGCCAAAGCGGCTGCGCGAACGTCTTGGCATCAGAGCCGGCGACAGGCTGGAGTTCAGCGAGGAGCGCGGCCGCCTTGTGATCAGCAAGGCCGTAGAGCGCGACCCAGTTCAGGCCGTGTACGGAGTCCTGCGGCTTGGGCAAAGCACAGATGACGCCATGCGCGCGCTGCGCGGAGTGCCTGACGCGGTGTGATCACGGCTGTGGACACGAGCGTGCTGCTCGACGTCTTCGGCGCCGATCCCACATACGGGGCACGCTCGGCTGACGCGCTGCGGCGTTGCATCGATGAGGGCGGAGTGATCGCGTGCGACATCGTCTATGCCGAGACCGGCGCCTCGTTCCCGAATCCGACCACAGCCCAGAATGCGCTTTCGCGCCTGCGAATCGACTTCTCGCCCCTGGACGTCTCAGCCTCACTCGCCACCGGAACGGCATGGAAGCGATACCGTCGTGCGGGCGGCGCACGCACCCGCATGATCGCGGACTTTCTCATCGGCGCCCACGCCAGCGCAAACGCCGACCGGCTCCTGACGCGAGATCGCGGCTTCTACAGGCGCTACTTCGAGGATCTGCCGGTGCTCGACCCGAGCGAGGGATGATCGCGCCGGGCCTGCGCTTCAGCGATCGTCGCCGCTGCCCGACAGCACGCCGCGCTGCTGGCGTGAGAGCAGCTTCTCCAGGTTGCCTTCGGCGATCTGGTCGAGATCGAGGCCCAGCTCCGTGGCGATCTGCGCCACGTACCAGAGCACGTCGCCGAGCTCCTTGGCCATCGCCGCGCGGCGCTGGTCGCTGACGGTGCCCGCGTCGTCGCGGATCGCCTTCTTGGCGTGCTCGGCGACCTCGCCGGCCTCACCGGCCAGGCCGAGCGCCGGATAGGCGAGCCACGCCTCCCGCGGGTACTCGGCGGTGCGGCGCGAGCGACGCTGGTACTCGGAGAGCTCCATCTGAGGGCCGATCCTATGTCAGAGCCCGGCGGCGCGCAGCGCGCTCTGGTGCGCCTGCCGCTCCAGCTCGTCGTCCAGCGGGGTCAGCTCGGAGGGCTCGATCCGCAGCGCGGTCGCGATCACCCAGTCCGCGAACCATGCGTTCTTGGGCAGCAGCGGGCCGTGCAGGTAGGTGCCGATCACGTTGCCGCTGCGTGCGCCCTCGAAACCGCTTGCGCCGTCGTTGCCGTGTCCCTTGAGCACCCTGCCGAGGGGAGCCTGAGCGGCGCCCAGGCGCGTGCGCCCACCGTGGTTCTCGAAGCCGGCGAGCACCTTTGGACCCTCGCCGAGATCGACCTCGATCGCGACGTTGCCGATCAGGCGCGGGCCGGGGTCGCGCACGGTGCGCACGTCGAGCAGGCCGAGCCCTGGGATGCTCTGCGCGGGGCCGAGCTCGTATGAGGCGCCGAGAAGCTGGTAACCGCCGCACACCCCGAGGATCAGCGTGCCCTGCTCGGCGGCGCCGGCCATCGCCTGCCCCTTGACGCCCACCAGGTCCTCGGCGCAGAGAAGCTGGTCGCGGTCCTGGCCGCCGCCGAGGTAGATGAGGTCGTGCTTGCCGGGCCGAAGCTCCTCGCCGATGCCGGACTCGATGAGCTGGAAGCCGATGCCGCGCCACTGGCAGCGCATCCGCAGCATCAGCAGGTTGCCGCGGTCGGCGTAGATGTTCATCAGATCTGGATAGAGAGCGCAGATCCTCAATGTGCGTTGCCGGCTCATGTCCAATGCCCGTCGGCCTCGCCCCGCGCCACCAGCAGGGCGCGCAGCTCCAGCATCGCGGTGTAGGTCGGCAGCGCGTACAGCGTCCGGTCGCCGCCATCGCGCGGCAGCTCCGCGGTCGCCTGGGCAAGCGCGGACTCGATCGACGGCACGATCGCGATCCGGTCGCTCTCGATTCCCGCGTACTTCAGCCGCAGCGCCATCTCCGGCGCTCGGGTGCCGGCGCATGTGACGCGCCGCAGCCGGCCGCCCAGCGCCTCGAAGTCGGCGTCCCAGATCCAGGAGACGTCGCGGCCGTCGGCGATCTTGTCGTTGAGGATGGCGAGCAGGTCGTGTTCACCGGGCTCCAGGGCGAGGGTGCGCAGCACCTCGTTGGCGCCGGCGGGGTTCTTGACCAGCAGGATGCGCAGCGGCCGGCCCCGCACCTGCACCGTCTCGGCGCGACCGAACGCCGCCCTGCTGGCCGCGAGCGCCTGTGCGATCTGCTCGGGGCCGGCGCCGAGCACGCTGCCCAGCGCCGCGGCCGCGAGCGCGTTGTAGACGTTGTAGAGGCCTGGGAGCGGCAGCTCCACGCGCGCAGATCCGGCGGGCGTGGTGAGCGTGAAGGCGGCGCTGTGCACGCCCCGCAGCTCTATCTCTGTCGCGAAGACCGACGGCTCGGGGCGCCGCTGGCCGCAGGAGGGGCAGTGGTAGCGGCCCAGATGTCCGAGGTAGACGGCGTCGAAGACGTAGGCGGCGCCGCAGCGGCGGCAGCGCTTCGCGTCCGCGGCGTGCGCCATTCCGGCCAGCGCGACCGCATCGTCCTGCACGCCGAAGCACAGCACCCGCTCGCGCTCGCGGCCGAGGTCGGCGACCAGCGGGTCGTCGGCGTTCAGCACGAGCTGCGCCTGCGCGCCCGGCCCGCTGCGCACCGTCTGCTCCCATCGATCCGCGATCGTCTCCAGCTCTCCGTATCGGTCGAGCTGATCCCTGAAGAGGTTGGCGAGCACGATCGTCTTGGGCTGGAGCTGCTCGCAGACCGACGCAAGCCACGCCTCGTCGACCTCGAAGAGGCCGAGCTCGCCGTCGATGCCGCCCCGGTAATGCGAGGCCTCCAGCAGGCTGGAGGCGATCCCGCCCTCCATGTTCGCGCCGGCGCTGTTGTGCACCAGCCGGGTGCCCTGCCGCTGCAGGATCGCCGCGGCCATCGCGGCGGTGGTGGTCTTGCCGTTGGTCGCCGAGATCACCGCGCTGCCGGCGCTCAGACGTGAGGAGAGCAGGCGCAGCGCGTCGGGCCGCAGCCTGCGAAGCACGATGCCCGGGACGCTCGTGGCTCCACCTCCACGCAGCCGCGAGAGCGCTCCGGCCGCGCGTGCCAGCGCCATGGAGGGGGGGAGGGGCAGGCCGCTCAACGGTCGCTCGCGGCCGGGACCAGCACCTGCACAGCCGCGGGAAGCGCCTTGATGCGCGCGGGCAGGCAGCCGATCGGATCGCCGTCCGCGTAGACGGTGAACGCCCTGTCGGCCTCGATCTCCACTTCGCGGCCGCGCAGCACGTGGACCGTGGGCTCGTGCACGTGGGTGCCCTTGAAGACCTTCGGCAGGATGCGCGTGAGGAACCGCAGCTTGGGGACGTCTTCCAGGTATACGACGTCGAGCAGCCCGTCGTCGAGCTCGGCGTCGGGGGCTGCGTACATGCCTCCACCGTATGCCTTGGAGTTGCAGGCGCCGACGCTGTAGCCACTGAAACGGCGCTCCTGGCCATCCACCAGGATGCGGAACCGCGCAGGCCGCCAGGCGATCAGGGCGCGCAGCGCGCCGTAGGCATAGACGAGCTCTCCCAGCCGCGAAGGGGCTTCGTTGGCGATCCGGTTGGCATCGGAGTCGAAGCCGACAGAGGCGATCCCCACGAAGGCGTGCCCCTCGATCTCGCCGAGATCCAGCGGCGCCTGCCGGCCCGCGGCGATCACCTCGCAGGCCGCCACCGGGTCGGCCGGGATGCCGAGCACGCGCGCCAGGTCGTTGCCGCGCCCGCCCGGCAGGATGCCGACCAGCGCGTCCGGAATGCCGCGCATGGCGTCGGCGGCGGCGCCGATCAGGCCGTCTCCGCCCAGCACCGCGACGATCTCGCGCTCGCGCGCGCAGCCCGCGGCGATCTCGCGCGCATGGTCGAGATCGCGTGTGGTCTCTTGGTGGACAACCAGGCCGCGGCGCTCACGCAGCTCGCGCAGCACCCCATCGGCCGCGCGGCCCGCGCGACCACCGCCCGCCGCAGGGTTGACGAGCAGGCATATCGGTCGGCTCACGACCGGCTAAGCGTATTGGGCCGCAGACATCGACGCCGAGCCCGCGGAAGTGCGAAGCGGGCATTTTGCTTCGCTTAAGAATCGGCGAAGAGGCGTCGTCACACCGTTCCGCGGGCATTATCCTGCGCCGGTGTCCATGCCTGTGAAAAGCATCTTGCGCCGCGGCATCCTGCTGGGCATGGGGCTGGCCGGCGCCGCCGGAGCGACGATCGCGCTGGCGGGATGCGGCAGATCGCACGTGGCGCGAGCGACGAGTCGGCCGCGGTCCGCGACGCAGAGCACCGCCTCCTCGACCCGGTCGCAGGACGGCGTCTGCCACTCGGTCAAGCAGCCGGAACCGCGCAACGAAGAAAACCTCAGCAGGCCGAAGCTGCAGATCGATCCGTCCAAGAGCTACCGGGTGCGGCTGGTGACCAACTGCGGTGACATAGAGATCAAGCTCGACGCGGCACAGGCTCCGACCATCGTGGCCTCGTTCGTGCACCTGGTGCAGATCGGCTTCTACGACAACCTCACCTTTCACCGCGTCGTCGCCGGCTTCGTGATCCAGGGAGGCGACCCGAAGGGCAACGGCTCCGGCGGACCCGGGTACACGGTCACAGAACGACCTCCCAGCAAAGTGCGATACACGAAGGGCACCGTCGCGATGGCAAAGGACCCGGCCGATCCGCCGGGCACCGCGGGCAGCCAGTTCTTCATCGTCGTCGGCAAAGACATCGATCTGCCGCCGCAGTACGCGGTGCTGGGCAAGGTCGTGGGCGGCGAGCAGACCGTCAACGCGATCGCGCACGTGCGCACCACTGTCGGCGCTTACGGCGAAGACAGCGAGCCGACCGAGCCGATCGTGATCAGCAAGGCGACTGTTCAGATCGGCTGAGAGCGGGGCGGCGCCGCGTCCGTTCGGAGGGCCTCCAGCACGGTCGGGCGGGCCCGGCGCTCAGCGGCCGGGTCCGGCGCCGGCCGTGGCGCGCGCCTTGTCCCGTCGCCGGCGGCCGACCATGATCAGCACCGCCACCACTATGGCCACGAGGATCAAGCCGAGCAGCACGCCTGGAGCCACGCCGATCCCGCCGAAGGGAAGCGAGATCAGCTCGACGACCCCGAGGCCGAGCGCAAGCAGCACGACGATCAGCAGGATGATCAGCAGGATGCCGCGGACGCGGGCGAGGACGCCGGCGCTGCTTGGAGGCAGCAGCAGGCCCATCGCGCGTAGCGCGAGCATCTGGCGTCCGCTCGGCGGTGTCTGTCCCAGCCGCTCGACGGCCTGCTTGAGATCCCCGGCGCGGCGTTCGGCGAGCGCCAGGGACGCGTCGGCCATGCGCCTGATCTGCATCCGCTCCTGCGGCCGGGCAGCGGCGATCGCGCGCTGGAAATACGCGCGCGCCTGCTCGGCGTCGAAACGCTCGGAGGCGCGGGCGCCCAGGATCGCGAGCGCGGCGGCCTTGTGCTTCGTCTCAGCCGCGAGCTCCTCGTCGGAGCGCTGCTGCAGCGCCTGGATCGCCGCGAGGGCGCCGCGCTGCTCGATCTTGACCTGCCGCTGCTTGGGTGGCATAGCGGGGCCATTCTAGGGTGCCGGCGCAAGGATCGCGAGTCCCCCCGCGTACAGGCCGGGTTGCACGGTGGGGGAGCCTCGCCTATGCTCGCGATTGTGTCTTCGAGGGTCCGCCGCATGAGTCGCCTGCTGCTCGGCCTGCTGGCCGCCTGCGCCCTGGCGGCCATGGTCGCCTCGCCCGCGGCCCCGGCGGCGAGCACCGCGGCCGCCACGGAAACCACGGGGGGCACCGCTGCCGCCACCGGTGGGACTGCGGGCAGCACCGGGAGCACCGCGGCCGGCGGGAGCAGCCTGCTCGAAAGCGGCGGCACGGGGTCCTCGACCGGAGAAGGCGGCGAAGAAGGCGAAGAAGAAGGCTCCAGCTCCAAAGGCACGACGGGCAACGCCAGAGAAGAACGGGAAGAAGCCAGCGGTCTCGGGTCGACGCCGGTCATCTTCGGCATGGGCGGCGCCGCGATCCTGATCGCCGCCATCGCGGTCTTCATCGTCCGCGACGCCCGTCGCAACGCTCCGGTGCCCGAGGGCGCGCTTGCCGGCGCCTCGACGCGGATGAGCCCAGATCAGCTTCGCAAGCGCCGCGCCAAGGCGAAGTCCGTCAAGCAGCAGCGCAAGCGCAACCGTCCGCGCTAGCGCATAACGCGCGGCCGCAGCCGCCGCAGCGGCCGCCGCACGCGCTGCGGCGAGGCCGGCGAGCCGCCGTGCGGTCCGCGTCGCCGGGGCCATCCCAAAGGCCCACGCGGATGCGGCTCATGCGGCCGGGTGGGCGGAGCCTTGGTGCCGCCATCGCCACCGTCCGACGAGCCATCCGAGGAGCCGTCCGCATCCTCGTCATCAGGCATCAGACTCGCATCTGACCGAAACGGCCACCACAACATCAGCGCCACGATTGGGATCTTCGCGGCAGCCACGATGAACAGCAGCACCCATGGCGACATCCCTAGCCGATGCTACTACGCGATCCTGGGATCGCAAGCAGGGCACGGGCATCCGGGAGCGACGGAGGGCTGGGCGCCGCGCAAAGTTGCCGGCTCTCCCGTCGTGGTTGACATAACGTAGATTATCGGGCGCTAGAAGGCCTCGCGGCGCTGGCGACCCGGCCTACACTGCTGCGTGCCGTGGAGAGCGATCACGAGACGCAGCGGCAGGTCGTCCGCCTGGTGCTCAAGCGCGAGCGAGAGCTTGCAGGTCTGGAGCGCATGCTCAGTTCGGGTGCCGTGGCGGCGGTCAAGACGCTACCGGCCGACGGGATCGTGCTCCGCTGCGGCGAGCTGCTTTGGGCATCCCCGCTCTGTGGCGGCTCGATGACCTCGGCCCGCTCGGGTCTCAGCCTGGGTCAAGCGGATGCGCCTCGATCCACTTCAGTTCCGCTACGCACTCGTCATAGAGCACGGCGTATGCCGTGAACATCACGCCTGCGTAGTCGTCGCGGGCCTGCATCACCCTGCGCGAGTCGGTTGCGAAGGGGTCGGAGTATCTGAACGGATCACGTTCGAGTCCTAGCTTGAACGCATCGAGCGCGAGTTCGACGCGCTCGTCCTCTGCGTCGCAGGCCGTCCTCGATTCCGCAAGCTCGCCGCCGAGGCGAACCTCCCAACGACGCAGCATAGCCCCCTACCAGCCAAATCTTGCGGCCAGTGCTCGCCCGTGCTCCTTCATTGCATCAGGCACGGGGTCGGTCGATATCAGTTGGCTCTCAAGCGGAATATCTTCCCGTTCCTCTACTAGATTCCAGCCTGGGGAACGAAAATGCGAGAGATCGCTGATGGCGTCGGCTCGCGAATCACGATACTCGTCCATGACCTCACGCACCAGTTTGATCTCATCCTCGGAGAAGACGCTCAGATCGGGGGCTCGACGGGCAACCGTGACCCGTTGCTTGCCCATCATGACCACAGCAACGTCTCCGTCGCGGATCATTTCCTCCCGTACGGGCAGCAGCGCTCGCATTGCGGGACCCAGCGGCAGCCTTTGATACCGAGCGCCAGTAATGGGCCTGCCCAAGCGTTGGAGCGCAATGGCATCAGAGAAGAACAGCACCTTGTTTAGGTAGATGTCGCCGGTGGCATCCTCTGCGGACTCCGCAGCTACAAACAGGATGAGTTCGCGCAACTTGCGCTTATTTTGTCGCCACCGCGCCATTTCGATCCCTTCAATAAGTACTGCGACCTGCTATAGCGTAGCCTGCGATCCGGCGGCGTGGTGCTACGCACGCGAGCCCAACCAGCTCGGAAAGCTGGTCGTAGACGTCGCTACCGGCGAGGCGCACGAGCCCGATCCCAACGAGGGCAAGGACCCCGCCGCAGTCGCCCTGGGGCGCAAAGGCGGCCTGAAGGGTGGCACGGCGCGCGGAAAGGATGACGCCGGAGGAACGTAGCGAAGCGGCCAAGAAGGCCACAAAGGCTCGGTGGAAAGACCGAAGCTCATAGCGGGGCGCAGCGCGCAAACAATCCGTCATAATTGGCTGTCATAATCCCCGCATGTTTGAACGAGACGCTGCGGCCGAGGCATTGCGTCCCCTCGGCGACCCCACAATGATCGCTTTCAATGACGCTCGAACCGCATACAGCAAGAATCGCGAAGCGACGAAGGAGACTCGCAACCGACTCGCTAGGGCCGTCGGCGCAATGGTGGACGGCATCGACTACTGGAGCCTGTTCGCAACCCATCTTGTTGAGCAATACGAGAAGGTCTCAGACGTTGCCCGCTTGAGCGGGCACCCGCTTGCGCACCACTGGATGTTCGGCGACATCATCGTGCAGCTCAAGTCCGACACCGGCAACCTTCCGTTGGACCAGCTAATGATCCCCGGAGTACAAGCGAATGGCACGAACCTCGAGTCCGAGCTTGTGATCCTCACGTGGGATCACGAGCACTCAGAGCGCTACGCCCCAGCCTTTGTGCAACTCGACGGTAAACGCGAGGCATGGCGTCTTCCGATCACGGCGCTACTCGCCGAGCCGACCGAGACCGTTACGACTGACCGGCCCAAGGCGACAGTCAGCTTCAGCAGGCCGGAGACCGCAATTCGCACGGACGCGAACGCTACCGAGCAGCCATGAACGTTGAGGCGCTGCGCGTTGCTCGCGAGGCCATAGGCCAGACGCAGACCGACCTCGCGAACGCAATCGGGATCGAGCAGTCCGATCTTTCTCGGTGGGAGCGTGGCATCCGCACGCCAAGTGACGAGCAGCTTGCGGTCCTAGCTGAGGCGCTCCAGGTCTCCGTGTCGATGTTGCTGGACGAAGGACTGCGCTTTTCTCATCCCGTGCATCGCACACAGCGCGCAGAGACCAAGCGCACCGAACGCAAGGTCAACGGGCGCATCGAGCTGGCGCGAATTGCCGCATCGCGCTTGCTTGCGGACGTCAACATCGACACGCCGTTCAATTTTCCGACGCTTGATGAGCCTACTCTGGATGGTCCCGAGCAAGCAGCCGAAGTGATACGGCGCGTCTGGCGAATACCAGCCGGCCCAATCGATGACCTAACGGCGATCGTCGAGAGTGCCGGCGCGGTGGTCGCGCCAGTGGATTTCGGCTACGACGGCGTACTGGCGGCTTACTCCAACCTCCGCAACGACCATCGCTGGTGCTTTGTAAACACGCGCGCTACCGATGGCGCACAGGTGCGGTTCAGCATCGCGCACGAGCTTGGGCATGCGCTCCTGCACTGGGAGCGCTTCAACGCCCCCACCGGCACGGACGCCGAGCGGGAGGCGGATCGCTTCGCGGCCGCGCTCCTGATGCCAAGAACCGACATTCTGGCCGCGCTCGGACGGGCGCGTATCAGCCTAGATGAGCTTGTCGCTTTCCGTCGGCGGTGGGGTGTCTCCGTACAGGCGCTTATGCGCCGTGCTCACGATCTTCAACTCATGACGAGCGATCAGTACACCCGGCTCTACAAGCAGCTCAGCCGCCGAGGATGGCGCAAGTCTGAGCCTGTCGAGATACCCGTCGAGAAACCGACTCTTTTGACCGAAGCCTTGAATGTCCAGCGCAATGCTCACCACTACACCGACGACGAACTAGCCGAAGTAGCTGGCTTCGCTCGGGAGCGCTTGGCCGATCTCTTGCCTGAGCATTTCGCGCCGCCAACCAGGCACGGACAAGCAATCCTATCCATCGTGCGCTAACCCACGAAACCGACTTTCTGTCCTACAGCTGACGCATAATGCTCAGTATGAACAGGATGAGGCATCGAGCGGCGGGCGCAGGTCCTCTCCATGCTCACGGAGGGGAACAGCATGAGGGCGACGGCCTACATGGCCGGATCCTTCAACACCGTGGGCGCGGCCTGCACCGAGTTCCAGGACCGCACGGTGTGTGCAGTCTGGGCTGCACCGACGTCCAGTGCGACGAGATCTGGGGCTTCGTGGGCTCCAAGGCCAAAAACGTCCTCGAGGGTCGCAAGGGCGAACTCGGCGACGTGTGGTGCTGGGTCGCGATCGACGCCAAGGCCAAGCTCGTGCCGTCATGGCTGATCGGTGGAACGCAAGACCGCCGACTTGTCGCCTTCCTTGACGATTTACGCGAGCGGCTAGTGTCCTGTTTGGTTGATTCGTTTGCAGTATCGTTTGATGGAGTTGAGGATTTGGTCGGCGGTCTTGGTCCAGACGTAGGGGCGGGGGTTCTCGTTCCAGGTGTCGATCCATTGGCGGATGTCGCTGTTGAGCGCGTGGACGGAGCGGTGTGCGCCGCGGCGCAGCAGCTTGGTGGTCAGCTCGCCGAACCACCGCTCGACGAGGTTGATCCAGGAGCTGCTGGTCGGCGTGAAGTGCAGATGAAACCGGGGATGCTGTGCGAGCCAGCGGCGGACCTTGGGCGTCTTGTGGCTGGAGGCGTTGTCGAGCACGAGGTGCACGGCCAGATGGGCGGGGACGTTTTGGTCGATCGTGCGCAGGAACTTCAGGAACTCGACGGCGCGGTGGCGCTGGTGCAGAGAGCCGATCACTTGCCCGCTTTGCACGTTCAGCGCGGCGTAGAGGCTGCTGGTGCCATGCCGCTGGTAGTCGTGGGTCGCGCGCTGCGGCGTGCCGGGCAGCATCGGCAACGTGGGCGCGGTGCGATCCAGGGCCTGGATCTGGCTCTTCTCGTCCACGCAGAGCACCACGGCACGCTCGGGAGGGTTCAGATACAGGCCGCAGATGTCGTGGACCTTCTCAATGAGCAACGGGTCTTTGGAGAGCTTCCAGGTCTCCTGCCGGTGGGGTTGCAGCCCGAACGCGTGCCAGATCCGCATCACCGCGTCCGGGGTCATCCCCATCTCGCGGGCCATCGAGCGCGTGGACCAGTGCGTCGCGTTCCTGGGCGCCGACTCAAGGGTCTTGGTCACGACCGCCTCGACTTGCTCGTCAGTGATCGTGCGCGGTTTGCCGGGCCGCGGCTCATCCGCGAGCCCTTCAAGCCGACGCTGCGAGAACCGGTTGCGCCACTTCGTGACCGTCGGCCGCGAAACCGCCAGCGCTTCGGCGATCTCGCCATTGGACCACAACCCCTCGGCGGCCATCAACACGATCCGCGCCCGCAACGCCAGCGCCTGAGCACTGCTCCGACGCCGCGTCCAGCCCACAAGCACAGCACGCTCTTCGTCGCTCAACTCGATAGAAACGGCAGAAGGAATAGGCATGACCACCACATACCCTAACCGCAAACGAATTAAACCAACGGGACACTAGGCTACGGGATGCAGCTCTCGTGCAACCATGCGCGTGCGGCGTACGGACGGAGTCGTTTGCGCCGCTGAAGCCGGCCGGTTCGCCTCGATGGCGTCACACTTCGCCCGTGTCCGGACTGCACGCTGATACACCGATCAGGAGCGCCGACGAGGATCAGCTCGGCCGAGCGGTCCTCGTCAAACTCATCGCTGGTGAGCTTCTCGAGGCCCCGGCCGACGCAGGCTTCGTGCTCTCGCTCATGGGCCCCTGGGGTTCGGGCAAGACCTCTGTGCTCAATTTGATCGAGACTGAGCTCGGCGATCGGGCTGAGGTGCTGCGTTTCGATCCTTGGCTGTTCTCGGGCGCTGAGCAGCTCGTGACCCGTTTCTTCTCCGAGCTTGCAGCCCAGCTGCGCGGCAGCAAGAGAGCGGCCGTGCGCGCGCTCGCCGGAGAGTTTGTCAGCTACGGCGAAGCGGTTGCACCACTCGTGCCATTGATCCTCGGTCGTACAGGGGCTGCGGTAGCGGCGGTGCTAGCGCGCGGACGGAAGGCGGTCAAGGACAAGGGAGCAAGCACTACTGCGCAGCGGCGTGAGCTTCAGCGACGGCTTGCTGCCGTCGAGCGTCCAATCGTCGTGTTCGTCGACGACATCGACCGACTGACACCCGATGAGGTCCGCGAGGTCGTGCGCCTGGTCAAGCTCGTCGGCGACCTGCCGGGAGTGCGCTACGTGTTGGCATTTGATCGCCGACGAGTGGAGCTTGCGCTCAACCACTGCGCGGAGGACGGTAGGGCCTACCTGGAGAAGATCGTGCAGGCGCCGCACGATCTGCCCGAGATCGACCCAGTTCGCCTGCGTCGTTTCACGCTGCAGGCGCTCAACGAGCGCCTGAACGGCGTCCAGCTCCCTTTCTTTTCCCAAGCCGCCTGGGGGAACCTGTACGGCGCAGGCATCGCCCCGATGCTGAAGACGCTGCGTGATGCGCGCCGCCTCGCAAACGTCGCTCCTGCCGCGCTCACTCTCACCCAGGACGAGGTCGCAGCGCAGGACGTGCTGGCGCTTGAGGCCTTGCGGCTGTTCGACCCAGACGTACATGGCGCGCTGCCCGATCTCGCCGACGCGCTGGCTGGCGGCGCTCGTGTCGACCTGCGCCCGCAGCAGGAGATCGACAAGGAGGCAAGCAACCGCATCGCGCAGGTACTGAACAACTCGGCACATCCCGAGGCGACCCGCGAGCTGCTGCGCCTGCTGTTCCCGGCAGCGGGCAACCTGCTCGGAGGATCCCGGGGCGCCAGTACGGATTGGCGGGCACGACGTCGTGTCGCGAGCCGAAGCGTGCTGGACGTCTACCTCCAGGCAACCATTGGCGAGCACGCCGTAACGACTGCTCACGTACGCGACGTCCTCGACGCGATGGGCGAGCCGTCGAGACTGCGCGAGCTCGTTGAGGCGACGCCCGACGAGCAACTCGCCGACCTCTTCGACCGGCTGGCCGAGCTGCAATCGGCGTTCCCGGCCGAGCAGGCTGGGGAGGTCGCGATGGTGGTCGCGCTGCAGGAGCTGCGGCTCTCCAAGCGGGGGCATGGTCCGATGTCCGCACCCGCGCGTTGGAGCGCTATCGGCCTGGTAGACGCTCTGCTCCGCAAGGCGCCCGACCCGGTTGCGGCCGTCCGCAGGATGATCGACGCGGCACCCGACCTCAGCCACGCCCTGCGCATCGCCAACCGGTACGGCACATTCAACGAACGAGAGGACCGAGAGCGCGAGCGTGAGATCCTCGACGAGCACGCTACCGTCGCCGCCCTGGAGGACATCCGGGGCCAGGTGCGGCGTGCAAGCGCCGAGCAGCTGCGCGGCGAGCCCGAGCTACGCAGGCTGCTCGCTAGCATTCTCGTTCGCGACGAGGCTGCTGGCCGGGCGGAGGTAGCCGCGAAGGCAGCTAACGACGAGATCATGCGCGCGCTCGTCAGGCAGAGCTTCGGCTGGGGCTACCGAAGCAACGACATGGGCACGTGGCCGATCGCTCAGCTCGACTGGGATGGGCTCGTCCACATGCTGGGCGAGGACGTGCTCAAGGCTCGCGTGCTCGAGCTGGCGCCAAGCATCGAGGTCGCTGACGGAGACGAGCGAACTGCCTGGGAGCTCGCCGCCCGCTACGCCGCCGGCGAGAAACCACCACCGTTTCCGTAGCGACCCGGCTCAATCTCGCGTGGCCCAGGGTCTGCGCATGAGCCGACGATCAGCTGCGAGCAGGCTCAGGATCCATCGTTGACCTCTCGCACTTCGACGCCGAGAAGGACGCCGGTGTGCTTGATGTGGCCCTCGTCCTCGCCGCCGATCGTCGTTGAGATGCCCATCGTGACAGCCAGCATGCGTTCGATCCCGTCGTCAGCTGGCGGCGGGCCGGGGCTCGGGTTCTCGCGCTTGATCCGCTCGAGGTGCTCGTCCCAGAGAGCCTCGCTTTCGCGACCGAGCTCGATCGCGGCGACGGCCGCAAGGGTGATATCGATCTCGCGCTCGCCAAAGCTGACGATCACGTTGTCGCAGTCCCAGCGCAGGTGGAGCATTGGCGCGGCGCGGCCTTCGAACTTGACGTGCTTCTTGGGGCTGTCGAGCAGGTACTCGTCGAGATGCTCGTAGAAGTCGCGCAGCTCTTTGGCCTTCGGGGCGCTGGCATCGAACTTCGCACGCGCCTCCTGCAGCTGCGGATCGTCGACGAGCTTGGCGAAGACGTCGTGAAACAGCAGCACGCGCCTTATCGAGAGCGCGAGAAAGTAGACGTCGGCATGTAGCCGACTCTCGGCGTCAGGATCGTCCTGCTGCTCTTTCTCGTTCGGGCTGTTGTGGAGCCGGTGTGCGTAGTTCGCTTCGCGCACCCGCTCGAGCTGCAACTTGACGGCGCCTGTCCAGAGCCCAACACCGGCGCCTGGTCGCTTCTCTATATCGAAGAGGTCTTCGTAGGCGATGATTGGCATGCTGACGAGGGTAGTGTGGCTGCGGCTTGCTTCGAGGGCGGACGGCTCCACGCTGTGGCTCGGGGGCCACGGCACACCTCCCACGGGAATCTTGCCGAAATGACGCCGGATGGCTATCATTCGTCGCATGACCCTGGCTTACGCAGAAGAGGCGTCCCACGTCCACCGGGTCGGACATCTCTCCGACAGACAGATCGCACAGGCGACCGGCGCCGCTCCCAGCACGGTCCGCGAATGGTTGGCGCACCGAAGCGCTCCAACGGGAGTGCGTGCCGAACGGCTGGCGGAGCTTTCGGCGATCGTCGAACGTCTTGCGCGCGTGATCAGAGCCACCTACATACCTGTGTGGTTGAGCAAGCCGGTCCCAAGCCTGGACGATGAGAAGCCGATCGAGCGGATCGCCAAAGGCGATTACCGGTCGGTAGCGAAGCTGATCTCGAGCCTCGAGGATCCGGGCGCAAGCTGAGGGTGGCCCGCACGCCGGCAGCGGTCACGGCCAGTGGTCGCTGGTTCAAGCACGCCTATCCCGGATCTCCGCCGCTGCCTCAGCGGGAACCTGCGCCGGACAACCGCTGGCAGCGCGGAGACGTCGTGGACGCGCTCTATCTCGCCGACAGCGAGCAAACAGCATGGGCCGAGTGGTACAGGCACCTCGCCGAGGCGATGATCCCGCCGCTCGCGCAGATGCCGAGGGAGATGTGGACTTGGCAGGTGGATGCGGAGGTCGCGGACCTGTCCACCGAGAGCAGGTTGCGCGCCATGGGGCTCGATGTTCCCCAGCCTGGCTCTCGCACCTGGCCAAGGTTTCAGAAAGTGGGTGAGCGGCTGGCCGCCGACGGTTGGGCCGGACTACTCGCTCCCAGCGCAGCTCGTCCGGAGGGAAAGGTCCTCTGTCTGTTCCGCAACGCAGCCGGAGTGGGCGGCGCACGTCCTCTCCCCCCGCCTCGCATGATCGTCGAGCCGCCTCCCCCGCCGGTTGGCCTGCGAACCTGATCGCAGCGCGCCGGAATCGATCGAGCCGTCCACCGTCACGTCTGACCGGACACTACCGCGAGCGCAGCAGCGAGCGAAAGTCTCCGACCGGGCCGAGGTGGGCGAGCTTGTCCGGGTTGACGACCGACCGGATGCCCCTGATGGCGCCGTCGGCGACATCGAACGCGATCACGCTGAGCAGGCGCTGCTCAGCGTCCACGAAGATCGCTCCGGGGTCGCCGTTGACTTCCACCATGCGGCGGGATATCTCCGGCGAGCGGTTGGACAGACGTAGCCAGGCGAGCGTCGTGCGAGCCACGCGGCTGCGCCCCCGCAGCGACCGCGCCAGCGCGGGCACTTTCCCGCCGCCGTCGCCGGTCAGCTCCACGTCGTGCGCGAGCAGCGCCTCCAGGCCGGCGAGGTCGCCGTGCTCCGCGGCCGCGAAGAACTGCTGCACGAGCTCCTCGCGCTGCTCTGGCGTGGTTTGGAAGCGAGGCCGCCGCTGCTCGACATGGCGCCGGGCGCGGACGGCGAGCTGGCGAACGTTGTCCTCGCTCTTGCCGACGATCCCCGCGATCTCCGGATAGCCGTAGTCGAAGACGTCGTGCAGCAGGAGCACGGCTCGCTGCTCGGGCGAGAGGCTCTCGAGCAGCACCAGCACTGCCAGGGACAACGAGTCGGCCATCTCGGCGTGCCGGGCCGGGTCGTCGTGGCCGTCGGTGATGATCGGCTCCGGCAGCCACTCGCCGACGTAGCGCTCCCGGCGCGCACGCGCGGAGCGCAGCTCGTTGATCGCCAGCCGGGTCGTCACGGTGGCGACGAACGCGTGCGGCGAGGCTAGCTGCTCGCCCTCGTCGAGAGCCCGGTGAGCCCGCAGCAGCGCGTCCTGGACGACGTCCTCCGCCTCGGACACGCTGCCGAGCATCCGGTAGGCGATCGCGAACGAGGTCGGCCGCAGCTCTTCCAGCAGCCGCTCGCGCTGCTCCGGCCGTTCGGACGCGCTCCGCGGGTTGTCGCTCTCAGCCATCTTCGGCCTGCCGCTCAGGCCGCCACCGCGGACTCGACGATCCCGGCGACCCACGGGCCACTCGGCTGCCTGGTCGCCGCGTTGACGCGGTTGAAGGCGTTGATCGTCGCGATCGCGACCACGAGCGCGGCGAGCTGTGGCTCGGTGTAGTGGCGGGCGGCCTCATCCCAGATCTCGTCCGGCACCGGGTCGGGGTTGTCGGCGAGGCGGGTGGCCGCCTCGGCCAGCGCCAGCGCCGCGCGCTCGGCGTCGGTGAAATACGGCGCCTCGCGCCATGCGGCGACGCTGTGGATCCGCTCGCTGCTCTCCGCCAGATGTTCCAGCGCGCGCGAGTGGATGTCCACGCAGACGCTGCAGCCGTTGATCTGGCTCGCGCGCAGCTCCGCCAGTTGTAGCGTGCTCTCCGGGATACCGACGGTGGTTACCGAGGCGCCGAGCTTCTGAAACGCATCGAGCGCGTCGGGCAGGGCCAGTGCCGGGTTCTTGATCCTCGCTTGCATGATCGATCCCTTTCGCTTCGTCATTGTTGGGCGGCGCCGCGGCGACCCGCGAGGTAGGGCTCTCCCCTTCCCGGGCTCCGATGACGCTTCAACTCAATGACAGGACGGGACGCTCGGCTGTGACAGTGCCGCGTCAGCGATCGAGCGCATGGCCCAAGGCGTCCTGCGCTCAAGTTCCGGCGTCGCCGTTGCCGGTGGAGCCGTCTTGGCCCTCGCGCTGCGCGACCGCGGTGAGGGCCGCGACGTCCTCGATGTCGCTCGGCCTCCCGACGGCCTCCTTCATGCGGATCAGATCGTCCACGCCGACGATGTGAACAGCGATGCCATCAAGGTCGGTCGTGAGCGAGCGCGCGCGCATCACAACGTATGTGGCGGCGCCGGGCACGTCGTTGAGGATGCGCAGCTCCCCGTGCCGCGTGGCGAGCGGCGGCACCACCGGCGCGAGATTGAGCTGCTCCGCGGTGGGCGCCGGAGCGCCCGGGCCGAGCGCGACCGGATGGGCGTCGAGCGCCACAAGCGCCGCTGCCAGTCGTTCGAAGTTCTCTGGCTCGGGTGACGGCGTGACGTCGAGATCCTTGGTGGTGCGCCGACGGCCATGCACCTGTGCGGCCACGCCGCCTATCACCAGATAGTCCACGCCGTGCTCGGCGAGGGCTCGGAACATCTCTCGCAGGTCCAGCGGGCGTTCGGCAGCGTCGCTCATGAGTGCCCTCGACGCGTTGCCGGATGGCCGGCCCTTCGTGCCTGCGCGCCCGCGATCTCCAGCGTCGTCGCGACCAGGTTCCATGATGCGGCCTCTCGCAGCCGCTCGCGTGCGGTGAGCGGCGCGGCGCCGCCTGCTTCAGCGTCGGCCAGCGGCACGGCGCTTAGCTCAAGGCGCTCGCCGAGCACCATCAGCAGGTGCGTGAGCCGCTCCAGTGTGGGCGACTCGACTCCGCGCTCGATGCGGCTGATCGCGTCCTGGCTGGTGCCCGCTCTCAGCGCCAGTCGCCGCTGGCTGATGCCATGTCGGGCTCTCGCTTCTCGCAGCAGGGTCGCTGCGCTTGCGTTACACCGCATACGGTGTCAGCCTAGCACTGGATGCGGCCCACAACGGTGATGGCAGATTCATGAGCGCAGGCGCTCGGTGCCTGTGTCGTCCGCGTCAGGGAGTAGGCATCACGCGGTAGCCGAACAGCCGAGATGCTTCGTCGCCGAGATCGTCTGGAATCGGCTCGTCCCGGCCAGGCGGCCATTGCGCTGAGGTCGTCGCGGCGCCTGCCGGCGCGAACACGGCGAGGCCGTACAGCTTCTGAGCGGGATCGTGACGGACGAGGTAGCGCAGCCCGTCGAAGCCCGACTTGACCGCCTCGACGGCGAACGCCTGACTGGCTGCGTAGTCCTGGTCGGCGCCCAGCGACGCCGTCACGCCGAATTGAAGGGCACGCCGCGAGGTCAGATCCGCCAGCTTCAGATTCCGTCCCAAGCGGACTGACAGCAGAGATCGGCCTTGCACCTCCGCCTCGGCGAGCATCATCTGCTTGCGGAAGACCTCGACCCAGGCGCCGAGAGGACGCTCGGCGAGGTAGCAGGCGCCCAGCTCCGTGCCGACGGGGTCAAAGCGCGCCGTTCCATCGCAACTGAGCCACCAGACATCAAGATCGGAACGGTGGATGCGGTAGATCTCTCGATCGCCCTTGAGGGTGCGGCGAGGGAATCCCTTGGCGAGCGTCACCGAGACAAGCGGGCGGCGTCCTGGCGAGCGACCAGCTTCAGGCGCTCGAGGTCCTCCCCACTCCGCGCCCACTGGAGCGGACTGCGACCTTCCAGCGCGTCATCCGGCTCCACACACCAGGAGGCCGCTGTCCAGTCGCTCATCGTGCCCTTGGCAAGCGTCCAGAACGCATCGACAAGCGCAGAGAGGGGCTGTCCGTCCTCGAACTGGAAGGCGGGGAAACGCCACCGTCCACCGCTGTCGCGCAGACCGATCAGGCGGCGAGACTTGAGTCGTTCGTCGACGCCCTGCCGCGAGACGCCTCCCAGCAGCTCGCGGACCTGTGCGCTGGAGAGCACCGGGCCCAGCTCGTTCTCCCAGAGCTGGTTGGCGGCGGCGATCATGGCCGCCCGCCGCGCGGTGCGCGGGTCGATCGGCCTCTCGCCCATGAGCTCCCGCAGGGTCTCCACAAACGCCGTCAGCGCGCTCTCCGAGATTCCAAGGCGCGCGGCCAACTCGGCGACCGTCGTGGCAGATGACTCAGAGGCCAGCTCCTTGGCCCGGTTGGCGGCCTCCACGATCCGATCCAGGTCGCGAATCAGCTCATCCTGCTCCATGACGGCCATGACAGACACTCTACCACCGGTCAGGGCGGAGTGCAAGGCCGTCAAGGTAGGCGCCGCGCCGCGAGGGCGCGCACATAGACCGCGTTCAAAGGATCAGCTCTGCGCGCTACGCTCGCTCGGTGCGCGAGACACGCGAGGATCTGCAGACCTTGCAGGATCTACTGGACCGCAGCTATGGAGCGGCCGGTGCGCACATGCGCAGCATCATCACCCCGGATCGGCGGCTGTCGGCCGATGAGGTCGTCGCCCGGCTGGAGGGCATGCGGTTGCTCGCGCTCGCGACGGTCACCGCCGACGGCAGACCGATTGTAGGACCGGTCGACGGCATCTTCTATCGCGGACGATTTCATTTCGGCTCATCGCCCGAATCGGTGCGCTTCCGACATTTGCGCAACCGGCCGCACGTCAGCGCCACCCATCTGCCGGCGGAGGAGCTTGCGGTGACGGTCCACGGGCGGGCTGTGCCGATCGACTTGAACGACGAGGCGAATGCCGGCTTTCGACAGGCGCTGCTGGACGTCTACATCCCTCGATACGGACCGGAGTGGGAGAGCTTCCTCGATTCTGGCTCGTTGTATGCGCGCATCGAGGCAGACAAGATGTTCACGTTCCACATCGATTGAGCGCCGGGCGATCGAGGCCGCGCGAGTCGCTTACGACTGTCCTCGGCGCGTGGCGCGGAGGCGATCAGCGCAGCCAGACGACGACGACGCACTCGAGCGTCACCAGCAGCCCACCGAGCATGCAGATCCAGACCAGCCTCTCGACCAGCCGTGACGTCCGGTCGCCGGCGATGCGACGCCGTGTCCCCCGGGCAGCCATCTCGCGGCGGGTAGCCGATCGGGCCGAGGAGGCTGCCGGGCGCGAGGAGGCCGGCTGTCTTGGAGCCCAGCCTGCGCGGCGCCGGCGGGCTTGCTCACGGCGATCGCGTTCCCACGGCTCTTCTCGATGAGTTGGCACCGGCCGTCTATCGGCAACCACAGAGTCGGCCTTGACGGCCAGGTCGGCCTGCACTTGGGTGGCGGTACTTGGTACGGTTCGCCTGTTCAGCGTCAAGGGGGGAAGCGTTGCGCAGGCACCGAGTCTTGAGCGGGCTTGGGCTGATCGTTCTGATCGCCATCGTCGCCGCGGCTGCAGGAGGAAAAGGAAAACCGCACGAGCCGAGCAGCTCGGGCTCCGCGGCTCCTGAACGCCATGTGAGCGCCCCGTCGCGACCGCGGTCTCCCAGCACGACTTCGGTCCCGCGCACGACCTCCTGCCATGAAAGCGGCACGGGCGGAGCCACCGTCGCAGTCGGCAAGGACACCAGTTGCCCGTTCGCCGGAGAAGTTTTCAAGGCCTACGCCGGCGTCGTGGGACGCGAAGAGCCAGAAGCTGGACAGCGGCAGGCGATCGAAGCATGGAGCCCCGTGACGCACAAGCAGTATGCGATGCGCTGCCTGGTCACTCAGGATGGCGAAGGTGGCGACCGCCTCGTCATCTGTCGCGGCGGCCAAGGCGCAGTCGTCACTTTCCCGGCGATCTCCGTCACGAGAGCACAGGCGCAGCCTGCGCCCGAAGAACCCGAAGAAGCCGCAAGCGTGGAAGCGGAAGCCGCAGGCACGGAAGGCGAAGGCGCAAGCGAAGAAGAAAACTCGGAAGGCGGCGAAGAAGGAGCCGACGAAGTCGGCTCACCGAGCCATGCCGGCGACCAGCAGTTCTGCGCAGAACACGTGTGCATCGGCAAATTCACCGAAGAGGACGGCAACGTGGCCGAATGCGAAGACGGGACCTTCAGTCACGCCGGCGGCATCCAGGGCGCGTGCTCGGATCACGGCGGTGTGCTGCGCGAATGAGCTTGTCTCGCGTCGGCCGGATCCGCACGTCCATGCTTTACCTTGCCCGCACGACTTATCTGTCTCGTCGCCTCCAACTGACCGGAAGCATCGGGATTCTCTTGTCGTGCGGTGGAGGATTGATCGGCTTGCCGGTGTGGGTCATTGCCGTCGGCGGCGCGCTGTGTCTTGTGTTCCTGGCGGCGTTCGGCCGCATGGCGCTGAGCAAATAGCGCAACGGAGCGTCGCTCACGACTGTCCTCGACGCGTGGCCGGTTCGCGTGCCGGCCTACCGCCTCTGTTGCGCGCGACTCAGATAGGCCACCGCGTCCTGGAGGCTCCCGAGCCGCGGATAGTCGCGCTCAGGGACATCGATGCCGGTCTGCTGGTGTATCGCGACGACGATGTTCAGGAAGTCCATCGAGTCGAGGTAGATCTGGTCGGACAGCGGTGCGGCCGGATCGATCGTCGCCGGATCGACCTCGGGCGCGACCTTGCTCAGCGCCGCAAGGACGATCTCGAGCAGCTCCTGCTCGGTCATGGGGAATGCTCCGGGGTCTGCAGGAGACGGTCGATCAGTGTCAGGAAGCGGCTGCCCGCGTCCCCGTCGCTGGCGCGATGATCTGCCGCCAGGGTCGCAACGACGGTGGCTCGCGCGGCGAGCATGCCGCCGGCGGCCCACGGCCGCTCGCGGATGCCGCCGAATCCGACCAGCGCGACCTGCGGCGCGTAGATCACTCCGTGCACGAGGTCGGCGCCCTGCTCTCCGAGATTCGTGACGGTGATCGTGGGATCGGACATCTCCGAGCTGCGCAGCCTGCCGTCGCGGGCGCGCGCCACGAGATCGCGCAGGCCGTCCATCACCTGATCGACGCTCATGCGGTCGGCGTCGTGCAGCGCGGGCGCGATGAGCCCGCTGCCGCGCAGCGAGATCGCGACGCCGAGGTGCACCCTGCCGGACGCCTGGAAGCCGCCATCGCGCCAGAAGCCGTTCATCGCCGGGGTCTGTGCCGCCGCTCGCGCGACCGCGCTCAGCAGCAGCGCCGCGGAGAGAATCCGGCTCTCGGCCGGCCGCGCGAGGTTCTGCTCGGCAAGCCAGGAGATCGCGCAGCTCATGTCGATCTCCCTCTGCAGGTAATAGTGGGGGATCTCGCGCTTGGACCGCGCCATCAGCGATCCGATTGCCTGGCGCATCGCCGCCTGGTGCCGGGCGTCCGCGCTCGCGGGCGCCTCCGGCGCAGCCTCCCGCGCTGCCCCGGGCGCCTCCGGCGCGGCCTCCCGCGCTGCCTCGGGCGCCTCCGGCGCGGCGGCCGGCCCGGCGGT
>DAHUYQ010000004.1 GCA_027315115.1 Solirubrobacterales bacterium | reverse complement strand
ACCGCTCGCGCACCGCCACCGGACCATCCACCATCGCCTCCAACACCGCCATCACGACCTCCTCACGCCGATCACCAGACGCAAGAAGGGTTCGCCGGACCAGCCACGAATCCTACAAAAAAGCTAACAGAGCACTACTACAAGGGCACCTTCTATCTGCACATCGTGCCGACGCTCGGCGCGGTGCGCCTGGAGGCCTGCAAGCCGCACACCGTGAAGGCGCTGCTCGGTCGCAAGCGCGCCGAAGGGCTCAGCGAGCGGACGGTCGCAAAGATCCGCCGGCACATGCACGCGATGTTCGCGTTCGCCCAGGACGCGGGACTGGTGAGCATCAATCCGGCGAGCGCCCCGCGTGCGCGCGGCCCGAGGCAGCGTCGCCGCGCTCGCGGCGTGGCGCTCATCCCCGAGCAGATCGCGGCCTTCCTTGAGGAGTGCTCGTGCGGCCGGGACGGCAAGATGCGGTCGGACGCGCGCTGGCGGCTGTTCTTCACGGTGGCTCTGGACACGGGCCTGCGCCGAAGCGAGCTTGTCGGCCTGCGCTGGGAGGACGTCGACCTTGCGAACAGGGTGATCCACGTGCGGCGCAGCATCGGCAACTACGACGACCCGGAGCAGATGGGGGAGCAGAACGACGATGACGAGCTGACCACCAAGACGGACGCCGGCATGCGCCTGGTGCCGATCCTCGACGGCGCGCTCGCAGCGCTCGGCACCCTGCACGCATCGGTCGCCGACCCGCGCCCGGGCGCGCCCGTGTTCGCCACGATCGAGCGTAAGCGCGGCCGCGACGGCGTGCAGCGCCCGATCGGCCGTCCGTTGAGCCCACGCATGGTCTCCCGCGTCTTCCGTCGCTACGCTGACCGCGCCGGCCTCCCGAAGAACGTGCGCCTGCACGAATATGCCGACGTCGGCACAACCATGATCTCCGCCACACCGCGATCACCAACGCGATCGCCCAGGGCGAGGACATTCTCCTGATCGCCGCCTTCGCCGGCCACGCGAAGACCTCGACCACGGTCGACGTCTACAGCCACCTCCTGCCCAAGCACGTCCACGACGCGGCGCGGCGGATGCGGTCGGTCGCGGCGCGTCCGTGAAGCCCCACTCTGGCATCCTGAGTGACGGTTCAGGAGACAAGTCCAGGAGATCGATGACGGATCTGGCAGAGCAACTCGAAAGGGCGAGCCGGCGGGTCGGCGTCAACCGCGCTGAGTTGGCGCGGATGTTGGCGACCGACCGTCGCACGGTATCGCGCTGGCTCTCACGAGAGACCTCGCCGCGGGGGGCCGCCCAACAACGCGTGCTGGAGCTGCTGGCTGTGCTGGAGCACCTGTCCGGCGTGCTGCGCTCCGAAGCCGCGCATGACTGGCTGTTCATGCCGAATGCTTCGCTTGAACACCACAAGCCTGCCGACCTGTTGCGGGCCGGCGAGTCCCGGGCGGTGATTGGCGCGATCGACGCGATGGCAGAGGGCGTTGTCGCGTAGGTCGGGCGCGGGAAAGCTATCCCTCGATGGCTGAGTTCCGCGCCACATGAGTCGACCCGGGCGAAGGACAACGTACTCATACCATCTGTGATTGGGTATGATTTCCTTCTATGAAGGCCATGGCCGCAACTGATCTACGACACGCGCTTGGCGACACGTTCACGTATGGCGAGGCGAAGCGGGCCCATGTCAGCGACCGGCGCCTGTATCGGATGCGCGACGCCGGGGAGGTCATCGCGCTAGGCGGCGGTGTCTATCGCTGGGCGGATGCGCCCGCTGCCGACACGGACCTCATCGAGATCGCCGAACGGGTTCCACGTGCCACGGTCTGCCTCGAGAGCGCTCTGGCTCGCCACGGTCTCTCAGATGCCATCCCGGCCGCGATCGACGTCGCGATCCCGCGCGGCAGCAGACGTCCGACGCTGCGAGCGCCTTGCCGCCTGCACCAGTTCGACCCAAAGACCTTCGAGCTGGGACGCGAGGCGATCGACGTGGGCGCCAGACGGCCCCTCGGCCTCTATTCGCCCGAGCGCTCGCTTGTCGACGTCGTCCGGCTGCGTCATCTCGAAGGCAGTGACATGGCGTGGGAGGCGCTGCGCCGCTGGCTCCAGCGGCCCGGCAGGAGCCCCGCCCAGCTGATCGAGCTTGCGCAGAGCTTCCTCGGCGCGGAGCCCGCGCTGCGCAGGGCACTCGAGGTTCTACTGTGAGCGCGCCGTCGCGTGCGACGCCGGCAGGGCGCGCATATCACGATCTGCGCAACAAGGCGCACGAGGATCGGCGGCCGGTGGACGAGCTGTTCCAGCTCTACGTCCTGGAGGGCTTCCTGGCCCGGCTGGCCAAGTCCGGTCGCACTGATCGGTTTGTGCTGAAGGGCGGCGTCCTGCTCGCCGCTTTCGACGAGCGTCGTCCGACGAGAGACGTGGACCTGCAGGCCCAGGCCCTCGACAACGATGTGGACGTCGTCCGCAGCGCGGTATGCGAGATTGCCAGCGTCGATCTAGACGATGGAATCGTGTTCGACGTACAGAGCGCTACCGCGGTGCTGATCCGCGACGAAGAGGCCTATCAGGGTGTGCGGGTCACGATAGATGTACGTCTCGCCACGGCTCGCCCTCACTTCCATGTCGATGTCAACGTCGGCGATCCGATCGTGCCTGCGCCCGTCACTGTTCGGGTCTCGCGCCTCCTGGGCGGCGTGCTGACTGTGCGCGCATACCCGCTCGTGATGGTCCACTCGGAGAAGGTCGTGACCGCCATCGCCAGGGGCACCGTGAGCACACGGTGGCGGGACTTCGCGGACATGTACCTGCTCACGCGACGCCACGCCGTGGATGGTGCGGAGCTGACCGACTCAATCCGAGCGGTGGCTCTGCATCGGCAGATTCAGCTGGTGCCGCTCGCGAGTGTGCTGAACGGCTACGGCGACATCGGTCAGCAGCGGTGGGCGATCTGGCGAAGGCGGCAGCGTCTCGATGACCGCCTCCCCGAGATCTTCGGCGAGGTGGTCGGCGCCGTCATCGACTTCGCCGATCCTGCCATCACCGGCGATGCACGCGGTCGTCGCTGGGATCCAACGCAAGGGGAGTGGTCTTGACTGCGACCAGGCACCCGTTCGTCGGGCAGGACCCGAACTGATTATGAGACATGCAGCAGCTTCAAGATCAGGTCTGTGGCGGTCGTGATTGCGACGCCGCTCCCGAGCTGGATAGTCCCATTCTGCATGCGCGCGAGCCAGGCGCGCGTTTTCGGCCCGGGTGATGACGAGCCGTCGCGCTCGTCCTCTCGGACCGCCTCTACGAAGGCTTCCTGCTCGTCCTCATGGATGCCAAGCTCACGTAGCGCGGCCACAAGGCTGTCGATATCGACCGATGTGGTCACCCGCTGGACTGCATCGCGACCACCTGTTGCGACAGCGGTGTGGTCGCCGTAGAAGTTCTGGTTGAAAATCTGCGTAACCCGTGACTCGGCGATCGGTATCTGATCGGGCGGTGCCTCACCCGCCGCGGGATTCTCGCGCTCAATGGCGAGAACAAACTGGAGTACACGGTCACGAATGCCGCTCAGAACGGAGCTCAGCGCAGTGGCCGGTATTATCTGCCACGCCTCCATCAACACCATGCCGCTGTAGATTGTGTGTTGTTGAAGCAAACCCACGACATCGGCTGGCCACGGAATCTGAAGCGTGTCCTCCCCAGCTGCGAGGAGGCGTTCGATCTGGGCAACGCCCTGCCTGATCTCCGCATAGAAGAGGTTATCCCGTAGCTGCTCTGGGACACTGAACTGAGGGATACCGGCGTTCCTCATCCCAGAGCCAAACCCTCCGCTGAAGTTTCCCAACACAGTCGTGAAGAACCGCTTCCTGTACTAGTGCTCTGTTAGCTTTTTTGTAGGATTCGTGGCTGGTCCGGCGAACCCTTCTTGCGTCTGGTGATCGGCGTGAGGAGGTCGTGATGGCGGTGTTGGAGGCGATGGTGGATGGTCCGGTGGCGGTGCGCGAGCGGTT
>DAHUYQ010000064.1 GCA_027315115.1 Solirubrobacterales bacterium | reverse complement strand
CCCCGCGCCGGCGCGCCCACGCTGGCCCCGCGCCGCCGCGCTCAGCGCCCGCGGCCGCGTCGCGCGGCCGCCTTCTCGATCATGGCGGCAAAGGCGTCCACGTCGGCCTGCAACGGATGCCTCCGCGCCACCGCGACGCTGGCGGCAGACATCGCCTCACGCAGCGCCGGCTCACGGCAGACGCGCGCGAGCGCGCCCGCCAGCGCGTCGCCGTCGCCGGGCGCGACCAGGATCGCATTCTCGCCCTCCTCCGCCAGGTCGCCGGCCGCGCCGACCGCGGTGCTGCAGACCACCGGCAGACCGCAGACCACCGCCTCGCGCAGCGCGACGCCGAAGGGCTCATAGAGCGAGGGCAGGACGAACACGCCGGCCCGGGCGAAGTGCGCAGGCAGCTCCGCGGCCGCCACCGCGCCGGTGAAGCTCGCGGACACCCCGAGCGCGCGCGCCCGGTCCTCCAGCGCCTGTTGCAGGGGGCCGCCGCCAACGATTCGCAGCCTGGCCTCCCGCTCCCCCAGGCCGGCCCTCGCGAACGCCTCCAGGAGCACGTCGATCCCCTTGTCCGGCACGAGCCGCGCGACGGTCAGCACCTCGACCGGCCCGGCAGGCGGGCCCGAGGCGCCCCCCGGCCCGACGGGCGAGCCCTCGCGCCCATCCAGCGCCGCGCGCAGGGCGTCCTCGTCGACCGGCTGCAGGCTGACGGTGACCCGCTCGGGAGGCGCGCCGAGGCACAGCAGCCGCCGGTGCGCGGCGCCGCTGACCGCGACCAGGCCGTCCACCTCGCGCGCGAGCAGCCGATGCACCCGCCGCTGAGGCGCGCTGAGCGTGCGCTCCACCTCGCCGGTCACCTCGCTGAGCACGACCAGCGCACGGCGTCGCAGCCTGCACCAGGCAAGCGCCCTCAGGGTGGCCGGCCCGAACTCCGAGACCACCACGACGTCGGGATCGAAGCGCGAGAGCGCCCGCTCCAGGCCACGCGGCCAGGTGATCGGGCTGCGACCACGGCGCGCGAGATGCAACGGCCGCAGGTGCTCGGCGTCGTAGCCATGGTCGGTAGGGAACCATCCCGCCGCCTGATCCCAGCTCGCCTGAGATGCCGCCTGGTAGATCACTCTGACCGCCAGCTCAGGGCGCTGCGCCAGGCGCTGGAAGAGCGGCTCCCTGTAGGGCACAGGCACGGGCGGGACGATCGCGCAGGCAAGCATCGAAGTGCGAAGTCTTCCGCACCCGGGCGCGCTCGGCCGCGCGAGGCAGGCGGGCGGGGCCGCGCGCCGGCAGGGCGAGCCACGAATCGCCATCCGCCGGCCCTGCCGTTTGGGGATCGCCGATATGGGAAATACGCACGTCGGGGCGCTGGACGAGACCCGGCGTTGTCCGGGTCTTGGAGCGCCTACCGCCGCGCTCGTCCTCGTCGGCGTGGGGCCCGCCCCCCTTGGGTCCCCGCCGGCGGCGCGGTGGACGCCCCGCCGCGCGCGCGGTGGACGCCCCGCCGCGGGCGCGGTGGAGCCACCTCCCACCGTCACCCCGAGCCGCTGGTAGGTTTGGTCATCCAATGATTCGGAACTTCGCATCCGCCGCACCCGGCCCCGCGCGCCTTGCAGGCATCGCGCGGGTCGCCGCCGCCGCGACGCTCGCCTGCCTCTTGCTTGCCTGCATGCGGCCCGCTGGCGCCTCCGCGAGCGTCGCCACGGAAATCGCCGAACGCTGCGGGCATCAGCAGTCGCTTGCCGGCTACACCGTCAAGCAGTACCAGGAAGCGCTCAAAAAGCTGCCGACCGAAGTCCTCGAGTACTCCTCCTGCGCGGAAGAAATCCAGCGGGCGGAGCTGGAAGCCGCGGGGCACAAGCACGGGGCCGGCGGCGGCCAGGGCGCCCTCGGAGGAGGAGAAGGAGGAGGCGGCGGCGGAGGCTCACCGGGCTCAGGCGCCTCGCCCGGCGGCGCCGGCCAAGCGGTCGAACCCACGCCGGCTCAACAGAAGGTTCTCGAACAGACGCGCGTAGGCAGCGCGCCGACGGTCCATCTCGGTGACGGCAACAACGAACCGGTGGCGCCGGGAGTCGTGCACGCGGACCTGGCCTCGGCGACCAGCAACCTGCCCGCCCCGGTGCTCGCGGTGATCGCCGCCGTGATCGCCGGCATCGCCCTGCTCGCAGGCAGGGAGATCCACGCCCGTATGCAGCGCTCCCACAGCTAAGCCGATCGATGTCCACCTACGCGCCGGCCCCCCGACCCCAGGAGCCGATGGCCGCGGGCAGCGCCCCGGTCGCCGGCAGACCGCAACGGCTCGCGGCCGCGCTGCGCCGATCGGCGATTCGGCTCGCGCCCGCGGGGCTCGCGGCCGGGCTGATCTGCGCCTGCACGTTCGTCGCCACCGGAGGCCTGCAGCTTGAATCCAGGACGAGCATCGAGCTGCTGCTGACGTTGCTCGCGGGGCTGCTCGCGGCGATCGCGATCGTGGTCACTCCTCGCGGCACGCGCTACGCCGGCGCCTGGCCCACCGCGCTGCTCTTCGCCTTCACCGCGCTGACGGCGGTCTCGGTCGCGTGGTCGGTGTCTCCAGACCTGAGCTGGCAGGAAGCCGGACAGATGCTCTCCTACAGCGCGCTCTTTGGCGCCACCGTGCTGCTCGCCCGAGCCTTTCCCGGAAGCTGGGAAGGCGTGCTCGCGGGAGTCGTGATCGCCTCGGTGGCGATCTGCGGCTACGCGCTGCTGACTAAGGTCTTCCCCGCCCAGCTCGCCGCCGAGGAAACGGTGGCGCGCATGCGCGCGCCCTTCGGCTACTGGAACGCCACCGGGCTCTGTGCCGCGATCGGCATCGTCGGCTGCCTGTGGCTCGGAACCAGGAGGACGGGGCACGCGCTGCTGAGCGCGCTGGCCTACCCCGCGGCGGGCCTGCTGATGGTCGCGCTGATGCTTGCCTACTCGCGCGGGTCGCTGGCGGTCGCGCTGGCCGGCGCCGCGGTCTGGCTGTGCCTGGTTCCGCTGCGCCTGCGCGGCGCGCTGATGCTGATCGTCTGCAGCGCCTTCGCCGCGGTCCCGGTCGCCTTCGACTTCGCGAGCTCGGCGCTCAGCTCCGAAGGCGTGCCGCTGCCCGCGCGCGTGAGCGCCGGACACCAGCTCGGCCTGCTGCTGCTCGCGACCGTGATCTCGTTGCTGGTGCTGGGCATGGCCTTCGGGTTCGCGCTCGCCCGCCGTCCCCCGTCGACTCAGACGCGCAGGCGGGCCGCCGCGGTGCTGCTGTCCTGCCTGGCGCTGCTGCTGATCGCCGGGGTGGCTGCGCTCGCCCACACCCAGCGCGGCCTGACCGGCACGATCTCCCACGAGTTCTCCACCCTCACCAACCCGAACGTCTCGGTCCCCAACACCCCGGGCCGGCTGACCGCGGTCGCCAGCGTGCGTGCCAGGTACTGGAAGCAGGCGTTCCAGGTCTTCGAAGCGCATCCGCTGCTGGGCGCGGGCGGAGGCGGCTATGACGTCGCACGCAAGCGGTACGAAACCGGGACGCTGGAAGTCGCTCAGGCGCACGGCTACATGCCCCAGACGCTCGCGGACCTCGGGGTGCTCGGCACCCTGCTGACTATCGCGCTGCTGCTCACCTGGTGCGCCGCCGCGGGCGCCGCGACGCACCCGTTCAACAGGCGCTGGGCGAAATGGCGCTGGCGCTCGAGGCGCCTCCCCTACACACCGGAGCGGATCGGCCTGCTCACGATGCTCTGCATCGTGGTCACCTTCGGCGTGCACTCCTTCGTGGACTGGACCTGGTACGTGCCGGGAACCGCGTGCATCGCTCTGATCTGCGCCGGCTGGCTCGCCGGCCGCGGCCCGATCGAGCAGCCCACCGCCACGGTGCGAGGGCCCTGGCGCCATCTGCTGCCCTGGCGCGTCTCTCCGACCCACGTGGCGGCCGCGAGCGCCGCGGTCGTGCTCGCGCTGCTGGCGGCCTGGAGCGAGTGGCAGCCCCAGCGTTCGGCGGAAGCCTCCGAAGAAGCGCTGCGGCTCTCCGGCGGCGCCGCGCTGGCCGCGGCCAGGACGGGGGTCAGCCGCGACCCGCTGTCGTTGACCGCGATGGAGGATCTCGCGACTGTGCAGGAATCGCTCGGCCAGACAGGCCAGGCGCGCGTCACGCGCCTGCAGGCCGTGCGCAAGCAGCCGGCCAACCCGACCGGCTGGCGCGAACTGGGAGAACACGACCTCCTCACCGACCCGCGGGCCGCGCTGGCCGAGCTGCGCGCCGCGTACTACCTCTATCCCTCCACCAGGAACCGTGAGAGCTACGTGGTCGCGCTGAACAAGGTCTCCACGCTCGTCAGCGCGAACGGCCCGCCCGGCACGCAGACGGGCTTGCATGTTTTCGCTCAGTCCGGGAAACGTTTGCGTAGGGATTGCGCACATCGCGCTGCAGCGTCTATTGTGCGCGTGTGCAGCTCCCGGCCATGAGGCGCCCAGGCAGGTGAGGGTCGCATTCGACAGCCGGCCATCCTCGGAGACGGGTGGCATCGGCCGTTATGCGCGCTCGCTGCTGTGCGCGCTGCGGAGCACGAAGGCCGAGCGTTCCGAGATCGTCGAGACGCACAGGCCCCGTCACGCCGACGTCTTCCATGCTCCCTGGATGCAGGGCGCGATCCTGCGCAGCCCCTGTCCGATGGTCGTCACGCTGCACGACCTGGCCGCGCTCAAGCGTCGCAGCGAGCACCTGCGGATGGCGTGCATGCCTCACCTGCGGCACCTCGCCGTGCAGCGCGCGGCGCGGGTGATCGTGCCGACGAAGGCGGTCGCGGCCGACGCGGTCGCAGGTCTCGGGCTGGACGAGCGGCGGATCTCGATCATCCCCGAGGCGCCGGACCCAGCCTTCTATCAGCGTGACGCGGAGCATATCTCTGCCGTGCAAAAGCGCTTTGGCCTGCCCAAGTCCTATCTCCTCTGGGTCGGATCGATGCAGCGTCCGGACCCGCGGAAGCCGATCGCCAAGCTCGTCGCCACCCGCCGGGAGATGCCGCTCGTGCTCGTCGGCTGCGCTGGGCCCTGGACGCGAGAGCTCTCAGGCGTCACGCTCACCGGCAAGGTCTCAGACGATGAGCTGGCCGCGATCTACAGCGGCGCTCACGCCCTGCTGCTGCCCTCCGCCGAGGAGGGCTTCGGACTTCCCGCGGTCGAGGCGCTGGCATGCGGGGCGCCGGTGGCCGCGTTCGACCTGCCTGCGCTGCGCGAGGTGCTGCACGACCGTGCGACGCTGGTGGAGCCCGGCGACCTGGAGGGGCTGGTACAGGCCGCCCAGGGGCTGCGACGTCCGGCGCCCAAGCCGCCGCGATGGTCATGGGAGGACGCCGGCCGCGCCACCTGGCAGGTCTACCACCAGGCGTTCGCCAGCCGCGAGGCCGTGTGCCTGCCCGTCCGCCGCCGCAGCCGCGAGAAGCTGGTCGAGACTCGGTAGGCGCCTTCGGGGCGCCCGACGGGCGCCTGGCCAGCGGCTCCGCAGACGCCTTCGAGACGCACGGCGGGCGCGATCCCTCAGTAGGCGCCGCGGCGCGATAGCACCGCCGGGATCGTCTTCACGATGATCGCGAAGTCGAGCGCGAGCGACCAGCGCTCCAGGTAGATGAAGTCGAGGCGCACCAGATCGTCGAAGTCGAGCTCGGAGCGGCCCGAGACCTGCCACAGGCCGGTCATCCCGGGAAGCACCAGGTAGCGCTTGCGGTGCCAGTCCTCCAGCAGCTCGAAGTCGCGCACCGGCAGCGGCCGCGGCCCGACGAGCGACATCTCGCCGCGCAGGACGTTGATGAGCTGTGGCAGCTCGTCCAGCGAGAAGCGCCGCAGCAGCCGCCCGACCGCCGTCAGGCGGGGATCGTCGCGAATCTTGAACAGCGCGCCCGAAGCCTCGTTCATCGATTCCAGATCGGCCTGCTGCTGCTCGGCGTCGGTGTGCATCGTGCGGAACTTCAGGCACTGAAACGGCTGCTGGCCGATGCCGGGCCGGTGGGAGCCGAACAGGACCGGACCGCGCGAGGAGACCCGCACGGCGATCGCGACCAGCAGCAGCAGCGGACTCAGCAGCGCCAGCAGCAGGATCGAGCCGATCACGTCGAAGGTGCGCTTCAACGCGTAGTCGATGCCCTCGAAGACCGGCGGGGTCAGCTCAAACAGCGGCACCGACTCGCCGGGCACGAACTCGGCGCGGTGGATCAGCAACTCCATCGTTGAGGGCGCGATCCGCACCCGCACGCCGCGACGATGGCAGCGCTCCACCAGATCGACCGCCTGCGCCTGCGGGAAGTCCGGATCGGCGATGATCACCTCGTCCACGCGCTCGGCGGCGAGCACCTCGTCGAGCCTGTCGAGGCTTCCCAGCGAGCGCAGCCCGTTGGCGGGCAGCACCTGCGGGGAGAGGAAGCCGACGATCTGGATCGGCGACGGCGCGTGCGAGCCGTCGCGCAGCGCGTGCGCGACGTCTTTGATCTGCTCCCCGGTTCCGACCAGCACCGCCCGGCGCCTGTAGCCGGCCGCTCGCAGCATCCCGCCCGTGACGAGCTCGTAGAGATGCCTGAGCGTCCCCACGTAGAGCACTGCGAAGGCGAAGGACCCGTAGAAGATGTAGTAGCTGGAGAAGTGCATGTTCTCGGCCAGCGCGAGCAGCAACATCAGGATCATCACCTGGAAGATGCACGCGACGATGCGGGTCAGCCCCGGGCGCTGGTTGCGATCGGAGTACAGGCCCGAGCGCGCGAACAGCAGCGCCGTGATCAGGTAGGCCAGCGCGACGTAGCTGCGGGTGCCGTGCACGACGTCGGTGAAGCTCACCGTCGAGAGCAGCGCCGCCTTCAGGGCCAGCGCCGTGAAGATCGCCAGCGCCACGCCCAGGAAGTCGAGCGCCAGCAGCGAGACCACGCGTGCCGCGCGGCGCGCGGTGTCCAGCCGCAGCACGAAGGAGATCGCGGGCGGCCGCTTGCGGCGCATGTCGCGCCCGTTGCCCGCAGCATGCGCGCTCGCCGCCGAGACGGTGGCCTCCGCCGCGGTCAGGCCGCGGAGCGGCAGCTCCTCTGGCGGCGTTTGCAGCGTTGACGTCCCGGCGGAACGCGGTGCCATCTCACTGCTCACAACGCCCAAGGCTCCCATATGTAGCGGTCGAACCATGTGCGGATTCCCCACAAAGGGCGAAATCCATGCACCGCGATGTCCGCCCGAGACGCCTTGGGCGGCCCTGCTCAGCCGACAAGCGTCTCCACGCCGGCGGACTCGATCGTCCGCCGCAGACCGTCGATCAGGGCGACTTGCGGCGACCATCCGAGCAGATCGCGCGCCAGCGCGATCTCGGGGCGACGCTGCTTGGGATCGTCGATCGGCAGCGCCTCGAAGACGATCTCCGACTGCGAGCCGGTCACCTCGAGCACCGCCTTGGCCAGCTCCAGCAGCGTGAACTCGTCCGGGTTGCCGACGTTGACGGGATCGTGGTAGCCCGACTCGGACAGGGCGATCATGCCCCTGATCAGGTCGCTGACGTAGCAGAAGGAGCGGGTCTGGCTGCCGTCGCCGAAGACCGTGATCGGCCGGTTGGCGAGCGCCTGGCGCAGGAAGGTGGGAATCGCGCGGCCGTCGTGCGGGCGCATGCGGGCGCCGTAGGTGTTGAAGATCCTGATGATCGCCGTGTCCACGCCCTGCTGGCGGTGGTAGGCCATCGTCAGCGCCTCCGCGTAGCGCTTGGCCTCGTCGTAGACGCCCCGCGGGCCGATCGGGTTGACGTGGCCCCAGTAGCTCTCCGGCTGCGGATGCACGTGCGGGTCGCCGTAGACCTCGCTGGTGGAGGCGATCAGGAAGCGGGCGCGGTGGGCCTTGGCCAGCCCGAGCGTGTGGTGGGTGCCGTAGGAGCCGACCTTCAGCGTGTGCAGCGGCAGCCGCAGGTAGTCGATCGGAGACGCCGGGGAGGCCAGGTGATAGACGAAGTCGACGGGCTCATCGACGTAGTAGGGCTCGATGATGTCGATGTTCAGGTGGACGAAGCGGTCCGGGTCGCGGATGTGCTCGATGTTGACGAGCGACCCCGTCTCGAGGTTGTCGACGCAGATCACGCGGTGCCCGCGGGCAATCAGCTCGTCGCAGAGATGGGACCCGAGGAAGCCGGCGCCGCCGGTGACAAGGCAGGTGGGCACAGGGGAAGGATAACCTCTGAGGCGGCTACCCAGAGGAACGAGCACCGATGACACAGAGCAACGAGCACATGACAGTGGCCCCGATCGTGGGCCCAGAGGACCCCCGCCGCTTCACCGACTCCGGCATCGAGATCGGGCCTCTCTACACCGAGGCGGACCTTCCGGCGGAGCTGGATCTCGGCGAGCCGGGCGAGTTTCCCTACGCGCGCGGCGTGCACCGCGAGATGTACCGCAAACAGATCTGGACGATGCGCCAGTACGCCGGCTACGCCTCCGCGAAGGAGAGCAACGAGCGCTACCGCTATCTGCTCTCCAAGGGCTCGACCGGCCTCTCGATGGCCTTCGACCTGCCCACACAGCTCGGTTTGGACTCTGACAATCCCCGCTGCCTTGGCGAGGTCGGCCGCACCGGCGTGGCGATCGACACGATCGACGACATGCGCACCGCCTTCGACGGCATCCCGCTGGACCAGGTCTCCACCTCGATGACGATCAACGCGCCCGCGGCCTGCCTGCTGGCGCTCTACGAGCTGGTCGGGGAGGAGCAGGGCGTGCCCAGCGAGAAGCTGCGCGGCACCACCCAGAACGACGTGCTCAAGGAGTACATCGCGCGCGGCAACTACATCTACCCGCCGCCGGCCACGATGCGGCTGACGACCGACATCTTCGAGTACTGCCGCGAGCGCGTTCCGCGCTGGAACACGATCTCGATCTCCGGCTACCACTTCCGCGAGAAGGGCTGCTCGGCCGTGCAGGAGGTCGCCTTCACCCTGTCGTCCGGGATCGCCTACGTGCAGGCCGCGATCGACCGGGGCCTGCCCGTGGATGACTTCGCCCCGCGCCTGGCCTTCTTCTTCAACGGCCACAACAACGTCTTCCAGGAGGTCGCCAAGTTCAGGGCCGCGCGGAGGATGTGGGCCCACATCATGCGCGAGCGCTTCGGCGCGACCAACCCGAAGTCGATGATGCTGCGCTTCCACACCCAGACCGGCGGCGTGACGCTGACCGCCCAGCAGCCCGAGAACAACATCGTGCGGGTCGCGCTGCAGGGCTTCGCCGCGGTCTGCGGCGGCACCCAGTCGCTGCACACCAACGGCTTCGACGAGGCGCTGGCGCTGCCCACCGAGCGGGCGGCGAAGATCGCGCTCCGCACCCAGCAGATCCTCGCCAACGAGTCGGGCGCGGCCGACACGGTGGACCCGTTCGCCGGGTCGTACTTCGTCGAGGCGCTGACCGACGAGATCGAAGAGCGAGCGAACGAGCTGATCGCGAAGGTCGACGCGCTCGGCGGGTCGGTCAACGCGATCGAGTTCATCACCGGCGAGATAGACGAGTCTGCCTGGGGCTACCAGGAGCGCTACCGCACCGGCCAGGACATCGTGGTCGGCGTCAACGCCTTCGAGGAGGAGGAGCTGGAGGTTCCCGACCTGCTGCGCGTGGACCCCGAGTCCGAGCGCGAACAGGTGGAGCGCCTCACGGCCTTCAAGGCAAACCGCGACCAGGCGATCGTGGTGCAGCGCCTGCAGGAGCTGCGCGACGCGGCCACCGGCACGCAGAACCTCGTGCCCTTCATCAAGCAGGCGCTGGGCGACCGCTGCTCCCTGGGCGAGGTCTGCGGCGCGATGCAGGACGTCTTCGGCAAGTACGCGCCTACGTTCTGAAGGCCAAGCTGGAAGCGCTCGGGCGATACCTCGCGCCCCGGAAGCCGCCTGATCTCTACTTCTTCGCGCGCCACGGGTTCGCGGCCGGGCTCGCGGCGGACGCGGAGACGGACTCGCGCATCCACCTGGTCACGCCCCGGCATCTGGTCTGAGCCGTCCGGCCGAGCGTCGCCCCCACTCAATACGATCGCGCCCGATGGCGGTGAGCGTCTACAACGTCGTGCTCGGCATCCACATCATCGGCGTGGTGCTCGCCTTCGGCGTGGTGTTCGCCTACCCGATCATGTTCGCGATCGCCGCCCGGCAGGACCCGCGGAGCCTGCCGCTGATGCACCGCATCGAGCGGGTCATCGACAGGGCGCTGGTCAACGGGGCGCTGGTGATCGTGCTCGGCGCCGGCCTCTACCTGGCCGCCGAAGGCGGCTACTTCAAAGACTTCTTCGTGCAGTGGGGGATCGGCGCGATCGTCGTGATCGGCGGCCTCGTCGGCGCGGTCATGATCCCCACCAGCAAGAAGGCCCAGGAGACGATCGAACGCGACCTAGCCGCGGGCGGCGAGCCCGGCGAGGACTATCGTCGCCTGACCCGGCGGCTGAACGTGGTCGGCGGGCTGCTCAGCGTGCTCGTGCTGGTCACGATCCTCTTCATGGCGATCAAGCCGTAGAGCGCCGCCGACCCCGGTTCGATTCTCGATCGGCGGCGCGATAGGCTGGCCTTCATGAGCAACGAGGGCTATCGAGTCGCGGTCGTCGGCGCCACCGGGCAGGTGGGGACGCTGATGCTGCGGCTGCTGAAGGAGCGGGGCTTCCCCGCGCGCGACATCGTGCCGTTCGCCTCGGAGCGCTCCGTCGGGCGCGAGCTGGAGGGGGGACTGGTCGTGCAGGGGCTCTCCGAGGAGGCGATCCAGGGGTTCGACGTGGCGATCTTCTCCGCGGGCGGCTCGACCTCGGGGCAGTGGGCGCCCCGGTTCGCCGCGGCCGGCGCGATCGCGATCGACAACTCATCGCGCTGGCGGATGAGCGACGACGTGCCGCTCGTGGTCGCCGAGGTCAACCCGGACGCGCTCGCCGGCCACCACGGGATCATCGCCAACCCGAACTGCTCGACGATGCAGATGGTCGTGGCGCTCAAGCCGATCCACGACGCCGCCGGGATCGAGCGGCTGGTCATCTCCACCTACCAGGCGGTCTCGGGCACCGGACGCAAGGCGGTGGAGGAGCTGATCGCCCAGTCGCACGCGCTGCTGCACGACCAGGAGCCGCCCGCGCCCGACGCCTACGCGCACCAGATCGCCTTCAACGCGCTGCCGCACGCCGGCTCCTTCCCGGAGGGCGACGACCACACCGACGAGGAGCGCAAGCTCATCAACGAGACGCGCAAGATCCTCGGCGACCAGAGCATCGCCGTGAGCGCCACCTGCGTGCGCGTGCCCGTCGTCAACGCCCACTCCGAGGCGGTCAACGTGCAGACCAGAAAGCCGCTGTCCGCGGAGCAGGCGCGCGAGCTGCTGCGCGGCGCCCCCGGCGTCAGAGTGCTCGACGATCCCGCCAGCGCCGTCTACCCGCTCGCGATCGACGCTGACGGCTCCGACGAGGTCTTCGTGGGCCGCATCCGCCAGGACGCCGGCCATCCCGGCGCGATCGACATGTGGATCGTGGCCGACAACCTGCGCAAGGGCGCCGCCACCAACGCGGTCCAGATCGCCGAGATCCTGCACGAGCGCGGGATGATCGGCAGCGCCAGCGCGGCGGCGTCGGCTTAGAGTCTCTTAGCAGGGGCGCTTTCAGACCGCTCGCGCGCGGAAGGCGCCGCACGTCTGTGCGCGCTCGATGCCCGACGCCTCGGTCGTCTGGAGACGGCAACGGCATGAGATCGTGCACGACCGCGCCCGGCAGAAGGAGTCCTACGAAGCCGCTCGAAATCGTGGGCGATGATCTCCTCCGAGGTGCAGCGCACGCTCGTGAAGTCGCCGCCTGAGCTTTGGGCGGAGCTGAGCGATCCAGCCGCGCTTGCTCGCCATCTGGGCGAGCTGGGCGAGATCAAGATCACGAAGATCGAGCCCGAGCAGACCGTCGAATGGGAGGCGGAGGCTGCTCGCGGCAAGGTCGAGCTCAAGCCGTCGGGCTGGGGCACGAAGGTGACGCTCAGCGTCTTCCAGGAGCTGCCCGATCCCTCTCTCGAAGAGGCGGGCCGGGACGGCGAGGGCGACGAGGTGGAGCAAGAGATCCCCGAGCAGAGCTCCGTCGAGGAGGTGCAGGCGCGTGCCGCCGACGAGGCCCCGGCCGAGGCGGACGTGGAGACGCATGACGTGGCGGAGGTCGAGATGAACGACGTGGCAACGCCCCAGCCCCACGAGGACCCCGAGGTGCAAGCCCGGCAGGAGCCGGCAGCCGAGGGCCGGGAAGCTCCGCAGGCCGGGGAAGACGCGGGCCCGGAGGCGGCAGAGACGCACGTGGACGCGGAAGCGTCCGCAGAGCCGGCCGAGCAGGCCCCACGGCTCGGCTTCTTCGCGCGGCTCTTCCGCCGCAAAGCCAAGCGCGCAGACGTCGCTGCCGACCGCGAGCCCTCGATGGAGGCCGCGGTGGAGGCCCCGGAGCCCGAAGCCGCGGCAGGCCCTGCCGAGCCCGAGGCCGCCGCCGGGCCTGGCGCCGTGGCCCGGCCTGAAGCCGCGGCCGAGCCCGAAGCCGCGGCAGGCCCTGCCGAGCCCGAGGCCGCCGCCGAGCCCGAGGCCGTGGCCGAGCCTGACGCCGTGGCCGGGCCTGTGGCCGCCGACGACCCGCCCGAGCCTGTGGCCGCCGACGCCCCGCCCGGGCCTGTGGCCGCCGACGCCGCCGAGGCCACCGAGCCGCCCCCCGCGGCCGAGCGCCCTGCGCGGAGCGACGCGCCGGCCGACCTCTCCGCGGAGCTTGCCGCCGCCGAGGCGGCGCTGGCGGCGCAGACGACGAGGGTGCTCACGCTGGCCCTCGACCGGCTTGGCGCCGCGCATCACAGGCCGTTCTCGCGCGCCTGAGCGCCCGGGGGTTGACAGTCTCGACGCGTCGCCGACCCGAGCGCGGATAACATCCCGCGCCGATGCGCCAGAAGGCCCCCGAGACATACGAGGAGAAGCTCGAGCAGCTCACCGAGCTGCGCGCCGCCGCGCTGCACTCCGCGCCGGAGGCCGAGGAGAAGCAGCACGCCCGCGGCAAGTACACCGCGCGCGAGCGCGTGGAGAAGCTGCTCGACCCCGGCTCCTTCCAGGAGCTCGACACCTTCGTGCGCCACCGCACCTACGACTTCGACATGCAGAAGAACAGGCCCTGGGGCGATGCGGTGGTGACCGGCACCGGCACGATCGACGGCCGCACGGTCTGCGTCTTCAGCCAGGACTTCACCGTCTTCGGCGGCTCGCTGGGCGAGGTGATGGGCGAGAAGATGTGCAAGATCATGGACCTCGCGGCCAAGATCGGCTGCCCCGTGATCGGAATCAACGACTCCGGCGGCGCCCGCATCCAGGAGGGCGTCGTCTCGCTGGGCGCCTACGGCGACGTGTTCGTGCGCAACGTGCGCAGCTCCGGCGTGATCCCCCAGATCTCCCTGATCATGGGCCCCTGCGCCGGCGGCGCCGTCTACTCGCCCGCGATCACCGACTTCATCTTCATGGTGAAGGAGACCTCGCACATGTTCATCACGGGCCCCGACGTGATCAAGACCGTCACCGGCGAGGAAGTGGGCTTCGAGGAGCTCGGCGGCGCGATGTCGCACAACACCAAGTCCGGCGTGGCGCACTTCGCCTCCGAGGACGAGGACGCCTGCCTGGAGGACTGCCGCTACCTGCTGAGCTTCCTGCCGTCCAACAACCTGCAGACCGCGCCGCGGATCGCGAGCGGCGACGACCCGGACAGGATGGACGAGGAGCTCGACCACGTCGTCCCGGACAACCCGAACAAGCCCTACGACATGCGCAACGTCGTGAAGCTGATCGTCGACGAGGGCGAGTTCTACGAGGTGCACGAGCACCACGCCAAGAACATCATCTGCGGCTTCGCGCGCCTGGACGGCTACTCGATCGGGATCGTCGGCAACCAGCCAAACCAGCTCGCGGGCGTGCTCGACATCGAAGCCTCCGCGAAGGCCGCCCGCTTCGTGCGCACCTGCGACGCCTTCAACATCCCGCTGTTGACGTTCTGCGACGTGCCCGGCTTCCTGCCCGGCACCGCCCAGGAGTGGGGCGGGATCATCCGCCACGGCGCCAAGCTGCTCTACGCCTACGCCGAGGCGACCGTGCCGAAGATCACCGTGATCACGCGCAAGGCATACGGCGGCGCCTACGACGTGATGGCCTCAAAGCACCTGCTCGCCGACTTCAACTTCGCCTGGCCGACCGCGGAGGTCGCGGTGATGGGCCCCGAGGGCGCGGTCAACATCATCTACCGCCGCGACATCGCCGCGAGCCCCACGCCGGACGAGCGCCGCCAGAAGCTGATGGACGACTACAAGGCCCGCTTCGCCAACCCCTACACGGCAGCGGAACGCGGCTACATCGACGACGTGATCGTCCCCCACGAGACCCGCCCGCGCCTGATCAGCGCCCTGCACACGCTGCACGGCAAGCGCGAACCAGGCCCCAAGCGCAAGCACGGCAACATCCCGCTGTAGCGGCGGGCGCCGGCGCGCGAGGCTCTCAGGCGAACGTCACGCGCAGGCCGACCAAGCGAGCTTCCGCGCGCACCGCGCTCAAGCGAGCCTCACGCGCGAGGCGTCGCACCGACGCCCCACGCGCGCGGAGCCGATCCCTCAGTCGCTCGCCGAGCGCTGCCCGCTCTTGATCCCGAGCCGCAGCCACAGCGGGTAGGTGGCGAAGATCGCCGCCGAGATCAGGTGGGTGCTCATGCCCGCGCGGCGCCAGTCGAGCCGCAGCACGCCCGAGTTGAGCATCCAGTCTCGGCCCGACGCCGCCCGGCAGGCGCGCCAGATCGGCCTGGTCCAGGGGCGCTCCAGATAGAGCGAGATGCTGGTCGCCAGGAAGGCGCCGATCGTCGCGGCCTCCGCGGCCTTTCTCGCCTTGCCCTCCTCGGGCATCATGCGCCCGTAGGCACGTCCGGTCGCGTACAGCCAGGGTGGGTCGATCAGGAAGGACACGGGATCTCCTCGGTTTTCAGGACGGACAGTGAATCTCGACTACATGCTCGGAGCCGGACCCGGCTCCGGCCCCCGAGCCAGACCCGGCTCCGGGAACGTCTGCGCCAAGCAGATGGAAGGCCAAGCGCGTGGCGAGCGCCATTATCGTCAACTGCGGGTTGACCCCGAGCGAGCTCGGCACCACCGACCCATCGGCGACGTGGACGCCCTCCACCCCGTGGAGCGCGAGGTCGCCGTCGACCACGCCCTCCCCCGCGCGCGCGTGCGCCCGCGCGGTGCCCAGCGGGTGAAACGCCATCAGCCGCAGATCGCCGCGCCCCGCCCGCTCGGGCGCGACGCCCTCGGGCAGCGGCAGATAGACCTCGCGCGCGCCGGCCGCCTCGAAGAGCTCCTGCAGCCGCCGCAGGCCCGTTCTGAATCGCGTCAGATCGGCGTCGTCGAGGTCATAGCGGATCAGGGGCGCCTGGCCGATCGGCGCCTTGCCGATCCGGGAGAGCGCACGGCCGGCGACGCCGGGCAGCCGCCCCGCCGTGGCGCCGGCGAGGGTGTGCACGCTCCCGCGCGAGGAGTCGCTGACCATCAGGCCGAACTGCGCCAGGTACGGGTAGCGCTCCATCGCCTGCGCGTGCCGCTCGCCGCTGAGCGGCAGCGACATCGCCGCGTAGCTCGGCGGGCCGGCGATGCCCTCGAACATGATGCCCTCGTCGGCGAACTCGTCCACGTAGAAGCTCTGCGGCACCCCGTGGCCCATGTCCACGCGCTCGTCCATCAGCGCGAACACGGCGGTCGCCGGGTGCACCGAGAGATTTCGGCCGAGCTGGCCGCAGCTCAGCCCCAGCCCGCTGCCGGCCAGCAGGCCCGGCGTGTGGACCGTGCCGGCCGCCAGCACCACGTGCTCGGCGTGGACCTCCAGCGCGCCGCCGCCGTCGGCCGTCGTGGCCTCCACGTGGGAGAAGCGGCCGCCGCGCAGCGCGATCCGCTGGACGGTGGCCCCCGTGATCACCTCGGCGCCCGCCTCGCGCGCGCGGGGCACGTAGGTGATCCCGGTGTGCTGCTTCGCGGAGGTGGGGCAGCCGAAGGCGCACACGCCCGAGCCGACGCAGCCCTTGGCGTTGCGGCGCAGGTAGCCGTGCGACCAGCCGAGCCGTTCCGCGCCGCGCCTGGCCACCGCCGCGTTGCGGCCCGCCAGCCGCGCGTCGACCTCACCGACCGAGATCGCCTCTTCCACGCGGGCAAAGCAGCGGTCGAGCTCTCGCTCGTCGATCTGGAGGTCGAACTGCTCGCGCCAGGTGGCGAGCACGCTGTCCGGGGTTCGAAAGCAGGTGCCGGAGTTGACGAGCGTGGTGCCGCCCAGACCGCTGCCCAGCGGCATCACGATCGGCGGGTTGCCGAGCGTGATCGTCTGGCCGGCGTCCCGGTAGAGATCGGCGAGCATCTCCGGCACCCTCGCGCTGAAGCGGTCGGCGTCGTGGTAGGGGCCCTGCTCCAGCAGCACGACGCGCGCCCCGCCCTCGGCGAGCTCGGCCGCGAGCACCGCCCCACCCGCGCCGGCGCCCACGACGCAGACGTCGCAGTGCAGCGAGCGCGTCACAGCCGTCCCTCCGGGCGGCGCTTCCCTGTCCGTCGCGCGGCGTGGCGACTCAAGGCCGTCCCTCCGCGTGGCGCAGCGCGCGACCGCGGCCGGCGGTCTGCTCGGCGTCGAAGCCGAGCGCGCTCGCGAGCGCCGGCTGGTCGTAGCGCTCCATCGCCAGCAGCGACCTTGCGACCTGCGCGAGCGCCGGCATGCGACTCAGAAGCGCAGCCCCGCGCGGGCGCCTGCCGATCGCCAGCAGCACGCGCAACCCGGCGCGCTGCGGACCCGGCGAAGCCGCCACGAAGCTCTCCAAGGCACTGCGGACCCCTTCGGGATGCATGGGCTCATCATCCACGCGCTCAGTCTATCCGTCAGACTATGTGGCCTATGGAGATGGGAACACATCGCATCGAGCTCGTGGGCGGCGGCGCATCGGCTTCGCCGGAGCAGGCCGCGGCCGTGGTCGCGGCGCTGGAGCGCTTCATCGCGCAGACCACGCCTGCCGCCGGCGCGGCAGAGACCGGGCTCGATCCGTGGCGTCGGGCGGCGTTTTTTGAAGGCGTGAGCCGCGAGCCGCTCACCGATGTTCCCCACTCCTGGATAAATGCCTAAAAGCCGCTAGGATTTCCAGGGTCTCGGTTTCGGAACAGCCGAGACGGACTCCACGCCCCCCATCTCGACCAGCTTCCGAGCCGTCGGCTCGGCCCAGGAGGTTCGCCAACATGGAGCCAGTCTCACTGCCAACCGGAAAGGGCACGCTCGAGGATCCCGAGGTCCTCCAGCACGTCCCCGGGCACGTGATTCCGATCCTTCAGCGGGAGTACGACGACTTCAAGACCGAGGCGACCAGGTTCCTCGACGGAGGGACCGAGGAAGACGAGTTCATCAAGTTCCGCCTCAAGCAGGGCGTCTACGGGCAGCGCCAGCCGGACGTGCAGATGATCCGCTGCAAGCTCCCGTTCGGCGGGGTCACGCCGGAGCAGCTCGACAAGTTCGCAGATGTGGTGGAGAAGCACGCGCCGCTGCGCAAGGGCCACATCACGACCCGCCAGAACGTGCAGATCCACCACGTGCCGCTGTTGGAGGCGGAGAAGGCGATCCGTGAGCTCGGGCAGGCCGGCCTCTCCAGCCGAGAGGGCTGCGGCAACACGATGCGCAACGTGACCGCCGACCCGTGGGCGGGCGTGGCGAGCGACGAGCTATTCGACCTCACCCCCTACGCGGCCGCCTACGTGCGCTACTTCGTGCGCCACCCCACCACCCAGGCGATGCCGCGCAAGGTCAAGACCTCCTTCGACGGCAGCCCCGCCGACCGCGCGATCAGCGGCATCCACGACGTCGCCTTCAGAGCGCGGGTCAAGGAGATCGACGGCGCGCAGGTGCGCGGCGTGCAGATGCTGGTCGGCGGCGGCACCTCGATCATGCCGCGCGTCGCCCAGGAGCTCTACGAGTTCGTGGAGCTCGACAACGGCGACTACCTGAAGGTGACCGAGGCCGTGATGCGGGTCTTCGACCGCCAGGAGTGGCTGCGCGTCAACCGCGCCCGCGCGCGGATCAAGGTGTTCGTGGACAAGTACGGCATCGACGAGCTGCGCAGCCAGGTCGAGGAGGAGCTGAAGGGCGACTGGGTTGCCGAGAGGGACTTTTCCATAGAGGAGAGGGTTCTCGAATACGACGAGGAGGCAGACGCGCCGAGCCCGCGCGCCGAGTACGGCACGCCCAACGGAGACCTCTCCGAGTTCGAGCGCTTCCGGGCCGCCAACGTCGCGCCCCAGCGCCAGGAGGGCTTCGTCACCGTCGAGGTGAAGATCACGCGCGGCGACCTGAGCCCCGAGCAGTTCCGCGGGCTGGCCGCGCTCATGCGCGAGCACTCCGGCCCCTACGCGCGCACCACCGTGCAGCAGAACCTCGTGCTGCGGTGGGTGCGTCCCGAGAGCGTCTACGACGTCTGGCGCGCGCTGAAGGCGCTCGACCTGGGCGCCGCCGGCAGCCGCGAGATCGACGACGTCGTCTCCTGCCCTGGCACCGACTCCTGCAAGCTCGGGATCACCAGCTCGATGGGCCTCAACAAGGCGATCCAGGAGCGGATCGAGTCGATGCGGATCACCGACCCGCTGACGCGCCAGATCCACATCAAGATGAGCGGCTGCCCCAACGGCTGCGGCCAGCACCACCTAGGCGCGATCGGCTTCTACGGAGCATCGATCAAGGTCGGCGAGCACACGATCCCCGCCTACATCCCGCACGTCGGCGGCGTCTTCGAAGGCGGAGAGGTCGCCTTCGGCCAGCGCCTGAAGCTGCGCCTGCCGGCCAAGCGCGTGCCGGAGGCGATCGAGCGCTGGGTGCGCCACTACGAGGCCAGCCGTCAGGAGGGCGAGACCTGGGGCGCCTTCGTGGCACGGGTCGGCACCGGCGAGCTGGAAGGGCTCGTGAAGGAGCTCTCCATGCCTGTCGAGTTCGGGCTGGAGACGATGAGCCAGTTCATCGACTGGAACAGAGACGTCCCATTCCAGGTGATCCGCGGAGAGGGCGAGTGCGCGGTCTGAGCGACACCGACGCCGACCCGCGCGCGGTCCTCACGGACACGCTGCGATCCGCCGTGGAGCGCCACGGCGATCGCGCCGTCCTGCTCTGCTCCTTCCAGAAGGAGGAGTCCGTCCTGATCGACGAGCTGCTGCGGCTGGGCGGCGGCGAGACGCCCGTGCGCGTCGTCACGATCGATACAGGTGTCCTGTTCCCGGAGACGCTTGCGACCTGGAGACGTTTCGAGGAGCGCTTCGGGATCGCTGTGGAGGTGCAGGACGCGAGCAACGCGGGCGGGACGGGCGGGGCCTGGAGCGGCCCGGAGCACTGCTGCTCGGCGGCGAAGGTCGCCGCGCTGGCGCGGGCGCTGGATGGCGCGGAGGCGTGGATCACCGGCATCAGGCGCGAGCAGGGGCCGACTCGCGCGAGCGCGACGCCGATCGAAGAGGACACGGCCCGCGGCCTGACCAAGTACAACCCGCTCGCGCACTGGAGTGAAAAGGATCTCTGGCAGACGATCCACGAGCGTGATCTGCCCTACAACCCGCTGCACGACCAGGGCTATGACTCGATCGGGTGCGCGCCGTGCACGCGTCCCGGCAGCGGCCGCGACGGTCGCTGGGCCGGCACCGAGAAGACGGAGTGCGGCCTTCACCTCGACCCGTCCGCCCTCTCGGCGGTCGCCGCCGGCGAGGCATCGGAGCGCGGCTGATGCCCCATTCGACTGTCCATTTGCCCCCGATAGCGGCCTGTTAGCGCTGTGTTAGGGTGATTCGGTGCTTGGGATCAAACCTGAGGTCGTGCTGTTCGGGCTCGCCGTGGGCGCGCTGATCGGACTCACCGGAATCGGCGGCGGATCGCTGATGACGCCGCTGATGATCATCGTGCTCGGGGTCTCCCCGGTCACCGCCGTGGGCACCGACATCGCCTACAGCGCCGTCACCAAGACCTTCGGTGGAATCAACCATTTCCGCAAGGGCACCGTCGACATGAAAGTGGCGCGCTGGCTCGGCTACGGAGCGCTGCCGGGAACGCTGCTGGGAGCGATCGCGGTGGACCGCCTCAAGGTCGCCGACGGCAAGAGCTTCGAGCACACGCTGATGGCCTGCGTGGCCGGCGCGCTGCTGATCGTCGCGGTCGTGGTGCTCGTGCGCAGCTTCGCGCTGGCGCACCTCCACAGCCGCGAGCGCGACCGCTTCCAGTTCACCACCGACGCGCAACGGGCGTTCGCGGTCGTGCTCGGCTTCGTGCTCGGCGGCATCCTCGGCCTCACCTCGGTGGGGACCGGCGCCCTGATCGGCGTGGCGATGCTCGTGGTCTACCGGCTCACGCCGCAGCGCGTGGCGGGAACGAGCGTGTTTCTCGGCGCGATCCTGCTGTGGGTGGCCGCCGCCGGCTACGCGGCCGGCGCGAACGTCGACTTCGGGCTCGCCGGCAACCTGCTGATCGGCTCGATCCCAGGCGTGTGGCTGGGCTCGCAGCTCATGGACCGGGTCCCGGCGCAGGCGCTGAGGGCGATCCTGAGCGTGGTGCTGCTCGGGTCGGCGCTCGCGATGGCGAGCAAGGCGGGGCTGAAGCTGCCGGCCGGCGTGATCATCGGCGCGCCGCTGGCGATTGGCCTGCTGGGCTCTCTGCTCTACCGTGTCCGTTCCACCGCCGGCCGGCCGGCCGCGGTCGCCACCCCGGCGACGCCCGCGATCGGAGGCCCTGTACTGGCCGCGGGCGCCACTCGACTCAGGGCCGAGGAGCAATGAGCATCACAGCACGACCCGAGTTGACCCACCTGCAGGCGCTGGAGTCCGAGGCGATCCACGTGATGCGCGAGGTGGCGGCCGAGTTCGAGCGTCCGGTGATGCTCTTCAGCGGGGGCAAGGACTCGATCGTGATGCTGCGCCTGGCGGAGAAGGCGTTTCGCCCCGGCCGCTTCCCCTTCCCGCTGATGCACGTCGACACCGAGCACAACTTCCCCGAGGTGATCGAGTTCAGGGACCGCCGCGTCGCCGAGCTCGAAGAGCGGCTGATCGTCGCCTCCGTCCAAGACTCCATCGACCAGGGCCGCGCGGTCGAGGAGACCGGCCCGCGCGCCTCCCGCAACCGCCTGCAGACGGTCACCCTGCTGGACGCGATCGCGCAGCACGGCTTCGACGCCGCCTTCGGCGGCGCCCGCCGCGACGAGGAGCGAGCGCGCGCCAAGGAGCGCGTGATGTCCTTCCGCGACGACTTCGGCCAGTGGGACCCCAAGAGCCAGCGCCCCGAGCTGTGGAACCTCTACAACAGCCGCATCCGCAAGGGCGAGCACGTGCGGGTCTTCCCGCTCTCCAACTGGACCGAGCTGGATGTCTGGGAGTACATCGACCGCGAGCGGCTCGAGGTTCCCTCGATCTACTTCGCCCACGAGCGCGAGGTCTTCGAGCGCGACGGGATGCTCTATGCCTGGCGCGAGGGCGCGGAGCTGATCGACGGTGAGAAGGTCTTCTCCGAGATGGTGCGATACAGGACGGTGGGCGACATGAGCTGCACAGGCGGCGTGCGCTCCCGGGCCAAGACGCTTGCCGAAGTCGTGGCCGAGATCGCCTCCACGAGGATCACCGAGCGCGGCGAGACGCGCGCGGACGATCGTGTCTCCGAGGCGGCAATGGAGGATCGCAAGAAGGCGGGTTACTTCTGATGCGGCATCCAGCCACCTCCTTTGAGACAGCAGGGCGCATCCATGCGCCCTTGACCGCGACGGAGCCGCTCCAATGACACTTGATCTGCTGCGATTCACGACGGCCGGCTCGGTCGACGACGGCAAGAGCACCCTGATCGGAAGGCTGCTCTACGACACCAAGCAGGTCTTCGACGACCAGCTCGAACACGTCGCCGAGGCAAGCGTGCGGCGCGGCGGCGAAGGCGCGCTCGACCTCGCGCTGCTCACCGACGGCCTGCGCGCCGAGCGCGAGCAGGGCATCACGATCGACGTCGCCTACCGCTACTTCTCGACGGTCGCCCTCGACGGGTCCTCCGGCAGGCGCTTCATCATCGCCGACTGCCCGGGCCACCAGCAGTACACGCGCAACATGGTGACCGGGGCCTCGACCGCCGACCTGGCGGTGATCCTGCTCGACGCGCGTCACGGCGTGCTGGAGCAGTCCAAGCGCCACGCCTTCATCAGCGCGCTGCTGGGCATCCCCCACCTGGTCGTCGCCGTCAACAAGATGGACCTCGTCGACTACTCCCAGGAGCGCTTCGACGAGATTGTCGCCGAGTTCTCGCAGTTCGCCGGCAAGCTCGGCGCCCGCGCGGACCTGGTCTACATCCCGATCTCCGCGCTGCATGGCGACAACGTCGTGGAGCCCTCTTCCAACCTCTCCTGGTATGAGAACCCCGCCGGCCCGACACTCCTGTCCCTGCTGGAGACCGTCGAAGTCGCCTACGACCATCCCTTCCAGACCCCCGCCCGCTTCCCGGTCCAGTGGGTGATCCGGCCCCAGGGCGTTCCGGGCGCCGCCGACTACCGCGGCTACGCGGGGCAACTGGCCTCCGGCGCGTTGCGCGCCGGCGAGGAGGTTGTCGTGCTGCCCGGCGGCCAGCGCACGAAGATCGCGGCGATCGACACCTACGACGGCGAGCTGGAGGCGGCGCTCGCGCCGATGTCGGTGACCCTGCGCCTGCAGGACGAGATCGACATCTCCCGCGGCGAAATGATCTGCCGGCCCGACGAGGCTCCCGAGCCCACGCGCGAGCTGGAGGCGGACATCTGCTGGATGGCCGAGGCGCCGCTGCGCCCCGGCGGCCGCTACCAGATCAAGCACACGACCCGCTCGGTCTCGGCGATCGTGGAGGGCCTGCTGGACAGCGTCGACGTCCACACGCTGCAACGGGGAGACGCGCCGCAGGAGATGGGGCTCAACGACATCGGCAAAGTCCGCCTGAGGACCAGCGCGCCGCTGTTCGTCGACCCCTACAGCCGCAACCGCCGCACGGGCAGCTTCATCCTGATCGACGAAGCCAGCAACGGCACCGTCGGCGCGGGCATGATCTGTGCGCCCGACGCTTGAGGGTCGATCCGACCGGGTCCGCACGCCCGCGCGTCCCCTGCCCGGAACAACCCTGAGACGCGTCGTCAACTAAGCTACCCGCCGCATGTTCAGCAAGGTACTCGTAGCCAACCGCGGCGAGATCGCGATCCGCATCATCCGCGCCCTGGAGGAGATGGGCATCTCCTCGGTGGCCGTCTACTCGGAGCTCGACCGCGACGCGCTGCACGCAAAGCGCGCGGAGGAGTCCTACAACCTCGGCGACGGCCCCGCCTCCGAGAACTACCTGGACGTCGCCAAGATCCTCGACACCGCCAAGCGCTGCGGCGCTGAGGCGATCCACCCCGGCTACGGCTTCCTGGCCGAGAACGCCGCGTTCGCGCAGGCATGCGAGGACGCCGGGATCGTCTTCATCGGCCCGCCCGCCTCCGCGATCGACGCGATGGGCTCCAAGACCAAGGCGCGCGAGCTGATGAAGGCCGCCGGCGTGCCGATCGTGCCCGGCACCACCGAGCCGGTCGCCAACCCGGCCGACGCGCTGAAGATCATCAAGGCCGAGATCGGCTTCCCCGTCGCGGTCAAGGCGGCCGGCGGCGGCGGCGGCAAGGGCTTCCGCGTAGCCCTCTCGCAGGACGAGCTGGAGGGCGCCTTCGAGGGGGCCAGCCGCGAAGGCGAGAAGTTCTTCTCAGACGGCACCGTCTACATCGAGCGCTACCTGCCCGACCCCCGCCACGTCGAGGTCCAGATCCTCGCCGACCGGCACGGCAACGTGATCCACCTCGGCGAGCGCGACTGCTCGATCCAGCGCCGCCACCAGAAGCTGATCGAGGAGTCCCCGGCCCCGATCGTGGACGAGAAGCTGCGCGCGCACATCGGCTCGATCGGCGTCGAGGCAGCCCGCGCCGTCGACTACGTCGGCGCAGGCACGATCGAGGGGCTGCTGCAGGACGGCGAGTACTTCTTCCTGGAGATGAACACCCGCGTTCAGGTCGAGCACTGCGTGACCGAGATGACGACCGGGATCGACATCGTCAAGGAAGGCATCCGCGCCGCCGCCGGCGAGCCGCTGTCGGTCACCCAGGAGCAGGTGCTGCTGCGCGGCCACGCGATCGAGTGCCGCATCAACGCCGAGGACGCCTCCAAGAACTTCGCCCCGGCCCCCGGCAAGATCGGCCGCTACCGGGAGCCGTCCGGCCCCGGCGTGCGCGTCGACTCGGGCGTCGGCGAGTACGGCGAAGTCTCGCCGATGTACGACCCGATGGTCGCCAAGCTGATCGTCTGGGACTCCGACCGCGAGCAGGCCACGCGCCGGATGCTGCGGGCGCTGGAGGAATACGAGATCGAGGAGCTGAAGACCCTCATCCCCTTCCACAAGGCGCTGCTGGCCACCGAGCAGTGGGCCAAGGGCGAGACCTGCCGCGACCTGGTCGAGGACCGCAAGTGGCTGAAGCAGCTCGCCTTCGAGCCGGTCGCTCCGGCGCAAGCCGAGGACGAGGAGGCCAAGGTCGAGCACTCCTACACCGTCGAGGTGTCCGGCAAGCGCTTCGACGTGCGGGTGATCGGCCCGCCCGGCTCCTACGTCGCAGGCCCCCCGGCGGGCGCCAACGGCAGCGCGCCGGCAGGCCGCGCCAAGCCCAAGCGCGCGGCCCGCAGCTCCTCCGGCGGCGGCGGTGGAGCCGACACGCTCCCCTCGCCGCTGCAGGGCAACATGTGGAAGGTGCTGGTCAACAAGGGCGACACCGTCCAGGAGGGCCAGCTTCTCTGCATCATCGAGGCGATGAAGATGGAGAACGAGATCACCGCCCACAAGTCGGGCGTGATCGTCGAGCTTCCGATCACCGAGGGCGCGCCGATAGCCGCAGGCGCCCCGATCGTGACGATCTCCTCGCCCGCGGCCGAGTAGTCGCCGCCCCGCTGGCCGGATAGCCGCCGGCCCGCCAGCCGGGTAGCCGCCGGCCCGCGGTCGAGTAGTCGCCGCCGCCGGCTGTCGCGTTGCCGCGACGGGCCGCGCGTTGACCCTGCCTACTTGGGCGCCTTGCCCTGGCGGACGGCCTCGCGGTAGATGAACGGCGCGTGGCGCGCCATGTAGGAGGCGGTGAACTGGCCTCCGATCCAGTCGTCATACCAATCTTCCCGCGCGCGGCAGAGCTCCACGTCGTTCAGCTTCAGGCGGTCAATCGTCTTGAGAACCGCCTGCGTCGTGCGCTCGCCAAGTCGCTCAGCGGGACGCACCTGCATGAAGGCGAGCTCGAGCTCGAACCAGTCATCGTCGATTTCGAAGGGGTCCAGCACGTCTTCGAACTCGCGCTTGCGAGCATTCATCAGCGCGCACACCACGCGATAGTTCGACCACTCGTACGCGAGATCGCGCCTGGCGGACTTGGGCGCGAAGTGCTCCACCGTCGCGCCGCCCACGACGCGCGGGATATGAAAGCAGGAGTAGGCGCAGATACGGTCGTATGCCTCGAGCAACTCCCGGCTGCACCTACGCCAGTAGTCCGGGAGGGGATTCTTGTCTTCGGCCAGCGCTTGGCGGCCCGGGGCTCGCACCCGCGCCTCGAACGTGTCGGGCTCGGGGCGAGGGCTGACGCTGATCACGCGACCGTCTCATCCTCATCGGACGACGCCCGCGCCGGGCGGTCCTCGTCGGCCAAGGCGCTCGCCTCCTGCTGCTCTCCCGCAGACCATCCCAGCGCGTCAAGGCGCGCAAGCAGCGGGTCGGTCTCCGGGACATGCGCGGCGAGCCGCTGGGCCAAGCGGCCCAAGGCCTCGACGCTCTCACCGGGCCTGCGCATTATCTCCCGCGCTTCGAGGATCACCCGCTCAGCCTCCAGTGAGCGGGCCTGACCGAGCTCGAAGACCTCGGAGGTCAACCACGCGTTGACGTCGCCGCGCGTCCGCCACGGCACCTGCTTGAGCTCGACCAGCGGACGCCCATTATCGGCGGGGGTCTCGAGGTCGAGCGTGAACAGGTGATCGTGCGTGTCATCCCAGCGTCCCTCGAGCGAGGCGAGCACCAGCGGCGAGTGCGTCACGCTGATCACTTGACTGTGGGCGGGCGCCCCCAGCGCACGAAGCACATCAAGGATCGCGGGGAGGATCACGCGCTGCCAGCGCGGGTGCAGATGAGCCTCCACCTCGTCGATCAGCAGAGTCACGCGATCGGATGGAGGCTCCCCCAGAAGCTCCGATGCCTCGCGATGCTCGTGCCAGGCCCAGACCAAGAGGTAGGCGAGCGCGAGAATTCGCCGGACCCCGGCCGAGGCATGTGTGACCGGGACATCACCGTATGGAGTCTGCAGCGTCGGGATGTCCCTCGAGTCCAGAAGATCGATGCGGCGTGGCGGTCCGGGCTCGAGCTTCTCGTCAGGATCGGAGGAAAGGATGGCGAGGGCGTCCTTGAGGGCCCCGAACTCCCGCGAGTCTTCCAGTTGCCATACCCGCCAGTCGTCGATCAGGCCGTTGCACAGCGGCACGCCCTCCTCGCTGAGCCCCGACCAGACCTGCGCCGAGTCGAAGTAGAACGCGGTTGGACGACGCCGGTACGTCGGCTCGGTCTCTTCCTCGGCCGGCGGGTCGTTGCGGGCCGGGTCCATCACGGCGAAGCTTCCGTCCACGCGCGCATAGACGATGAAGCCCGGGATCGGTGGTCGGCCGCGGCCATGAAACCAGCCCCTGCGTTTGACGTCGAAGTCGATCTTGCGCTCGACGGGTGATTCCTTGGCGTCTATGCAGTACTTCAGGTACGCCGTCTGCTCACCTCCCTTGATGGGGAGAGCCGCTGGTCCGGCCCAACTGCGCGTCAGCGCCCACCATGCGACCTCGAGTAGGAATGACTTGCCCAGCCCGTTGTCGCCCGTGATGACGTTGAGCCGGTCCCCGAAATCGATCCTCATCCGGTCCGATGGCCCGACGTCTTGCAGTTCGAGCATCCGCAGCACAGCACTGAGTTTAGGTGCAGCGACCGTCGGCTGGCCGCCGGATCGGAGTTATGCCTCTTCGATCGCCTTGACCGCCTCGCGGAGCGTGTGCACTTCCGCGGTCGGCTTCTTCTGCGAGCTCTCCAGCGGCTGCTTGGAGCGGTTGACGTAGATCACCGGCACCCGCTGCTTGAGGCAGGGCACGACGTCGTGGTGGTGACTGGAGGTGACGTGGATCCAGCCCTTCTTGCCGCCGATGCGCCGCGCGAACTCGGTGAAGTGGGCGAGCTCGGGCTTGTAGGCGCGCACCTGCTGCGCGGTCACGACCAGGTCGAAGTCGGTCGGGATGTGGCGGCGGGTGAGGCCCAGAAGCTTGTCGTCGATGTTCGAGATCAGCCCGAGCTGGTATTTCTTGGCGATCTTCTGAAGCTGCGGGCTGGTTTCCTTGAACGGCAGCCAGCGCGGAATCGAGTCGGGCAGGAAGCCGGAGCGCGACGGTTCGAGCTGCCACTCCATGCGGCTGGCCATCTCAAGCGCCGTGCGTCGCAGCACCTCGGCGTAGAGCTCGTAGGAGCCGGCCTCGATCTCGCGCGAGACCTCGTGGAACATGGCGATCAGCGACGCGCGGTCGATCAGCTCGAAGCCGTCGCGCTGCGCCTCGCGCTCGAACGCCTCATAGACGCCGGTCTCCCAGTCGATGAGAGTGCCGTAGACGTCGAAGGTGACCCAGGTGAGATTCTTCGGAATTGGCATTGGCCCGGCGCATTATGCCTTCCGGGGACGACGCTTGCCTTCGCCATGGCAGCCCGCGCCCGCGCGCGCCCGTCGCGGACTGGTCGCATGGCCAGAAGGCATTGGCTAGAGTTCCGCGCCACATGGACCTTCTCGAGTATCAAGGCAAGCAGCTCTTCGCCCGGCACGGGCTTGATGTATCGGCAGGCAAGGCCGTCACCAGCGTGGAGGAAGCGGTGGTCGCCGCCGAGCAGGTCGGCTACCCCGTCGTCGTCAAGGCGCAGGTGCTGATCGGCGGTCGCGGCAAGGCCGGGGGCGTCAAGCTCGCCGCCAATCCAGAGGAGACCCGCGAGCATGCCGGGAAAATCCTCGGCCTGGACATCCGCGGCCACATCGTCCACAAGCTCTGGATCGAGCACGCCTCGGACATCGCCACCGAGTACTACGCCTCGGTGCTGCTCGACCGCTCGGCCAAGCAGCCGCTGGTGATCTTCAGCACCGAGGGCGGCGTGGAGATCGAGCAGATCGCGGAGGAGAGCCCCGAGAAGCTCGTCCGCCACCACGTCGACTCGCTGAAGGGCCTCTCCCGCCAGGAGGCGCTGCAGATCGCGATCGACGGCGGCGCCGACGATGACGTGCGCGAGGGAGTCGCCGATGCCCTGGTCGCGCTCTACGAGGTGTGGGACAAGGAGGACGCGACGCTCGCGGAGATCAACCCGCTGATCGTCACGCCCGAGCGCCAGGTCAAGGCGCTGGACGCGAAGGTCTCGCTCGACGGCAACGCGCTCTTCCGCCACCCCGAGAACCAGGACCTCTCCGACACCGAGAACGAAGATCCGATCGAACGCAAGGCCAAAGAGCAGGGCGTCCAGTACGTCAAGCTCGACGGCAACATCGGCATCCTCGGCAACGGCGCCGGCCTGGTGATGTCCACGCTGGACGTCGTGGCGCAGGCAGGCGGCCAGCCGGCCAACTTCCTGGACGCAGGCGGCGGATCGGACGCCGAGAAGGTCAAGCAGGCGGTGGAGCTGATCCTCGCCAACGACGCGGTCAAGGCGGTGCTGTTCAACATCTTCGGCGGCATCACCCGCTGCGACGAGGTCGCCAAGGGCCTGATCGCCGCCTTCGGAGAGATCAAACCGGCCGTCCCCTTCGTCGTGCGGCTCGACGGGACCAACGACGTGCAGGGAAGGACTCTGCTGGAGGAGGCCAAACTGCCCAACGTCCATTCCGCGAGCACGATGAACGAGGCGGCGGAGAAGGTCGTGGAGCTCGCCAAGCAGACAGAAGGAGCAGGCGCCTGATGGCCGTCCTCGTCGACAACGACACCCGGCTCGCGGTCGCGGGCATCACCGGACGAGAGGGCTCCTTCCACGCCCTCAACAACCGCCGCTACGGCACCAACCTCGTCGGCGGCGTCACGCCCGGCAAGGGCGGCCAGGACGTCGAGGGGGTCCCGGTCTTCGACAGTTGGGCCGACGCCATGCAGGCGACCCAGCCCAACACGGCGATGATCTTCGTCCCGCCCCGGTTCGCGGCCGACTCGATCCTCGAGGCCGCGGCGGCGGGAGTGTCGCTGATCATCGCGATCACCGAGGGCATCCCCGCGCACGACGAGCTTCGCGTATACAACACCTTGAAGCGCGATCATCCGGGCACGCGCCTGGTCGGGCCCAACTGCCCCGGCATCCTCTCGCCCGGCAAGGCCAGCGTCGGGATCATCCCCGCCTCCTTCTTCACGCCCGGCAACGTCGGCGTGGTCTCCAGGTCGGGCACGCTGACCTACCAGATCGGCAACGAGATCGCCCAGGCAGGCTTCGGCTGCAGCTCGATCGTCGGCATCGGCGGCGATCCGGTGCCCGGCTCCTCCTTCGTGGACATCCTCGAGCTCTTCCAGGCCGACGAGGAGACCGAGCTGATCGTGCTCTCCGGCGAGATCGGCGGCTCCGCCGAGGAGGAGGCCGCGGAGTACATCGCCGAGTCGGTCACCAAGCCCGTCGTCGCCTACATCGCGGGCTTCACCGCGCCTCCCGGCAAGCAGATGGGCCACGCCGGCGCGATCGTCTCCGGATCGGCGGGCACGGCCGCCGCGAAGGCGCGGGCTCTGGAAGCAAAGGGCGTGCGCGTCGGGCGCACCCCGACCGAAGTGGCGGAGATCGCGGTGCAGATGCTGGGCGCGTCGTCCTCCTCGCCTGTACGCTAAAGCGTGTGGACAGCGAGGTCGCGAGGACCCTTGCGGAGCTGGAGCGCAAGCTCCAGGATCTGGAGCGCGCGCTCGGGGCGGTCGGCGAGCGCGTGCCGGGCGCCGGCCTGGAGCCAAGCGATCGGGGCCAGAGCACGGCGCGGCTGGTCGACGAGCGCCTCGAAGGCGCATCGGCCACCCCTCTCTCTCCTCCCCCACCACCGGCGCCACCCGGCGCTCACGGCGAGAGCCACGGGTTCGGGTCGCCGGCTCCCGCGCCGCGACCGGACTCCGACGAGTCGATCGACCTGGTCGAGCTGGCCCGCTTCCGCGATCATCTGGAGCGGACGATGAGCGACCTGCTCGCCGACTACGAACGCGTGATTCGCCTGCGCAGCCTCACCGAGCGGCGGGCTTCGGGCGACTAGCCCTTAGCCCGGAGCGCCACTCCTTATAAGCTTCCACGCTGATGGCCGTCTCGACCTCGACCACCATCTCCTTCGCGCGCGGCGCGCCCTCCCTCGACATCATCGACGTCGAGGGGCTGAAGGCGGCCGCCGCCCGCGCGTTCGACAGCGACCCGGCCGGCGCCACCGCCTACGGCACCTCGATCGGGTATCCGCGGCTGCGCGCCTGGATCGCCGACAAGCACGGGGTGGAGCCGGAGCGGGTGCTGGTCACGAACGGCTCGATGCAGGCAGACGCGTTCCTCTTCGAGCATCTGGTCAGGCCGCAGGACGACGTGATCGTCGAGCGCCCCACCTACGACCGCACGCTGCTCTCGCTACGCACGCGCGGCGCCAGCATCCACCCGGTCGCGCTGCAGGACGACGGGATCGACACCGCGGCTCTCTCGCGCCTGCTCGGCGGCGAGAGCGGGCCCGCCGTGAAGCCCAAGCTCGCGCACCTGATCCCCAACTTCCAGAACCCCGCCGGCTACACGCTCTCGGAGACAAAGCGACGCGAGCTCGTCTCGCTGGCGGCCACCCACGGCTTCACGATCTTCGAGGACGACCCATACGTGGATCTGCGCTTCAGCGGCCAGCCGCTGCCAACGATGCTCTCGCTCGACCCCGAGCACGTGATCTACGCCTCATCCTTCTCCAAGACCGTCTGCCCCGGCATCCGCGTCGGCTACCTGGTCGGCCCGCCGCAGGACATCGCCGCGATCGCGCAACTGGCCACCAACACCTACATCTCCCCCAACATGGTCGCCCAGGCGATCGTCTACGAGTTCTGCGCCTCAGGCGCGGTGCAGCGCTCGATCGAGACTGTGAAGGCCGCCCTCGCCGAGCGCGCGGGCGCGCTGGGAGCCGCACTGCGCAGAGAGCTGCCCGAGGCGCAGTTCATCGATCCCGAAGGCGGCTACTTCATGTGGGTGACGCTCCCCGAGGGCACCGACGTGAACGCGCTCTTCGCCGGCGCGGCCGACCGTGGCGTGGCCTTCGTCAAGGGCACCGACTTCCTGCTGGAGGGCGGGCAGAACACGCTCCGGCTGGCCTACTCCGGCGTCACGGTCGAGCAGATCGACGAGGGCGTCAGGCGGCTGGCCGGCGCGTATCGGGCGCTCTGAGGCGCGGTCGGACGCGACGCAGGCCGAACCGCCAATGCTGCGTCTTCCAGTCGCGGCGAACTCCTGTGCGACATCGAGGAGGCGGCTCCGAGGCGCAGTCTGGATCCCAGAGAGCCGGAAGCAGATGCACAGGGGCCAGGAAGAAAGTAGTCGGAGACAGCGAGCCGACGACTCGACGCGCGCGCTCCGAGTCATCTCAAGGTATGCTGATGATGTAGCCGTGGCACTTGAGCAGGATCGGCTACTGGCCGACAATAGCCATCAGGTGGTTTCAGAGCCGAACATCCCTACTGCGTGGATCGGCGCGGACGAGCTCCCGCTCCACTTCGCGAATGCATTCGCGGCTTCGGCGGGACCGAACGCAGTCTTTGTGCTTCTGGGTTCCGTCGTTCCGTCCGCAGCCCAGGACGGCAATGCGCCGCCGTATGTTCCGGTACGACCCATCGTGCGGCTCGCTATCGCGCCTGCGGCAATGCCGGGGCTGATCAATGCCCTCGAAACCGCACACAAGGTCCAGCAAGAACAAGCAGAGGCTCAGGACGATGACCGATAGCGAGGAGGAGTAGCGATGCTTGTTGAACATACGGCACCCCTGTTTGGGCAAACAGTGATGGAACGGTCACGCGGCCAGGTCGCGTTTGGAGGCAACATGAAGGTCTCATCGACCATCCCCGCCTTCATCCCCGCGGACCAGGCCTACTACTGGTCTTTTCCGTGGCAGGACGATGTGCGCGCATCTCGAGAGGCCTTGGCTGCCGGTGAATACGAAGACTTTGATTCGGACGATCCCAACGACGTAGCACGCTGGCTTTTGCGCATAGACGAGCATTAGAGCCGCCGCGTTATGCCATTGACGCCGCTCCGCATACCGCGGAACTTGAAGAAGAAGCTGGAAAAGAAGCCTCCTCAGATGCAGGACGCGATCATCGCTTGCTTGCGTCAGCTACAAGAAGACTGGCGCCATCCAAGCCTAGATTCGAGCAAGCTAGGCGGTACGAACGGTATCTACCACGCGAAGGTCAGCAGAGGCAACCGCGTCACCTTCTTCTGGGAAGATGATCGCATCGTGATCGAGAATCATTGTCATCACGACATTCTCAAGGGCTACAAATAGGCTCCCCTAGCCGGTGTTTCATCCCGGAAATTCGTGTGCAGAAGCATTTCAAAAATTTGCCGGGCGCAGGCCAAGTTGCACATCACGTCGCTAGCCAAACGCCCCCTCAGCGTCACGTCATCTAGCGCCCGTACCGCTGGCCCAGAACGAGCTGGTCCGGCAGCGCGGTGCGTGGCGGCGGCGAGGGGTCGGCCAGCACCGAGACGGTCTCGGCGACGCTGGGGGTGAGCTCGCAGCGGCGACCGTCCTTGGTCTCGAACGCCACGCGGGTCTCGTCGCTGCGCACGAGCGTGCCGGCGAGGCCCGGCTCGATGCCGGCGTCCTTGAGGTAGCGCAGCAGGTCCTCGGCCTCGTTCTCGAACCGCAGGACGCTGATCGACGCGCCGACCTGCACGTCTGCCAGCGGCACGCCTGAGATCCGCGCGCCGACGACGATCGGATGGCCGTGCGGGCAGGTCTTGGCGTCGCCGATCGCGGCGAGCATCCGCTCTTCCAGCACCGGCGACATCGCGTGCTCCAGCCGCTCCGCCTCCTCATGCACCTCGTCCCACGGGATGCCGAGCACGTCGGTCAGGAACCGCTCGATCAGCCGGTGGCGCCGCACGATCGCCTCCGCGTGCGCGGACCCGGACTCGGTGAAGGAGATCGTCCTGCTGCGCGAGCGCGTGATGTAGCCGTCACGCTCCAGCCGCCCGAGCATCTCGTGCACGGTGGGAGCCGAGAGCTGCATCGCCCTGGCGACGTTGGCGCCGGTCATCGGCAGCCCTGCCTCGTATAGCCAGAAGAGGCTCTGCAGGTACTCCTCCTCAGCGACCGTCGCGCCTTGCTCTGCCATGGTCGCTGATGCTAGAGGACAGCCGCCTACGGCCGCCTGATCGTCGTGCTGCCCACGAGGGTGGAACGGTGGCCGTGGCCGAGCAGGTTGTAGTAGTAGACGGAGATCGTCACGGCCCCGCCGGAGAAGTTCGCGAACACGTCTTCCCGTTGCGCGCGCAGCGGCGCGCCTCGACGCACGTCGCGTTCGAGCTCGTATCCCTCTCCGCCGCCCAGCCCCCCGTCGGTCGCGACAGACGACCTGGCGCTCGTGAGCCAGACCGAGTACCCGCTGTCGGCGTTCTGGACCGCGAAAGGCGCCTTGAGCTCGATCGAAGCCTCGTAGTAGACGCCGTCGATCGCCCCGGGCGGTCGTATCGGATGGCCGTCCCGGGTGGGCACGGTCCTCCACCAGTCGTTCTTCATGGCGTGCAGCGTCACGTGGATGGGCACGTGCAGGTCGTGGGGATGTTCCAGGACGCGCAATCTGTGGTTGAGCTGCGATGCCGATTCACGCGGACAGGCTTTGGAGGCCGCCGGCCGCACGCCGGCTTCGACGCAGAGCCGGCCGTGGACGCGGTAGAGGATCGAGAGCAGTGGTGCTTCCGCCCTCATCCGCCCTTCCTCTCTTGTCCGGAGGGCTTTGGCGCCGCCGGTGGTGACCGCCTTCGGCGTTCGACTGCCGGCGGGCATCACGATCAGGTATGCGCCCGTGCCGGGTTCGACCGGCACGGTCTTCGTCGCCGCGCCGTCTCGATAGGCGATGCTGACCGCGTCTGGCCCCAGCAGACCGTAGTAGAGCCGGCGTTCCTGCGAGGGCCGGCCGATCGTTCCTTCGCGCGGGAGCTGCCCGCTCTGCGGCATGCCGACGACTTCTTCGGTGAACGTCTCGCCCTGCGGCTCGCATGCGGTCGCATAGCCGTGCGGCATGGCTTCGAGCGTGCCCATGCGCAGCGGGTGAAAGAGCCCGTCGTCGTGGAAGGCGCCATCCTGCCCCAGCACGCCGACGCGCCCATCGTGCAGGCGCCCGACCTGCAGACACACCAGCCCCCTTGTCGTGCGCACGATTCGCATGCTCCACGGCAGCCCACCCGCCGGGTCCGGCACGCTGCGAGCGAGCAGGCGAGCGTGGCCCGGCTCCGGAAGGCCGAGGCCCACATCCTTCGACAGGCCGGGCGTCGGAGGCACCGCTGCGCCGGTGAAGAGGAGCCCGGTTGCCGCGAGCGCCGCCGCGGCCAGCGCCAGGAGCAGCGCCGTGACGGCGACCACGACGCGCGCCGAGTGGCGCGCTCGCCACCAGCGAGGCGGGCGGTCCGCGGCGGGCGGGCGGCGGCCGCGGACCGCGACGGACGCGTGAGGCGCGCGGTCCGCGACGGACGCAGCCCTCGCCTCGTTCGCCCGTCGCCGCACCGCGGCCTCCAGCTCCATCTCCAGCCGATCGAGAAAGCTGCTCATGCCAATCCCTCCATCCGTCCGCGCAGCGTGGCCAGCGCGCGACTGACGCGCTTGCGCACCACCGCCTCCGAGCAGTCCATGCGCCTCGCGATCTCCGTGTAGCTGCGGTCCTCCAGCACCCGCTCTGTGAGCGCCTGCATCTGGTCGGCGGGCAGCAGGCTCGCGAGGCTCTCGCGCAGATCCGTCTCGGCGACCAGCCGCTCGATCTCACCGAGGTCGGAGTCCCGCAGGCTCAACGGCTGCATGCCGAGCTGCTCGCGCGCGGCCGCCTCCACCCGCCCCCTGCGCCAGCCGTCGATCAGCTTGTTGCGGGCGATCGTGAGCAGCCACGCGACGGGCGTCTCCGGCAGCGGCTGGTCGCCGTCCAGCACGTGGGCGAGAGCTGCGGCGAAGGTCTCGGCGAGCAGGTCGGCGGCGGTCTCCGGATCGGTCGTGCGCCTGCGCAGGTAGGTGAGCGCCAGCACGCGGCGGCGACGGTAGAAGGCGCCGAAGGCATGCGCGTCGCCGCCACGGGTGGCCGCCAGCAGGTCCATGTCCGAGCGGGCGTCGCCGTCGCCGTCCTGTGTGTTGGACTCCACGCTGCGCTTGACGTGCGACCGTCTAGATTTGTGACCGACCGAGCCGGGCCCACGCTCAGCAGCCGACGCTCCGCGCGACGTCTTCGAGCTCGGGGTCGAAGCTTGGCGCGTGGAGGTCGGCGCCGGCGCGCTCGAAGGCGGTCGCGAATGCCTCGGCGCGGCTGCGCGGCACGTTGCGGCGGCGCCAGGCGAGGTGGACCGGCGCGGGGTCGAGTCCCATCACGGGTATCCAGCAGAGATCGGCGCGCGCGAATCGGCGTTGAGCGAAGTCGGGGGCGAGGAGGATGCCGTGGCCGGCGGCCGCGAGGTCGAGCGCCTCGGTGAACAGCGTGAAATCGCCGGCGGCGGCGGCGGGGGCGGAGGCGGGCTCGCCGATCAGGCCCGCGATCGACCACTGCATCGTCCAGTCGGCGGCGGCGGCGCTCGCGCGCAACTCGGCCTCGCCGGCGAGCTCCGGCAAGGAGATGAAGTCGCACTGCGCGAGGCGATGATCGACCGCCGCGACCACGACGCGGCGGCAGGCGCCCACGATCACCGAACGCGTGCCGGGGTCCAGCGGCTGGATGCCAACCAGCGCGAAGTCGGCGCTGCCGTCGGCCAGCAGGTCTGCGGCCGAGGCGCCGTAGGGGGCGCTGCGTATGCCCACCTCGGCGTCTGGCGCGAGATCGCGGTACTCACGGATCGCGGCGGCGAGCAGCAGGCCCGCGAACCCGTCGTCGACGGCGACCCTCACCGACGTGGGGTGCTGCCTGCCCAGCCGGCGGATCTCCTGGACCACGGCCTCGTGGCGGCCGAGCAGCTCCACGCTGCGGGCGAGCATCGCCTCGCCGGTGGGCGTCAACGCCAACCCGGCCGTTCCCCTGGCCAGCAGCTCCACGCCCAGACGCCGTTCGAGCTGGGCGACGCTGCGGGTGAGCGCCGCCTGGCCGATCCCGAGCCTCTGCGCCGCGCGCCCCAAGTTGCGCTCCTCGGCGACGGCCACGAAGCACTCCAGCAGCCGCAGGTTGGTGATCGACGCGGCCGCCTGTGCCGGCGCTCCGCCGGGCCGCTCAGCGGGCAACGTTGGAGCTCCAGCTCGTGCGCAGCCGCTGCAGCCCGCGGCTGACGCGCTTCCTCACCACCGCCTGAGAGATCTGCAGCTCGGCGGCGATCTCGCCGTAGTCGCGCTCGTCGAGCACGTGCGCCTTGACGACGCGGAACTGGTCGTCGGGCAGCAGCTCCAGAAGCTGCGGCAGCACCTGCGTCTGGGCGCTCATCCGCTCCACCGCCTCGAGGTCCTCGTCGGTCAGCTCCAGCCGCTCCAGGTGCAGCTTCGAGCGCGCCTCGTCCTCCACCCGGCCGCGGCGAATGCTGTCCAGCAGCTTGTTGCGTGCGATCGTGAGCAGCCAGGCGACGGCGCTGTCCGGCGGCGCACCGCCGGACTGCAGGAAGCTGAGCGCCGCGACGAACGTCTCGGCGGCAAGGTCCGCAGCGATCTCCGGGGTGGCGGTGCGGGCGCGCAGGAAGCTGACGACCAGCGGCAGGCGGCGGCGGTATAGCTCGGCGAACGCCTCGCCGTCGCCTGCGGCGGCCAGGCGCAGCAGCGACTCGTCGCCGGCGCCGGCCGGCGCTCGTCGCAGCGCGGCGCGAATGGACCCGTGAGACCTTGTCATGGGGCTGCCGCCTCTCTCACGGAGCACCTTTCCGCGGCAGCGGGTCGCGGTGGGCGCAAAGCAGGCGGTCCAGGCTCCGCAGGCTCTGGGTGCCGACGAGCCGGTCGACGCCGTTGTCCCGGCCGGGCGCAACCGCGTCGCCGCCGCGACCGGACCGCGCGTATGCCTTGGGACAGGCGCCCACGCGGTGCTTGCTCTGCCGGCGCGCGCCGGCGCCGGCCCAGATCAGACAGACGAGCCCTCTGAGCTTTCCGGTCGTGTTGTCAACGTCGCGGCTGACGCCCCGGGAGCCCATGTCTCCGACGCTCGCCTGCCGGCCACCGCAGTCGCGTTCGCCGACCGCTCCGTCGTCGGCGCTCAGGGCGGGGACCCAGCTTGAGGCAGAGACATCGCGCATGCCGGGTTCGGCTCCCGCCGCGAAGCCCACCGGCAGCCCCGCCAGCAACGACCCCTTTTCGGTCGGCGTGTTCCTGAGCAGGCGCGGAAGCACCGAGGCGCCGGCTACGCACGCGAACAGGCAGAGCACAGTCACCGTGCCCACGGCCAGCCGGCGCCTGGCCCGCGCGCGAGGGGTCATGCGCGGAGCCTCCATCGACAGCGCAACGAGCTGGCGTTCGAGCGCGTCGAAAAATTGAGTCATCTCATCTACTTAAACGAACGAAGAACAGATTTGTGACAGCACCGGACCTGTGATGATGCACGCCCGTGCCCAGCCAGAGCAAACGCGCAGTCCGCCCGCCCGTCGGGATCAGCGAGACCGTGCTCGTCGCGGCCGAAGCTTTCGGTCCCCGGCTGACCGCGGGCGCGGTCGCCGCCGCGGTCGCGGACGGGCTGCGGCAGGGCGGTCGCCCGCGGACCGACGTCTACGAGCTGGACGCGCAGCGGGAGCGGAGCGTGCTGGGAGACGACTTCGACGCGCGGATGAAGGCCGCGCGCGCGATCGTGATCGCGACATCGCGATTGGACGAGCAGACCCTGCTCGGCAGCCTGCCGTTCGAGATCGCGACGCGGGCTCGCCAGGCGGGCGTGCCTGCCTACGCGGTCACGCGCGAGAACGATCTGGACCTCTTCGACGCGCGCATCCTGGACCTTCAGGTCGTCGCGCAGGCGGGCTCGGCGCAGACGCTGGCCCGCGCGGGGGCCAGGCTGGCAGAGGTGATCTGAGCGCTACAGAAAGCAGCGCCCCTCTCCCCTGTAGGTCGGCAGCTCGTCGATCACCTTCTCGCCTTCGATCGCCAGCAGCGCGTTGAAGCGCTCGCACAGCTCTCCCGCCTTCGCGTGTCGAAGCCAGACACGATCGCCCACGTGCAGGCCGCGCGCGGCCCTGCCGAGCAGCGGCGTCTGGACCTCCCCCGCTCCCTCCATTCCGTCCAGCTTCAGGCCGCTCGGCAGGTAGGGCCGCGGCAGACGCGCGGCGTCCGCCGGCCCCGAGGCCAGGTAGCCGCCGCCGAGCGCCGTGGCGATCGCGGTCGTGGGCTTGCGCACCACCGGCAGCGCGAACATCGCCGCGGGCTGCGGTGCGAAGGCCCTGTAGGCGTCGAAGAGCGTCGGTCCGTAGAGCCCGGAGCCCGCGCCCAGCTCGGTGATCGCGGGCTCCGAGGCGGTCGCCGAGAGGCTGCCGGTCCCGCCGCCGTTGACGATCTCAAGCGGCGCCAGCTCGGACACCGCCGCCACGATCTCGGCGCGGCGGCGTGCAAGCTCCTTCCCCGAGCGGGCCTGCAGCGCCCGGATCGCCAGCGCGCGCAGCGGCCTGCCCGGCGGCGCGTCGCCGAGCCCGGCGATCTGCGCCTCGTATGCCATCAGGCCGACCAGCCGCACCGCGCTCCTGGACGCGATCGCCTCGGCGAGCGAGCGGGCCTGCGCGGCGGTGTGCAGCGGCGAGCGCTTGGCGCCGATCTTCAGCCTGCCGCCGAGCGCCCACCAGCCGGCGTCGATGTCGATGCAGACCCGCACCGGCTGGCGCCCGCGCGCGGTCGCGCCCGCGCCCGCGCCCAGGCCGGCGGCCGCGCTTGCGGCCTCGATCATCTCGACGTGCTCGATGCAGTCCACCATCACCGTGACCCGCGCCTCGGAACGCTCGTGCGTCAGGCGCGCGAGCTCGGCGAGCGCGCCTGCATCGACGCTCGGATAGGCGACCAGGACGTCGTCGAATCCCTCCTGCGCCAGCCACAGCGCCTCCGGCAGCGTGAACGCGAGCGTCCCCGCGAACCCGTCGCGGGCAAGCACCTGCGCCTGCAGCGGACGGCAGCGCAGCGACTTGCTCGCCAGGCGGATGGGCTTGCCGCCGGCGCGGCCTTCCATGCTCTGGGCGTTGGCCCAGAGCGCGTCGAGGTCGAGCACCGCGAACGGTGGCTGCAGGCCGGCGGTCGCGCGTTCGAGCCGCTGGAGCTGCTCCGCCGCCGAGGCGCCGAGCTGCGGCGGGGCGAGGCTCATGCGGCCGGCCCGGATGTCTCGGACGGCCCGGGTGCCGGCGCGGCGTCGGACGGGCCGGATGTCTCTGTCGGCCCGGCGCCGGCCGGCTCGGATGCCGCCAGCCGGGCGACCACAGGCCCGAGCACCCTGTCGGTCCAGGCGTTGGAGAACAGGCCCTGCGGGTCCAGGCGCGCGCGCACCGCCTGGAAGCGGTCCCAGTCCGGGTAGCGCCCGCGCAGGGTCGCGGCGCTCTGGAAGTGCCGCTTGCCCCAGTGCGGCCGTCCCTCCAGCTCGTCCATGATCGCCTCCACCGCCCGGAAGTAGGTCTCGAAGGCCATCCCTTCGAACATGTGAACCGCGACGAAGCCGCTGTCCCGCCCGGCGGCCGTGGATATGAAGGCATCGTCGCTCGCGACCGAGCGGACCTCGATCGGGAAGGGCACCGGCAGACGCTCGCGCTCCACCATCGCCAGCACGCGCCTCACCGCCTCGGGGACATTGCCGCGCGGCAGCGCGTACTCCATCTCGGTGAACCGCACCAGGCGCGGGGTCGCGAACACGCGGTCCGAGCGGTCCACGCGCACGCGTCCTCCGGCGAGCTTGGTGACCAGCCGGTTGATCGGCGGGATCTGCGAAGGCGCCGCCCTGCCGAGCCCGCAGAGCATGCCGAACGCCTTGTTGACGAGCAGCACGTCGTTGACGTACTCGCTCAGGCGGCTGGGCGGACTCGCCGGCTCCTCGGTGCGGTTGTTGATGCGCGTGAGAGCCGTCTGCGCGTAGGGGAAGACGTAGAATTCGAAATGGTCGTTGGCGAGCGAGAGCTCCTCGAAGCTCTGCAGCGTCTGCTCCAGCGGGGCCGAGCCGTCCACGCCGCGCAGGCAGAAGGCCGGCACGCAGCGCAGCGTCACCTCCGCGATCACCCCCAGCGCGCCGAGGCTCACGCGCGCCGCGCGAAACGTCTCCGGGTCGCTCCGGGCCGAGCAGGTCAGCGTGGAGCCGTCCGCGAGCACGAGCGTGATCTCCTGCACCTGGGAGGGGATGTTGGCGAGGCGCGCCCCGGTGCCGTGCGTGGCTGTGGAGATCGCGCCCGCGATCGTCTGCGCGTCGATGTCGCCGAGGTTTTCCAGCGCCAACCCATGCTCGGCCACGCGCTGGTTGAGCTCGCGGATCGTGATGCCAGCCTGCACGCGCACCAGGCCCGACTCCCGGTCGACGTCCAGCACCTGCGAGAGGCCGCCGAGCCGAAGCTGCATCCCGTCGGTGCAGGCGATGTCGCTGAAGGAGTGCCCGGAGCCGGCGACCCGCACCGGCATCCCGGCACTCGACGCGCGCGTCACCGCGGCCGCGATCTCCTCGACGCTGCGCGGCATCTGCACATCCGCCGGCCGGCAGCGCTGATCGCCTGCCCAGTTGCGCCACGAGTGGGCGCCTGCGGTTGGACCCGTCTTCTGCATGCGTTGATCGCTAGGCTCGCTCAGCGAATGCCCGATCTTGAGCCTACCCTCTCGCGTGCACGCTCGCTGCCAACCCCAGGAGCGCCGCGCGCGACGGTGATCGGCGCGGGCTCTTTCGGAACTGCGCTGGCGGTGCTGCTCTCGCGTGGAGGTCTGCGCAGCACGCTGCAGGCGCGCACCCCCGAGCAGGCGTCGGCGCTCGAGGCCCAGCGCGAGAACTCCGTCTACCTGCCGGGCGTGGAGCTGCCGGCGCAGCTTCGCATAGAGCCGATGGCCGCCGGGGTCGCCAGAGCCGACTACGTGTTTCTGGCTGTGCCGTCCAAGGAGATCGCCAACGTACTGCGGACACTACGCTCGGGGCTCGGCAGGCGCACGGCGGTGGTGTCGGTCGCCAAGGGCCTGGTGCCGCCGAGCGGGCAGGCCCCGACCGAGGTGCTCGCCACGGCGCTGGAGGGGCGCAGCGTGGCGTGCATCGGCGGTCCCGCGCACGCGCAGGAGATGGTCAGCTCCGGCGCCGGGCTGGTCGTGGCGTCACGCAGCGAGAGCCTCGCGCGCGAGCTGGCACAGGTCTTCACCCGCGCCGGGGTGGTCTGCGAGGTCTCCGACGACCCGGTCGGAGTGGAGCTCGCGGGCGCAGCCAAGAACGCCGCCGCGCTTGCCACGGGCGCGACCGAAGCGCAGGGCCCTAATGCGGCCGGCGCCGCCGCCGGGCACATCTTCGCGGAGGTCTGGCGCTACGCCGAGCGCCTGGGCGCGCGCCCGGAGTCGATGATCGGGCTGGCAGGCACCGGCGACCTGGTCGCCACCGCGCTGGCGCGCGAGAGCCGCAACCGGCGTGCCGGCGAGCTGCTGGCCCAGGGCGTGCCGGCGGCCGAGATACCGGGCCGGATCGGCCAGGCGGTCGAGGCGCTGGAGTCGGTGCCGCTGCTGGCCCGCACGCTGGAGAGCGCGGGGGTCCCCTCGCCGGTGACCAGCGCGCTCGGCCGGCTGATCTCCGGCGAGCTGCCGCTCGCCGACTGGGTGGCGCTCGTCAGGGCGACCGTCCCGCCACCGGCGCGCTGGCGGCGGCCACAGCCGGGGTTCTGGCGGCGGCTGTGGCGGTCGCTCTCTGATCGCTGAGGCGCGCGCTGCGCGGGCCCTGGGCCCGGCACCGCGAGGAGGCCGCGGGCCCGGCTCCGCGAGGTCGCAGGCCCGGCTCCGGGACCGCACCCGGCGGCCCAGCCGGCGCCCGCCCCCCTCAGCCGCCGAGAAGCGTGCTGACGACAGCCTCGTAGACGCCGGCGCCATGTGCCGCCTCGGCAACCCTCACGTTGCCGATCCCCGCGATCGCCCGCGCCATGCTCGGGTCGCGCTTCAGCGCGTTTGCCACCAGCCAGAAGACGGCCACGTGCGCCGAGCAGGCGAGATCCTCCCGCGAGTCGCCGACCGCGAAGATCTCATCTCGCGCATACCCGCGCATCCGCGCGTGCGCCGCCACCGCCCCCGCCTTGGAGGCGCTGCCCGCGACGAGGTGGTAGCCGCGCACGTGCGGCAGCCTGGCGAGCGCGGGCGAGCGCCTGCTGACGACGCCGTTGTCGACCAGCCGCAGGCTGCCGTGGCCGTGCCGCGCCAGAGCAGCGTCCACCTCGCTGGAGTCCACCAGCCCCCTGAACAGATGGGAGGCGTCGCGGTCCAGATGCCAGGGCTCGTGGTACTCCAGGCGCCCCGGATATAGATCCAGCAGCAGCGCGGGCGCGCCGGAGCGCTCGATCTGGGCAAAGACGCTCAGCTCGCCCGGGAGCATGTCTCCTGTCAGCCAGTGCTCTTCGCCGTCCAGCACGACGCAGGAGCCGGCCTCGTAGATGAAGCTGCTCTGCCCGATCAGGCGCGCGTCCTCGGCAACCTGCGCGCGCCGCCGGCCGGACATCAGCACCACCTCGACGTCCGCGCGCAGGCATGCCTGCAGCGCGCGGACCCCGTCGATGCTCACCGCTCCCTCCCCGTCGTGCAGCAGCGAGGCGCCGCTTCCCAGCAGGGTGCCGTCGAGATCGAGGTAGAGGCAGCGCATCGGCATGGCCGCCTCTACTATCGCAACCCGTGGCTACGCAGCAAGGCAGCGCGCCCTCCTCACCCGAGCCGTCGACCGGCGGATCGCCGAGAGAGAGCTGGCAGCAGATCCTCGCCGAAGGGCGAGAGGACGGGCGCCTGGTCGCCGAGCCCCGCAGCCCTCAGGCCGAGGCGAAGCACCAGGCGACGCCCGAGTACCTGCATAAGGAGCTCCGCGCGGCGCTTGCCCGGCTCGGCATCGATCAGCTCTACTCCCATCAGGCGCAGGCGCTGGAGGCGGCGTGGCAAGGCCCGACGATCGTCACGACCGGAACCGCGTCGGGCAAGTCGATGTGCTTCAACCTGCCGACGATCGAGGTGCTCTGCCGGGACGCGCGGGCGCGCGCTCTCTATCTCTATCCAACCAAGGCGCTCGCCCAGGACCAGGCCCGTGCGCTGAACGCGTTCGGGATGCCGGCGCGCATCCGGCCCGCGATCTACGACGGCGACACGCCCAGGGAGGCGCGCGGCGAGATCAGGCGCAAAGCCAACGTCGTGCTCACCAACCCCGACATGCTGCACGTTGGCATCCTGCCTCACCACCAGAAGTGGGCGGACCTGTTCGCGAACCTCGCGGTGGTGGTGATCGACGAGGCGCACGTCTACCGCGGCGTGTTCGGCTCCCACGTGGCCAACGTGCTGCGGCGCCTGCGCAGGATCGCGGCCGCGTACGGCACCAACCCACGCTTCCTGCTCACCTCCGCGACGATCGCCAACCCGGTCGAGCTGGCGCAGCGGCTCACCGGCCTGGACGACTTCGCGCTGATCGATCGGGACGGCGCCCCCACCCCCGCGCGCCAGATCGCGATGTGGAACCCGCCGCTGATCGACGAGCGGCAGGGCAGCAGGCTGCCCGCGGCGGCGGAGGGAGCGGAGATGCTCGGCAAGCTGGTGCTGAGCGGCGCCCGCACGATCTGCTTCGTGCGCTCCCGGCGCGGGGTGGAGCTTTTGACGAAGATCACGAGAGAGCGGCTGAAGGCCAAGGACCCGGAGCTGGCACAGCTCGTCGCGCCCTACCGCGCCGGCTACACCGCCCAGCAGCGCCGCGAGCTGGAGGCGCGTCTTCTCAGCGGTGAGCTGCGGGCCGTGATCACCACGGACGCGCTGGAGCTCGGGATCGACATCGGCAAGCTGGATGCGGCGATCGTGGTGACCTTCCCCGGCACCGTCGCATCGCTGAAGCAGATGTGGGGCAGGGCGGGCCGCCGCGGCGAGGGGCTGGCCGTCTACATCGCCGGCGAGGACGCGCTCGACCAGTTCTTCTGCGCCCACCCCGACGACTTCCTGGAGCGACCCGTCGAGGCGGCGATCCTCGACCACGAGAACCTCCAGATCCATCTCTCCCACCTGCTCTGCGCCGCGCACGAGGGCCCGCTCGACGCGTCCGACGCCGAGATCCTCGGCCCCCGCTGGGAGGCCTACGCGGAGGTGCTCGTCGGCAGCGGGACGCTGCGCCGTCGCCAGGCGCGGGCGGCCTCCCCAGGCGGGGCCGCCGAGCCGAGTGCGGCCGCCCTGCCGCCCGTCAGCTACGTGCCAAGGCGCCCGGGCTCCTACCCCGCCGGGGAGGTCTCGCTGCGCTCGGCATCCGCGGAGCGCTTCGCGATCGTGGAGGTGGACTCGGGCGAGCTGCTCGGCACCGCCGAGGCGGCCCGCGCCCACTCCACCGTCCACCAGGGCGCCATCTACCTGCACCTCGGCAGCGCCTACGAAGTGCAGGAGCTGGATCTGCAGCGCCGCCAGGCGCTGGTGCGGGCGTTCGCGGGCGACTGGTACACCCAGCCGAAGGTCGAGACGGACACCACGATCGAGCGGCTGCTCGACCGCCGCACCGCGCTCGGCGTCACCGTCTCCTTCGGCGATGTGTCGGTTTCCGAGACGGTGATCGCCTACCAGCGCAAGCGGATCAGCGACCACTCCCAGATCGACCTGGTCGCGCTCGACCTGCCCGAAACCACCTTCTCCACGCAGGCGCTCTGGTTCGAGCCCCGCCCCGCCCTCGGCGGTCTCCCCGCCCTCGGCGATCCCGGCGCGCCCGGCGCTACCGGCGAGCCCGGCATCCCGCTGGAGGCGCTGCTGGGCGCGCTGCACGCCACCGAGCACGCCCAGATCGCGGTGCTGCCGCTGATCGCGATGTGCGACCGCTGGGACATCGGCGGCCTCTCCACCAACCTGCACCCGCAGACCAACGGCCCGGTCATCTTCATCTACGACGGCCACCCCGGCGGCGTCGGCATCGCCAGAACCGCCTTCTCGCGCTTCGAGGAGCTCTGCCGGGACGCCCACCGCCTGATCGCCGGCTGCAAGTGCGGCAAGGGCTGTCCCTCCTGCGTGCAGTCGCCGAAGTGCGGCAACCTCAACGAGCCGCTCTCCAAGGCGGGGGCGAGGATGCTGCTAGAGCGCATGATTGCTTGATTGATAGATATTTTCTATCATGGCCAGCTTTGATCGTGCTATTTGTTGCTTGCTTTGAGGCCCCAACTGCGGGAGCGGCCCTCTCCAGATAGATACTATGGTATTGTTGCGAGTCGTATGTAATGATTAGTACACAGTTGGGCGCCACAGTCGGCCGCCCGACATGAAATGCTTTGCTGGCATACGGCCGCGCTGCGGTCGGAGACAAATGTTGAGCACCTTCGTACAGAGTCAGTTGACCGTCAGCACTCGAGTGGCGCGCTGGACGTGCGGGTATACCATCGATACGCAGGCAATTTGGCCGGCGTCGCGAACAGAACTCCAGAGCCCGGTCAATCAAGGCGATTAACACACCGATAGAGAATGCCCCTACGCATGCAAGGGAATGGAGCTATGACAAGGCCTAAGCTAGCGGCAGCCGGCGAGCACAAGGCGCCGGCCGCGCCACAAAAGCCGGCTCCGCTTGTGGTCCCAAGGACCACTGCCAAGGACGCCGAGCAAAACACGTATACGCTGGAGCGCTCTAAGCAGCTGCGCGAGGGCAATCTCGCTGCAGGCTGAGGGCTAGCCAGCTAGGCATCGAACTCTGCACCCCCCTCGGCCCAGCCAGGCCTGCTCGGGCCAGTCAGCCATCGGCGGCTGACCCACTCCACGCCCGAGCGCGTTACTGCAAGCATCTGCGTTCGGCCACCGCAGCCCGGGATGAGCCCGGGCTGTATCGGAGTACCGTCGCTGAAGCGCTGCATGTCAATTGTTGTCCGCACGAGGAACGACGTCATGTCGACAGCGTCTTGCAGAGTCACGGGCAGCAAGAGAACGTACTGCAGTCGTTCGAGCGCGGTATCGACTTCTTGATCGAAGTCCACTTCTGCAGCATTCAGCGCGTACCAGTCGACGCCCTTGATGAGTCGGCTGATCACATCCACTTGGCCCCGCCAGAGGACTCCACGCTCAGCTGTGTTGAGGTTCGTCTGGCCGACCGTAGGCCCGGGAATTCCTATCTCCCAGGCATGCCCAATACCAACGGCGTCATATCCAGCCACGATGAAGCCCAGCGGCCACCCAGGCTCTGCATGATCTGGCCCGTACTCAGCCTCGTAGCGTTCGTTGAAGAACTCGGCAAGCTTGCGCGTGAAGACCTCTACGTCGGAACAGGCATCATCTCCATCCGTGGTGGCGATGAACTCATCCATCAGACCATTGATGGTGCGATCCCCGACGAACGCCTGTCCGTACGTCGCAACGCCGAAGTTCCCCAGATCGAACACCTTGTCTGCAGCGTCTGTGCTGATTCGATGGCGCTGGCCATCGATGAGGGTCGTGCGGCTATCAGCCCCCAACACGATGCCGTCGGGCGACGCTGCGGCTACAACGATTGTCACTGTCTGACCCTCCTCGTCTTGGGAGTGGTTGTCGCTGGCATCATGGATGGGGACCTGCCAGCGTTGAAGCTAGAGCTATTTCATCGTCTCATGGCGATCGGACGTACTTTGCGGGGCCGCCAGATCCCCATCTGGCGGCCCCAAAACACTCTTGCTTCTGACGACAGCAACGCGCACAATTTGACATGTCGTTCGGACGCCCTCATCACGGGCCGGCCCGTGATGAGGCAGCTATCCCGTCTACGTCTCGTCAGGCCTGGTTCCCCGCCGCGATCCTGCGCAGGTCGATCGTCGCGTCGTAGAGCTTGGCGTCGACGCCCTCCTCGAGGGCGACCTCGCGAAGCGGACGGCCGGACTCGGTCGCCTTTTTGACGATCGTGGTCGCCTTGTCGTAGCCGATCGCGCCGTTCAGGGCGGTGGCCACGGCCAGCGTGGCGCCGGCGGACGCATCGGTGCCGGCCTTGTTGGCCTTGATGCCGTCGATGCACTTCTCCGCAAACGCGGTGGAGGCGGTGCTCAGCAGGTGGATCGACTGGATCAGGTTGCGCGCGATCAGGGGGATGCGCACGTTGAGCTCGAACTGGCCCTGCATCCCGCCGACCGTGATCGCGGTGTCGTTGCCGATCACCTGCGCGGAGACCTGCAGCACGACCTCGGGGAGCACGGGGTTGACCTTGCCCGGCATGATCGAGGAGCCCTTCTGCAGCTCGGGCAGGAAGAGCTCGCCGATGCCGGCGCGCGGCCCGGAGCCCATCAGCGCGATGTCGCCCGCGATCTTGGTCAGCGAGACCGCGATCACCTTCAGCGCGCCGGAGAGCTCCACGAGCGCGTCGCGGGCGGCCTGCGCCTCGAAGCGGTCGGCCGGCGCGGCGATCTGGCGCAGACCCGACTCCTTCTTCAGGCGCGCGCGCACCTTCTCGGCGAACTTCGGGTGGGTGTTCAGGCCGGTGCCGGTCGCGGTGCCGCCGAGCGGGATCTGGCCCACGCGCACAAGCGCGTCCCTGACCCGCTCCTGCCCGAGCGCGATCTGCGCGGCGTAGCCGCCGAACTCCTGGCCGAGGGTGACGGGCACGGCGTCCATCAGGTGCGTGCGGCCGGACTTGACGACGTGCTGGAAGCTCTTGGCCTTGCGCGCGAGAGAGCGCTCCAGCAGCTTGAGCGCCGGCAGCAGCTCGCGCGTGGCGAGGTCGAGCGCGGCCAGGTGCACCGCGGAGGGGAACACGTCGTTCGAGGACTGGCCCATGTTGACGTGGTCGTTGGGATGCACGCCCTCGCCCGCTAGGTTGGCGATCACCTCGTTGGCGTTCATGTTGGTGGAGGTGCCGGAGCCGGTCTGAAAGACGTCGATCGGGAACTGGTCGTCGTGCTTGCCGGCGACGATCTCCGCGGCGGCTTTCTCGATCTTGCCCGCCCTGCGCTTGTCCAGGCCGCCGAGCTCGGCGTTGACGGCCGCGGCCGCGCCCTTGATGCGCGCCAGCCAGTGCACGACCGACACCGGCACCGTCTCGCCCGAGATCGGGAAGTTCTGGGCGGCCTTGGCGGTCTCTCCGCCCCAGAGCTGCTTGTCTGTCATCGAATCTCCTTGTTGCGTTTGCGCGCTCGGGACGTTATCCGCAGGATCGCCCCGGCGCATCACCGCCCGGGCGCCGATCGGCCTTCTCACCCGCAGAAGGCCGATATCTCCCGCGCGACCCCGACCGGGTCGTCGTAGGCGATCAGGAAGCCTGTGCTCTGCAGCACCCGTAGCTGAGCGTCGGGCAGCCGGTCCAGCGCCTCTTCGGCGATCGCGAGCGGGTACAGGCGGTCGCGATCGGCCCACAGCAGCAGCACCGGCATCGTGAGCTTCGGATAGAGATCGAGCAGATGCTGCTGCGCGCCGTCGGGCCAGTGGCGGGCGCACTTGGCCCAGGCTCGCGCGAGGTTCGCGTTCCCGCCCACGTCGGCGAATGACTGTCGCACCAGATCGCGCACCCCGGGATCGGCGCGCGCGGAGAGCCGCATCCCGCGCTGCGGGCTCATCGCGGCCTTCACGGCATGGCTGAGCAGGCGGTCGATCCCCGGGATCGCGCCGGTGCTGGCCGCCAGCCGCCACGCGCGCAACGCCTGCGGGTGCACGACCGCGCGGTGCATCCTGCTCGGCATCAGCACCAGCTTGCTCGGCGCCAGCGCCCCCTTCTGCAGCGCGTACAGCAGGATCTCCGCCCCGGCGCCGTGCCCACCGATCATCGGATGCGGGCCCAGGACATCGGCCGCGAAGCCGCTCAGCACCTCCGCGAACCAATCGCGCGTGTAAGGGTGGAAGGGCCTGTCCTCGGAGTCGCCGTGCAGCGGCAGGTCGGGCAGCACGACCCTGTAGCGCTCCGCGAGCGCGCCGGCGATCGGCGCCCACTCCTGATGGCTGAGCATCGCGGAGTGCAACAGCGCGAGCGGCGGTCCCGCGCCCAGCTCCCTGTAGGCGATGCGAGCGCCGTCGGAGTGGTGGTAGAGGCGCAGGCGCATGCATGGATTCTTGCGGGATGCAGCCTTGCTTGCAGGGCTTGCCGCAAACCTTCCCAAACCTGACCATCTGTGCCATGAACCTTCGATGCGTCCTGCGCGCAGGAGTCGCTGTCTCATGAGCCAGGTCAGAACCAACGCGGCCGCCGCGATCCTCGGCGTCAGCGCCAACACCCTGCGCGGCTGGGAGCAGCGGCTCGGTCATCCCACGCCGCGCCGCACCGAGGGCGGGCACAGGATCTTCGAGCGCTCCGAGATCGAAGCGCTGCGAGACGCGCTCAGCGAGACGGGCGAGATCACCGCCGCGATCTCGATCGTGCGCCAGCGCGGCGAGGGCCCCTCCAGCGCGCAGCGCCTGCGGCTCGCCTTCGCCGACTTCAACGAGGCCAAGGCGGACAGGCTGCTGGAGGAGAGCATGCTGACCCGCTCGCTGGAGCGCACGGTGCAGGAGGTGCTGCTGCCGGCCGTCGAGCTGGTCTGCGACGCCACCCCGGAGCGGTGCTTCGCCTGGCGCTACGCGACCGGCTGGGTCGCGGCCGCCAAGCGCCTGGCTCCCCCCGCCATGCGCGACGAGGGCGTGATGATCTTCGACGCGAGCGCCCAGGGATCGCTCGACGCGCTGCACGCGCAGGCGCTGGAGCTGCTGCTGCGCAGAGCCGGCCTGCGCACCCTCTCGCTCCCGGCCGCCCTGCATCCCGATCGGATCGGCAACGCGCTGCGCGCGCTCGGACCGGCCGCGATCGTGCTGGCAGGCGCGAGCGCCGACCTGCACGCGGTGGCAAAGCTCGTCTTCGCCGCGCGCCAGACCTGCGGCCAGATCCCCGTCTACGACTTCAGGGACGCGGTCCCCGACACCGGCGCAAGCACGGTCACCAGGCTGGGCCAGAGCCCGCTGGCGGCGGTGGAGGCGCTGCGCGACGCATTCAGCGGCAGCGGAGAGACCCGTGCTGCCTTCGACGCCTCGGCGGGCCGCCAGGACCGGCGCTTTCTGGCCGCGTCGCTCTGATGATGCTTCTCATGTAGCGCCGTCATAGCCGCCCCGTGGAGCAAGCACAGAACGTCCCGATCGCGGCGAAGACGAGCAGGAAACATCATTGGACGGATGCAAGGACGGTTCTTAGGATATGCCGCTTCTTCGAACCTCTGCATGCATCCCATCACGTGAATCTCAACGATCGCATCGCTTGCCTCCAAGAAGCGACCGCACACGGCGCTCCTACGGAGCATCTGCTGCTGCGCGAACCGACCGTCCAGATATCGCAAAACGGCACTCCACATTCCGGCGCAAGCGCTACTTATGTCGTGGTCTTCGCCTCGCGTCGACAGGCGATATTCAAGCCTTTTGCGGGCCAACACCCAAACACCTGCGCCGCTTACAGCCAGGATCCGCATGAGGCGGTGACTCATGAGGTCGCAGCATGGCGCTTGGCCCACGCACTCGGAGGGCAGAGCGAGCAAATGGTGCCGGCCGCGGTATTGCGCGACTTGCCGGGAGTTGGAGCCGGCGTGCTCGTCAACTGGCGCGACGGCCAGCCTGACCATGCGGTATTCCAGGATGCGCGGGCACAGGCCCACGCCGCCGCGTTCTGGGACGCGCTAGTCGGCCAGCAGGATCGCCATGCAACCAACTTCCGCTACGACCGCCAATACCGTCGACTTGCTCTCATCGACCATGCCTTCTCGTTCGCTCGGCCGGGCGACCTTTGTCACGAGGCGCTCTTCCTCAGGTGGCGTCGCTCAGAACATGGCACCGCCCTGCAGGCTTCGGAGAAGGAAGCGTTGGAGCGGCTGCTCGAGAGCGACGATCTGATGGGGCTCCGTCGCTTCATCGCGTCCGACAGGGCGGATGCGCTCGAAGATCGTGCACAGTCGATGCTCAACCGCAAGGTACTTCCGATGCCCGGGACGTTCTAGCGTTCGATCGTTCCAGCGCGCAAGAGCGCGCTCCTTGGGTAGATTTAGTCAAGAGCTTAAGTTATGGGCAGATCAAGCCGACAGAAGGAACCGGAAGGGAGGTCCCTCAAATGGTCGTCGTAGAGATCCGAGCTCCTAGATACGACGAGGAGTCCGGAAGCGTTGTCTGGAAGCCTCTGGCATTCGTCAAGGCAGATGGTGGCGACATCGAGATTCATGGCGAGACCATGCTTCTGGATGATCTGATGGTCATCGATATCCCCACCAACAAGCGACTGGGCAAGGATGACGCGCCAGAGGTCTGGGCTCGCAACCTTCCGTATGCCTTCAGGGCCGGCGATCTGGTCGCCGCAGTCATCGTAGACACGGACCCACCCGCGATCTCAGCCGATCCAGACGGGCCACGACAAGCCCTGCCGATCATTCCAGCGCCCCCGAAGCCATCAGAGCTCTCATCACGAGCGATCGCATGAACGTCGGCGCTTGATGCCGCGGACCGCGACCAGCTCGGTCGCGTCGATGGTCGCAGGTCGAGCGATTCGAGAAGCACGACACCGAGTTGGGGTGACGCAGGCAGCGCTCGCGCATCGCATCGGCGTATCTGCACCGTATATCTCCTCGCTCGAGAGCGGCAAGGCAAACCCGACGGTCGGGCAGCTTTGGGCGATCGCAGACGCGTTGCGGGTCGAGTTGCACATCGAGTTGCGCGTGCCGACCGAACGCTCGGAACCGCAGATCCCTCGACCTCCCCTTGCTGAGCCATGATGGCTGGCCGGAAGTCTGCAGCGCGCGCTGACGATCAGACGGTCACCGAGGCTGTCCGAACCGCGATCGACGCCCACATCGAGGAGCGTCGCCGCGACACGGACTTCAAGGAGCGACTGCGTCGCCGCCATGAGGAGGAGCGAGCGCTCTACGAGCGCCTCGCCCGCTGACCCGCGCGATCAGGCCCCGAAGCGGCTGAGCTCGATCGAGAGCGTCAGCCCGTCGATGCTCGCGGTCTCCCGGTGGGGCGCCGCGCCGCCGCCCGCCTCGCCGCCGTCGGCCTGGCCGCCCCCCGCCACGCCGCCGCGGGTGGCGCCGTTCGCAGACGCCGCCTGCTCCGCGCCGGCAAGCGCGAGCTCGATGGTCAGCGTCTCGCCCTTGAGGTAGTCGCGGTGCGCGCTGGCGGCCGCGACAAGCCGCGGGTCGCCGGCGAGCGTGAGCGAGATCCGGTCCTCGACCTCCAGGCCGGCGTTCTTGCGCGCGTTCTGCACGGCGTGGACGATCTCGCGCGCCTGGCCCTCCTGGCGCAGATCCTCGTCGATCGTGAGCTCCAGCGCGACGGCGTGGGCGCCCTCGCGCTCCACGGAGTAGCCCTCGGGGGCGGACATCGTGAGGATCACGTCCTCGGCGCTCAGCGTGTGCTCCCTGCCGGCGACCGAGATGCCAAGCGTCTCACCGCCTTCGCCGGAGAGCACGACGCCCGCCACGCGCTGGGGATCGAGCGCCGCGATCGCCTCCGCGGCAAGCGGCATGTCTTTGCCGAAGATCGGGCCCAGGCGGCGGTAGTTGGCCTTCACCTCGTAGCGTCCGAGCTCCTCGGCGGCGTCCACGAAGCGCACCCGGCGCACGTTGAGCTCCTCCCTGACGATCTCGCTGAGGCGCTCGATCGCAGCCCGCTCGCGCCCATCCGCCACCACGACCGCCTCGGCCAGTGGCTGGCGCACCTTCGCCTTGGCCTTCGCGCGCGCGCCCAGACCCAGCCTCACCGTCTGTCGGGCCGTGGCCATCGCCTCCTCCAGGTCGAGGTCGCGCGCGGGCAGCGCGTCGCCGACGGGGAAGTCGCAGAGGTGCACGCTTCCCAGCGTCCCGTCGAGGTTGTCGTAGATCTCGTCGGCGATGAACGGGCAGAACGGGGCGAGCAGCTTGCTGACGAGGAGCAGGCACTCGCGCAGAGTCGCGAAGGCCGCGGGCTCGCCGTCCCAGAAGCGCCGTCGCGAACGCCGCACGTACCAGTTGGAGAGATCGTCCACGAGCTCGGCGATCGCCCTGCCCGCCGCGGTCGCGTCGTACTCGTCCAGCTTCTCGGCGATCAGCGCTGCCGTGCCGGCGGTCCGCGAAAGCGCCCACCGGTCGAGCTGCGCGCCGTGATCGCCGGCGAAGGCGTCGGGCCGGCGCCCGTTCTCCGAGGCAGAGGAGTCGAGGTCGCCCTCGACCGCTTCCAGCCGTGGCGCGTTGGCGTTTGCGTAGAGGACATAGAAGAAGTAGGTGGACCAGAGCTGCTTGAGGAACAGCCGCACTCCCTCGCCGATCGCCTCCTGGGAGAAGCGATAGCCGTCCCAGGGCTGCTTGGAGGTGAAGAAGTACCAGCGAAAGGCGTCGGCGCCGTGCTCATCCAGAACCTGCCAGGGCTCAACGGTGTTGCCCTTGCTCTTGCTCATCTTCTGGCCTTCGGCGTCCAGGATCAGGCCGAGGCAGACGACGTTGCGGTAGGGCGCCTGATCGAAGAGCAGCGTCGAGACGGCGAGCAGCGAGTAGAACCAGCCGCGCGTCTGGTCCAGGGCCTCGCAGACGAAGTCGGCGGGGAAGTGGGCCTGGAAGGCGTCCTGGCGCTCGAAGGGCGCGTGGTGCTGGGCGAAGGGCATCGCGCCGGAGTCGAACCAGACGTCGATCACCTCGGGCACGCGCCGCATCGGCGCGCCGCATGGCTGACCGTCGGCGCCGGCGCTCGGGCAGGGGAACTGCACGTCGTCCACAAACGGACGGTGATGGTCGGCGAGGCTCGCGCCAGAGCGCTCCGCAAGCTCCGCGAAGGAGCCCACGACGTGGACGTGCCCCTGCCCGCAGCGCCACACCGGCAGCGGCGTGCCCCAGTAGCGCTCGCGCGAGAGCGCCCAGTCGACGTTGCCCTTCAGCCACTCGCCGAAGCGCCCGTGCTTGATGTGCGCCGGATGCCACGACACTGTCTCGTTGCCGGCCAGCATCGCCTCTTTGACGACCGTGGTCCTGATGTACCAGGACGCCTTCGCGTAGTAGATCAGCGGCGTGCCGCAGCGCCAGCAGTGCGGGTAGGAGTGCTCGTAGTCGCTGCGCCGCAGCAGCAGGCCGTTCGCATCCAGGTCAGCTATCAGCTCCTCTGTTAGCTGCGGATCCTTGACAAATCTTCCCTTATAGCTGCGGCTGCCGTCTATGCTCCCCACGCGCTCGTCGTAGGTGCCGTCGAGCCGCACCGGGTTCAGCAGGGAGCCCGGGTCGTCGCGCTCGATCATCCCCGCGGCCGCGGCGACATTGAAGTCGTCCTCGCCGAAGGCCGGCGCGATGTGCACCAGCCCCGTTCCATCCTCGGTCGTCACGAAGTCGCCCGCGATCACCGAGTATGGCGGCATGCCGCCCTGCCGCGCGGCCGGGGCGCTGCCAGAGAACAGCGGCCCCTCGTAGCGGCGCCCGAGCAACTCGTCGGCGCTCAGACGCTCGACCACCTCCGCCTCATCCCCAAGAACCCTCTCCACCAGCGCGGCCGCGAGCATGAACGTCTCACCCCGGAACCGGACCTTCGCGTACTCGATCTCAGGCCCGACCGCCACCGCGACGTTTCCAGGCAGCGTCCAGGGCGTGGTCGTCCAGACCAGCAGGCTCTCATCGCTCCCGACCAGCCGCAGCTTCACGTACACGCTCGGGTCGACCACGTCCTTGTAGCCGAGCGCGACCTCGTGCGAGGAGAGAGCCGTGCCGCACCGCGGGCAGTAGGGCACGACCTTGTGCCCCTCATACAGCAGCCCCTTGGCGTCGATCTGCGCGAGCGCCCACCACACGGACTCGATGTAGCTCTCGTCCAGCGTCCTGTAGGCGTCGTCCAGGTCGATCCAGAAGCCGATCCGCTCGGTCAGCCGGTCCCACTCCTGCAGGTAGGTGAAGACCGACTCCCGGCACTTGGCGTTGAAGGCCTCGATGCCGTACTCCTCGACCTCCTTCTTGGAGGTCAGCCCAAGCTGCTCTTCCACGCCGATCTCGACCGGCAGCCCGTGGCAGTCCCAGCCGCCCTTGCGGTCGACGCGATAGCCCCGCATCGTCTTGTAGCGGGGGTAGATGTCCTTGAAGACGCGGGAGAGGACGTGGTGGGAGCCGGGCCGGCCGTTGGCGGTCGGCGGCCCCTCGTAGAAGACCCACTGCGGAGCGCCCTCGCGCGCGGCCAGCGAGCGCTTGAACACCTCCCGCTCCCGCCAGCGCTCGAGCACCTCCTGCTCGAGCTCGGGCAGATCCCGGCGCGGATCGACGGGCCGCGGCGGCACAAGGGGATGTCGTCGTGTTGCACTCACAGGGCGGCCAATTCTAGGACCGCCCTGCCTCGCGGCCCAACCAGCGGCCTGCGTGCGCCCGCAGGCCGCTCCGTCTCGCAGGCCCGATCAGGCCGTAAGGGCCGGCTCCAGCTCGGCCTCGAGCCGCTTCTTGGGGTAGGCGCCGACGACCGTCTTCACCGGGGCGCCGTTCTTGAAGAGGATCATCGTCGGGATCGAGAGGACCTGGTAGGCCGCGGCCGTCTGCTGATTCTCGTCCACGTTGAGCTTCACGATCCGCATCTCCGGCTTCTCGGTCGCGATCTCCTCGAGCACGGGAGCCACGACCCTGCAGGGGCCGCACCACGGCGCCCAGAAGTCGACGAGCACCGGCTTGTCGGACTCGATCACCTCTGCCTGGAAGTTGACGTCTGTGACTTCGCTGAGGTTTCCTGCCATGGGGTCTCCTGTCGTTCGCTGCCTCTTCCCTCACTATACAAAGTGAAGCAAGCGCAGCGGGCCACGCACGCTCACCTGACCCGATCCCGGATCACGAAGCCTCCCACTTCGCGCACGACCGGCGGATGAATGCCCGTCAGCGTGCTGAACAGGTGCGGGGAGACGTAGACCTCGATCAGAGCGGCGACCAGCAGCAGCGGCACGGCGATCGCGACCGTCACCAGCGTTGCGGCGAGCAGCTCGTCCCACTGTCCGCGGCGGCTGGCGATGATCCAGGCCGCAAGCGGCAGGAACAGCGCGATCAGCTCCGGCACCGCGTGCGGCAGCACCCCCACCAGCAGCAGCTCCGGCGAGACGCGCAGGAAGTGCGCGACCCCGGCGAGGGTGTGTCCGAGCACGTAGGCCTGGATGGAGAGGGAGAACGCGGTCGCGCACGCGACGAAGGCGATCGCGATCCGCCCGCCGTGCTGGTGCACCCAGCGCGAAAGGCCGCTGTGCGCCGAGGCCTGCAGCGGCAGCTCGCTGCCGGCGATGAAGCCGGCCACGCACGCGAGCGCGTGCAGCGCCAGCACCAGGATGTTGCTCCCCAGCACTTCGCCCACCGAGCCCCAGCCACCCACCGCGAATGGCGGCTGCAGCGTCACGACCTGGGTGTAGCCGCCCGAGAGCGCCGCCACGAGCAGAACCCCGAGCAGCAGGCCGGCGGCGGCCACCGTCGAGCCCGCCAGCCAGCGCCCGACGACCCGCAGCGGAGCCGAGCTCCAGCGGTGCAACGCCGAGCGTGTGTGAGCGACGCCGTGGTAGAAGGCGTAGGAGGATGCGTCCACCAGACCTGGATCGGCGTCCGGCGCCGATCACGTGAGCGCATGTCGCGCGCACCGCGCTTCGCGTGTGCGCGCGAGCGCGTCGGGCCACGCGCCGCCGGTCGCGGCCGCGCGAGGCCCCGCTACCGCAACGCCGGCGTCTTGGCCTCAGGGTCGGCGCCACGCCCGAGACGACGGGGGCCGAAGCGCAGCCCCGGCACGAGCCACATCGCCTCCGCGGTGATCCGCCAGGACATCTTGCTCGCGCCGTGCTCGCGGTCGCGGAAGACGATCGGCACCTCCTGCACAGTGAAGCCGGCGCGAACGGTCCTGTAGGTCAGCTCCACCTGGAAGGCGTATCCCTGCGAGCGCACCGTGTCGAGGTCGATCGATTCGAGCACCTCGCGCCTGAAGCACTTGAAGCCGCCGGTCAGGTCTTTGACCTTCAGCCCGAGGATGATGCGGGCGTAGGTGGAGCCGCCGTAGCTGATGAGCCGGCGCAGCAGCCCCCAGTCTCTCACCCCGCCACCCGGCACGTAGCGCGAGCCGAGCGCAAGATCCGCCTGGCCGCCCGAGCCGCGGTCCACAGCCGCCAGCAGGCGGGCCAGGTCCGCGGGGTCGTGGGAGAAGTCGCAGTCCATCTCCATCACGTAGTCGGCGCCGTTGGCCAGCGCATGCTTGAAGCCGGCCACGTAGGCGGGCCCGATGCCTTCCTTCTTGGTGCGGTGCAGCACGTGGACCCAGTCGTGCTCGGCGGCGAGCCGGTCGGCGATCTGGCCCGTTCCGTCAGGCGAGTTGTCGTCGGCGACCAGGATCGCGAAGCCCTCCGGCGCGGCGCGCGCGAGCACGCCTCCGGCGGCCGCGATCATCTTCTCTAGATTCTCCGACTCGTTGTAGGTCGGCAGGACAAGCCAAGGTACCCCTGTCATCGCCGACGTACCCTAGAGCAGATGGCCGCCACGGAGCTTCAGAACTCGGCGCTGGCCGACGCCCTCGACGAGCTCGCCGATCTCAACGAGCTCGATGGCGCCGTCAGCTATCGCGTGCTCGCGTACCGAAACGCGGCGCGCAGGGTGCGGGAAGCGCCGGTGTCGGTCGCCGCGCTCGCGCGCGCCGGACGCGCGAGCGAGCTGCCCGGAATCGGCGCCACGATCCAGGAGAAGATCCTCGCTCTGCGGGAGACCGGCACGATCCCGGCTCTGGAGAAGCTGCGCCAGAGCTACCCCCCTGGCCTGATCGCGATCATGCGCCTGCCGGGAATCGGCGCCAAGCGGACGCGCCTGCTCTTCAGCGAGCTCGGCGTCGATTCGCCCGAGGCGCTGCGGCAGGCCGCTCTCGCCCAGCGCGTGCGCGCCGTGAAGGGCCTCGGCCCCAAGTTCGAGCAGGCGGCCCTGCGCGCGCTCGAGGCCGGGACCGAGGCGGGCGCCCGGCGCCGGGTGACGCTGCCCACCGCCCTGCAGACCGCCCAGGAGATCGTCCGCGAACTGCAGGCCGCCGGCCCGCCCGACGCCAGGATCGAGATAGCGGGCTCGATCAGACGCGCCGTCGACGCCGTCAAGGACATCGATCTGGTCGCGGTCACGGTGGAGCCGGAGAAGCTGGCGGGCGCGCTGGCCGGGCTGGAGCGGATCGAGAGCGCCGGCACGCCCAGCGCCGCCGGCGTCCGCGCGCGTTCTCATTCCGGGCTCTCGATCGACCTGCGGGTGGCGGCTCCCGACCAGTTCGGCAACCTGCTCCAGCACTTCACGGGCTCCGGCGCCCACAACGCGGCGCTACGCGAAGCGGCGGTGCGCAGGGCCCTGCACGTCAGCGAGTACGGGATCGAGGACGAGCGCAGCGGCCGCACGCTGCGCTGCGCCGACGAGCGGGCCGTCTACGAGGCGCTCGGCATGCGCTTCATCCCGCCCGAGCTGCGCGAGAGCCGGGGCGAGCTCGCGGCCGCGGCGATCGAGGGCGGCTCGGGACTGCCGGACCTGATCGAGCTGCGGGACATCAGGGGCGACCTGCACTGCCACACGCACGCCTCGGACGGCAAGGCCAGCATCGAGGAGATGGCCGCCGGCGCGATCACATGCGGCTACGGCTATCTGGCGATCACCGACCACTCCGCATCGCACGGCTTCGGCAACGACGTCTCGCCGGACGAGCTGCGCCGCCAGATCGAGCGGGTGCGCGAATGCGACGCGGAGCTGGAGGAGATCGAGCTGCTGGCCGGCAGCGAGGTCAACGTGCTGCCCGACGGATCGCTGGACTACGAGGATGAGCTGCTGGAGCAGCTCGACTGGGTGGTCGCGAGCATCCACACGTCCTTCTCCATGGGCAGGGAGGAGATGACGAGAAGGATGGTTCGCGCGGTCGAGCACCCGCTCGTGGACGCGATTGGCCACCCCACCGGCAGAAAGGTCGAGCAGCGCGAGCCCTACGCGCTGGACCTGGACGCGGTCTTCGACGCAGCCGCCCGCGCGGGCACGTTCCTGGAGATCAACGCCAACCCCGACAGGCGCGACCTGCCCGACCCGGCCGCGCGAGCGGCGGCCGCCGCGGGAGTCAAGCTCGTGATCGACTCCGACGCGCACAGGGTGAGCACGCTGGCGAACATGCGCTGGGGCGTGGCGAGCGCAAGGCGCGCGTGGCTGACCAGCCACGACGTGGCCAACACGCTGGAGTGGCCACGGCTAAAGGCGCTGCGCAAACGCGCGCGGTAGCGCTCTGCGCGCGGGCTGCGCGCGACGCACCGGGCGCGGCCCACGCGGCCCCGGAGCCCCGCGCCGCCCCAGAGCCCCACGCCGCCCCAGAGCCCCACGCGGCCCCAGAGAAGCCCCGCGCGGCCCCAGACCCCGCGCCGCCCCAGAGCCCCGCGCCGCCCCAGAGCCCCGCGCGGTGACCCCTCAGACCGGCACGTGCTCCGGGCGCACCGCCTTGAAACCGGGCGTGCGCAGCAGCTCGATCGGCCTAATCGGGGAGGTGTGCTTGACGTAGAAGCGCACGCCGTCGCGATCCTCGATCGCCGCGACAGCCGCGTGCTGGCGCCGCCACGCCAGCGTGAAGATCAGCGAGAAGCCGGCCCCGATCCCGGGGATCTGCGGCGCGAGGAATCCGAGGGCGCCCGCGACGATCGCGAACATCAGCAGCGCCCAGAGCCTGTTCAGCAAGGTCAGCGCGGGCCGCATCTCGGGCAGCGCGGTGCTCGCCTTCGCGCCCGCGAGCAGATGCCCGATCGACGCGCTGACGCCGGCGCGCCGCCCCATCCACAGGCCGATCGCCGCGGCCAGCACCCACCAGCCGAGCGCGATCCCGACCAGCGCGGTCTGGCCCTTCACCGCCGCGGAGAGCACCGCTATCGCCGCGAGCGCCGAGGCCGCGCCGGCGCTCAGCAGGACGGTGGTCTTGAGGAAGTCGACGAAGCGCACCCGACGGCTGCTCTCAGAGGGTCTTTCAAAGCAGAGCCCGCAACTCTTTCAAAGCAGGGCCTCCAGCAGACCCCGTACGCCGCTCTGCCCGTCGACGGTGATGTCGGCCTGTTCGACGAGCTCCGGCGGCGCCTCCTCGGACGCGACTGCCACGCAGACGGCGGTGCGAAGCTCGCCCCGCCCGGCGATCTCGCGCAGGCCGCGAAATGCATCCAGATCGGTGACGTCGTCGCCGACGTAGACCGCACCGCTCAGCGGCTCGGCGCTCTCCTCGGGGTCCTGGTGCAGAAGCTGCTCGATGCCAACGCTCTTGTCGAAGCTGACCGGCGGTCGCACCTCCAGCACCTTGCGTCCCCAGTGCACCGCGAACCCCTCGCTCTCCGCGGTGCCAGCCAGCTCGGCGACCGCCTGCTCGGCGGCCTGCTCGTCGGGCACGCCGCGCCAGTGCAGCGCGACGATCGCGCCCTTGTCCTCCATCCTGATCCGCAGCCGCATCCGCTCCTGCGTGTAGGCGCTCTTCGCGAACCGCTGCACGCGCTCGGTCCACTCCGCAAGCTCCGGCGCCACGATCACGCTCGTGGCCCCGGGCCGCAGCAGCTCGCCGCCGTGGTTGCCGACGTAGGCGATGCTGCCGATCGCCACGATCTGACGCGCGGTGCCAGCGCGCCGGCCGCTGATGCAGCCGACCACGCCGTAGCGCTTGGCGATCTCGATCAGCAGCGTGCGCGTGGCCTCGGGCACGTGCGCGTCCTCCGCGTGACGCACGATCGGCGCCAGCGTCCCGTCGATGTCGAGCAGCACGGCGGAGTGCAGGGGGTCTGAGCGCAGAGGCTCCAGCGTCTCGAGAAGCGTCGCGGCCGGGGACACGCCACCTAGTATGCCGACGTTTCGCATCAGGGGCGCACGTTTGAAGCGCTAAGCCCGCAGCGATGCCGCGGCATGGCCGCAGCGCCGCAAAGCCAGGAGCCCCCGCGGGCGAAAGCCCCGAGCCCCGCGGGCGAAAGCCCGCAGCCCCGCCGGGCGAAAGCCCGGAGCCCCCGCGGCATACCATGCCTGCGGTGCCAGGCAACCGACCCCTCAGACTCGTCGCGATCGGCACCGCCGCGGGCCTCTTCAGCGGCATCTTCGGGGTGGGGGGCGGCTCGGTGATCGTGCCGCTGCTGGTGCTCTGGCTCGGCTACGAGACGCGCGAGGCCACCGGCACCTCGCTGGCGGCGATCATCTTCGTCGCCTCCTTCGCGGCGATCTTCCAGGCCGCCTATGGCAACGTCAACTACGGAGATGCCCTGCTGATCGGCGTGCCGGCCGTCGGGGGCGCGCTGCTTGGCACCTGGTTGCAGCAGCGCCTGGACACGCGAGCGATCACGCTGATGTTCGCCGCGCTTCTGATCGCAAGCGCCGCGGAGCTGATCCTGAAATGAGCGTGATCCCGCGATGAGCGCCGGCAGCGTCGTGGCGCTGATCCTGATCGGCCTGCTGGCGGGCACGATCGCGGGGCTGCTCGGCGTCGGCGGGGGCGTGGTGTTCGTGCCCGGACTGGTGATCGTGCTGGGCCTCTCCCAGCACGTGGCGGAGGGCACCTCGCTGCTCGCGATCCTGCCGGTGGTGATCGCCGGGGCCGCCAGCCAGCGCCGCTACGGCAACGTCCGCGGGCGTGACGCGCTGCTGATCGGCGTGCTCTCGGTCGGAGGCGCGGCGGGGGGGGTCGCCCTGGCCAACGCGTTGTCGGGCAAGGCGCTGCAGATCGCCTTTGCCGGGCTGATGCTGCTGATCGCCGCGCAACTGTTGCGGCGCGCGCTGCGCGAGCGCTAACATCGACTCGATGGGACTAGACAACCCGCTCCACATCCTGCTTCTGCTTCTGCTTGTGCTGCTGGTGTTCGGCGCGAAGCGGCTGCCTGAGATAGGCCGCTCGCTCGGAACGGGGCTGCGCGAGTTCAAGTCGTCGGTCACGGGCGATCATCCCCAGCAGCCGACGCTGACAGCCGCCCAGCCGCAGCCGCAGCAGGCTCAGCAGCAGGTGCCGACGCAGCAGGTGCCGACGCAGCAGGCCCCGACACCGCCGCCTGCCGGCTAGCGCCCGCTAGAGCACGCTCGCGGCGATCCGCTCGATCTCGGCGATCGAGGTCAGCCCCTGCCTTACCTTCTGCAGGCCGTCGTCGCGCAGCCGCCTCATGCCCTGCTGCTCGGCGACGCGGGCGATCTCCTGCACCCGCGCGCGTTCCATGACCAGGCCCTTTAGCTCCTGGCTCATGCTCATCACCTCGTAGACGCCGATCCGGCCGCGATAGCCGGAGCTCGAGCAGCGCTGGCAGCCGCCCGGCTCGAACACCTGCGCGCCGTGCAGCCCGTAGCGCTGGGCAACCTGCTCGGAGAGCTGCATCGGCCGCTTGCAGTGCGGGCACAGCAGCCGCACGAGCCGCTGCGCGATCACGCAGTCCACGGCGGCGGAGACCAGGAACGGCTCGATGCCCATGTCGATCAGGCGGGAGAGCGCGCTGGGCGCATCGCGCGTGTGCAGCGTCGAGAGCAGCAGGTGACCGGTCAATGCCGCCTCCACGGCGATCTGCGCCGTGGCCGCGTCCCTGATCTCGCCCACCATGATCACGTCCGGGTCCGCGCGCAGCATCGAGCGCAGGCCGGTCGCGAAGCTCATCCCCGATCGTGGCGTGACCTGGATCTGCTTCGTGCCGGGGATCCGCGACTCGACCGGGTCCTCGATCGTGATCACGCTGCGCTCGCCGCCGGCCAGCGCGCCGAGCGCGCCGTATAGCGTCGTGGACTTTCCCGACCCCGTCGGGCCGGTCACCAGCACCGCGCCGTGCGGCCGTGCGAGCGCGCTCTGCAGCGCCTCCAGCTCTCGCGGAGCGATTCCGAGCGAGGAGAGCTCGCGCACCACCGCGCCGCCGTCGAGGATTCGCAGCACCGCCCCCTCGCCGCCGACCAGCGGCAGCGTCACGACGCGGATGTCCACGCGCGAGGAGTCGACGGTGAGCGCCAGCCGGCCGTCCTGGGGCACCCGCCGCTCGGAGATGTCGAGGTCGGCCATGATCTTGATCCGGGAGACCACTCCCGGGGTCATCCGCCGCCGGATCGTCGCGGCCCGGTGCAGCACGCCGTCCACGCGCAGCTCCACCTCGGTGTCCCCCTCCTGGGGGGTGATGTGAACATCGGATGCGCCCTGCGCGACCGCCTGGGCGATCAGCGAGTGGACCAGCTTGATGATCGGGGCGTCGGCGTCGGCCGACTCGGCGAGCGTCTGCTCCTCGTCCTCCGGCTCGACCGCGGCTATCTCGTCGATCGACTCCGCGATCCCCTCGAACCGGCTGGCGATCTGCAGCACGTCCTCCGCGGAGGCGGCGAGCACCCTCACCCGCTTGCCTGTGATCATCGCCACGTCGTCGGCCGTCAGCACGTTGGCGGGGTCGGCCATCGCCAGCAGCAGCGCGCCGTCCTGGTCCAGCCCGATCGGGATCGCCTGGTAGCGCCGGATCGCCTCCGGGCTGAGCATGTTGGCCACGCCCATGTCCACCTCGGTCGTGGAGAGGTCCACGTAGGGCACGCCGAACCGCTCCGCCAGCACCCTGGCAAGCTGGTCCTGGCGCATCACCTTGCGCTCGACCAGCACCTGTCCGGTGGGAACGCCGCGCTCGCGTGCGGCGAGCACCGCCATCTCGACGTCCTCGCGCGTCGCGAACCCGAGGTCCACGGCGATGTCGCCCAGCAACCGCCCGGGTCGGCGGGCCAGCGCGGCAGCGCCGTGCATGGTCGAGGACTCCATAGGTGCTCTGATCGGCAGCCCGTTGCCGCGACTTGATCGCCGCAGCGGCCCTCACGGCGCCCTGCGGAGCCGCTCCACGCGCCGCGCGCCGCGCCCTACCGCGCCGCCGCCCGCGCGGTCCCGGCGCCCCGCTCCAGCATGCCCTTGACGTGCGCGTCCAGCGCGTTGACGCGGTACAGCGCGGCCGCCTCCGCGGAGGCGAAGCGCACATCGGCGCCGTCCGGGGGCCCGTGGTGCAGCGCCACGCAGTGCTCCAGCGCGAGCCTGCGGCGCTCGGAGAGCTCGGTGGGCGCCGCCCTGGAGATCAGGCGCAGCCCCAGCTCGATGTGGCCGAGCATCCTGCCCTGCTCGGTGCGCTCTATCTCGGCCGCGTAGGAGAACTCCTGCGTCTTTCCCAGGTCGTGCACGACCGCGGCGCAGATCAGCAGGTCGCGGTCCAGCCGGGCGTGAACGGTGCAGAGCTCGACCGCCATGCTCGACACGGCCACCGTGTGCTCCAGCAGGCCGCCGAGGTAGGCGTGATGCCTGGGCGCGCCGCGCCCAGAGCTCTCGCCGGGCAACGAGCACGGCGCGCGTCGCAGCTCCGCTCGCAGCCGCCGATCGGAGAGCAGGCGCTGGCAGAGCCCGCGCAGGCCCGGCTCGTAGATCTCCCTGACCAGGTGCTCCAGGAACCCCTCGAGCTCCTCGACGTCCTGCCTGGTGCTCGGCAGGAAGCGGGCCATCTCCTGCTCGGGCAGCTCGGCCCGCTCTATCTGCGTGAGCTCGAGCTGCAGCTCGTCTTTGAAGGCGCCCACCCTGCCGCGCACGCGCACGATGTCGCCGCGTTCGAAGCGGCCGGCCAGCACGTCCGCGTCGTTGAACGCGCGCGCGAGCACGCTGCCGGTGCTGTCGCGCAACTCCAGCGTGAGATAGGGATTGCCGGTGCGCGCCAGCAGGCGCTCCTTGCGCACGCACGCGAACAGGCCGTCGACCTGCTCGCCGCGGCGCAGCGTCGCAATCGTGCTCTGCGCGGACATAGGCCTCCCATGATGTACGGTGGTTCGGATGCAGCCGTTGATATGGGAGCACCGGCCGAGCGGTCTCAAAGACCCCGCGATGGTGTGCGCCTTCCAAGGCTGGAACGATGCCGGCGACGCCGCCTCGGGCGCCACCTCCTATCTGGCGGACGAGCTGGGAGCGCAGCGCTTCGCCACCCTGGACATCGAGGAGTTCTACGACTTCCAGGCCAACCGCCCGCGCATCCAGCTCTCAGGCGAGCACAGCCGCAAGATCGTCTGGCCCTCCGTGGAGATCCTGGAGGCGCGCTCACAGGCCGGCCAGCGCGACCTGGTGATCGTCCAGGGCGCGGAGCCCTCGCTGCGCTGGAAGACCTTCAGCTCGCTGATCGTCGACCTGGCCGAGGCGCTCGGCGTGCAGCTCGTGGTCACGCTGGGGGCGCTGCTGGCCGACGTGCCCCATTCGCGCCCGGTGAGCATGACCGGCAGCGCGTCGGACCCCACGATCCTCGACCGCCTCGGCCTGCAGACCAGCAGCTACGAGGGCATGACGGGCATCATCGGAGTGCTGCACTCCGCCTGCACCGAGGCGGGCCTGGCGACGGCGAGCATCTGGGCGAGCGTCCCGCACTACGTCGCGGCCGCCGCCAACCCGAAGGCGACGCTCGCGCTGCTGCGCAAGGTGGAGCTGGTCGCGGGCCCCTCCGTCGATCTCTCCGAGCTGGAGCTCTCCGCCGCCGAGTACGAGCGCCAGGTCGGCCTTGCGGTGCAGAGCGATCCCGACATCCAGGCGTTCGTGGAGCGGCTGGAACGAGACACCGACGAGGCGCAGGAGCTCGGTCCCGAGAACCTGCCCTCGGGCGAGTCGCTGGCGCGCGAATTCCAGCGCTTCCTGCGCCAGCGTGGCGGCGAGGATCGTTAGGGGACCGCACATGTGCGGTCCCCCCGGGTCGCGCATGCGCGACCCGGCCGACCGGCGCATGCGCCGGTCGGGTCCAAACCCGCTCACTCGCCTGCCACAGGGCAGACGATCCTGAAGTCGCACATCCCGCACGCCGCCGGCGAGGGCGTGGGTTCGAAGCGCTCCCGCAGGATCGCCTCGGCGATCTCCACCGCGGTCTGGCGCACCCACTCCGCGCCGCCGGCCGTGCTCGGCAACGGCACCTTCTCGTCGTCGAGCAGGTAGTAGTACGCCTGGCTGGAGGTGTGAAGCCCCCACGACTCCTTGGCCGCGATCGCGTAGAGCGAGAGCTGGATGTCCTGCTGGAGCTGCTGCTCGCTCCTGGGGCGACCGGTCTTGTAGTCGATCAGCTCGTAGCCGCCGTCGGGCAGCCGGTCCACGCGGTCGACGCGGCCGCGCACGTGGTGGCGGCCGAGGCTGAAGGAGAAGGCCCGCTCGAACCAGACCGGCTCGCAGCGCTGCTGCGATAGCCGCTCGTGGTAGCGCCGCAGAGCAGCCAGCGCCTTATCGTGCAGCGTCCCGTCCTCCGCGTCCAGGCCGAAGCCGGCCCGCCGCCAGCTTTCCTCAAGCAGTGCGAGCAGCGTCTCCAGCGGGCCGCCGCCCTGGGCGTGGTAGCGCTCCAGCACCTGGTGCACCGCGATCCCGAAGCGCTGATGACGCGTGGCCTGCGTGGGGATCCGCAGCACCCGCGCGAACTTGTAGCGCAGCGGGCAGCTTCGATAGGTCTCGATGTCCGAGGCGGAGAGCAGCAGCCCCTCCCCGCGCCTGGGCAGGAAGCGCTGCAGCGACGGCGCGCCGGCCTCGGCGCGGCCGAGCGCGGGCGCGGCCTGCGCGAGCCCGCGGCCGGCCAGCAGTTCTTCGTCGAGGCTCGAGCTTTCGAGGATCTCGCGCTGCAGCGGGCTCACCGCCGGCAGCAGCCGCGCGTTCACGTCCGCGAGCGCCTCGGCGATGCTCTGGCCCGCCGGCCGTTCCAGCAGCGCGGCGAGCTTGACCAGCTCCAGGTAGCGCACGACGCCGTGCGAGACGTCGATCTCGGTGTCCAGGCGCAGCTCGCGCAGGCGGCCGCCGATGCTCGCGACGCCGTCCAGCAGCTCCTGGCGCATCGCCCGCAGCGCCGCTTCGATGGCCTGGTCGGGGTCCGCCGGCGCGGCCGCCATCTCCTGCCACGGCGCGCCGATCGCGCCGCGCATGCGCTCGACCGCGGGGTCCGGCACGGCCGCCTGCTGGCTCTCGCCACCGACCGCATAGGAGAGGACCACCGATCGGCATCCAAGCTCCGCGAGCGCTCCAAGCGCCGTGTCGGCGGCGAGTGCCGCCGGCCCCTGCGACGCGCACAGGCCCACCAGATAGGCGTGGTCGATCTCGCCGCGCGGGGGCGCGTCGAGACGCATGAGCTGCACGAGCCCCTCGCCGTGGTCCTGGACCCCGGCCGCGCCGTTGCCCCCGGTCGGCCGATCGGCCTCCGTCGCCACGCGCTCCTCTCCCGACTCGGCGACGGCCAGCAGGCGCAGCACCATCTCCCGCCCGTCGGCCCAGGGGTAGCGCCGGCAGAAGGCCCGCGCCTGCGCCTGTAGCCATGCGAGGCTGGCGCCGCGCTGCGCAAGCGTCGAGGAGGCGCTCAGCGGCCCCCCGCGGACGGCCCCGAGCCTGTCCAGTAGCTGGTCCAGGAAGCGCTGCGGCGCCATCTCGGCCAGCGCGATCGCGGCCTCGCTGTGCAGCTCCAGGAACCGGTGGACCCGTTCGCGCGCCTGGGGCGGCACCTGCGGCGACTCCACCGCCGCGGGCAGCGCCGCCACGACGTCCAGGCGCCGGCGGCGGGCGATCTGGACCACCTGGGCCAGATCGACGTGCCGCATCTCGATCGGGGGCCTGATCAGCGCGCGCACCGCCGCGCCCGCGTCCCCCGGGTCGATCAGCAGCCGCATCCACGCGAGCGCATCCCTGATCTCCGCGCGCTGGAGCATCGCCCCGGCGCCGTGCGGCCGATGCGGGATCGCGCGCTCCTGCAGCGCGCTCAGCAGCTCACGCGCCTCGCCCAGCGCATCGGGGAGCAGCACCGCGATCCGCCGCGGCGGGACCTCGTCGTGGAAGACGAGCCGCTCGATGTCCGCGGCGACCGCGAGCGCCTCCACGCGCTCGTCGGCGCACCGCCAGAAGCGGATCTCGCCGCCGGAGCGGCAGAGATCGTCCACCACCGATGTGACCGTTGACACAGACCTAAGATACGACCGTCCGGCGCGCTTCGCAGGGACCGCGCGTCCGGCTTGCCAGGCGAGCGTCGGCGCGAGGTGCGGCCTTCGCCCAGGCGCTGTCCTACGCTCTGTGCATGGGCACGATCGATTGGCGCATGGCACAGCACGTCGGCGAGTTCGTGTCCGGCATCTCCGGGCGCGGCTCCGGGCAGGCGCCCGCGGCCGGGAGCGCTGTGCTCGGCATCGACCCGGAGACCTTGGAAGCCCCGGCGCTGGCCGAGGAGATCTCCGCCTACACGGGACTTCGGCCCGAGCAGAGCATCCCTGCCCTGGAGATGGTCGACCGCCCGCGCTGGATAGCCGCCAACCTCGCCACGATGCGCCCGCTGCTGGAGCCGCTGAGCGAGCGGATGGGCGGCGGTCTGGGACCGCTGGCGGGCCTGGCGCGCTCCTTCTCGGGAGCCCTGATCGGCGTCCAGGTCGGCGCGCTCACCGGGATGCTCTCCCAGCGCGTGCTCGGCCAGTACGACATCGCGCTGCTCGACCCCTCGCCCACTCCACGCCTGCTGCTGGTGGCGCCGAACCTCGCCCAGGCATCCCTGAGCCTGCAGGTCGACCGCCAGGAGCTGGTGCGGTGGGTGACCATTCACGAGATCACCCACGCCGTCCAGTTCGGAGGCGCGCCGTGGCTGAGAGAGCACCTGGCCGGGATGATCACGGAGCTGATGGAGAGCATGCAGATTGACGCGAGCGGCAGCGGCGGCGCCGGCCTGCGCGACCTGCTCGCGCTGCGCGACCTCGCGGGCAAACCGGACGTGGCGGCGATGCGCAGGCAGATGTCCGACCTGATCGCCAGGGCCCGCAACGGCGAACTGATACGGATCACGCTCGGCGAGGACCGCTGGCGGCTGATCGACAGGATGCAGGCGACGATGTCGCTGATCGAGGGACACGCCGAGCACGTGATGGACGCGGTCGGCGTAGGGCTGCTGCCCTCGCTGCCGCGGCTGCGCGGCGCGATGACGCGCCGCCGCCAGATGCGCCCGCTGCCCTGGAGGGTGCTGGAGCGCGTCCTCGGACTGGAGCTGAAGATGCGCCAGTACGAGGTGGGCAGGCGCTTCTGCGACGCGGTCGTCGAGCAGGCCGGCCCCACGGCGCTGGCGCCGGCCTGGCGCTCGCCGGAAGGGCTGCCCACCAGCGCCGAGCTCGAGCAGCCCCTCTCCTGGCTGGCTCGCACAGCCTGACCGCTCGCACAGCCCGACCGCTCGCACAGCCCGACCGCGCGCACGACCCGACCGCTCGCACGACCCGACCGCTCGCACGACCCGCCGGCCGGCCGCGGAGGCAGCCCGCAAAATCGGACATGTGGATCGGGCGGCCGCCACGAACAGCTCGAACGCACGTTCCTGCCGTTACAAGCCGGTGGGCCAACTGTCCAGATTTCGCGCCCCGTTCACGGCTTCCCGATGGCCAGATGTAACAATCTCGCTCGCGCGGTTTACAAACAGATGTTCGGTGCTAGGCTCAGACGGACACGACATAAGAGAACGAGCAAGAGACCAGGAGACCCCTTCAGAACGCTTATGAGCCCCACAGCAAACACATCTCCCAGCAAGTCCGCGACCACGAAGGCCGCCCCGAAGCGCACGGCGGCCGCCGCCAAGAAGAGCACGAGCAAGGCGGCGACAAGCGCCCGCTCCACCGCAACCGGCGCCCGCGGCGCCGCAGCCGTCAAGGCGCGCTCCGGCGCGGGCACGATCGGCGCGGTCGGCAGCTACGCCGAACGCGCGGTGCTGATTCCCGTCGGAGCAGCGCTGATCGCCCGCGACAAGCTGGCCGCCGGCGTGGGCGATCTGCCCCGTGACCCCTCGACCGCGAACGCCAGGGCCCAGGCCCAGTTGCGCAAGTTCGAGCGCCGCGGCACGACCGCCCGCAACAGCCTCGAGCGTGAGGCGCGCCGGACGCGGGTCCGCCTCGAGCGCGAGTTGCGCAAGCGCCGCGGCGAGCTTGATCGCGCCGTCAGCGACCTCGACAGGCATCGCGGCTCGCTCGCGGGCAAGGTTCAGGACCGGCTCCCCGGGACAGGCAGGTCCCGCAAGGCCGCCTGAGCCGATGTGCTTCCCCCGCGTCCCGGCTTGGAGACCGGGACACGGGAAGGTCTACCGGCCCATACCCCCGCCGGTGGAAGCAGGACCCTCTCCTCCCTCATGCCAGCGGGGCGGCCCCAGCCGCCCCGCTGGTCGTTTCGCCGCGCCGCTGGTCGTTTCGCCGCGCCGCTCCTAGTTTTTGCCAGAATGGACCAATGAGCAGCGAAGCAGCCATCAGAGATGCCCTGCGCTCGGTGATCGATCCTGAGCTGAGGCGGTCGATCGTCGAGCTGGACATGGTGCGCGAGATCAAGCTCGGCGCCAACGGGGTCGTGGATGTCACGGTCTCGCTCACGACCGCCGGCTGCCCGATCCGCGGCCACTTCCAGACCGCCGTCAGCGAGGCGGTCGCGGCGCTGGAGGGCGTCAGCCACGTGAACGTCTACTTCGACGTGATGGACGATGCCCAGAAGGCGGCGCTGCGCCAGAAGCTCGGCCGCGGCAGCCTGCCCGACGGCGCGCTCGCGCAGGTCGGCGCGGTCACCTGCATCGGCTCCGGCAAGGGCGGCGTAGGCAAGTCCACGCTGACCGCCAACCTCGCGGCCGCCCTGGCCGCGGAAGGCAAGAGCGCCGGCATCCTGGACGCGGACGTCTGGGGTTACTCGATTCCGCGCATGTACGGGCTCGGCGCCACGCGTCCCGACGTCTCGGCGGCCAGGAAGATCATCCCGCTGGAGGCGCACGGCGTGAAGGTGATGTCGATCGGCTTCTTCGTGGAGGAGGACTCGGCGGTCGTCTGGCGCGGACCCATGCTGCACAAGGCGCTGACCCAGTTCCTGCAGGACGTCGACTGGGGCGCGATCGACCACCTGCTGATCGACCTCCCGCCGGGAACCGGCGACGTCTCGATGACGCTGGCCCAACTGCTCCCGCAGGCACACTTCACGATCGTGACCACGCCGCAGCCGACTGCCCAGAAGGTGGCCAGGCGCTCGGCGGAGATGGCGCGCAAGCTCTCCCTGGAGATCTCGGGCGTGATCGAGAACATGTCCGGGTTCGTGACGCCCGCCGGCGAGCGCTTCCAGATCTTCGGCGAGGGCGGCGGCCAGGAGCTCGCCGACGAGCTCGACGTTCCGCTGCTGGCCAAGGTGCCGCTGACGATGCCGCTGCGCGAGCACGCCGACAGCGGCGTGCCGCTCGTGCTCGAGAACCCGGACGACCCCGCCGCGCAGGCGATCCGTCATGCCGCTCGGGGCCTGATCGCCCTCACCCCGTCCGCGCCCGCCTCGCTGCCGGTTCTCCCCGTGCAGCAGGTTCCCGCAGCGTCCCCCTCGCCGAAACCGGCGGGGATGTCGCTGCCGATGGCCTGAGCGGCCACGCGCGCATCCCCGCCCCAACCGCGAGGGCGCGCGACTCGCGGCCGGTCAGACGGAAACACGCATGACCGGCAGGCTCCAGACGGAGCCCTCGCGCCCGGCTCCCGAAATTGCAGGCTTGCCGCCAAACTTGCAAATGGGACGCCGACTCACGAGAGTACGCGCCGGTCCGCCGGCGGCAAAGAAATCCAGGAAGCGACCGATCATCTTCATTGAAATGTCAGGCACATCAGCAGACACAGACAGCCTTCACCCAGAGCTCCCCAGCGAGGACGAGCTGCTGGCGGGCACCAACGAACGGCTTGCCAAGATGCAGCGGCTGCGCGACGAAGGCGTCGAGCCGTTCCCCTACGCCGAGGTGCGGCAGCGCACGCCCGTGCAGGCGATATCCGCCGCGCACGACCCTGCGCGGCTGAGCCCGGGCGAGCATGAGGATCTGCCCTACACCGTCGCCGGACGCGTGGTCGGCCGGCGCGGGCACGGCAAGAAGACCTTCCTGGACCTGCAGGACGGCTCCGGCGAGATCCAGCTCTACGCGGCGCACGAGACGCTCGGCGAGGACGCCTACGCCCGCACGCTCGATCTCGACATCGGAGACATCGTCACGGTGTCCGGGTGCCTCTACGTCACCCAGCGCGGGCAGCTCGCGCTCAGCGTGCGAGAGCTGACGCTGCTGACCAAGGCGCTGCGCACGCCTCCGGCCCGCTACCACGGCGTGGAGGACGCAGGCACCCGGCACCGCTACCGCGAGCTCGACCTGATGGCCAACCAGGCCACGCGCGACCTCTTCCTGCTGCGCACCAGGATCGTGGAGGCGCTACGCGCGTTCCTCGGCGAGCACGGCTTCATCGAGGTCGAAACGCCGGTGCTGCAGAGCCTGGCCGGCGGCGCCTCCGCGCGGCCGTTCGTGACCCATCACAACGCCCTGGACAGCGAGCTCTCGCTGCGCATCTCCGTCGAGCTCTACCTCAACCGGTGCCTGATCGGCGGCTTGGAGAACGTCTACGACCTCGGCAAGTGCTTCCGCAACGAGGGCATCTCCTACCGGCACAGCCCCGAGTTCACGATGCTCGAGTGGCTGCAGAGCTTCGCCGACTACAGGGGCGTCGCGAGCCTGACCGAAGAGATGGTCGCGGACGTCGCCCGCAGGGTGCTTGGCACCACCAAGGTGATGCGCGGCGGGCAGGAGATCGACCTGGCGGTCTGGAAGCACACCACCATGCAGGAGGAGGTGATGCGCGTCACCGGCGTGGACATCCTGGCCAGCGACCGCGAGCGCCTGATCGGGCTGCTGCGCGAGCACGACGAGAAGATCCACCCGGATGCGACCTGGGCGCAGGCGGTCCACACGATCTACACCAAGCTCGTGGAGCAGACGATCGTCGCCCCCACGATCGTCTTCGACTTCCCCGTCGAGCCGTTCGTGATCACCAAGCGCCACGCGCAGCACCCGCAGCTCGCCGAGCACTTCGACGCCGTGATCGGCGGGATCGAGCTCGTCAGCGGCGACAGCGAGCTGACCGACCCCGTCGAGCAGCACCAGCGCTTCGTCGAGCAGCGGCGCGGACGCGGGGACGAGGCCGACGAGGCCCACCCGCACGACGAGGAGTACGTGCGCTCGCTGGAGTACGGGCTGGCGCCGTCCGCCAGCGGCGGCATGGGCGTCGACCGTCTGATCATGATCCTCAGCGGACGCGAGACGCTGCGTGAGGTGCTGCCCTTCCCGACCATGAAGGAGCTACGGTGAGCACGGCCGAGAACACGCAGCCCGCGTCGGCGTCGCAGCCCGCGTCGGCGTCGGCCACGTCCGCACCCGCGGCGTCCGCCTCCTCCTCCGCGTCCGAAGCGGAGCTCGCGGGCCTGCACTTCGATCCCGCGCCCTCGATCGCCGGCGAGGTGCCGGGACCGCGCTCCAGCGAGCTGCTGCAGCGCCAGGCCGAACTGGAGAGCAACGCGCGCTCCTACCCGCGCAGCGTGCCGATCGCGATCGAGGAAGGCTTCGGCGCCACGATGAAGGACGCCGACGGCAACACCTTCCTGGACTTCTTCGGCGGCGCCGGCGTGCTGAACGTCGGCCACGGCAACCCGGACGTGCTGGCCGCCGCCGCCGCGCAGCAGCGCAAGCTCGTGCATGCGCTGGACTTCCCCACCAGGACCAAGCTGGACCTGATGGGCAAGCTCAAGCGGCTGCTGCCCGGCCGCCTGCGCGACACCGCCCGCTTCCACTTCGGCGGGCCGACCGGCTCCGACGCGGTCGAGTCGGCGCTCAAGCTCACCCGCGCCCACACGGGCCGCACGCCGGTGATCGCCTTCCAGGGCTCCTACCACGGCATGACCTCCGAAGCGCTGGCGGTGACCAGCGACGTCGACTGCGGCGGACCGCTCAGCAGCCCGGTGCACTTCATGCCCTACCCGTACTGCTACCGCTGCCCGCTGGGTCTGCGGCCCGACGGCTGCGGCCTGGCGTGCGCGAAGCTGGTGGAGACCAGCCTCAAGGACCCCCACAGCGGCATCCCCAAGCCCGCCGCGGTGATCATCGAGCCGATCCAGGGGGAGGGCGGCACGATCGTCCCACCGGCCGGCTACATGACGGAGCTGCGCCGGATCACCAGCGAGCAGGACGTGCCGCTGATCGTCGACGAAATCCAGGCGGGCTTCGGCCGCACCGGCCGCATGTTCGCCTGCGAACACGACGAGATCGTCCCCGACGTGATCACTATGTCCAAGGCGCTGGGCGGCGTCGGCTTCCCGCTCTCATGCATCGCCTACGACTCGTCGCTGGACACCTGGGGCCCCGGGTCCCACATCGGCACCTTCCGCGGGCACCAGGTCGCGATGGCCGCCGGGTCGGCCGCGATCGACTTCATGGAGCGGACCGACCTGGTCGCCCATGCCGAGCGCCTGGGAGAGCTCGCGCTCTCGGTCCTGCGCGAGGCGGCGGCCGGAATGCCGAGCATCGGCGAGGTTCGCGGGCGGGGGCTGATGATCGGGATCGAGCTGGTCAGCGACCGCGAGGCCAGGACGCCCTGGCCGCAGCTTGCCGGCAGCCTGCGCAGGGCCTGCTGCGAGCGCGGTCTGATCATCGAGGTCGGCGGCCACTACCGCAACGTGGCCCGTTTCCTGCCGCCGCTGGTGATCACCCGGGCGCTGCTGCTCAGCGGCATCGAGATCTTCCTGCAGACGCTGCGCGAGCTCGAAGGCGTCCTCTCGCCGGCGAGCTCAGGGCCCGCCGACTGACATCTCTGCGCCCGGCCCGCGGCCCGCGGCCCGCGCGCGGGCCGCTCGGCACGCGAACGAGCGAGCGGACACGCCGCTCGCGCCGGCTACCGGCCGCGCCTCGCGCCGGCTATCGGCCGTCTACTTGCTCGTCGCGAAGTACTCGGCGTTGATCTGCGCGAACTTCTGCCACTCGTCGGGGAGCTGATCCTCCGCGAAGCAGGCGTCGACCGGGCATGCCTCCACGCAGGCATCGCAGTCGATGCACTCCTCCGGGTCGATGTAGAGCTGTTCGGCGGGGTCGTAGCCGGGCTCATCGGGAGTCGGATGGATGCAGTCAACGGGGCAGACCTCGACACAGGAGTTGTCCTTCGTGCCGATGCAAGGCTCAGCTATCACGTAGGCCATACGGTTGTTCCCTGGTTCCTATCTCAGTTCGTCGTCGGCTTCTCTTGGGGGGAGAAGCTCATTCTAAGGGGCGCGGCGCAGCGCCGGTCCCGCGTGCGGTGCCGGGGTGCCTCCCCGCGCCTCGGCGGCCGAAGGCCGATCCTATCGAGCCGTGACGCAAGAGCAAGGCTCCGGTAGGTTGATCTCATGTTGCTACTGACCGGCGCAACCGGCCAGGTGGGGTCCGCACTGCTCACGCGCCTGCTCGCCCAGGGCGCGGAGGTACGCTGCCTGGTGCGCGACCCTCGCCGTCTCGGCGCCCAGCGGGTGCGAGTCCAGATCGCGCTCGGCGATCTCGCCGACCCGCCCTCCTTCCGCAACGCGATGCGCGGCGTGGACACGGTCGTGCATCTGGCAGCCGCGATCAGGGACCAGCCGCAGGGCTCGATCGAGGAGCTCAACGCGATCGCGACCTGGCGGATGGTGCAGGCCGCCCGTCAGTCGGGCGTGCGGCGTTTCCTGTTCTTCTCGGCGCTCGGCGCGAGCCCCCACCACCGCTGCCGCTTCTTCCGTGCCAAGGCGCTCGCCGAGCGCGCGGTGATGGACGCGGGCATCGACTGCGTCGTCTTCGCGCCATCGCTCGTCTACGCGCCTGGCGACCACTGGCTGACGCTGCTGGAGCGGGTCTCGCTGCTTGGCCTCACGCCCGTCCCGGGCAGCGGCAGGGCCGCCTTCCAGCCGATCTGGGCGCAGGACGTCGCCGACTGCGTGGCGGCCGCGCTGCGCGGCGAACACCCGCCGGACGCCGCGCTGCGCGGCGAATGCCCGCCGGACGCCGCCGGGAGCGAGATCGGCAGCAGGGCCCCCGCGGCCCCGCGGCAGCTCCGCTTCGAGCTCGCTGGCCCGCAGACGCTCAGCCACGACGAGACGATCCGGGTGGTGCTCAGGTCGCTGGGGCGCCGCCAGAGGCTTCTGCACGTGCCGAGCGCCCTGGCGAGCAGAGCGCTGCGGATGCTGGAGCGCGCGCTCGGCCCGAGCGCCCCGGTCACCTGGGACGAGGCAGAGCTGATGCAGGTGCCGATGCTCGCGCCCCGCGGCTCGGCGGACGCGCAGGCGCTGGGTGTGGCGCCCCAGCGCATGGAGGCGGTGCTGGGCGCCGCCTGAACGCCGCCTGAACGCCGCTGGGCGCCGCCTGAACGCCGCCTGAACGCCGCCGCACGCCGCCCGCGGCGGCCCACGCGCCGCGGCTGAGCCTCAGCTCACAGGCGGCCGCCGGTCGTGCCACGGCCGCGCCGCCTCGATCTGGGCCGCGAGCGCGAGCAGCCGCCCCTCCTCCGCCGGCCTTGACACGAGCTGGACGCCGAGCGGCAGGCCGTCGTCGCCCTGGAAGAGCGGCAGCGAGATCCCCGGCTGCCCGGTCGCGTTGAAGACGGGGGTGAACGGCGTGAACAGCCCGGAGCGCGTGAATGTCTCCATCGGCTGCGGTGAGCAGGCGTCGAGCGTGCCAAGCGGCAGCGGGCGCTCGGCCAGCGCCGGCGTGAGCAGAGCGTCGTAGGGCTCAAGGAAGGAGATCAGCCCGCGCGCGAAGGCCTGTAGCTGCGTGGTGGCCGCAAGCCCTTCCACCGCGCCGAGCCCCCGCACCATCGAGTAGATCGCCCAGCTCAGCGGCTCCATCTCGCTCGAGGACGCCTCGCGGCCGGCCACCGAGGCCGAGAAGGCGATCGAGAGCGCGATATGGACGCAGAAGACCGACCCGAACAGCTCGGTCAGACCCTCGACCTGCCACGGCGGATCGACCTCCTGCACCTCGTGTCCGAGCGAGCGCAGCAGCTCTGCGGCCTCGGCGACCGCCCGCGCGCACGCAGGGTCGACCACCGCGTCCGGCACCGGTGGCAGCGTCGTGAAGGCGATTCGCATCGGCTCGGGGTCGCGCGCGGCAGCCCGCGAGAACGGCTCGCCGGGCGGCGGCGCCCAGGTCGCGTCGCCGACCTCGTATCCGGCGAGCACATCGAGCGCGGCCGCGGTATCGGAGACGTTGCGCGCCAGCACCCCGTCGATGCCCAGCATCGAGTCCCCGAGTTCCGGCGCGCTGGAGATGCGCCCCCGCTGGGGCTTGAGCCCCACCAGACCGCAGCAGGCGGCGGGGATGCGGATCGATCCGCCACCGTCGTTGCCATGCGCGATCGGCAGCATCCCGGACGCCACGGCCGCCGCCGCGCCGCCGGAGGAGCCGCCGGAGGAGCGCTCCAGGTCCCACGGATTGTGGGTGGGGCCGAAGATGCTCGCCTCGGAGGTCGGCAGGATCCCGTACTCGGGCATCGTCGTGGTGCCCACGATCACGAAGCCGGCGTCGCGCAGGCGGCGCACGAGCGAGTGGTCGTAGACGGCGACGTGCTCTGCCATCAGCTTGCAGCCGAAGCTCCAGCGGAGCCCCTGCACCGGCCGGTTGTCCTTGATCGCGATCGGCACGCCGGCGAAGGGCCGCTCGTCCCCCGGCGCGATCTGGTCGGCCGCCGCCAGCGCGCGCTCGTCGTCGATCTCGACGAAGGCGTTGATCCGCGGGTTGAGCTCCGCTATGCGCCGCAGCGACGCTTCCACGAGCTCGCGCGCCGTGCACTGCCCGGCTCGCACCATCTGCGCCAGCTCCAGCGCCGGCTTGAACATCAGATCGCCGTCAGCCACCAGATCCTCCTCAAGGACGCGATGCCGCGGCGATCGGCTGTGCCTGCGAGCGCGAGCGCGCGGCTGGACGGGGCGGAGCCTATCGTCCCGGTTCTTGCGACGATATGCGCCTGCCCACAAGGCAGCCGGGTCGGTTCAGACTGAGACCCAGCGGGACCGACTCCCTACCCGGCCATCAGCCCAGAAAGCGAGTCCAATGAGCGAGGTTCAATCCCCTCCGCAGCAACCCCCGATAGTCGCAAGCTCCTCCCCTCCCGCCGCAGAGCATCCTGAGGTGCAGTCGGGCCTTGAGGGCGTGGTCGCCTTCGCGACGCAGATCGCCGAGCCCGACAGGGCCGGCGGCTCACTGCGCTACCGCGGGGTTGACATCGAGGAGCTGGTGGGCAAAGTCGGATACGAGAAGGTCTGGGGCCTGCTCGTCGACGGCACCCTGGAGCCCGGGCTGCCGCCGGCGCAACCGCATCCGCTCACGGTCCGCTCGGGCGACCCGCGCGTGGACGTGCAGTCGGCGCTGGCGATGCTGGCGCCGGAGTGGGGCTTTGGACAGGTGATCGACATCAGCGACGAGCAGGCCCGCGCGGACCTCGCGCGCGCGTCGGTGATGGCGCTCTCCTTCGTGGCGCAGTCGGCGCGGGGCGGCGGACAGCCGCCCGTCCCGCAGGAGGAGATCGACAAGGCCAAATCGATTCCCGAGCGTTTCCTGCTCCGCTGGCGCGGCGAGGCCAACCCGGATCACGTGCGCGCGATCGACGCCTACTGGATCTCCGCCGCCGAGCACGGCATGAACGCCTCCACCTTCACCGCGAGGGTCGTCGCCTCGACCGGCGCCGACTGCGCGGCCGCGCTCTCATCCGCTGTCGGCGCGCTGTCCGGCCCGCTGCATGGCGGCGCCCCCTCGCGCGTGCTGAAGATGATCGACGAAGTGGAAGCGACCGGCGACGCCGAGGGCTGGGTCAAGAAAGCGCTCGACCGCGGCGAGCGGCTGATGGGCTTCGGGCACCGCGTCTACCGCGCCGAAGACCCCCGCGCGCGCGTGCTGCGCCGCACCTGCCGCGAGCTCGGCTCGCCCCGCTTCCAGACCGCCGAGGCGCTGGAGAATGCCGCCCTGGCAGAGCTCCAGGCCCGTCGCCCGGACCGCGTCCTGGCCACCAACGTCGAGTTCTGGTCCGCGGTGATCCTGGATCTGGCCGAAGTGCCGGCGGAGCTGTTCACCTCGATGTTCACGTGCGCCCGCGTCGCCGGCTGGTCGGCCCACATCCTCGAGCAGAAGCGCGAGAAAAGGCTGATCCGCCCCACCGCGAAGTACGTGGGAGAGCCGCCCCGTCCGCTCAGCGCGGTGTCCTGAGCCACAAAGAAAAGGGGGCCCGACATCGCTGCCGGGCCCCCTCGACGGTGCGTCCCAGGGACGCGAAGTCAGATCGCTCTGACTACATCATCCCGCTCATGTCGGGCATGCCGCCGCCACCGCCGCCCATGCCTTCCTTCTCGGGCACCTCGGCGACGATCGCCTCGGTGGTGAGGATGTTCTTGGCGATCGAGGCCGCGTTCTGCAGCGCCGAGCGCGTCACCATCGCCGGGTCGATCACGCCGGCCGCGACGAGATCGACGATCTCGTTGGTGGCGGCGTTGAGCCCTTCGCCGGCCTTGGCCTTGCGGACGTCGTTGACGACGACCGAGCCCTCCAGCCCTGCGTTCTCGGCGATCTGACGTAGCGGCTCCTCCAGCGCGCGCAGCACGATGCGAGCGCCCGTCTTCTCGTCGTCGGCCAGCTCATCGACCGTCACCTTGGTCGAGGCCTGCAGCAGCGCCACGCCGCCGCCGGGCACGATGCCCTCCTCCAGCGCCGCACGGGTCGCCTGCAGGGCGTCCTCGACGCGGTGCTTCTTCTCCTTCATCTCGGTCTCGGTCGCGGCGCCGACCTTCACGACGGCGACTCCACCGGAGAGCTTGGCAAGCCGCTCCTGGAGCTTTTCGCGATCGAAGTCCGAGTCGGTGTTCTCGATCTCGTTCTTGATCTGGGTGATGCGGCCCTTGATCGCTTCCGCATCGCCGGCGCCGTCCACGACCGTGGTCGTGTCCTTGCCGACGACCACGCGGCGAGCGCGGCCGAGCTGGCCGACCTGCGTGTTCTCCAGCTTCAGGCCCATCTCCTCGGTGATCACCTCGGCCTTGGTGAGGATCGCGATGTCCTCGAGCATCCGCTTGCGGCGGTCGCCGAAGCCGGGGGCCTTGACCGCGACGCCGGTGAAGGTGCCGCGGAGCTTGTTGACCACGAGGGTCGCAAGCGACTCGCCCTCGACGTCCTCAGCGATGATCAGCAGCGGCTTGCCGCTCTGGATCACCTGCTCGAGCACCGGCAGGATGTCGCGCACGGAGCCGATCTTCTGGTTGGCGATCAGGATGTAGGGGTCCTCGAGCACCGCCTCCATCCGATCCTGGTCGGTGACCATGTACGGGGAGATGTAGCCCTTGTCGAACTGCATGCCCTCGGTGAACTCGAGGTCCATGCCGAACGTCTGGCCCTCCTCGACGTTGACCACGCCGTCCTTGCCGACCTTCTCGATCGCGTCGGCGATCACGTCGCCGATCTCATCGTCGCCGGCGGAGATGGTCGCCACGCGGGCGATCTGGTCCTTGCCGGAGACCTCCTTGGACTGCGAGCCGATGTTGGCGACGACCTGCTCGACCGCCTTCTCGATGCCGCGCTTGAGCGCCAGCGGGTTCGCGCCGGCCGCGACGTTCTTCAGGCCCTGCTTGACGATCGCCTGCGCGAGCACGGTCGCCGTCGTGGTGCCATCGCCCGCGACGTCGTTGGTCGCCGTGGCGACCTCGCGCACGAGCTGGGCGCCCTGGTTCTCGAAGACGTCCTCGACCTCGATCTCACGCGCGATCGTGACGCCGTCGTTGGTGATCGTGGGCGCGCCGAACTTCTTGTCGAGCACGACGTAGCGGCCCTTCGGGCCGAGCGTGACCTTCACCGCGTTGGCGACGGCGTCGACGCCCGCCTCCAGCGCCTTGCGCGCCTCGGCGTCGTACTTCAGCTCCTTGTGTGCCATCTCTCGTTCAATCTCCTTGCTTTGACGCCTTAGGCGACCTTGGCGAGCACGTCCGACTCGCGCAGGACGAGCAGCTCCTCGCCGTCGACCTTGATCTCGGTGCCGCCGTACTTGCTGTAAAGGACCTCGTCGCCCTCGGCAACGTCGAGCGGGATGCGCTTGCCGTTGTCGTCGAGCTTGCCGTCGCCGACGGCGAGGACCTTGCCCTTCTGGGGCTTCTCCTTCGCGGTGTCGGGAAGCACGAGGCCGCTGGCCGTCGTCTCCTCCTCCTCGACTGCCCGCACGATCAGACGATCGCCCAGGGGCTTCAGTTTCATCTTTCAGACCTCCGCTTCGTGAAGAACAGTGTTGGCACTCTCTGCTTGAGAGTGCCAGCGCCCTCAATATATACGAGCGGGGGCGAAGATCAAGAACTTGTTGGCACTCTTCACGATTGAGTGCCAACCGACCGGCGCATGCGCCGGTCGGCCGGGTCGCGCATGCGCGACCCGGAGGGGGCCCCGCATGCGGGGCCCCCGGCCGGGCCGCATGCGGCCCGGCCTTCTTAGTTCTGCGCGCCCCCGAAGCCCTTCATGACCTCGGTCATGCCGGAGGGCTGATCCACGATCTGGGAGAAGCGCACGACCGTGACCGTGTCCTCCATGGACACTTTGCGGCCGTAGATCTGCTCGAGGAAGTTGATCAGCTCCTCGTGGCGGCGGAACTCGGGGTTGTCGTGCTTGATGTCGCGCGGCGAGAGGTCGGCCACCCGCATCACCTCGACCTGGTCGATCACCGCCTCGAAGATGCGTTCGCGCGGCGAGTACTGGTAGCCGATCGTGACGAGCACGAGCTGGTTCTTGCGGTACTTGCCGGACTTGTCGCCGAGGCGGATCGTCGCGGTCTTGCGGCCGCGCTTGAGCTCGTCGGCGAAGATCGTGGAGTAGAAGTTCAGGACCTGCACCGTAGAAGAGGCTACCGGTCTTTGCGGTCCCCGGATGCGCCGGCGCCATCTCGCTCCCGCAGCACCCGCATCGCGCGCTCGATCATTTCGCGTTCGCCCGCGTAGGAGAGGCTCTGCCGCGCCTCGCTCAGCGGCAGCCAGCGCGCCTCCTCCACCTCCTCGTCGTGGTCGGCGAGATCCCCCTCCACGTAGCCGAAGAGGAAGAAGGCCACCGCCTTGGAGATCCGGCGGCCCCCGCGGGTGTACCAGTAGCGAACCTCGCCGAGGTCGGCGAGGTGCTCCACGACCACTCCCGCCTCCTCGCGCACCTCGCGGATCGCCGCCTGCAGGGGCGTCTCGCCCTCGTCGATGTGCCCCTTGGGCAGCGCCAGCACGCGCGCGCCGTCGGCGGCACGGCGCGTGGGCACTATCGCGACGACCTCGCCGTCGCGCACCACGACGCCGCCCGCGGAGATCTCCGACGGGCCGCGTGAGCGACCACGGCGCTCAGCAGGCAGCGCAGGCCTCGATCTCAATAGACATAGGACTCCAGCGCCTCGGGGTCGTGGACGACGAGCCGTCCACGACCCTGTGAGATCACGCCCGCGCGCTCCAGGACGGCCAGGAAGCGGCTTGCCGACTCGCGCGAGGAGCCCGCGAGCTGGGCGATGTCAGCCTGCGTGGTCACCACCGGCACCTCGGTCTCGGCGGCCCCTTCGGCGATCGCGCGCGCCACCAGCTCGCTGAGCGCGACCGCGACCCGGCTCTGGACGGTCTGAAAGGACTGCCGCGCCAGGCGCTCGTTGCTTTCCCGCAACCGCCTGCCGAGCGCGATCGCGAGCCGCATCGAGATCTGCGGATGGATCGACATCAGCCGCCGCATGTCGGGCCCGAGCACCGCGACGGCGCTGGTCAGCTCGATCGCCTCCACCGTCGCCGACCGGCGCTCGTCCTCGAACATCGCGAGCTCTCCGAAGATGTCTCCCGGGCCGAAGGTGGCGAGCGTGATGGTGCGGCCGTCGGGATGCTCTCGCACGGCGCGCGCGTGCCCGGAGCGAACGATGTAGCAGGTGTCGCTCTGATCGCCCTTGCGAAAGACGACCTGGCCCGGCTCGAACTGGCGGGGCACCGCGAGCTGCGCGATCCGCTGCAGATCGTCCCGCTCCAGCGTCGCGAAGACGGGCACCCTGGTCAGCAGGTCCACCACCTCTGACGATGACGGCGCGCTTGACATTTGGCCAGGAGATATCACACCGGCGCGCCGCTATCGTCTTGCGAGTGCCGGCAACCTGAGCCGCGGGAGAGATGAGCTCGATGGAGATTCCGACCATGACCGCCACGCGCGGGCTCGCTGCCTCTGCAGCGGCCATGCTCGCCCTGGCCGCGCTGGCGCCGGCGAGTCCCGCGGCGGGCGCGCGGCCCGCCGGCTCACCTTCCAGCTCCCACAGCACCTCGCGTCCGCCCGCGCTTCGCGACGGACATGAACTGTGGGCGACGATCGACGTGTGCGCCTCCAAGCCGCATCCGCTCGTGGGCGTGCGCGGGTCGATGCCCTCCAACGGGCAGGCGAAGGAAACGATGTACATGAGCTTCCAGGTCCAGTACATGGACCAGCGGACCAAACGGTGGGTCAACCTTCCCAAGGGGGGCACATCCGGCGCGGTGAAGGTCGGGGACGCGTCCACGACGCGTCAGATCGGCCGCACCTTCGTGCTGGTGGCGCCCGGTCGCGGCGGCTCCTATGAGCTGCGCGGGATCGTCGAATTCCAGTGGCGGCGCGGCTCGAAGGTGACGCTGTCCACCACGCGCCCGACGACCGGCGGGCATCCGAGCACCGCCGGAGCGGTGCCCAAGGGCTTCAGCGCCGCGACCTGCACCATCCGCTGAGCGGCGTGAGCGGCGCGGCGCGCGGGTCGGGCGGCCGCGGCGCAGGCGCCCCGGCGCAGAGGCGTCCCGGCGCACATGTCCCGGCGCAGAGGCGTTCCGGCGCACGAGGCGTCCCGGCGCACGTGTCCCGGCGCCGGCGGGTCAGGCGACCGCCGCCGAGTCGGCGAACAGCCGCGGATCGTTGGTGATGATGCCGTCGACCCCCATCGCCGCCAGGCGGTCGATCTGCCGCGCATCGTCGACGGTCCATGCGTAGAGCTCGCCGCCCCCCTCGTGCACTGCCGCCACGAGCGCGTCGTTGATCAGCCGCCAGTGCGCCATGATCGCGTCGTAGCGGCCCGCCTTCAACACCGCGCGAGACCTCGCCGGCAGCCAGGCGCGCAGAGCCCCCAGCAGCGCCAGCGCGGGGAGCGCGGTCAGCGAGTGCGCCGTGTAGTCACGCCGAGCGCGCGGGATCGACCAGCCGACCCTGATCTCGGGCGCCAGGCGCTTGAGCAGACCGAGCTCGCGGGTGTATGTGGCGCTGACCAGGGCCCGCTGGGCAAGGCCGGCATCGCGCAGGGCGTCTGCGACCCTGCCGCCGTAGCCGGGCAGCTTCATGTCCACGTCCAACTCGATGCCCGCGAACTCGCTCTGGGCGAGGTGGCCCAGAGCCTGATCCAGGGTCAGCGGCTCCTCGGCAAGCCGCAGCGCCTCGTAGTCGTGCGCGATGAGCAGCGCGCCGCTGCCGTCGGGGCGCTCGCTGAGCACGTCGAACTCGATCATGTCGACGCCGGACTGCAGCGCCGCGTCGAAGGCCGCAAGCGTGTTGCCGGGCGCAAGCAGCGCGGCGCCCTTGTGGCCAACCCGCCTTATCCGGCGCTCTGGGGCGCCCGCGTCCTGATCCGCTGCGATCGACATCTCAGCGTTCACAATCGCACAACCCGTCCAGCGCCGCCGCAGTCCTCCAGAGCGATGCGTGCGGCGCGGGGGCGCGGGCCCGCTCCACCGCGCCCGCGTACGGCGCCCCGCTCCCGCCAACGGCGCCAGGTCCCGGCGCGGGCGTCTGCTCAGTCGGGCAGGCTCTCGTCCAGCCCCTCCAGCGCCTCTTGATCGGCGTCAGGCGACCCCGGATCGGCAGGCGGCAGCGCGACCTGCTGCGCTGCGGACGCATCGGCCGATGCGCCCTTCTTGGGACCCGATATGCGCCCGCCCGACTTCGCGGCCGCCTCTTCGATCGCCTCGATCGCGGCTCGTGGACCCGTGTAGGGCGCAAGGACCGTGAAGGTGAGGTGGTCGAGCGTGGCCGGCAGGAACCGCAGCCGCCCGCTGGCCACCGAGCTGCCGATGACCGCCCAGAGAGCGCCCGTGAGCGCGTCCGTCGCAACGGAGGGCGCGCGCTGTGGCGTCGCGCCGGTCTCGGACAGGAAGCCCGTGAACGCCTCGCCGGCCGAACCTATGTGCGAGGCCGCGCCTGAACCTGCGGCGTAGAGCTCGACGAACGCCACACGCGAGATGCTGGGGTGGCGCGCGATGTGGTCGATGTAGGCGGCCATGCCGAGCCTCACGCCCTCCGACCAGGATTCCGCCCTGTTCGCGGCCCGCGTCACGACGTCGCGCAGTTCGGCACAGAACTCCTCCACGACCGTCAGCAACGCCTGTTCCTTGGTGCGAAACTGCTTGTGGAAGGCTTCGGTCGTCATGCCGGCGCGGTGAGCGATCTGCGGATCGGTGAGCTCCTGCAGACCATGTTCGAGCGTCAGGTCGACGATCGCGCGCATCGCGTCGACACGCTTGTTTGCGCCGGTCAGGAAGCGCGGCGGGCGTCCACCGAACTGCTCGCGCGGCAGCGGCGGCTGCTGCGGAATGCCCGCCAGGCGCTCGACCGCCGGGGTGCGGCAGCAGGCGATCCAGTCGAGCAGTTCGTCTGTGAGGCCCGGTATCCGCTTCCAGCGAGTCGTGTCGATGCGCCCGCTGAGGACGTGGCGGACGCCGCCGACGATCCCGCGTGGCGCCACGGGCGAGCACATCGCGCCGTCAGGCGAGAGCACGAATCCGGTCACCACGGAGCGTTCGAAGAGCACGTTGTAGCCACGGATGCAGTCGTATGCCTTGCGTCCGAGGCCCAGCACGTCCACCATCACAAGGTGCGAGCTCTTGGGGTGGCGCTCGATGTCGGTGAGCATCGCCCTGCACGCCGCGTGCAGCCTGTTGGCCCAGCCGCGCTCCGACTCCCAGCCGTGCTGCATCGCCTGGCTCGTGCGCCGCGCGGCGATGTTGTGCGTGGCGATGAAGCAGGCTTCCTTGTTGTCGAAGTGTTCGTAGAAGGCCCGCCGCGAGACGCCCGCCAGCCCGATCACGTCCGCCACAGACGTCTTGGCGTAGCCCTTGCGGGCGACGGACTCGATCATCGCCCCGTACACCCGCACGCGCTGGTTGCGTGCTACCGCCGCACGGTCCATCCCATGTGGACCGTGGGGGAGCTTTTTGTAGAGCGCAGCTCCCTTGGCGCGACCCGATGCCTGCCCATCCTCCACGCTGGTCACCCCATCCCGAAGATCGTTCTCAACGTCACTGGCGGGGAGATCGGGTGCCGATGCACCCTCCAAGTCGGACCCCTCCCCGACGCGCGCCGCTGGTTGCCTGTCAGCTTCCATCCTGGCCTCGCTCCCGATTCGGCTTATCCCGACAATTCCACGTTACCGCATTGCCTCGCCCGAGTCAATAGTCCACTGAGAAGACGCTTCCACTGTTTCCGACTCCAGGTCGCGCTGGAAACGCATCAAAGTGTTTCCGACTCGTGGCCCCCGCCAAGTGCTCGTCGGAGACACTGGGCGGCACGGTTGTGGGCGTTTGCAGGGCTTTCATCGTCTTGTCACATATTGATATTTGCGACCCACATCCAGTCTCCCACGAATCGGCCGAGCCTGCAGCGGGAACGCTGGCGTGGCCGCTCTTCAAGCCCGCCCGCACGGCTCTACGACCCCGCCCGCAGGGTCATGCGGCGGGGGCCGGCGCTGAAGCCGAGCTCGGCAAGGACGCTCTCCAGCGGGCTGCCGAGCACCGGCTCGCCGTCGACACGCTCGATCGCGAGCTTGCCGGTCCGTCCCTCGCGCGCGGCCCCGGCGAGCGCGGCAAGCGCGGCATGCAGCCTGGGCGAGATGCTTCCGGGGGTCTGCTCCCGCGCGGGCAGCAGGGTCAGCAGGCCACGGCCGCCGCGCTCCACGTAGAGCACAGGCTCCCAGTCGACGAGCACGACGTGCGCCCCCGGCACTCTGCTCGGACCCCGCCCAACGCGTCGGGTGCCCTCGCCCCCGTCGTGGGTGCGGTCGCGCTCCGCCGGGGCGCGCTCGCCCGCGTCGCGGGCGCCGTCGCGCTCCCCCGGGGCGCGCTCGCCGCGTTCGCGGGCGCCGTCGCGCTCCACCCGGACACCATCGCCCGCGTCGCTGGCGCCATCGCCCCCAGCCCTGCCGGAACGCCGCGCCGACGCGGGCCAGCTCAGCGCGCCGCCGTAGAGCTGTGCCGGGTCAGTCGCGGCCAGCACCAGCGCGACAGGCCCATGCCGCTCGTGCGCAGCCTGCCCGCGGGCCTCGCGCAGCCGCTCGACCGCACCGGGAAGCGCGAACTGAGCTCCACCGAGACCCTCGACGAAGTAGCCGCGACGCGCGGCGCCGACGGTCTCCAGGCGGCTGAGCTCTTCGTAGAGGCCGGCAAAGCCCCCCTGAACCCCCTCGCCGAGGACTAGCTCGCGTGTGAGCACGCCGTAGCGCTCGAGCAGCAGCTCTGCATTCGCTCTGCGCCTGCCGCGGTGATCGGCCGCGAACGGACCTTCGAAGAGCGACTCCGTAAGCGACCATCTGCCCGGCGGGTGGGAGGTGGCGACGCTGCCGCGCCGTGCCGCGAACCGGCCACCCGAGCGGCGGGGACGCGTGGCATGGCGCCCTGCCGCCGCGGCGGGGCTGGCGCGACCCGCCCTCAGCACCGCAAATGAGTCGTTGCACACCAGGCCAGCCCACGCGAGATCCCACAGCGCGTCCAGGATCTCCTGTGGCCGGGGCACGGTGGCGCCGTCACGCGCGTCCAGACCCAAACTCGCGCCCGCGCCCGCGCCCGCGCCCGCGCCCGCGCCCGCGCCCGCGCCTGTGCCCGCGCCCGCGCCCGCGCCCACGCCAAGCTCCCCAAGCAGGTCGCTGAAGAAGCAGGCGCCCCGGCGCAGCCGTTCAAGGATCGCGGTGTGGAGATCGCCCTCTGGCGCCGGCGGCAGGCCGGGAGGCGGCCCGAGCGCTTCGGCGTCCTCGCGAAAGTAGAGCGCCACCCTCCCGTCGGAGCGACCGATCGCGCCCGCTCCCACCCAGACGATCTCGCCGCTGGAGCAGAGCGCGTCCATCCAGGCCGGCGAGTAGGCGCCCAGACGCCGCGGCAGCACGTCGCGCTCCCAGGTCGAGGGGGTGAGCGGCAGGCCCTGCAGGCTCACCAGCACCTCGCGCAGTCGCTCGATCCCGGCGCCCGCGGCAGGCTGGGCATCGACGCCCTGCCAGGAGGCCACGAACGCGGCGAAGGCGCGCGCATCGACCGGCTCAACCTCCTTGCGCAGCGCCGCCAGCGACGCGCGTCGCAGCCGCCGCAGCACGTTCACCTCACACCACTCGCGCTCACCCGCGGCGCCGCCGGGACGCAGCTCCCCGCGCACCACCTCGCCGGCGGCCTCCAGCTCGCCGAGCGCGCTCTCCACCACCGCGCGACCGAGCTGGTACCGCGCGGCCGGAGCCGCCGCGAGGAAGGGCCCGTTGCAGGCCGCATATCTGCGCACCAGGAGTCTCAGCGCATCCGGTCGCTCCTCCAGGAAGGCGGCGGGCAGCCCGCCGGGCGGCGCCGCGCCCAGCGCGTCGCGGTAGAGCCCGGCGTCGGCGGCGTCTATCCAGCGCTCCTCGCCGCCGATGCGCAGCGATATGGCGCGCCGCCGGCGCCGCAGCGCGCCGAGCAGCGCCGGCGCCTCCACGCCGGCCGCCACCCGCCGCCCAGCCTCCGCCTCGCTCATGTCGCCGATCTGGCGCAGCAGGTCGTGCAGCTCGTCGGCGTCGCGCGCCGCGCGCGCCGGCGGGAGACCCTGCAGAGCGGCCTCGACCTCGGCCAGCGCGGCCGGGTCGATCAGGTCGCGCAGCTCCTCCTGGCCGAGCAGCTCCCTCAGCAGCTCGCGATCGAGCGAGAGCGCGGCGGCACGACGCTCCGCGCTCGGCGTGTCCCCCTCGTACATGTGGGTCGCCAGGAAGTCGAAAAGCAGAGAGGAGGCGAACGGGGAGGCGGTCGGGGTCTCGACCTCGACCAGCGAGACCTCCCGCCGTTGCAGCCTGGCCAGCAGCTCGCGCAGCCCGTCGAGGTCGAGCACGTCGCGCAGGCACTCCCTGTAGGTCTCCAGCACGATCGGGAACTGGCTGTAGCGCTGGGCGACCTGCAGCAGCGACTGGGCCTTCAGCCGCTGCTGCCACAGCGGCGTGCGCCTGCCGGGCATCGCACGCGGGATCAGCAGGGCGCGCGCCGCGTTCTCGCGAAAGCGCGCGCCGAAGAGCGCGGAGCCCGAGAGCTCGCCCACGACCAGGTCCTCGACCTCGTCGGGCATCAGCAGCGCCAGGTCGGCGCGCGGCGGCTGCTCCGTGTCGGGCAGGTGCAGGACGATGCCGTCGTCGGAGGCGATCGCGTCGCACTCCAGGCCGAGCTGCGCCCGGATCGTCGCGGAGAGCGCAAGCCCCCACGCTGTGTGGATGCGGCTGCCGTAGGGGGAGAGCACGCACAGCCGCCAGTCGCCTATCTCGTCCCGGAAGCGCTCCACCACGATCGTGCGCTCGCTCGGGATCACGCCCGTCGCGATGCGCTGCTCGCGCAGCAGCTCCAGCAGGTTGGATGCCGCCCGCGGCTCCAGGTCGTAGTCGCGCTCGAGCACCTCCGCGGGCTGGTCGACCGCCCAGCGCGAGAAGGCTCCGATCGCCTCTCCGAGCTGCTTGGGGCGCCCGACCCCGTCCCCCTTCCAGAACGGGACCGCGCCGGGCGCCCCCGGGGCGGGGGTGACGATCACGCGGTCGCGGCCGATTTCCTCGATCCGCCAGGTTGAGGCGCCGAGCATGAACGCCTGGCCGGGCCTTGCCTCGTAGACCATCTCCTCGTCCAGCTCTCCCACGCGCCTGCCGTCTGGCAGCGTGACGAGGTAGAGACCGCGGTCGGGGATGGTGCCTGCGTTGGTGACCGCGAGCCGCTGCGCGCCCTGCCGGGGCGTGATCGTGCCGCTCACCCGATCCCAGACGATCCGCGGCCGCAGCTCCGCGAACTCGCTGGAGGGGTAGCGCCCGTCGAGCATATCGAGCACGTTCTCTAGCTGGGCGAGCGAGAGCTCCGCGTAGCTGTAGGTGCGCTGCGCCCTGCGATGGAGCTCGGCGACGCTGAGCTCGCCCTCGATCGCCACCGAGGCGACAATCTGCTGTGCGAGCACGTCGAGCGCGTTGCGCGGCACGACGGTGGGCTCGATCTCGCCCTCCCGCATCCGCTTGGCCAGTACCGCGCACTCCAGCAGGTCGCCGCGAAACCGCGGGAAGATGCGACCCTTGGACGCCTCGCCGAAGGAGTGCCCGGCACGCCCGATCCGCTGCAGCCCCGAGGCGACCGACTTGGGTGAGGAGATCTGGATCACCAGATCGACCGCCCCCATGTCGATCCCGAGCTCCAGGCTCGAGGTCGCCACCAGGCACGGCAGCTCGCCGGCCTTGAGCATCTCCTCGGCCTGCGTGCGCTCCTCTCTGGAGAGCGACCCGTGGTGTGCCCGCGCGATCTCGCGCTCGCCCGCGAGCTCGCCCAGCCTCACGGCCACCCGCTCGGCGGTGCGCCGGCTGTTCACGAAGACGATCGTGGAGCGGTGCTGCTCCACGAGCTGCAGCAGGCGCGGATAGATCGCCGGCCAGATCGAGTTGGCGAGGGACTCGCCGCCCTGGAGTGGAGCGAGGCCGTCCGCGGGAGCGAGCAGCGGGTCGAGCTGCCCCGCCGCGCTCGACTCGCCCGCCGCCACGCCCGGCTCGCCGGCGCCCGCGAGCCGCCCCGCCGCGTCTGGCTCCGCCACCGCGCCCGGCTCGCCGGCGCCCGCCGGCGCCACCGCCGATCGCTCTCCCGGCGCGCTCATCGACTCCACCGGCACCTCGATCCGCAGGTCGAGCGCCTTGCGCTCGCCCGCGTCGACGATCGCGCACCTGCGCGCGGGGCCGACCAGGAAGCGGGCGACCTCCTCCAGCGGCCGCTGCGTCGCCGAGAGGCCGATCCGCTGCACGTCGCGCCCCGCGAGCGCGTCCAGTCGCTCCAGCGTGAGCGCCAGATGGCTGCCGCGCTTGGTCGCCGCGACGGCGTGGACCTCGTCGACGATCACCGTCTGCACGCTCTGCAGCATCTTGCGCGCCTGAGAGGTGAGCAGCAGATACAGCGACTCGGGTGTGGTGATCAGGATGTCCGGCGGCCGGCGCGCCATCGCGGCACGCTCGCGCTGGGGCGTGTCGCCCGTCCTGATGGCGACCTGCAGATCCGCCCCGATCCCGCGCAAGGGGGTGCGCAGGTTGCGCTCGATGTCGTAGGAGAGCGCCTTCAGCGGCGACACGTAGAGCAGCCGGGTGAGAGCGCCGGCGGGCTCGCGCGCGAGCGTGTCGATGCCCCACAGGAAGGCCGCGAGCGTCTTGCCGGACCCGGTTGGGGCGCAGAGCAGCACATGCTCCCCCGCCGCGATCGCGGGCCATGCCTGCGCCTGCGCGGGTGTCGGCCGCTCGAACGCGCCCGCGAACCAGTCGCGCACCGGCTCGCTGAAGCCGGCCAGCGGATCGGCCTTGCTCTTGCTCACCCGGTCGAGGCTAGCGCCGGCTCAGGCCCGGCGCGGACCGCAAGCCAGAGCCGGCTCAGGCGCCGGCGCGGACCGGAACGGCGAGCCCGGCAAGCTTTCTGGCCGCCAGCAGCACCTCGTCGAGCATCGCCTCCGTCAGACGCCCGGTGAAGGTGTTCTGCTGGCTTGGGTGGTAGCAGCCCAGCAGGGCAAGCGCGCCCCCCTCGGAGACCGCGCCATGGGCGAACTTGGGCCTGGGGGCGCGGGCCCCTCGCGCAGGCGCCGCCACGCCCACCTCGGCGCCCGACTCCAGGCTTGCGCGCAACCGCAGCGCCGCGTCCCAGGCGAACGCGCCGAGACAGAGCAGCACCCGCGCCTGCGGCAGCAGCCGCAGCTCCCTCAGGCTCCAGGGAAGGCATTCGTCTCTCTCCTGCCCGGTGGGCTTGTTGGCCGGAGGGGCGCACCGCACGGCCGCGGTCACCCAGGCGTCACGCAGACGCAGCCCGTCGTCACGCCCGGTCGAGGTGGGCTGGTTGGAGAAGCCAGTGCGAAACAGAGCGGCGAACAGGAAGTCGCCGGACCGGTCGCCGGTGAAGATCCGCCCGGTGCGATTGCCACCGTGCGCGGCCGGGGCGAGCCCCAGCAGCACGACGCGCGCGCCCGGATCGCCGAAGCCCGGGACGGGCCGGCCCCAATAGGTCTGGTCCCTGTAGGCGGCTCTGCGCTCCCTGGCCACCTGCTCGCGCCAGGTCACCAGCCGCGGGCAGCGCCTGCAGGCGATCACGTGCTCGCGGAGCTCCTCCAGTTCGTCGGACACGGCGCCACCGTAGCGCAGCGCCCGCATGCGGATGCCCACAGCGAAGAGGGCCGCGATCCGCTGCCTCCAGGTGCGGACCGCGACCCCCTGCTCAGCCTCGGCACGCGGAAGAGGAGAGTCACGTGCCGGGGCCTCCTTGAGCGCCGCTGGAGAGGTGAGGGCGACGCTCAAGGAGAAGTCTCCTCGAAGAGTTCCAGAGATCAGGCGAATCTTCGGTGGCGGGACCATAGCAGGAACCAGCGGATCCGCAACCAGATTCTGGCGATCGAACTGGCGTCTGCTCTTACAGACGAAAGTCTGTAGACATGCCATCCGCGTTCTGCGACAGTTGCCTGCATGAGCTACGCCGGCCCTGAGCAGGCGATGTCCGCAGATCAGGTGCGTCAGCAGTTCGCGCGCAATCTTCGCGTGCTGCGCGAGCGCGCCGGCATCTCCCAGGAGGCGCTTGCGAAGGCATGCGACCTGCACCGCACCGAGGTGAGCCTGCTGGAGCGCTGCCTGCGCTCGCCGCGGCTGGACACGATGATCATTCTCGCCAAGGGTCTGCAGCTGGACTCGCTCGCCGACCTGGTCGAGGGCATCGAGTAGCCGACCTCGGCGCGGGCTCAGGCGCGGGCACGCGCGGACGCAGGCGCGGGTTCAGGCACGCGCGACCGCGCCGCGCACGGACGCGCGTGCACGGACGCAGGCGCGGGCACGGCGCGGGCTCAGGCGCGGGCTCGCGCGAACGCGCGCGCGGGCGCGCAGGCG